>DYFA01000046.1 GCA_020725425.1 Aneurinibacillus sp.
TGAAGCCGACCTGCGCCCCGCAGTTCATGCGGATCGCCCGGATGAAGAACATCCCGATGCGGTTCACCCGGGGGTGCCTGGCCGGGACCAACTACTGCGTCATCATCCCCAACGGAGACGTCAACCCCTGCCCGTACCTCTACCTCAAGGTCGGCAACGTGCGGGAGCAGCCCTTCGACGAGCTGTGGGCCACAAACCCGGTCTTTCTTAAGCTCCGCACGATGGAGTGGGGCGGGCGGTGCGGGACCTGCGACCACAAGGACGTCTGCGGCGGCTGCCGGGCCCGGGCCTTCTACGCCACCCGAGGCGACTACCTGGCGGAGGACCCGTGGTGTCTCTACCGCAAGGGGAGTGCCGTGAAGGAGGCTGCCGGATGATCAAAGCCGGAGCGGGGGCGGCACCGGTCAACCTCCCGCCGGAGGAGCGGCGGCTCCTGAGCCTTGCCCAGAGCCGCTTCCCGCTGGTGGCCGAGCCCTATGCCGCCCTGGCCCGGGAGGCGGGCTGGGCGGAGGACGAGGTGCGCGCTCGCCTCCAGGAGTGGTTGTCGAACGGCTTGATCCGGCGTCTGGGGGCGGTCTTCGACTCCCGGCGCCTCGGATACAAGAGCACCCTGCTGGCGGCGGGCGTCCCGGCCGCGGAAGTGGAGGCGGTGGCCGCCGAGATCAACGCCTGGCCGGGGGTGACTCACAACTATCTGCGGGATGACGCCGGGACCGGCTACAACCTGTGGTTCACGCTTACGGTGGGGCCAGGGCAGACCCTGGCCGAGGAGGTGGGGGCGATCGCCTGCCGGGTTGGCCTCGCCAACCTGATTGTCCTCCCGGCCACCCGGATGTTCAAGATCAAGGTCGAATTCCCCCTGGATGAGGAAGCGGCGACGGCGTCGCCCGCCGCCGCCGACGTCGACCAGTCCTGCGCGGAGGCTGAAGCTGTCCCCCTGACGGAGGAGGAGTGGCGGGTGGTCCGGACCTTCACGGTCGATCTCCCGGTGATCCCGCGCCCCTTCGCTTCCCTCGGGCGGCAGGCCGGTGTCTCGGAGGAACGGGCGCTGACAATCCTCTCGGCGCTGCGCCGCAAGGGCGTGATCCGGCGTTTCGGCGCCACCCTGAAACACTTCGCCGTCGGCTACCCGGCCAACGCCATGAGCGTCTGGCAGGTGGAGCCGGAGGACGAAGAGCGGGTCGGCCGCATCCTCGCCGGCTCACCCTGGGTCACTCACTGCTACGCCCGGTCCACCCGGGCCGAGTGGCCGTACAACCTCTTCGCCATGCTGCACGCGCCGAGCCGGGAGGCCTGCCGGGAGGAGGCGGCGCGGCTCGGGGCGGAGGCCCGGGTGCCGGAGGAGCGTTACCGCCTGCTCTTCACGGAGCGGGAGTTCAAAAAGGAGCGCATGTGGTACGGAGGGGAGAGGGAATGAACGGCGAGTGGCGGATACCCGCCTCGGAGCGCCTCTTCAGTGAGGCCCGCGAGCTTATCCCCGGCGGGGTCAACAGCCCGGTCCGGGCGTTCCGGGCCGTCGGCGGCCAGCCGGTCTTCGTGGAACGGGCCGCCGGAGCATACCTGTGGGACGCCGACGGCCACCGCTACGTGGATTACGTCGGCTCCTGGGGGCCGCTGATTCTCGGCCACGCCCACCCCCAGGTGGTGGCCGGCCTGCGCCGGGCGGTGGAGCGAGGGACCTCCTTCGGCGCCCCGACTGAGCTCGAGCTCCGCCTGGCGCGGCTCATCCGGGAGGCCATGCCCTCCCTCGACCTGGTGCGGATGGTCAATTCCGGCACCGAGGCGACGATGAGCGCCCTGCGCCTGGCCCGGGCCTATACCGGGCGCCCCAGGATCATCAAGTTCGCCGGCTGCTACCACGGGCACGCCGACGGGCTGCTCATCCGGGCCGGGTCGGGCGCCTTGACCATGGGGGTGCCGGACAGCCCCGGCGTATCGCCGGCAGTAGCCCAGGAGACCATCGTCCTGCCCTACAACGACCTGGGGGCAGTGGAAGAGACCCTCCGGCAGGTCGGTTCCGAGGTGGCGGCGCTCATCGTGGAACCGGTGGCGGGCAACATGGGGTGCGTTCCGCCGGCCCCGGCCTACCTCGAAGGGCTCCGCCGCCTGACGCAGGAGAGCGGCGTGCTCCTCATCTTCGACGAAGTGATGACCGGCTTCCGGGTGGCCTACGGAGGCGCCCAGGGCCGATACGGGGTGGTGCCCGACCTGACCTGCCTCGGCAAGATCATCGGCGGTGGGCTGCCGGTCGGCGCCTACGGCGGGCGGCGGGAGATCATGGAGCTGGTGAGCCCGTCCGGACCGGTCTATCAGGCAGGGACCCTCTCCGGCAATCCGTTGGCCATGACTGCCGGAATCGTCACCCTCGAGCTCCTGCGGGACACCGCTCCTTACGAGCGGCTCGAGGCCCGGGCGGCTCAACTCGCGACGGGGCTCTTGGAAGCGGCAGAGGGAGCCGGAGTCCCGGTCCAGCTCAACCGGGTGGGGTCGATGTTCACCCTGTTTTTCACGGAGAAACCGGTGACCGACTTCGCCTCGGCCACCGCCGCCGACACCGAGGCCTTCGCCACCTTCTTCCAGGGAATGCTGCGCCGGGGCGTCTACCTACCCCCGTCCCAGTTTGAAGCGGCCTTCCTCTCAACAGCCCACAGCGAGGCCGATCTCGAACTGACGATTACGGCCGCCCGGGAGGCGCTGGCGGAGATGGCGGCGGCCCGCCCCTCCGCCGGGCGATGAAGCGCCCGGGCCTGCTAACGCCGCTGGACGGTCTGCTCATCCTGGCTCTCCTGGCAGCGGGCGCGGCCGGTCTGTGGCTGGTGCGGGGAGTCCCCGGCAATGCGGCGGCCGCCGGCCGGTGGGCCAGGGTGGAGGTGGACGGCCGGACGGTGGCCCGGGTGCCCCTCGACGGGCCGCGCCAGGAGTGGGTGCAGGGGCGCTGGGGCAAGGTGCTCCTCGAGGCTGACACCGGCCGTATCCGGGTCAAGGACGAGCAGCCGCTCTGCCCCCGGCGCATCTGCCTCTCCACCGGCTGGGTGAGCCGGCCGGGGCAGCCCATCGTCTGCGTCCCCAACCACCTGGTGGTCCGGGTGGAAGGGGGTTCTCCGGCGGGAGAGGGCAGTTACGATGCGGTCACCTGGTGAGCCGGCGCGGCGCCCGTCGCTGCCTCGCCTCGCCCTGCTCCTGGCCCTCGGCATCGTCCTCCACCTGGTGGAAGGAGCCTTCCTCGGGCCGCTGCCGGTGCCGGGGGCCAAGATGGGGCTGGCCAACATCGTCACCCTGTTGACCCTCCTGGCCTACGGCCTGCGCTGGGCCCTGCTCGTCGGTGTCCTCCGGGTGGCGCTGGCCAGCCTGCTTTCTGGAACCTTTCTCTCTCTCGGGTTCATGCTGGCCGTTTCCGGGGCGGTGGTCTCGGCGCTCGTTATGGCGGGAGGTCGGAGGCTGGGCGGCGAACACCTCAGCCCGGTGGGGACGAGCGTCCTGGGGGCGCTCAGCCACAACCTGGCGCAGCTCGCCGCCTTCGCCCTCTGGGCCCGCCACACCGGCGTCTTCTACTACCTCCCCCCGCTGCTCCTGCTTGCCGGGCCGACCGGCCTCTTCACCGGTCTAGCCGCAGCCTACCTGTGGCAGCGGTGGACAGCGATCTCGAGACTGTGACCTAACCGAGATGGGCGCGCCCCTTTCCCTTCTTCCCGCTGTCCGGTTCCAAGGCGAGCAGGCCAGCGATCAGGAAGCGCGACTTGGCCGGCTCGAGCCAGAGTTCCACGTGCTCGACCGGTTCCTGGCCCTCCCACTGGCACAGGGACACGTGGAGACCCTCGGAATGACGTGGCAGCCCCAGAAGGTCCGCCTGGTAGTCGGGAAGCTCCGCCAACTCCATACTGTGGTCAAGGCGGGTCAATGTGACCCCGAACTGTTGGCTCAGCACGTCCATTAGAGCGGTACTGGCCAGATTCATTCCGATTATGGCTGCAAACCGGTCCGCCGGAAGATACGAGTCGGCGTAGGCGACCGGGGTGTCGTTGCCCAGGAAAACCCGCTCAAATCGCACGGACAGGTGGCCCGGGGGGGTCCCCCATCGGGCGGCTACCTGCCTGGGGGTGGAAACGACCCGGAGCATGAGAATTCTGGCGGTGGCTTTCAGCCCCGCCGTTTGGATAGCGGTGAACGGAGTCACCAGGATGAGTCCCCGGGAGTCAATGCCTCTGACCACCCGCGTCCCATTCCGGCGCTCCCGCTTGATAATCCCCGCTGACACCAGCTTGGCCAAAGCCTGCCGCACCGGCCCCCGGCTGACCCCAAAGGCCCGACACATCTCCTCCTCGGTGGGAAGTAGGTCGCCCACGCGCCAAGCTCCCTGAGCGATGCCCCGGCGGATGCGCTCTTCGATTTGCAGATACAGGGGGAATCCCCCGTCCTTGTCTATCGGCTCAAGCCCCACTCCCATGTGCGTCACTCGTCCCTCGAACGATTTACCATATCTATTCGCTGGCAGGAGCAGCAAACCTGCGTCTTCGGGACAATTATTGTCATTTGTATGAAGGAATTCACAAAAAGGGTGTCAAATGACTCCACCGAGAGCGGACTAACAAATCGGGCAATAGGCGCGATGTCCGGGGTTATCGGTTGGGAGGTGTTATCCATTACTAAGGTAGGACTGATTGGGATTGGCACCATGGGCAGCAACATGGCTCGCACTCTGATCGCCGCTGACTACCCGGTGGTGGGGAGGGACATCGACCCAGGTGCTGAGGCCAGAGCCCGGGAGATGGGTGTCGAAATGGTGGATTCCCCGGCCGAGGTGTCCAGGCGTGCCGACATCGTGTTGCTGTCGCTGCCACTGCCGTCCGACGTGGACGCTGTCGTCGTCGGCCCGGATGGAATCCTCTCCGTACCCAAAGCCGGTGGGGTGATTGTGGACCTCAGTACAGTCGACCCGTTCACGACTCAGCGGAACGCGGCCAAGGCTGCGGAAAAGGGCATGGCCTATCTGGACGCCCCGGTGTTGGGGCGTCCGCCTAAGTGCGGCAACTGGACGCTACCGGTCGGGGGTCCCGAAGAGACGCTCGAGAAGTGGCGGAGCGTCCTCGAAGTCCTGGCAAAGAAGGTCATCCGCGTGGGCCCGTCTGGTCACGGGAACATCGTCAAGATTCTGAACAACATGATGTTCGGCGCCATCAACGCAGTGACCGCCGAAATCATGGCGCTCAGCGCAAAGTTCGGCCTGAGTCCGGCGATCCTCTTCAATACCATCTGCGACAGCGGAGCGGCTTCAGTCAGTGGGCTCTTCAAGGAACTGGGCCCCAAAATGTTGTCGCGTGACTTTTCACCGCTCTTCTCGATCAATCTGCTCCACAAGGACATGCAGTTGGGGATCGACATGGCGCGCAAGGCGGGCGCCCCGCTGTTCGTCGGGGCAGCGAACCAGCTCCTCAATGACCTGGCCAGGTCCCGAGGGTTGGGCGCCGAGGACACCAGCGCCGTGGTCAAGGTGTACGAGGAGATCTTGAACGTAACAGTCTGCTGATTGCGGCGCTCGAGGCTGGAGGGACCTGCGGAGATGGTGGTCTACAAGAGGCCGGTCTTCCGCCACGGAGCCACCTTCATCTTTGCCGCCAAGATCAGGGGGGTATGAAACCTCAACAGGTGGGACCACAGATACAGGGAGGAATTCTCGGTGAAAACAGTCTTGCTGGAGTATGGCGACGGGCATCTGCCCATCGAGGTGCCGGACCACGCAACCGTGCTCACGCCGGCTGATATGAACCAGGACCCTCCGGCGGTTGATCCATACGAGGCGACCCGGCAGGCTATCCGGAACCCGCTGGGTATGGTGCCCTTGAAAGAGCTGGCCAAGCCGGGCATGAAAGTGGTCATCTCCTTTCCGGACCGGGTGAAGGGCGGGGCACACGCGACCGCCCACCGGCGCGTCTCCATTCCGATCATCGTCGAGGAACTGCTTGCAGCCGGGGTCCGGGAGAAGGACATCACCCTTCTGTGCGCCATCGGGCTGCACCGGAAGAACACCAAAGGGGAACTCGAGTGGTATCTGGGATCGGAGATCGTCGACCGGTTCTGGCCGGACCGGTTGGTGATGCACGACGCCGAAGACCCGGAGGCGATCGTGGAGTTAGGCTGCGATGAAATGGGCAACTTCGTGGCGGTCAACCGTCTCGTTGCCGAATGCGACCTCGCCATCAACATCGGCCACATCCAGGGCAATCCCTACGGCGGTTACAGCGGCGGCTACAAGATGGTGTCCACGGGCCTGACCACCTGGAAGTCGATCAGAAGCCATCACACCCCCTTGACGATGCACAGGCCGGACTTCATTCCGGTGAACGTGGAACACAGCACGATGCGCAGGCAGTTCGACTCTATCGGCCGGGCCATCGAACGAGGTATGGGGAAGAGGTTCTTCACGGTCGACGCCGTGACGGGCACCGATTCCCAGGTCCTGGCGGTCTTCGCAGGCGCTGCCGAGGAAGTGCAGAAGGCGGGCTGGGAGGTGGCGCGCCGGAGAACCGAGGTCTACCTCGACCTCAAGGGCAAGTTCGACGTCATGGTCTTCGGAGAACCGAGGACGTTTCATTACGGACCTGGCATGGGAACCAACCCCATCCTGATGCTACAAGCGATCGGCTCCCAGGTCACACGGCACTTCGATGTATTTCGGGATAACGGGGTGGTCATCTGCGCGGCGCTCTGTGACGGCTGGTTCAACGACGAGTGGTTCCCTTCTTACCGCAAACTCTATCACAAACTACATGGATTGGCAGACTTCAGCGAGGCAACCAGGTTCGAGGACGAGATCGCCAACGACCCCCAGGATGTCTACAAGTACCGGTACGCCTATGCCTATCACCCGTTCCATGCCTTGTCCATGGTCTCGATGGGCGGAGTCGCACTGAACCACACTAGCGCCATCTTCATCGCTGGTGCCCGGGAACCGGGCTACGCCAGGGGCATGGGCTGCATTCCCACCAACAATGCTCAGACCGCACTCAAGCTTGCTGAGAAGTACGTGGGTAAGAACCCGAGGATACTGGTGCTACCGCAGACGTTTCTCAAAGTTGCGCACCACCTGAAGAGGAAGTAAAGCAGGGAATGAGCACAAGCCACTATCCGGAACACGATCTCAAGAACCTGACCGGCGCCCTATTTCGAACCTTCCTGACCATCGGCGCGTTCACCTTCGGTGGGGGATGGGCGATGATTCCCCTGATCCGGACGGAAGTACTGGAGAAGCGGAGGTGGGTCACCTTCACCGAATTCGTGGATTCGCTGGCGGTGGCCCAGTCGGCGCCGGGGTCAATCGCCGTCAACATTGCGGCTTTCATGGGGTACCGCATCGCCGGGTTGGCCGGGATGATCGCGGCCACGCTGGGGGCGGTCCTGCCTTCGTTCCTCGTGATCCTGGCCTTGGCCTCAGCCTTTACCCGCGTTGAAGCTAACGAGTGGGTGATGCGGTTCTTCTCCGGCGTGAGGCCGGCGGTTTTCGCCCTCATCGCGCTCTCGGCGTGGGAGTTGGGGGTCAGTGTCCTGCGCGAATGGCGCTCGATCGCCTTGGCTGTGGCAGCTCTCATCCTTGTCCTGGTGCTGCACGTTCATCCGAGTCTGGTGCTGCTGGGCGGCGTGGTGGCCGGTGTGCTCCTCTTCCGAGGCCAGGTAAAGTGGCAGGTGGCGGAGGCAGCCGCTGCGCGAGGAGACCAGGAATGATCGCAAAGCTGGTAGTCAGTTTTCTGAAGATCGGCCTGTTCGCCTTCGGCGGGGGGTACGCTATGATACCCTTGATGCAGCGGGAGCTGGTCTCCGAACGGGGCTGGCTGACGGTGGACCGCTTCATGGATGTCATGGCGTTGTCTGAAATGACACCGGGACCGGTCGCCATCAACGCAGCCACGCTCATCGGCTTCCGCCAGGCAGGGGTCTGGGGAGCGGCGGCGGCCACCGCAGCAGTGGTCGCACCTTCTGTAGTGATCGTGTGGACCTTGGCCAGGATCGTCAAGCACCGGGTTGATTCGGCTTGGCTGCAGGCCGTGCTTAAGGGCCTTCGACCCTTGGTGGTAGGCTTGGTCTCCTTAGCTGCCCTGACGGTGGGCCGGGTTTCCTTGGTGGACTGGCCGAGCGTAGGTTTGGCCGTAGCGACCCTGGGCGTGGTCCGGTTCCTTCGGCTTCATCCTGTAATCGCCATTCTTGGAGCCGGGGTGGTGCGCACCATCCTGCCCTGAACTGACCCATTGTACTTTGGCAGAAGTGGTCAGACCCGGCGGGGTAACCCACAGGTACCTGGTTTGACACGTATATCCAGCGGCATATATAATTAAGCTATGTTCGGGCCGGCAGGCCCACAGCCTTGTCCGGAGGGTGTTCCATGAGCGAGCTCCGAAGGATCAACGTCTGCCTGCCCGGGCCGATGTTGCAGCTGGTGGACGCGGCCGTCCAGCGGGAGAAGCGGAACCGCTCCGCGTGGATCCGGGCGGCAGTCCGCCTCTACCTGCGAGTGAAGCGGCAACAGGAGCTCGCCGCGGCGATGCGGCGGGGCTACCAGGAGATGGGGGAGGAGAACCTGGCGCTGGCGGCGATCGGGCCGGAGGAGGCGGCCGACTGGGCCGCGTATGAAGCTTTTCTAGAGGGTGACACCGGTGAGGGTGCGTAGGGGAGAGATCTACTACGCTGACCTGAACCCCGTGACCGGCTCGGAACAGGGAGGGCTCCGGCCGGTGCTGGTGCTCCAGAACGACCTCGGCAACCAGCACAGCCCGACGACGATCGTGGCTGCCATCACCTCCCGCATCCACAAGGCCCGCCTGCCGACCCACGTCTGCGTGCCCAAGGGCGACAAAGGGGGCCTGACGAAAGATTCGGTGATCCTGTTGGAGCAACTGCGCACGGTAGACAAGCAGCGCTTGCGCCGGAAAGTGGCGACGCTCGACCGGCTGCACATGGAGGAGGTCAACGAGGCCCTGGGGATAAGCCTGGGGCTCGTGTTCTAGCGCCTGACCGGAGGGGCCCGGGAAGGCGCTCTTTTTCTGCCAAGGGGGAGGAGCATGCGCTATCGGATCGTGGTGAACCCGGTGGCGGGGCGGGGCAGGGGAGCGCGTCTGTGGCCCGAGGTGGCCGCGGAGCTGGAACGGTTGGGTGTGACTTTCGAGGCGCACTTCACCGCAGGGCCGGGGGATGCCACCGCGGCGGCGCGGCGGGCGGCCGGCGAGGGATTCGAGGCGGTCGTCGCCGCCGGGGGAGACGGCACCCTGACCGAGGTGGTCAACGGACTGGCCGGGACCGGCCTTCCCCTGGGGGTCCTGCCGATGGGTTCGGGGAACGACTTCGCCCGCACTGCCGGCATCGACCTCAACCCCGTAGCCGCGGCCCGCCTGCTGGCCCGCCCCTTCCCGCACCCGATCGACCTGGGGCGGGCGGACGGGCGGCTCTTCATCAACGTCGCCTCCGCCGGGATGGACGCCGAGATCGCCCGGGTGATGAACGAGGACCTGCGCTGCCTGCGGGGGGCGCCCGCCTACGTCGTGGCCACCTTCGCCACCCTGCTCAGATTCCGTCCCGCCGCGATCGTGTTGGAGCTGGACGGGGTGGCCCACGAGCTCCGGGCCGTGCTGGTGGCGGTGGGCAACGGGCGGTTCTACGGCGGGGGGATGATGATCACTCCCCAGGCGGAGCTGGACGACGGGTTGTTCGACGTGTGCGTGTTGGGGCCGCTCGGGCGGATCGAGTTCGGGCGCGCCTTCCCCTCCGTCTACCGGGGGGCGCACCTCTCCCATCCCAAGATCACCAGCTACCGGGCTCGGCGGGTGGTGCTCCGGGCGGCGGGGGACGAGTCGTTTCTGGCCCAGGCGGACGGGGAGATCATCGGACGCCTGCCCCTGGAGTTCGTGGTGGAGCCGGCCGCCCTTACGCTCCTCGGCCCGGAGGGAGGGGAAGGCAGTGTGGGAAGTCACGGCGGGTGACGCCGCCGGGACGGAGCGCCTCGGGGAGCTCCTGGGCGGGCTGGTCCGCCCGGGCGACGTGATCCTGCTCTCCGGCGACCTGGGCGCGGGCAAGACGACCTTCACCCGGGGGCTGGCCCGCGGCGCCGGGGTGGCGGAGCCGGTCACCAGCCCCACCTTCACGCTGCTCCACGAGTACGCCGGCCGGCTGCCGGTCTACCACTTCGACCTGTACCGCTGGCCGCCCGGGGAAGACCCGGCGGAGCTGGGCCTGCCGGAATACCTTTATGGCGACGGGGTGACGGTGGTGGAGTGGCCGGCCCTCCTCGGCCGCTGGACACCCGAAGCCTACCTGGGGATCGACCTCCGGTTCGCCCCCGCCGGCCGCCTTCTTGCCGTCCGCGGGGTGGGGGAGCGGGGGAGCATCCTGGAGGAGGCGTTCCGGGAAGCGGCTGGCGCCGCCGGGACCCCGGCCGGGACGGTGCGCCGGGGAGGCGGAGCGGGATGTTGATCCTGGCCCTGGATAGTTCGACCCGGCTGGGCAGCGTGGCGCTGGTGCGCCAGAGGGCGCCGGTGGCGGAGTACACGCTCTCGGTGCAGCGGACCCACGCCGAGCGGTTGTTGCCCGCAGTGGCCCAGGTGCTGCGGGGTGCCGGATGCACCCCGGCCGACCTGGAGGCCCTGGCGGTGACCCGGGGGCCGGGTTCCTTCACCGGGCTCCGGATCGCTCTGGCCACGGCGAAGGGCCTGGCTTACGCCCTGAACCGGCCGGTGGTGGGGGTGAGCACCCTGGAAGCCCTGGCCTACGGGGTCTCCGGGTGGGCCGGTTTCGTCTGCCCGCTGCTGGACGCCCGGCGGGGGGAGGCGTACGCCGCCGTTTATCGAACGCTGCCCGGAGGAGGGGTTGAACGCTCCTCCGACTACCTGGCCCTGCCGGTGCCGGCCATTCTCGACCGCCTGGACGAGGTGGCGCCGGAGGGGAGGGTGGCTTTCGTCGGGGACGCCGTGCCGCTCCACCGGCAACTCCTGCAGGGACGGCTGGGGGAGCGGGCGATCTTTCCCGGCGAGGCGGTGGCGGCGCTGCGGGCCTCCTGGGTCGGGGCCCTGGCGGCGGAGCGCCTGGAGCGCGGCGAGTCCGACCCGTTGGACAGACTGGTTCCCCTGTACGTCCGGCCGCCCGAGGCGGAGGTGCGGTGGGCGGAGCGGCAGGGGAAGGAGGGCGAACCGGTGTGCTCCTGATTGAGCCGATGCAGGTGGAGGACGTGGAAGAGGTGCTCGCCATCGAGCGGGCTTCCTTCGCCGCGCCCTGGTCCCGCCTGGCCTTTCTCTCCGAGCTCTTGGAGAATGAGCGGGCGGTCTACCTGGTCGCCCGGGAGGAGGGTGCGGTGATCGGCTACGTCGGGATGTGGCGTATCCTCGACGAGGGGCACATCACCAACCTGGCCGTCCACCCCGACGCCCGGCGGAGGGGAGTGGGGCGCCGGCTGCTCGAAGCCCTCTGCAACCTCGCCATCGCCCGCGGCCTGCGCCGGCTGACCCTGGAGGTGCGGGTCTCCAACTCGGTCGCCCAGCACCTCTACGAATCCTTGGGCTTTTCCGTCGCGGGAATCCGCCCCGGCTACTATCAGGACAATCAAGAGGACGCCCTGATCATGTGGCGGGATCTGCCGACCCCTGGGCCCCGGGCGGGCCACGAAGCCGCCGGCTCCTGGGAGGGGGCGGGAGCGTGAGCGTCGGAGCGGCTGCAGGTGCCGGGGACCGGTTTCCGGCCGGGGGGCTGGTCCTCGGGATCGAAACCAGTTGCGACGAGTCGGCGGCGGCGGTGGTGGCGGGCGGCCGGGAGCTCCGGAGCAACGTCATCGCCTCGCAGGTCGCCGCCCACCGGAAGTTCGGCGGGGTCGTCCCGGAGGTCGCCTCCCGCAAGCACCTGGAGACGATCGTCGGGGTGGTCGACGCCGCCCTGGCGGAGGCCGGCGTGAGGCTCACCGACCTGTCAGGGGTGGCGGTGACCTACGGGCCCGGCCTGGTGGGGAGCCTTCTGGTCGGCGTCTCGACCGCCAAGGCGCTGGCGTTGGCCAAGGATCTGCCGCTGGTCGGGGTCCACCACGTGGAGGCCCACATCTACGCCAACTTCCTCGACGAGCCGGGACTGGAGCCGCCCCTGGTCTGCCTCACCGTCTCGGGCGGGCACACCGCCCTCTTCCACCTTCCCGAGTACGGCCGGTACGTCCTGTTGGGGCAGACGCGGGACGACGCGGCCGGCGAGGCGCTGGACAAGGTGGCCCGGGTCCTGGGGCTGGGCTATCCCGGCGGGCCGGCCCTGGAGAAGCTGGCCGAGGAGGGGGACCCCGGCGCAGTCCCGCTGCCCCGAGGCCTGGCGGGCGAGGAGACGCTCGACTTCAGCTTCAGCGGTCTCAAGACAGCCGCGCTGAGCTTCCTGAACAGCGTCCGGCAGCGCGAGGGCGCCATCCCGCCGGAGGTCGCTCGCGATCTGGCGGCCAGCCTCCAGTGGGCGGTGGTGGACGTCCTGGCAGGGCGGGCCGTGGCCGCCGCGGCGCGCGCCGGGGTGCGGACCCTGATCGTCTCGGGCGGTGTAGCGGCCAACCGGTCTCTGCGGGCGGAGATCCGGCGCCGGGGCGGGGAGGCCGGCCTCTCGGTCCACTTCCCCCCGGCGTCCCTGTGCACCGACAACGCCGCCATGGTGGCCTGTGCCGGGTATTACCGGCTGAGGCGGGGCGAGCGGGCCGGGCTGGACTTGAATGCGGTTCCAAATCTTCCCTTGGCGGCAGAGGAATGACTACCCATCCGTCGAATTGGTTCAGGAAGGATCTCATTTTGACGGAACAACCTCACTGAAAGACGTTTCTAAGGAGGGAGCATCGATGGCGGAGCGGAGGAAGCTGACAGCAACCCTGGTCCTTCTGCTGATCTTGGCGGCCGTCCCGGCGCAGGCGGCCGATCTGGGAGCGCGGGCGATGGGCATGGGCGGGGCGTACGTGGCCCTGGCCAACGACGCCAGCGCGGTCTACTGGAACCCGGCGGGGTTGAGCGAGGTCTCCTGGGTTTCGCTGACCCCGGTGGTGGCGATCGAGACCTCGGGCGTCAAGTCGCTGCAGAGCTTCATGGAGGCGGTCGACCCGGAGCGGGGCTCGCTCCCCACGGAGAACTTCTCCCTCACGGCCAGCGGCAGCGGCCTGGCCGGGATCGTGACCAAGCGGTTCGGCGTCTCCTACTTGCCCTCCGCCCGGGTGACGGCGGAGTATACCTACAACGAAAGCTCGACCAGCGCCAAAATGACGGCCAGGGCGACGGTGTACAACGACACCGTTCTGTCCGCGGCGGTTCCCCTCGCCAGAGCACCGTTCAACCTGGCGGCGGTCAGCGTAGGCGGCAATTTCAAGTTCATTCAAGGGAAGTACTACTATTCCTCCGACGCCACCATCGAGGAGAGCACCCCGCCCGAACTGACGGCCACCGGCAACGGCTGGGCCCTGGACCTCGGAGCGCAGGCCAAGGTGAGCGAGCGGCTCCGGCTGGGAGTCGCGGCGCGGGATCTGGTGCGGAACGTGAGCTGGAGCGGGACGAGCACCCCGGCGGAGGCCAACCGACCCACCCTGGCGGCGGGAGCGGCCTTCAAGGCGCCGCTGGGCTTCACCATCGCGGCCGATGTGGAGAACACCCGGGAGGACGGCCGGGACTTCACCCGCCTGCGGGCCGGCTTTGAGCAGTCGCTCTTCGGTCTGGTGGCTCTGCGGGGCGGGGTCCGGACCAACCCGGACAACCAGAAGCCGACCTTCTCGCTCGGCTTCGGGGCGGGCCTCTTCAAGTTCCTCCGGCTGGAGCTGGCGGTGGCCAGCGACCTGCAGGACCGGCTGGAGGGGTGTCTGACCGGGATCCTCCAGTTCTGACGGCGATGCCTTACGTCGAGGCGGCCTTCATCCCCGGCCAAGTCGGGGAAGAGCAGGTATCGGAGGCGGTCGTGGTGGCGATCGACGTGTTGCGGGCCACCACCACCGCCGTCACCGCCCTGGCCAACGGGGCGCGGGCGATCCTGCCGGTGGCGGAGCCGGAAGACGGCCGGCAGACTATGGCAACCTTTCCGCCGGGGGAGGCTCTGCTCTGTGGGGAACGCTACGGGAAGCCGCTCCCCGGTTTCCACCTGGGGAACTCGCCCGCGGAATACCGGCCGGAGGTGGTCCGGGGGAAAACGATCATCCTCACCACCACCAACGGCACCCTGCTTCTGGCCAAGTGCGCCAAAGCGCCGGAGGTTCTGCTCGGGGCGCTGGTCAACGCCGCGGCGGTGGTGGAGTGGCTGGAGGCCTGGAAAGGGGATGTCCTGCTGGCCTGCGCCGGGCGGCACGGCGGGTTCTCCCTGGAGGACACGGTCTGCGCCGGCCTGATCGTCAGCCGCCTCGGCGGAGAGTGGCGGAAGGGGCCGGGCGCGGCGGAGGCGCTCGGCCTGTACGGCGTCTACCGCCGGGACCTGCGGCGGGCGCTGTGGGAGAGCCCCCATGGCCGCTATCTGTGCGATATCGGCCTGGGAGACGACTTGGTGGACTGCGCCGCGGTGGACCGCTACCACCTGGTGCCGCGGCGGCAGGGAGAGGTATTCGGAGTGTGAGCGAGGATGGTTGAGCGGACAGAGCGGGAGGGCCCGCCGCCTGTACGGGAGATCGAGACGGCTGTCCGGGAGCGCGCCAAAGACGGCCGCCTGGCCTGCCGGGAGGCCTTCGCCCTCGCGGACGAGCTGGGGGTGGCGCCCGGGCGCATCGGGGAGGCGGCCAACGCGATCGGCGTGAAGATCTGCGGCTGCCAGTTGGGGTGCTTCAAGTGAGCCTGGGCGCCCGGGGAAAGATGCCGTGAGCGGCTTCCAGGAGTTTTACGAGCTGCTGCCGCGGGAAAAGGCCCTAGCGCTGCTGGAACCGTACCTGCGCCCCGTGGACGGAGCCGAGGAGGTTCCCCTGGAGGCGGCGCTCGGCCGCGTGCTGGCGGCGGAGGTGGCGGCCCCGGAGCCCCTGCCGGCCTTCGCCCGGAGCACAGTCGACGGCTACGCCGTGCGGGCCCGGGACACCTTCGGGGCGAGCGAAGGCCAGCCGGCCCTGTTGACCCTTGCCGGACAGGTGAACATGGGCGAGGTGGTGGAGCGGTCCCTGGGGGCGGGAGAGGCAGTCCAGGTGTTCACCGGAGGCGCCTTGCCGCCGGGCGCCGACGCGGTGGTGATGTTCGAGCATACCGGGGAGGGAGGCAGCCTCCTCGAAGTCTTTCACCCGGTGGCGCCGGGAGAGAACGCTGTGCGGCCCGGGGAAGACTTCGCCGCGGGGAACGCGCTCCTGCCCGGCGGCCGCCGGCTCCGCCCGGCCGACCTGGGGGCCCTGGCGGCGCTGGGCCTGACGCGGGTGACGGTGCGCCGGCGCCCCCGGGTGGGGATCCTCTCCACCGGCGACGAGGTGGTGCCGGCAACGGAGCGGCCCCGGCCCGGGCAGGTCCGGGACGTCAACAGCCACGTCCTGGCCGGATTCGTCCGGGAGGCGGGCGGCGAGCCGGAGCTGGGGGGGATCGTCCCTGACGACCGGGAGGCGCTGGCCGGGCGGGTGGCGGCGTTGCTCCCCCGGGTCGACCTTTTGCTTCTCTCCGGCGGGAGCTCGACGGGGGCGCGGGACCATACGCTGGCCGTGATCAACAGCCTCGGCCCGCCGGGAGTGGTCGTGCACGGGCTGGCGCTCAAGCCGGGGAAGCCCACCGTGATCGGGGTCGCCGGGCGGAAGCTGATCTTCGGTCTGCCGGGCCACCCGGCGGCGGCCGCGGTGGCTTTCCGGGCGGTGGTCCGCCCGGCCCTCCTGGCGCTGGGGGGGGCGCCCTCTCAGGCCGGGCTGCAGGTGAGCGCCCGTCTGGCGGTCAACCTGCCCTCGGCCTCCGGGCGGGAGGAGTTCGTCCGGGTGCGGCTGGTCTCCCGTCCCGACGGGTGGTGGGCCGAGCCGGTGGAGGGGCCGTCCGGCTTTCTCTCGACCTTTGTCCGGAGCGACGGCTTTGTGGTCATACCGCTCGAGGCAACGGGGCTTGAGGCCGGCGCCGAGGTGGCGGTGGAACTGGATTAGCCGGGCTCCCCGCCCGGCTCTTAGGCGGAGGGACCGTGGAGCGGCGAATCTACCTGACTGAAACCCCGCATGAGGAAGCGCTGGCGTCGTGGCTGGCGGCTCTGGAGGAAGGGCGCGGCCCGGAAGGCTTGCGCCTGCCGGCGGAAGAGGTGGAACTCGACGCCTGCCTGGGCCGGGTCACAGCCGGGCCGGTCCTGGCCCGGCGCTCCTCGCCCCACTACCCGGCGGCGGCGATGGACGGGATCGCCGTCCGGGCGGCGGAGACGGCCGGGGCTGGAGAGACGACCCCGGTAGTCCTGCCGGAGGAGCGGGCGGTGCCGGTGAACACCGGTGAAGCGCTGCCGGCCGGGTGCGACGCCGTGGTGATGATCGAGCACGTCCGCCAGGTGCCCGGCGGGTTCGAGCTGCGGGCGGCGGTGACGCCGTGGGAGAACGTCCGCCCGGTCGGGGAGGACCTCGTGGTCAGCGAGGTGATTCTGCCCGAGGGGCACCGCCTCCGCCCAGTGGACCTGGGGGCGCTGTTGGCCGGCGGGGTGAGCCGGGTGAGCGTCCGGCGGCGGCCTCGGGTGGCCGTTTTGCCTACCGGAACAGAGCTCGTGGACCTGGCGGCCGATCCGGACCGGGACCTGCAGCCGGGCCAGATCGTGGAGTACAACTCCCGGGTCATCGCGGGGCTGGTGGCAGAGTGGGGTGGGGAACCCCAGCGCCTGGCCCCGGTCCCCGACCGCCCCGGAGAACTGCGCCGAATGATCAGGCAGGCGCTGGCCGGGGCGGACGTCCTCGTGGTCAACGCCGGCTCCTCCGCCGGGACGCGGGACTATACCGCACCCCTCCTGGAAGAGTTGGGCCGGGTGGTCGTCCACGGGGTGGCCCTCAAGCCCGGGCGCCCCACCATCCTGGCAGTGGTCGACGGCAAGCCGGTGCTTGGCCTCCCCGGCTACCCGGTCACGGCGGTGCTGGTCGCCGAGACGTTCCTCGCCCCGCTGCTGGCGCGTTTTTTAGGCACGGCCCCCCCGGCGCCGCCCACCGTCACGGCCAAGCTGACCCGCCGCGTGACGTCGCCCCCGGGCGTGGAGGAGTTTCTCCGGGTCCGGCTGGGGGAAGTGGACGGCGAGCTCATCTGCAGTCCCATCGCCCGCGGTGCCGGGCTCATCACCACGCTGGTGAAGGCCGACGGCGCCGTGCGGGTCCCCCGCCTGTCGCAGGGCTTCCCTGCTGGAGCACAGGTCCAAGTGGAGTTGAGGCGGGACCTCGCCGCGATCCGGCAGACGATCCTCTTGGCCGGAAGCCACGATCCGCTGCTGGACCTGCTCGGCAGCCTCCTGGCCCGGGCCTACCCCGGCCGGGGGCTGGCGGTCGCCCCCCTGGGGAGCCTGGGAGGGCTTTTGGCCCTCGCCCGGCGCGAGGCCCATCTCGCCGGTTCCCACCTGCTCGACGAGGCCACCGGGGAGTACAACCTGCCCTTCCTCGCCCAGTACCTGCCCGAACCGGCGGCCGCCATCAATCTGGTCTATCGCCAGCAGGGCTTCCTCGTCCCGCCCGGCAACCCCAAGTCCATCCGGGACTGGCCTGACCTGACCCGGCCGGACGTCTCCTTCATCAACCGGCAGCGGGGCTCCGGCACCCGCCTCCTTGTCGACCAGGAACTGAAGAAGCGCGGGATCGACCCGGCGGCGGTCCACGGGTACGACCGGGAGGAGTACACCCACACGGGGGTGGCCGCGGCGATCAGAGCCGGGACAGCCGACGTGGGGCTCGGCCTCTACTCGGCCGCCCGGGCGCTGGACCTGGAGTTCATCCCGGTGGCCGAGGAGCGCTACGACCTCATCATCCTCGAGCGGGAGCTGGCCACGGAGCGCATCGCCTGTCTATTGGACATTGTCCGCTCGGCCGACTTCCGCGAGGCGGCCGCCCGGCTGGGGGGCTACGACACCCGCCGGAGCGGCGAACGCGTGAATTGAACCCCTGGTAGGAGAATCCCTGGTCTTTGTGGTATGTATTGTACATTCAGGGTCGGTGGGAGGAACGTCGATGGCGCAGTGGAACATGGGGGACGACCTGAGCGAGATCCTGCTGAGACCGGAAGACCTCGGACCCAAGATCAAGGAACTGGGAGCGGCCATCTCGCGCGACTATCAAGGCAAGGACCTGTTGCTGGTGGGAGTGCTTAAAGGGGCGGTCATCTTCCTGTCCGACCTCCTGCGGGAAATCACCATCCCGGTGTCGATCGATTTCATGGCAGTGTCGAGCTACGGTGCGGCGACCAAGACCTCCGGCATCGTGCGCATCCTGAAGGACCTGGACGAGAGCATCGAGGGGCGCCACGTCCTCGTGGTGGAGGACATCGTCGACACCGGTCTGACCCTCCACTACATGCTGGACAACCTGGCCTCCCGGCGCCCGGCCAGCGTCAAGGTCTGCGCCCTTCTGGACAAGCCGGACCGGCGTCAGGTGGCTGTCCCCGTCGACTACATCGGGTTCCACATCCCCGACCGGTTCGTCGTTGGCTACGGACTGGACTACGCTGAGAAGTACCGGAACCTGCCGTACATCGGGGTATTGCGCCCCGACCGGATTTGAGGCGCGGGGGCCGTTCCGGCCCCGGCGTTTTGCCCTGTACCAGACTCTGAGGTGGAGGAGCGGTTCATGCCCGAGACGGTCCTGGTGCTGGACTTCGGCGCCCAGTACGCGCAGCTCATCGCCCGGCGGGTGCGCGAGGCCAACGTCTACTGCGAGATCATCCCCTACGACACGCCGCTTGAGGAGATCGCCGCCCGCCGCCCCAAGGCGCTGGTCTTCTCGGGCGGGCCCTGCTCGGTCTACGGCGGGGGAGCGCCGCACCCGGACCCCGGGATCTACGAGCTGGGCCTGCCGATCCTCGGCATCTGCTACGGCATGCAGCTCATGGCGGAGCAGCTCGGCGGGCGGGTGGAGCCGGCGGAGAGCCGGGAGTACGGCCGCACCGAGGTGAGGGTGAGCGACCGGAGCGACCTCTTCCGGGGCTTCGGACCGGTCGGCGAGCCGGTCATCGCCTGGATGTCCCACGGCGACCGGGTGGTGGCCCCGCCCCCCGGCTTCCGGGTGCTGGCGGCGAGCGAGCACTCCCCGGTGGCGGCGATGGGAGACCCCGAGCGCAAGTTCTACGCCGTGCAGTTCCACCCCGAGGTGGCCCACACGCCCCGCGGCAAGGAAGTCCTCCGCAACTTCCTCTTCGGTGTGGCGGGCTGCGCCGGCGACTGGACGATGGGCTCCTTCATCCACCAGGCGGTGGAGGAGATCCGGCGTCAGGTCGGGGGAGGTCGGGCAGTCTGCGCCCTCTCCGGCGGCGTCGACTCCTCGGTGGCGGCGGCGCTCGTCCACCGCGCCATCGGCGACCAGCTCACCTGCATCTTCGTGGACCACGGCCTGCTGCGCAAGGGCGAGCCCGAACAGGTCGTGGAGACCTTCCGCGACCACTTCCACCTGAAGCTGGTCCACGTCGACGCCCGCAAGCGCTTCCTTCACGCCCTGGCGGGGGTGACCGAGCCGGAGAAGAAGCGCAAGCTCATCGGGCGGGAGTTCATCGCCGTCTTCGAGGAGGAGGCGGCGAAGCTCGGCGAGATCGATTTCCTGGTCCAGGGGACACTATACCCGGACGTGATCGAGAGCGGGACGAAGACCGCGGCGGTGATCAAGTCCCACCACAACGTGGGTGGGCTGCCCGAGGAGATGCGCCTTCAGCTCGTCGAGCCGCTGCGCAACCTCTTCAAGGACGAGGTGCGGGCGGTCGGCGAGGAGTTGGGGCTGCCGGAGGCGGTGGTCTGGCGGCAGCCGTTCCCCGGGCCGGGGCTGGCGATTCGCATCATCGGCGAGGTGACCGAGGAGAAGCTGGCGATCCTCCGGGAGGTGGACGCCGTGTTTCTGGAGGAGATCCGGCGGGCCGGACTGTACCGGCAGATCTGGCAGTCCTTCGCGGTGCTCACCGACTCCCGGACGGTGGGGGTGATGGGGGACGAGCGGACCTACGCCTACGTCGTCGCCCTCCGCGCCGTGACCAGCGAGGACGGGATGACCGCCGACTGGTTCCGGATTCCCCACGAGGTCCTGGGGACGGTGGCCAACCGGGTGTTGAACGAAGTCAAGGGCGTGAACCGGGTGGTGTACGACATCACCTCGAAGCCGCCGGCGACGATCGAGTGGGAGTAAGGGAGGAGAGAGACCCGGAGGAAAGGCCTTGGGGGAGGCCGCAGGCCCGGCGCGCCAGACCGGGCGGGTGGGTTTGTGAGGGATTCGGGACAAGGAGGATGAACATGCTCGAGCAGATGTTCAAGCTGAAAGAGAACGGCACGGACGTCCGGACGGAAGTCATCGCCGGCATCACCACCTTCATGACGATGGCCTATATCATCTTCGTGAACCCGGGGATTCTCTCGGCAGCCGGGGTGCCCTTCTCGGGCGCGATGGTGGCGACCGCCCTGGCGGCCGGCTTGATCACGATCGTGATGGGCCTGGCGACCAACTACCCGTTTGCGCTCGCTTCCGGCATGGGCCTGAACGCCTTCGTCGCCTTCGGCCTGGTCAAGGGGATGGGGCTCACCTGGCAGACGGCGATGGGCATGGTCTTCCTCGAGGGCGTGGTCATCACCCTCCTGGTGCTGACCAACTTCCGGGAAGCGGTCATGAACGCCATCCCGATCACCCTGAAGCGGGCCATCGGCGTCGGCATCGGCCTGTTCATCGCCTTCATCGGGCTCCAGTCGGCCAAGTTCGTCGTGGCCAGCCCGGCCACGCTGGTCCAGCTCGGCAGCTTCCACAAGCCGGAGACCCTGGTGGCGGCGGTCGGTCTCGTCATCACCGCCTTCCTCGTGGCCCGGCGGGTTAAGGGCGGTATCCTCCTGGGGATCCTGATCACCACGGTGATCGCCCTGTTCGCCGGGGTGACCAAGCTCCCCACCGGGGCCTGGGTCAGCGCCAAGCTTGACACCAGCACGATCATGGCCCTGGACGTCCGGTCGGCGCTCAACATCGGCCTCTGGACCACCATCTTCGCCCTGATGATCACCGACTTCTTCGACACGATGGGCACAGTGATCGCCATCGGCGGCGAGGCCGGCTTCCTGGACAAGGAGGGGCGGCTGCCGAGGCTCAAGAACGTGCTGCTGGTCGACTCCATGGCGGCGGTGCTGGGCGGCGTCTTCGGCGCCTCTTCGGTCACGACCTACATCGAGTCGGCGGCCGGCGTGGGCGAGGGCGGCCGCACCGGGCTCACGGCGGTGGTCACGGGGATCCTGTTCCTTCTGGCGGTCTTCCTGGCGCCCGTCGCCGGGATCGTCCCGGCGGCGGCCACCGCCCCGGCCCTGATCATCGTCGGGTTTCTCATGATGACCGTGGTCAAGGACATCCGGTTCGACGAGTACGACGAGGCCATCCCGGCCTTCCTCATCCTGCTCGGCATCCCGCTGACCTACAACATCTCCTACGGCATCGGGCTCGGCTTCGTCAGCTACGTCGTGATCAAGGCGCTCCGGGGCAAGTTCGACGAGATCCACCCGCTGATGTGGATCGTCGCCCTGGCCTTCGCCGTGAACTTCTTCTTCCAGGGCCGGTAGGCGGTTCCCTGGCAGACAGTGACAGTGCAGGAGGCGGGCGGGCCCGGGGCCCGGCCCGCCTCCTGCATCGAGGGCGCGCCCAGACGTCACCGCCCACTTGCCCCTCCCGCCGGCGCACCGGTATAATGCAACCAGGAGTTGATGAGCATGGGTAGCCGCGACCCCAAGCGGGTGGCCGAGCTGGCTGAGACTCTGGAGCCGGTGTTCGCCGGGCGGGCGGACGTCGTGGCGGCCTATCTCTTCGGCTCGTATGCCTCGCTGAACGAGACTGAGCGCAGCGACATCGATCTCGGGGTCATCTTTCGCTCCCGTCCGACCCTGACCGACGAGTTGGGTCTGGAGGTAGCGGTCTGCGCGGCGCTGGGCACCGACCGGGTCGACCTGGTGAACCTCAACCAGGCCGGAGTGGATTTGCAGTTCCGGGCCTTGCAGGAGGGGGCCATCCTGTTCTGTGCCGACGACAAGGCGCGGGCGGACTTCGTGGAAGAGGTCCTGGACCGCCGGGGGGACTTCGGGCTGACCATGTACAAGTTCCACCAGGATTTCCTGGCGGGGTTGCGGGAGGTGCAGGCCGGTGATCGATCGGCAAAAGGTCTAGAGTAAACTGGAGACGGTCAGCCTCTGCCTCGACCGGCTGACCAAGCTGCAGAAGGCGAGCCGGGACGAGTTCCTCGGGGACTTCCGCTACGCTGACGCCGCCAAACGCAATTTGCAGGTCGGCATTGAGGCGATGATCGACCTCGCCAATCACCTCATCGCCCGGGAGGGCTGGATCAGCGCTTCCGACGCGGCGCGCTTCGCCCTCATGGCCCGTTTCCGCAACCGGCTGGTACACCTTTATGAAGAGGTCAGCGACGAGGAGGTATACCGCATCCTCCACGAAGACCTGGGCGATTTCCGTTGACCGGGTTCTGGCAACCGGGGTCTTTTCCGCCAACCTGGTGACCGTGCCCATGCTCGAGTGCGCCGATTACTGTGGAGTGACGTCCGGTTACCACACAAACAAATGCGCCGACGCCGGCATCGCGTGGAGCAGAGGGGCGGTCCTCGACGTCCCGGTTCTGGACGATTCGCCGTATTGCATGGAGGACATCACGGTGCCCGTGAGTAGGACCGCGGACATTCTTGATGAGATCGAGTCGATCGCCCGGCGCCACGGCGTGAAGATCCCTTGTTTCGGACATGCCGGTGACGGGAACGTCCATGCCACCCTCCTGAGGGAGGATTTCGACGAAGATGCCTGGCGGGAGGCAAGGCACCGGGTGCTCGAGGAACTCTACCAGGCGACCTACCGGGTGGGTGGTAACCTCACCGGAGAGCATGGGATCGGGGCGAAGCGGATCGGCTACTTACCACAATTCGTTGACCGCGGCCAAATCGAGGTCATGAAGGCCATCAAGCGCGCCCTTGACCCGGACCTCATACTGAACCCCGGCAAGGTGATCGACCCGGGGAATAGCGAATCGGCTTCCTAAGCTGCCCCTCCAACTTGGCAGGTTACCTTGGCGCTGGCGCCTCCGGGTCGGCCGAAGGTGATACCATGCTCGAAAAACAGCTCATTCGCCTTTACATTCTGCCAGTAGTATGTTAGCATGTTAACATACTAAATCAGCTTCGGCAGCTGGCTTTCTGATTGGTCAGGAGGGGACGACGTGGTCAACGAGAAACTGCGCAGCTCGGAAACCGACCGCCTGTTCGAAGCCGTGCTCTCCCTGCGCGACCGGGAGGAGTGCTACCGGTTCTTCGAGGACCTGTGCACGGTCGCCGAACTGAGGGAGCTGAGCCAGCGGTTCGAAGTGGCTTGCCTGCTCTCTGAAGGCGGCACCTACCACGAGATCGTGGCCCGCACGGGAGCGAGCACGGCCACGGTCAGCCGGGTCAAGCGGGCGCTGGAGTACGGGGCGGACGGGTACAAGCTCGTCCTGGCCCGGATGGCGGCAGGGAAGGCGAGGCGGCAGGCGTGAGCATCGGCGGATACACCACCGGCTGGGGTTCCAGCAACGGTAGCGGCGGCGGGGCGGCCTTCGGGACGCCGCGGGGGACGCGGGACCTCCTGCCGGCCGAGGCGGCGCTGCGCCACGCGGTGGAGGAGCGGGTCCGGCGGGTCTTCACTGCCTTCGGTTACCGGGAGGTGAGAACGCCGGTCTTCGAGCGCGAAGCGGTCGTAGCCCAGGGGGCAGCCCCTGGACAGCAGGCCAACGTCTTCCGCTTCTTCAGCCCGGACGGGGAGGTGCTGGCCCTCCGGTCCGACCTCACCACGCCCATCGCCCGCCTGGTGACGCAGCGCCTGAGCGGGGAGCGCCGGCCGCTGCGGCTGTTCTACGTGGCGGACGTCTTCCGCTGGGCGGAGCCGGGCGGGGGGCGGCAGCGGCAGTTCGGGCAGGCCGGGGTGGAGCTGGTGGGAGCCGGGGGGCCGGCGGCCGACGCCGAGGTGGTCCTGTTGGCCATCCGGGCGCTGGAGGCGGCCGGGGTGGCCGACTTCCGCCTCGACCTGGGGCAGGTGGCGTTCTTCACGGGACTTCTGGCCGAGTCCGGGCTGGGCCGGGCGGAGCAGGAGGCGGTCCACGAGGCCTTCCTGGCCAAGGACTGGGTAGGCCTGGAGGCGACGCTGGCGCGGGTCTGTCCCGAGCCGGAGAGACGCCGGCGGATCTTTGCCTTGACGGACCTGCGGGGCGGGCGGGAGGTCCTGGACCGGGCCGCGGAGTTGGTCGAGCTCGAGGAGGGGGAGGCCCGGCGGGCGCTGGAGAACCTGGCGTCCGTCTGGTCGATCCTCGAGGGCTTCGGCGTGGCCGGGCGGCTGGCGATCGACCTGGGGCTGGTCAAGGATCTGGCTTACTACACCGGGCTGGTGGTGGAGGGGTACGTCCCGCGGCTCGGCTACACCTTGTGCACCGGCGGCCGCTACGACGGACTGTACGCCCAGTTCGGGGCGGCCGAACCGGCGACCGGTTTCGCCCTGGGGCTGGAGCGGGTGACTGAGGCACTGGCCCGCCAGGACGAGGCCGGCGGCGCGGCGGGGGGGCGCGAGGAGGGTTTCGCGTCCACGCCGGCACCCGGAGATGAGGCCTGGGTGGCCTGGGTCGCCGAGCGGCTCGCCGACCCGGCGGGGAAGGGGCGATGAACGGCGTGCGGGTGGCGGTGGCGAAGGGAAGGCTTTTGGAGCCGCTGGTGGCGCTCTTCCGCGCCGCCGGGCTGGTCAGCCCCGGGTTCGACCTGCGGGACGACTCGCGGCGGCTGTTGGTCGAGGATTCCGGCTCCGGGCTGAGCTTCCTCCTGGTGAAGCCGGCGGACGTGCCCACCTATGTGGAGTACGGCGCTGCCGACCTCGGCGTGGTGGGGAAGGACGTGCTCTGGGAGGCGGGGCGGCAAGTCTGCGAGCTGCTGGACCTGGGCTTCGGCTTCTGTCGCCTGGTGGTGGCGGCGCCGCGCCAGGCCGGCCGGAACGACCTGCGCGACCTGCGAGCGCTGCCTTACGCCCCCCGCATCGCCACCAAGTACCCCAGAATCGCGGAAGAATACTTCACCCGCCAGGGAATTCAGGTGGAAATCGTGAAGCTTAACGGCGCCATCGAGCTGGCCCCGGCGGCGGGGCTGGCGGAGGCCATCGTGGACCTGGTGGCCACCGGGCGGACGCTGGCTGAGAACGATCTGGTGCCGGTGGGGGAGATCGGCCAGGCGACCGCCCGGCTGATTGCCAACCGGATCAGCTACAAGGTCGAGTACGAGCGGGTCCGGGAGATGACGGAGAGGCTCCGCCGCACGCTGGCGGAACAGGGTGGCGGCGGCGAGGCAGGACAGGGTGGGGGAGGCTGAACCATGAGCGAGATGGTGGAGGCCGTCCGGCTGCGCCGGCTGGTCGTGACGGACCTGGGGGAGGGCGGGGTCGTGCGCATCCTCCGCCGTCCCCTCGACCTCGCGGCGCCCGAGATGGAGGCCGTGACGGAGATCGTGGCGGCGGTGGCGAAGGAAGGCGACGCGGCGGTGCTCCGGTACACGGCGCTGTTCGACGGGGTGGAGCTGACGCCGGAGCGGCTGCGGGTCGCCCCGGAGGAGTTCAAGGCGGCCCGGGCGGAAGTGCCGCCGGCGTTTGTGGCCGCGGTGCGCCAGGCCCGGGAGCGGATCGCCGCCTACCACGAGCGGCAGAAGCACGGGAGCTGGGTCATGGCTCCGGGCGACGGGAGCCAGTTGGGGCAGCAGGTCACGCCGCTCTCCCGGGTGGGTGTCTACGTCCCCGGCGGGACGGCTCCCCTGGCTTCCTCGGTCCTGATGAACGCCGTGCCGGCCAGAGTGGCGGGAGTGGAGAGCGTCGCCCTGGCCACGCCGCCGGACCGGGAAGGGAGGGTCAACCCGTACATCCTGGTGGCGGCGGAGGAGGCGGGGGTGAACGAGGTATACCGGGTCGGCGGGGCACAGGCAGTCGCCGCCCTGGCCTTCGGCACGCGGACCATCCCCCGGGTGGACAAGATCACCGGGCCGGGGAACATCTACGTCACCCTCGCCAAGAAGCTGGTCTACGGCCAGGTCGGGATCGACCTGCTGGCCGGGCCGAGCGAGGTGGCGGTGGTGGCCGACGCCACGGCCAACCCGCGCCTCGTGGCGGCCGATCTCCTCTCCCAGGCGGAGCACGATCTCCGCTCCGTGGCCGTCCTCTTCACGCCGGAGCTGGGCCTGGTGGAGCGAGTCGAGGCCGAACTGGCCACACAACTGGCCGAACTGCCGCGGGCCGGGACGGCTGCCCGGGCACTGGCCGCCCAGGGGGCGGTGGTGGTGACGCCCGACCTGGAGACGGCGGTCCGCTTGGCCGACGCCTTCGCCCCGGAACACCTGGAACTCCTGGTGGCCGAGCCCGGCCGGTGGCTGCCCGAGGTGAAGCACGCCGGCACGGTCTTCCTCGGCGCCTATGCCCCGGAGCCGGTCGGGGATTATCTCGCCGGGACGAACCACATCCTGCCCACCGGCGGGACGGCCCGCTTCGCCTCGGGCCTGTCCGTGGACGACTTCATGCGCAAGACGAGCTTCGTCTCTCTGACCCCGGAGGCGCTGGCCCGCCTCGCCCCGGCCATCGAGACCCTGGCCGAGGTCGAGGGGCTGACAGCCCACGCCCGGGCGGTCCGGATCAGGCTCGAAGGGGGGAAGTGAGATGCGGCGCGGACGCGTCGAGCGGGTGACCAACGAGACGCAGATCGTGGTCGAGCTGGCCCTGGACGGGACGGGACAGGCGGAGATCGCCACGGGGCTGGCCTTCTTCGACCACCTGCTGAACCAAGTGGCCCGCCACGGGCTCTTGGACCTTAAGCTCTCGGCTAAGGGCGACCTAGCGGTGGACGGGCACCACACCGTGGAGGACACTGGGCTCGCCCTCGGCCAAGCCCTGGCGCAGGCGCTGGGGGACAAGGCGGGGGTGCGGCGGTACGGCGAGGCGGCCGTGCCGCTCGACGAGGCGCTGGCCCGGGTGGCGCTCGACCTCTCCGGCCGACCGTTCCTAGCGCTGAAAGCCGACTTCCCCCAGCACCAGGTGGGCGACTTCGACGTGTTCCTGATCCCCGAATTCCTGCGGGCGCTGGTCACGACCGCCGGACTGACCCTCCACGCCGAGGTGACGGGCGCCAACAGCCACCACATGGCGGAGGCGCTCTTCAAGGCAGTGGGGCGGGCGGTGGACGCGGCGACGCAGATCGACCCCCGGGTAGCCGGGATCCCCTCGACGAAGGGCACATTGTAGAAACGAAGGGCAGGTTGCAGCAGTGCGGAAACGGCCGGTGGCCATCGTGGACTACGGGATGGGGAATCTGCGGAGCGTGGTTAAGGCGTGCGCGCGGGCCGGCTTCGCCGCAGAGTCGACCGACTCGCCGGAAGCCGTACGACAAGCCCCGGGAGTGATCCTGCCGGGGGTGGGCGCCTTCGGGGCAGCCATGGAGAACCTGGAGCGGGCGGGGCTTCGGGACCCGGTCCGGGAGGCGGCGGCGGAGGCGCTGGCCGGCGGCCGACCCTTCCTCGGGCTCTGCCTCGGCCTCCACCTCCTCTTCGAGGAAAGCGAAGAGAGTTTCGGCGGCGAGAACCCGCGGGGGCTCGGCGTCTTCCCCGGCCGGGTGGTGCGCTTCAAGCGGGAGGGGCTGAAAGTGCCGCAGATCGGGTGGAACACGGTCGTCTTCCGCCAGCGCCACCCGATCCTCACCGGCCTCGCGGACGGGAGCTACTTTTACTTCGTCCACTCCTACTACGCGGTTCCGGCTGACCCGGCCGCAGTCTTGCTGGCCACCGAGTACGGCGCAACCTTCGCCAGCGGCGTGGCCCGGGGGAGCCTAGTGGCTTTTCAGTTTCATCCAGAGAAGAGCAGCACCACCGGCTTGGCGCTGCTCGCCAACTTCGGGTGCTTGGTTTACGGCAAGATAAGGACAGAGGGAACGGAGCAAGAGGGGGAGAGGGGACAGTGATCATCATCCCGGCAATCGACGTGCGGGACGGCCGGTGCGTCCGCCTGTACCAGGGGCGGCCGGAGGCTGAGACAGTCTACGCCGACGACCCGGTGGAGGTGGCGGCCCGGTGGAAGAAGGAGGGGGCGACCCGGCTCCACCTGGTCGACCTGGACGGCGCCTTCCGGGGCTGCCCGCAGGCCCTGGACATCCTGACCGCCGTGGCGGCGGTGGGAGTGCCCGTGGAGTTCGGCGGGGGCCTCCGGACCCTGGCCCAGATCGAAGCGGCCCTGGAGGCCGGCGCCTGGTGGGTGATCCTGGGGACGGTGGCGGTGACCAACCCGGCGCTCGTGGCCGAGGCCTGCGCCAACTGGCCCGGCCGGGTCATGGCGGCGCTGGACGCCCGGGACGGCCAGGTGACCATCGCCGGCTGGGAGAAAGACGCCGGGCTGCCGGCGGCGGAGGTGGGGCGGCGGGTCAAGGAGGCCGGGGTGGCGGAGGTCATCTATACCGACATCTGCCGCGACGGAACGCTCTCCGGGCCGAACGTGGCCGCCACCCGCGCGCTGGCGAAGGAAACCGGGCTGTCCGTGATCGCCTCCGGCGGGGTGGCGACGATGGCCGACCTCCGTCATCTCAAAGAAGCCGAGGCGGACGGCGTGAGCGGGGCAGTCGTGGGCAAGGCGCTCTACGAGGGGACGATCAAGCTGGCTGCAGCCCTGCGGGAGGTGTCGTGATGCTCGCCAAGCGGGTCATCCCCTGCCTGGACGTCCGGGACGGACGGGTGGTGAAGGGCGTCAACTTCGTGAACCTGAAGGACGCCGGCGACCCGGTGGAGCTGGCCGCCTTCTACGACCGGGAGGGGGCCGATGAGGTGGTCTTCCTCGACATCACCGCCTCCCACGAGCGGCGCCGCACGGTGGTCGACCTGGCCGCCCGTACCGCCGAGCAGGTCTTCATCCCCTTCACCGTGGGCGGAGGCATCTCCGACCTGGACACGATCCGGGACATCCTCAAGGCCGGGGCGGACAAGATCTCCCTGAACACCGCCGCCGTCGCCGATCCCTCGCTCATCACCCGGGCCGCCGCCCGGTTCGGTTCCCAGTGCGTGGTGGTGGCGATCGACGCCCGCCACGTCATGCCCTCCAGTCCCGAGAGCGAAGCGGCCCCGTCCTGGGAGGTCTACGTCCACGGCGGGCGGACCCCCACCGGCAGGGACGTCCTGGAGTGGGCCAAGGAAGCCGAGCGGCGGGGCGCCGGGGAGATCCTCCTCACCAGCATGGACACGGACGGCACCCAGGGCGGCTACGACCTGCCCCTGCTCCGGGCCGTCTCCGAGGCGGTCAGCATCCCGGTGATCGCCTCGGGCGGCGCCGGTTCCCCGGCTGACCTGGCCGCCGCCATCACCGAAGGCGGGGCCGACGCAGTGCTGGCCGCCTCGATCTTCCACTACGGGACCTACACCGTGCGCCAGGTCAAGGAGTACCTGCGGTCACAGGGCATTCCCGTGCGGCTGACGTCGTAGCGGTCGGCATGGTGCTCATGGTGCTTGGCGATGGAGGCGACGGTCATGGACATGAAGGAGCTGGCAGAATTCATCGTGGAGGCCAACCGGGCGACCTACGCCGGAGACGGGCCGAGGTCCAAGCCCCTTCTCCCAGGCAGCAGGCAGCTTGAGTTCGGGCGCGGCGGCTACCTGTACCGCGATGTGTACTTCGGGTCGGGACGGTTTCAAGGCCAATCCGTGGTGCATTTCGAGGGCCGTCCGGTCTGGGGCATGGTTTACAGCGGCGGAGTCACGAACGGTCGGCTCTCCACCGAAATGGACTTATACACAACAGTCTTTTCTGCTTGCAGGGAGTGACGAAGATGGAGTTTGACGCCCAGGTCCTGGCCAAGCTCAACTTTGACGAGCACGGGCTCATCCCCGCCGTGGTCCAGGAGGCTTCGACGGGCGAGGTCCTGATGGTCGCCTATATGAACCGCGAGTCGCTCCAGAAGTCCCTCGCCACAGGCCAGACCTGGTTTTGGTCCCGCAGCCGCCAGGAGCTTTGGTGGAAGGGAGCCACCTCCGGCCACTTCCAGGAGGTCCAAGAGATTCTCGCCGACTGCGACTACGACACCCTCCTCGTCCGGGTAGACCAGGTGGGCGGCATCGCCTGCCACGAGGGCCTCCCGAGTTGTTTCCACCACCCCCTAACCGAGCCCCTGCCGGAAATCCTCCGTCGGGCGGAGGCCCGCCTCGCCGCCAAGCCTTCCGCCGCGTCGAGCGAGCCCCACCCTGCCACTTCCCACACGCCTTCGGAGGTTCTCGACGAACTCTGCCGCCTGATCGAGGACCGGAAGGCTGTGCCCGACCCCAATTCCTACACCTGCCGCCTGCTCAACGCCGGCGTCGACCGCATCTGCCGCAAGGTGGGCGAGGAAGCCACCGAGGTCGTCGTCGCCGCCAAGAACGGCTCCAGGGACGAGCTCACCGCGGAGGCGGCGGACCTGATCTATCACCTGCTTGTGCTGCTTGCCGCCAACGACGTGGCGTGGGAGAACGTGCTGGAGGAGCTCGACCGGCGGCGACGGGCTGGCCACGGCGGCGACGGGTACGGAGGCGAGCGATTGAAAAATGCACCTTGACCGGGCTGCTCCCGGCGGTGGCTGCGGTACGATGGAGAGTCAGGGGAACCGCATATGCAGACAAAGAGCACTGCTTGAGAAGGGCGGAGAGAAATTTTGTAAGAGCATGGAGGAATGAGGTGATTTGTTGAAGAATAACACCACAGACTGGCTATGATCGATGCTTGTCGGTGGAGACTCATCGGAAAGGAGTCTTGGTTTGACTCTGCAAGCTGAGCGACAACTGATCATTACCAGCCTGATCAGGGCAAACAAGACAGTGAGCGTTGACGACCTGAGCAAGCGGTTCAATGTTTCGTTCAACACGATTCGCCGAGACCTCGATGCTTTAGAGCGTCAGGGTATCCTGCGCCGGACGCAGGGAGGCGCCATACTGGTGGAATTCGGCCAGTTTGCCCAGCCTTTTCACGTGCGCAAGGCTGAGTACTCAGAGGAGAAGGCGGCCATCGGCCGCGTGGCTGCCAGGCTGGTAACAGAAAACGACATCATCATCATTGACGCCGGTACAACTGCCCAGCAAGTAGCGAAGAACCTGGGCCACCTTCAGCATGTCACCATCCTCACCAATTCGCTCGAGGTGGCCAACGATTTGCTTGTCCACGCAAATATCACGGTCATCCCATGTGGGGGGGTACTCCGTCCTACCTCGCGTTCCATGGTCGGCATCCCGGCCGAGCAGTTCTTTTCGCAGTTTCATGCAGACAAGGCCTTTATCGGAGTAGGTGGAATTTCGCTCGAGACAGGTCTCACCAATCCCAACATTCACGAGACCGCGGTCAAGAAGAAGATGATTGAGGCCGCCAAGGAAGTGATTGTGGTAGCAGACCACCACAAGTTTGAACGAGTCTCGTTGAGTCCAATTGCCCCAATTACCGCAGTACACAAGATAGTCACCGATAATAAGACCCCAGCGGTCATAATCAAAAACCTTGAGAATCTGGGAATCGAAGTCATCGTAGCCTGATCCGCTTCGCCCTATTTTATCTCAGCATCCACCATTACCGCATCGTACTGCGAGAAGCTGGCAATTTGGGAGACTTAGACGCTGGGAAGCGCTCCTAAGCCAGTTGCAAGTTGCGTGGCGATGGCACATGTTGAATATTTCCTTTTGATGTTTTTGTCATGTGGAGGAATTTGAGAGAGTACGACTAATACATACCACAGGCGGTTGGCACCGGTCAACGGGGGTCTCCACGTGCTCCTTTGTGTGGGTGAAACGACTGCGGAGCGCGGGGAAGGTGGTCTTTCCACCCAGCAACAGAGGGGGATCATCGCCCCCTACCGCACGGCGCATGGGGTAGTCTCCGGTGGAGCGGGATGCTCTCGCTGAAACGCCCCGGTGTGTCAGTTGACTGGGGGTGATATCGACAGCTTCATGCAGCGTGTCCACGGTTGCGCGGGGCGTTTGAGGTTCGCCGCGGGTCAAGTCGTTTTCCTCAATATCTAGTCAAGGAGGTCACCCCCTATGCATGCAAAGATGGTACATGCTTTAACTACCTTGGTGATCGCTGTATTTCTCATGGCGATCGCCCTTTCTGCTGGTGCGGCTGCTCCCATGGTGGTGCGGGTGGGAATAGTCGGTCCAGTGCCCGACTTCTTCCATGAGCAGGTAGCAACTCCCTTGAACATGTGGGACGACGCAGGTATCAAAATCAAATACATCGAGTTCAGTTCGGGTGCGCCCATGATTGAAGCCTTCGCTGCTGGGGAACTGGATATGGGCGTGATTGGTGGGCCCCCCGTGGTGTTCGCCAATACGCGGTTCTTCCTGCCAGTTGTAGCAGCCTGGGACGCCTCCGGAATCATCGAGATGTGGGTCAGACCCGAAGATGCCCAACGAATCCAGGCAGTAGGCGAGGCAGCTTGGTTCAAAGGCAAGTCTATCGGGTACACACAGGGTACCACTGGTCACTTCATGCTGCAAGGATATCTCAGGAACATCGGGTTGTCTCCGAAGGACGTCAAGCTAGTACACCTGGAACCGGGTGACCGCGAACAAGCGTTCTTGAGAGGTGACGTCAACGCGGTGCAGTCTTGGTTCCCTCCGAACAAGCTGCTCAAGAGCGCGGGAATGTCCCTGTTGACGACCGGGCGCAAGCAGAACATAACCATCCCTTCTGCGGTAGTGGCGCGGGCGGCTTTTCTCGAACGTCATCCTGACGTCGTGGTCAAGTTCTTGGACGTTCACTTCCGGCTGATTGACCTCCTGCAAAAAGACCGCGACCGGTTCCTCGACACCCAGGCCAAGTGGTTCAACACCCATGGCATAAAACTCTCGCGGGATGAACTCGCCCAGGTCCACGGCAATGTGGTGTATTACGATCTCGAATCACAGATCGACAGCTTCAGTCCCAAGTCCGGAGAACGGCTGTCATACTTCGGCCAGGCTTTCCAGGACATGGCGGCTTTCTTCAAGGAGAACGGCGCCATCAAAGGGAACTTGCCCGACTTTCGTCAAATCGTTGACGCCCAGCTGAAGTACCTCAAGATGCTCAAGGACGCTCGGACCAAGAACAAGTAGGCCCTGCCATGCTAGTGTGCGGTGCCTGGCGGGGCGGCGGTCCCACCCGCCGCCCCGCTGGGCTTCGGCCATGAGACATCTTCGACAAAGGGAGGAGTTCCTCTCCGTGTTACGTGCACATGGACAGGCTCGTAGGCTGTGGCTTATCAGGATTGGCTCCCTAGTCCTGTTCTTTGGACTTTGGCAACTAATTGCCATGGCGAAGCTGGTGCCGGAATACTTTCTTCCTGCGCCGAGCCAGATCTTTGCCCGCTACGCAACTTTACTGCGAGAGCCGATCTACGGTGAGAATACACTGCTGCAGCACTTTCTCGTCAGCTTGCGCCGGGTGATGATGGGGTTTGCGCTGGGCGTCGTAACCGGCGTTCCCCTCGGTATTCTGATGGGCTGGAACAAGAGAGTGGAGGCGGCGGTTGACCCTCTGTTCGAGCTTTTCAGGCCGATTCCACCGATTGCCTGGATACCCCTGGTGATTCTGTGGCTCGGCATTGGGGAGACGCCGAAGATCTTCCTCATCTGGATCGGCGCCTTCATCCCGTTGGTCATCAACTCCTACACCGGAGTCAAGCAGACACCGGAGATTCTGCTCAGGGCCGCACGGACGATGGGAGCCAAGGACAAAGACTTGCTCCTCGAAGTCGCTATTCCCTCGAGCGTACCTTACCTGTTGGCAGGACTGCGCGTGGCCCTCGGCAACTGCTGGGCGATTCTGGTTGCTTCTGAACTCGTCGCCGCGCAGAGCGGGTTGGGGTACATGATGAATATCGCCCGTCGCTATTTGGATACGACCGGAGTGATTACCGGTATGCTGACCATCGGTGTTGTAGGATGGCTCCTGGATTCCGTTTTGCGCGTTGTGCAGAGCAAGATTCCCTGGAACGAGGTGGGGTCCAAACGATGACGCCGAGGATTTGCTTCGAAACTGTGCACGTTTCCTTCACGACCGCTTCCGGTAGTAGGCTGGAAGCAGTTCATGACGTATCGCTCGACATCGCCGACAAGGAGTTTACTGTCCTTGTGGGGCCCTCCGGTTGTGGCAAGAGCACCCTGTTGAATGTTGCCGCAGGGCTTGTAGTCCCGGACTGTGGAAGGGTTCTGATTGATGGTAGACCTGTAACCGGTCCCGAGGCCAACTGCGGCTATGTTTTTCAGGAGTTTGCCCTGTTCCCCTGGAAAACAGTGCGGGCCAACATCGAGTTTGGCCTGAAAATGCACGGGGTTCCCAAGGCGGAGCGAGAGAAGATTGCCGACCGGTACATCGAACTGGTTGGTCTTCGTGAGTTTGCCTCCGCCTATCCGGGACAGCTGTCCGGTGGCATGAAGCAGAGAGTGGCGATCGCCCGGGCCTACGCCTATAACCCTGATATCCTGCTGATGGACGAGCCGTTTGGCGCCCTCGATGCCCTCACGCGGACGATTATGCAGGAAGAGCTGATTGATCTCTGGCGAAGAGAGCAAAAGACGGTACTCTTTGTAACTCATGGCGTGGACGAGGCAATTTATCTGGCGGACAAGGTCGTGGTGCTGACGGCGCGGCCGGCACGCATAAAGGCCGTCTTCGAGCTTACGGCTGATCACTTGCTGCCGGAGGACCGGTATAACCCTCACATCAAGTCTTCCTCGGAGTTCCGTGCTCTCTCGGACCAAATATGGGAGTTGGTCCGGGAAGAGGGAAGGGGAAGCGAGACTCGGGCGGCAGTGCACCGCGGCTAGAGGTCGCCGGGTCACCAGCAGCGGAGAAGCCAGACCTGCAGGGATAACGGAGGATACGGAAATGGTGGATGCGCCGATTAGCTTTCCGCAGTTGACCAGTCCCCGAACCACGGAGAGGACCCAACGTCTGTTGAACTTCATCAGAAAGAAAGAACCAAGCATCTGCTTTGAACGAATCCGATACGTGACGGAGGCCTATCGCCGACACGAGGCGCTCCCAAACATTCTGCGGCGGGCGAAAGCCGTCGAACACATATTGGCCAATATGTCTCTCTACCTGTTGGAGGACAGCCTGTTGGCTGGAAATCAGGCGAGTGAGCCCCGTTCGGCGCCGTTGTTCCCGGAGTTCGACGTCGTGTGGATCGAAGAGGAGATCCTCAACGGGAAGCCGATGCGCCCGGACGAGCGACCGGCGGACCGTTTTCAAGTCAAGCTGGACGCCGAAACCCGTAAGGAGTTGCGGGAGATCGTCTCCTGGTGGAGGGGGAAGACCCATGCTGCCAGGGTGTACAGTTATCTCCCGCCGGAAGCTTTGAAAGCCCAGGAGGAAGTGGGTACCAATAATATCTGGGGCTACATGGAAGGTGGAGTAGGACACTACCTTCCGGATCATCCGTGGCTGCTTCGGAACGGTGTCGAACGGGTAATCGAGCTGTGCAACAGGAAACTCGGCGAACTCACGTGGACCGACCCTGATTACTTCGATAAACGTTGTTTTTATGAAGCCATTATCATCGGCGCTCAAGCCATGATAGGCTTCGCGGCCAGATACGCCCAGCTGAGTCGGTCTCTGGCCAAGCAAGAGCGAGACCCGGTGCGACAGCGGGAGCTCTTGGAGCTGGCGAACATCTGCGAAAGAGTACCGGCGAAACCCCCTCGCACATTCCACGAAGCCCTGCAGTTCATATACTTCGTTCACGTAGTGCTTCACATTGAGGACAGCGGCTATGGCATTTCCGTGGGAAGATTGGATCAGATCTTATGGGATCACTATGTCAATGACCTTAAGGCTGGGCGTCTTACCTCCAATCGCGCTCTGGAGTTGATTGAACATTTCTACGTTGGCTTGTTCAGCCTGTTGAAGGTTAAGAGCTGGCGCCAGACGATGTATACGCGTGGCTACCCGATGTTTCAGAACTTGACGATTGGGGGCCAAGACCCGGTTACTAGGACTGATGCAACGAACGACCTCTCCTACTTGCTCCTCGCAGCCACTGCTGATACGCGATTGGTCCAGCCTTCGCTCACTGCGCGTCTTCACAGCAGATCGCCTGAGGAATACAAACGCAAGGTCGCGGAGGTGATCCGCCTGGGGATTGGCTTGCCTGCCGTGTTCAACGATGAAGCTTACGTTCCAGCCCTGCTCAATCGGGGTTACGATCTGGTAGACGCCCTGAACTACGCCATTGTGGGCTGCGCGGAACCTGGAGTCTCCGGCTTGTTGGGTGGCAGAACAGGAGGGTCCTTCTTTAACCAGCCGAAAGTCCTTGAGTTGGCTCTGTACGGTGGCAGGGATCCCCGGACGGGAGTCTGCCTTCTCGAGAATTCGGGCGGGAGGGATCTTTCGACTTTTTCGTCCTACGCAGAAGTCTGGGAGGCCTATCTTCATCAGGCGGACTTCTACCTGAAAGTCCATGCGGTATTGGAAAACGCCGTCGACAAGTCATATGCCGAACTCATCTCCAATCCGCTGGAGACTTTTCTCTCTTGTCCTCAAACAGCGCTTGATCGTGCGCGAACCCCGCGACAGGGAGGGGCCAAGTACGATTTCACTGGCCAGCAGACTCTCGGAACAGCAAACGTCGGTAACAGTTTGTACGCGGTCAAGAGACTGGTGTTCGACGAGAAGCGATTGACCGGTGCGCAACTGCTCCATGCCCTGAGGACTGATTTTCGAGATACAAGCACTAACCCTTCTGGCCCTCAGATACGCGAGATGTGCAAGGCGGTTCCCAAGTACGGAAACGACGTAGATGAGGTCGACTTCATCTGTCGTGATGTGTTGGCCTATACGTGCAACAGGCTGACCAGTTTCAAGAACACGAGATACGGCAAGGGGCCAATCGGCGGGATAATCCAGGCCTCTACTACCTCAGTGACTGGCAATGTCCCCTTCGGGGAGGTATGTGGTGCTTTGCCTGACGGCCGTTTGGCCGGCATGCCTCTGGCGGATGGTCAGTCGCCAATGCGAGGTACAGACGTAAAGGGCCCCACTGCTGCCGTGAAGTCGGTAGCCAGATTGAACAATCTGCTGTTGTCAGGCGGTAGCCTGTACAACCTCAAGTTCCTTCCGGAACATCTTCGGAGTGAGGAGGGGCTTCGCCGGTTTCTCGCCCTTATCGAATACTACTTCTCTCTGGGCGGAATGCAAATGCAGTTCAATGTGGTCAGCAAGGAGACCTTGCGCGAGGCGCAGAAACACCCCGAGGCCTATGCCGACCTCCTCGTAAGAGTGGCCGGCTACGTCGCCTATTTCGTCACACTCGACCGCAAGGTACAGGAAGATATCATTGAGCGAACGGAGGAGCAACTGGTCTAGTGCTTGTCTGCGATCCCGGTGTGGCCGGAACAGTAGTGGAAATCCAGCGCTTTGCGGTCCACGATGGCCCAGGCGTCAGGACGCTGGTGTTTCTTAAGGGATGCCCTCTCAGGTGCAAATGGTGCTGTAACCCCGAGACCTGGGAGAGCTTTCCGGAGATCACCTGTTTCCCTCAACGCTGCATCAGTTGCGGTGAATGCATAAGGAGGTGTCCTCACAAGGCCATCAAGACCGTGGAGGGTTGTCTAAAAACGGACAGGGAGCTTTGCCGTGCCAACTGCTATGGGAAGACGTGGCCTTATCCCTGCATATCGGCATGCTATTCCGGCGCTCGTCAAGTCTGCGGCTGCCTCCTGCGGGTTGAAGACGTAGTCGAAGAAGTTTGTCGAGATCAAGCTCTATACAAGCGAACCGGCGGAGGGGTAACGCTGTCCGGGGGGGAACCAAGCCTTCAGCCGCAGTTTTGTCTGGCCCTACTGACGGAATTGCGGAGGCGATGGGTCCATGCCGCAATGGAGACGTGCGGAGCGGGGCTATGGCGAGACTATGAGAGCCTGCTGGAGTTGCTGGATCTGGTTTTCTTAGATTTGAAGCATATAGATTCCACACGGCATCAGTACCTTACCGGGACAGGCAACGAGAGGATCCTGGACAACGCAGTCAGAATCGCCGAGCATGCGAAGGACAAGAACATCGAGTTGGTGGTTCGTATCCCGGTGGTTCCCGGGCTGACCGATTCTCCTGCTAATATCAGAGGGCTTGCCTCCTTCGTAGCGCGAGAGATGAAGGGCGCTGCAGGGATAGAGTTGATGCCATATCACAAGTTGGGCAGGGGCAAGTACCTGAGCCTTGAACGCGAGTATGAGTTGAGCAACTTGCAGCCGCCCTCCAACGAGCACTTGGACAGTCTCAAAGAGATCGTCAGTTCCTGTGGGGTCAAAGTGATCGAGTACCGGTGAAGCGGCGTCGAGGTCCGCTTTTTTGGGAGACACAATGCGACTGGAGGAAGTTCTCTATGAATACCACTGTCGACAGGGTTAAGGTCGGCTTTGCCACCTTGGCGCAACCGACTTTTGATGTAGGCTGGTCCCAAGACATGATGAAGAGATCCATTCGCATCCTGAAGAAGCTCGGGGTGGAAGTAGTAAGTCTGGATCGTCCGCTGATGAGCGAAGCTGAAGCATGGGAACTCAGAAGGCAGTTCGAAAAACAGCAGATAGATGTTCTTCTTGTACAAAGCGGGGCGTTTGCCTGGGGCGGCTTGGTTATGATTCTGGCTGGCGAGGGTCAAATCCCGTGCATCCTGTGGGCTACGCCCGAGCCTCCGTTTGACGGAGGACCAATACGCAGCAACTCACTCTGCGCTGTGATCATGAACAACAGCAACTTGCGGAAGGCGGGGAGTAGTCCGGGATTCCTGTTCGGTGCTCCCGAACAGGTCGAAGCAGAGTTGGGCTCACTGGTTAAGGCTGCTCGGGCAGCCGCACGGTTGAAACGTTCCAAGATAGGAATCGTTGGTCACAGAGTCCCCGGATTCTACAGCTCGGGGTTCAACGAAATCCGACTACAGGCGTCGTTGGGGCCACAAGCCCACCACCTCGACTTGTCCACCGTGCTCTCGAGAATGCGACGGGTTTCGGAAGACATGGTCAACCAGGTCGTTGAAAGCGATCTTCCAGTGATCTCCGGCATGATTGCCGGCAAGGAGGACGGTCTCCGGGGAAGCGTACGAGCGTATTTGGCCCTGAAGGAGCTGGCACGCGAACATAGCCTTGATGCCCTGGCAGTGAAATGCTGGCCTGAGTTCCCCACAGAGAACGGAATGAGCGTCTGTCTGTCTTTGTCTCTGCTCAACGACTCAGGGATTCCGACTGCCTGTGAAGCTGACGTTTATGGGGCTACAACTATGCTGGTCTTGCTGGAACTTACGAGCGAGCCGATGTTCTTCAATGACCTGATACAGGTGGATGAGGAGACGAACCAAGCTTTGTTCTGGCACTGTGGGGCTGCGCCCCGTAAGCTTCGGAGCCCTTCCTCGCTGTGTGAGGTCCGCACTCACGCCATGAGGGGAACCGCGGCGACGATAGACTTCAGCCTTAAGCCAGGAAGGGTGACGATCGCCAGGATCTCCGAGGATGGTCCCGGCTGGAAGATCCTGGCCGTCGCAGGTGAGGCAGTGGAAACCCCCCTCTTATTGCGAGGGAACACGCTCTCTGTCAGGATGGACAACCGCGTAAAGGCTCTCGTGCGTACCATTCTGGAGGAGGGGATCGAACACCACTTTGTCTTGGCATATGGAGACGTCACCAAGGAAATCCAGTGGCTGAGCAAGCTTATGAACATAAGGAACATTGAAGTGGCGACACCCAATGTCGATAAGAAGGTGGCAAAATGATTGTACCCTCCCTGAAAGATCTCTACAACAGTCTTCCTGCGGGCCACTACGCCGTGGGCGCTTTCAATGTTCATAACATGGAGTATGTGCAGGCGGTGATAAAGGCGGCGGAAGCAGAGAACGCGCCGGTCATCTTAATGATCGGGGAGGCCATGATCCCATTTGCTGGTCTGGATATGTTGGCCACGATTTGCCTGTTTGCAGCGGAACAGACCCCTGTGCCGGTGGCCGTCGCTCTGGATCATGGCCACTCCTTCGCCAACCTCGAACGCTGCGTAGAACTGGGGATATCGATAATGTTCGATGGTTCCCATCTGCCCCTGGAGGAGAATATCCGACTAACAAGAAAGTTTGCCAGGATGGCGCATGCGGCAGGGGTGTCCATCGAAGGTGAGTTAGGCAGTGTCGGTGGCGCCGAGGACGGCGAGGCCGGGAAAGAGGTTAACTTGACCGACCCCCGAACTGCGGCGCGTTTCGTCGAGGAGACCGGTGTGGACGCGCTGGCGGTGGCCATCGGGAACTGCCATGGATTTTACTCCGGGACGCCGAGCCTTGACTTGGTGCGGCTAGAAAGGATCCGAGAGCTGGTCCATATTCCGCTAGTCCTGCATGGCGGTTCGGACTTGCCGGAGGCCCTGTCCCGCGAGGCCATTGCCCGGGGCATCCGTAAGTTCAATGTGGGGACTGACTTAAAGTACGCCTTCTCCAGTACCCTAAAGCGGCTCCTTACTCAAGAACCCATGCCCTACCAGCCTCCTGCCTTGTTGGGGCCAGCCCGTGACGCGGTGACTGAGGTGGTGCGCCATAAGATCCGTCTCTTTGGCTCAACCGGCCTGGCTGGGCAGTTTCATGGGCCATTAGCGCCCGCAGAGGGCGCAGTGCCGTCGAGGACCGTCGGGCGACCCCGGAAATCTTAGGCCGCGGGTCAATCCCGCGAGTTAGGCCAGATGGTCGAGGATTCGACAGGGATGGGAATGCAACCGTGTCGCTTCTAATGGGTGTCGACGTAGGTACAACCAACTGGAAAGCTGCGGTTTTTGACGAAGTCGGGCACCTTGTTGCGCTGGCCAAGACGAGTGCAGTCACCCACTATGACGAGCGGGGCTGGGCGAGCTATGACCCAGGCGAATTGTGGCGCCTAGTGGCCGACGTGATCGCAGCCGCGGTGCGTCAAACGGGTTCGGCTGGGGGGATAGCCGCGGTTACAGTGGCGAGCATGGCGGAAAGCGTAGTGCCGCTCGATCGCTCGGGTGAACCCGTCTCCCAGGTCATCGCCTGGTTCGACACCAGGTCCCTACCTCAGGCACAACAACTCGAGCGCCTCCTGGGGCGTGGGAAACTGTACGCCCTTACCGGTTTGGACCCCAACCCCATTTTCTCCGTCCCCAAGATCATGTGGTATCGCGACCATGAACCCGAGGTTTACGCCCACACCAAGAAGTGGCTGAGCATCGCTGATTACGTGAACTACAAATTGACTGGAGAAACGGTCACCGACTACTCCCTCGCCTCCCGCACCATGGCCCTGAATCTGGAAACAGGTACCTGGTCGGGGGAGATTTTATCGGCGGCAGGTCTTCAGGATACGAGCCTTCCCGAGATCCGACCTAGCGGAACATTAGTCGGCACCGTCACAGACGCTGCGGCAGCGGAAACCAGCCTCTTGCCCGGCACACCCGTCGTCCTTGGCGGGCACGACCATCTCTGCGGCTCATTGGGTGCCGGGGTTTTGCTTGACCACGGTGTCCTAGACTCCTCTGGCACGGCCGAGAGCCTCATCGCCCTCTCGGAGCCCGGGGCGCCGATCCCGAAGGAATTCAGGGGCTTTCGCCTCGGCCGCTACCTCGACCCGCGCCGCTACGTCACCTGGGGGGGCATTATCAGCTCGGGCTCGTCGATCGACTGGGCGCTGAACCAGTTTGCCTCTCTGACTGGATGGGGTATGGCGGGGAACCAGGGGTGCCCAGACTATTCCGAGGTTATGGCCGCCGCCGCTGAGACGCCTCCCGGCGCCAGGGGGCTCTTATACCTGCCGCATCTGCGCGGGTGTGGCGCTCCCCACTGGGAGCCGCGCGCCCGCGGGGCACTCATCGGCCTGCGCTCCACGCATACTCAGCCGGAACTGGTTAGAGCAGTCGTCGAAGGACTCTGTTTTGAGGTCAAGCTCATCCTTGACCTGATGGAGAGAGTCGCCGGGCGCAAGATCCGAACGCTGAACACGGTCGGGGGTGGGGCGCGAAACGCTTTCTGGCAACAGACCAAGGCGGACGTCACGGGCCGGACCGTCACGGTTCCCGAGATCGAGGAGGCAACGCCCCTGGGTGCTGCTCTCTTGGCTGGTCTCGGGGCCGGCGTGTATGGCGACATGGTCGAAGCTTCCAGGTTCACCTACCGGGTTCGACACCGTTTCGAGCCAGTGGCGGAACGGCAGGAGGTTTACAGAGCGCTCTTCCACCTTTACAAACAAGCCTACCCGGCGCTTATAGACTTGAACATCGGCTTGCACGACCTAGCGGGCGAGTAGGTGAAGCAGGACTGTCTGTTTACTGCTTCTCCCCTGCTGTTAGCGCTTGCCGCGAGAACACCTCTGCTTCTGTTAGAATCGTCCGGGCCAGCGCGGAATTATGGAACCCGCTGCTGTTCTCGGCGGCCAGCCAGTCGACCCGGAGCTGGGCCTGGCGGTGAAGCGAGCGGGCTTCGGCCAAGGCGGAAGTAGTACTCGACGTGGCATTGGGCGCAGACAAGGCTCCGGAGTTTCCAGAGAGGCAGGTCCTCGGCCGGCTCGCCCCGGCGCTTCAGGGCGTCGACTAAGGCAGGCCGGGAGAGGCGCAGCTTCCAGGTGGCGGGATCGTGGCAGTCGCTGCACCCGATGGGGTACTTCATTTCACCCTTGAGACTGTCAAAGGGCTTGGCGTAGAAGGCCAGGCCATCCTTGGCGAGCTGGGTCGGAACATTGGTGCTCTTACAGCTCCAGCAGGAGGCGCTGGGCTTCTTCCGTTTGATCTGGACGACGTCTTCCAGGGAATAGACGTGTCCCCGCTCCTCGTCCTCCTATTGTTGCTATTTAAATACCCATTATTGTCCGACAGGAATCATTGAGAATATCCGCCGGCGCCGGCACATAACCTCTCGAAGTGCGACTTTGGGAGGAGGCGCTGGTCTTGCCGCTGTTGGTCCTGCTTGTTTCGCTTTGCCTGGCTGCACTGGCACCCGGGAGGGTGTGCGCGGCACCCGGGGAACGGGTCGCCGGAGTGGCCGGAGCGGCCTACGCTGTACTGGACGTGGACCGCGGGGTGTTCCTCTTCGAGCACCGGGCGGACGAGGTGCGGGAGCCAGCCAGCCTGACCAAGGTCATGACGGCCCTCGTGGCGGTGGAGGAGGCACCGCTGGCGAAGGTAGGGCGGGTCACGGCGGTGGCAGCCGCGACACCGGGGAACCGGGTAGGGCTGGTCGCGGGGGAGCGACTCGAAATGTGGGAGCTCCTGTATGGAGCGCTGTTCCGTTCGGGGAACGACGCCGCCCGGGCGCTGGCGGAGACGGTAGCCGGGTCGGAGGAGGCGTTCGTGGCGAGGATGAACGCCAAGGCCAGATCGCTGGGTCTGCAGAACACTTTCTTCCAGAACCCGCACGGCCTCCCGGCTCCCCGCCACCGCTCCACGGCCCGGGAGCTGGCCCTCCTCGGCCGTGCGGCGCTGCAGAACCCGGTGGTGGCGAAGATCGTGGGCCGGACCGAACGAGTCCTGCCATGGGGAGGTCGGGGACGTCGCCTCCAAAACATCAACCGCTTCCTCCAGCTCTATCCCGGGGCCACCGGGATGAAGACGGGGTACACCTCGAGCGCCGGGTACTGCCTCATGGCGAGCGCGCGGCGGGGCGGCCGCCACCTCCTGGCGGTGGTCCTGGGTTCCACCTCGAGCTGGCAACGTTACCAGGACGGCATGCGGCTGCTCGACGCCGGTTTCGCCCGGTGCCAGGCGGTTGCCGCAGCGAACTGCTGGTACGTGGTGCAACCGGGCGACACCCTGTACGACCTGGCCCGGCGGCTGGGACTGACGGTCGAGGCCCTGGTGAAGGCGAACCCCGGGATCGACCCGGATCGGATCCGGGTGGGAGACCGCCTGCGCCTGCCAAAGGGGAACTGTAAGGAAGCAGGAAATTCCAAATAAGGTGTAGAATAACCTAATGTATCATGCGGGAGACGCATGAGCGGTCGTGCCTCCCAGGCTGCTTGAGCGAGCCTGGCTAGCCACGCCGAACTCTGCGCAGCAGGGGGTGGTGGCGAAGCCAGGTTTCGTTTTGGTCGCTCAACCCGGAGGAAAGAGTTGGGAGGGGAGATAGACGTGTACACGCTCACTGTCATCAAGGCCGACACCGGCGGTTTCGTCGGCCACTGCACCGTCCATCCCGCCTCCGTCAGGGTGGCGGAGGAGAAGCTGTCGAAGGCCAAAGCCGAGGGGCTTTTGATCGACTTCTGCGTCGGGAAGGTCGGCGACGACATCGCCCTGATCATGACCCACAACGGGCGGACCGACGAGAAGCAAATCCACGCCTTGGCCTGGGAGACCTTCCAGGCGACCACTCAGGTGGCCAAGGAGCTGAAGCTCTACGGCGCCGGGCAGGACCTGCTCAAGGACGCCTTCTCCGGCAACATCCGAGGGATGGGCCCCGGCATCGCCGAGATGTCGTTCGAGGAGCGGGCGAGCGAGCCGCTGATCGTCTTCCTCGCCGACAAGACCGAGCCGGGCGCCTGGAACTGGCCGCTCTACAAGATGTTCGCCGACCCGTTCAACACCCCGGGCCTGGTCATCGACCCGAAGATGCACGACGGATTCACCTTCGAGGTGCTGGACCTGATCGAACATAAGACGGCCCGCTTCAACACTCCGGAGGAGATTTACGACCTGCTCCTGTTCATCGGGGCGCCCGGGCGCTACGCCGTCCGCTACGTCTACAAGAAGGGCGAGTCGGAGCCGGTGGCGGCCACCTCGACCCAGCGGCTCAACCTCATGGCCGGCCGCTATGTCGGCAAGGACGACCCGGTGATGATCGTGCGTTGCCAGTCGGGTCTGCCCGCGGTCGGCGAGGCGCTTGAGCCGTTCGGGCAGCCGCACATCGTGGCCGGTTGGATGCGGGGTTCCCACCACGGGCCGCTGATGCCGGTCGCCTTCGACCAGGACACGCCGAGCCGCTTCGACGGGCCGCCCCGGGTGGTGGCCTACGGGTTCCAGCTGTGCCACGGGAGACTCGTCGGGCCGCGGGACATGTTCGACGACCCGAGCTTCGACACCGCCCGCAAGCAGGCGGTGGAGATCGCCGACTACCTGCGCCGCCTTGGTCCTTTCGAGCCGCACCGCCTGCCGCTGGACGAGATGGAGTACACCACCATGCCGCAGGTCATGGAGCGGGTCAAGGACCGGTTCATGCCGGTTGAGGAAGACGAGGCGCCGGAGAACGTCCGGCCGCTCCGGAGCGGCAAGCGGTAGGCGCCGGAGCAATCGGCAGTACCCAGGCGAGGGTGCGGAGTCGTTCGACTGCGCGCCCTTGCTCTCTGTAGAAGGAGGCTTTGAAGAGTTCACGAATCTCCCGTTTGGTCAGAGTCGAAGGAGAGGGTGGGCCGGGTGTCTGTGCGATGCGGCGTCGACCTGGTTGAAGTTGAGCGGATCGAGCAGGCGTTGGCCAGGGAGGGGGAATCCTTCCGGAAGCGGGTTTACACGCCGGAGGAAGCCCAATATTGCGAGACCCGGGGAAGGGGGAAGTTCCGGAGCTACGCCGCCCGCTTTGCTGCCAAGGAGGCGGCCGCTAAGGCGTTGGGGATGGGCATCCGGGAGGGGGTCTCCTGGAACGAGATCGAAGTCCGGGTCGACCACCAGGGCCAACCGGAGCTGCGCTTCTACGGCCAGACCCGGGAGCGCGTCAAGAAGCTCGGGGTTACCGGCTGTTCGGTGAGCCTCTCCCACTGCGAGCACTACGCCATGGCCATGGTGGTTATGGACTTCAAGTGAGCTTTGTTGTGAAGGAGCAGCCCTTGGAGACTCAAGCCAGCCTCCGGCGGTCGATCCTGCAACTGGTCTGGCCGACTGCCGCCGAGAACCTGCTCCAGTTGATGGTGGGCTTTGTCAACCTGGGGATGGTCGGCCGGCTTGGGGCAGAGGCGCTGGGGGCGGTCAGTCTCGCCATCGGTAGGGGCCAGGGACGAGCAGGCGGCCCGCCACCGCCGTCGCCTTCCGGGGATGATCCGCTTCCAGTGGACCACCATCCGGGACACCTTCCTCCTCGGTCTCCCCAACGCCCTTCTACCGGACCGGGATGCAGGAGGAAGGGATCCGAACTTCTTTCCGCCCGACCCGGCGGGAATACTAGGGTGGGAGTGATGAAACCTGGCACGACGCGGCGGTCTCATGTCCGACCGGTTGAAGCTCGAACTCGCAGACGAGCTGGGATTCGGTGACACGGTCCGCACGAAGGGTTGGGGTGAAGTCACGACCAGACAGGCCGGGTCGCTGGTCCGGGCGGCGATCAAACGGGCCGAGGAGGACCTGGCCAAGGGGGAGCAGCGCTAGCTGCTCTCTCCTTTTAAGGGACACAGAGAAGGTCTGCGCCGGAACTTGGAGGCGGGGCGGCGGTGTGGTACAATATCCCCGTGTCTGTGGGTCGTTCGGCGGGGTCGAGGCCGCGGCGACGGATGGGAGGTTGTTCGGTGGACATTCTGGCCGGGCTGAACGAGGAACAGCGGGCGGCGGTGACGCATGGCGACGGTCCGCTCCTGATCCTGGCGGGGGCCGGCAGCGGCAAGACCCGGGTTCTGACCCACCGGATCGCCTATCTCGTCCGGGAGCAAGGCGTTCCCCCCGAAAACATCCTGGCGGTGACTTTCACCAACAAGGCAGCCGGGGAGATGAAGCGCCGCGTCGAGCAGCTTCTGGGCTACTCGGCCACCGGGATGTGGGTGATGACCTTCCATGCGGCCTGCGGGCGCATTCTGCGCCGCCACGGCGACCGGATCGGCCTCCCCTCCAACTTCGTCATCTTCGACACTTCCGATCAGGTGGCTTGTCTCAAGGAAGCGCTCCGGGAGTTCAACCTCGATCCGCAGAACTTCGTCCCCCGGGCCGTGCTGGAACACATCTCCCGCGCCAAGAACGAGCTCAAGTCGGCCGAACGGTACGCCGCCGAGGCCGGGGACTTCTTCGAGCGGACGGTGGCCAAGCTCTTCGTCCGCTACCAGGAGCTGCTCCGGCAGAACAAGGCACTCGACTTCGACGACCTGCTGGTCGAGACGGTGCGCCTCTTCCGGGAGGCGCCGGAGGTTCTCGCCCACTACCAGGAGCGTTTCCGCTACCTCCTGATCGACGAGTACCAGGACACCAACCACGTCCAGTACGTCCTGGTCACACAGCTCGCCGCTAAGCACCGGAACCTGGCGGTGGTCGGCGATGACAACCAGTCGATCTTCGGCTGGCGGGGAGCGGACATCCGCAACATCCTGGCCTTCGAGCGGGACTACCCCGAGTGCCGGGTGGTGAAGCTCGAGCGGAACTACCGCTCCACCCAGAACATCCTGAGCGCGGCCAACAAGGTGATCTCGTACAACCTGGCCCGGACCGACAAGAACCTCTGGACCGACCGGGAGGACGGCGAGCCGCTCACGGTGTACCTCGCCCAGGACGACCGGGACGAGGCGCGTTTTGTCGCCGAGGAGATCCAGCGGTTGACCCGGGCCGGGTACAGCTACTCCGACGTGGCCCTGCTCTACCGGATCAACGCCCAGTCGCGGTCGTTCGAGGAGGTCTTCCTCCACTACGGCCTCCCCTACGCCGTGGTCGGGACGGTGCGCTTCTACGAGCGCAAGGAGGTCAAGGACCTCCTCGCCTACCTGCGGGTGCTCTACAACCCCGACGACTCGGTGAGTCTGCGCCGCATCATCAACGTCCCCAAGCGGGGACTCGGGGCGACCAGCCTCAGCAGGCTTGAGGACTTCGCACTGGAGCAGGGGCTCAGCCTGCACCAGGCGGTCCTGCGGGCGGAGGAGGTGCCGGGGCTGGGGACCAAGGCCGCGGCGGCGCTGAGAGTCTTCGCCGAGCTTTTGGCAGGGCTGGCGGAGAAGGCGCGGCGCCTGCCGGTCGCGGAGCTGGCGGCGCTGGTGCTGCGGGAGACGGGGTACGAAGCGGAGCTCCTGGCGGAGCGAAGCGTAGAGGCCCAGTCCCGGGTCGAGAACCTCGAGGAGTTCGTGAACACCGCCGCTGAGTTCGACGCCCGGACCGACGAGCCGTCGCTCGAAGTCTTTCTGGAACAGGTGGCGCTCCTCTCGGACGCGGACACCTACAACCCGTCCGCCGGCGGGGTGACCCTGATGACCCTCCACTCCGCCAAGGGACTGGAATTCCCGGTCGTCTTCCTGGTCGGGATGGAGGAGGGGACCTTCCCCCACTCCCGTTCCGCCCTGGAGCCGGAGGAGCTGGAGGAGGAGCGGCGCCTCTGCTACGTGGGGCTGACGCGGGCGATGGACCGGCTGTACCTGACGGCCGCCCGGCAGCGGTTCGTCCGAGGCCAGATGGACTTCCGCCTGCCCAGCCGCTTCCTGGAGGAGATTCCGCGGGAGGTGCGGCGGGAACTGGGCCGCCGGGCTGAACCGGCGAGCTGGGCGGCGGCTGCCCGGGCCGATTCCCGGAGGGAGGCCGGCGGTGCGGCGGGGGTGCTCGACTTGCGGCCGGGTGAGAAGGTTGTCCACCCGCGCTGGGGGGTGGGGACCGTAGTGACGATCGAGGGCGAGGGTGCCAACGCCACCCTCACCGTGGCCTTCCCGGGCGAGGGGATCAAGAAGCTCTTGGCCGGTTACGCTCCGCTCACCCGGGCGGCGTCGGCGGCCGGCGAGTAGGAGTTTTCGTTCGGGGGGCGAAAAGTGGGGTAGAACTCTAGAAAGAGGATGTGCAGCATGGCACGAGCGACCAACCCTTCCGGCGCCCGGCCCGCCAAGATCTCGGTCTTCGAGGATTACCTGCGCAGCATCATCGCCTCCGTCATCCTGGCCGCCCTGATCATGATCTTCGTGGGCGGCTCGATCCGGGTCGACGGCTCCTCCATGGAGCCCAACTTCCACGACGGGGAGCGGCTGATCGTCGACAAGGTGACCTACCGCTTCCGCCCGCCGGCCCGGGGCGAAGTCGTCGTGCTGCGCTGGGCTCCCCCGGATCCCCGGCTGCCCTATATCAAGCGGATCATCGGCCTCCCCGGAGACCGCCTTGAGCTGCGCGACGGGCAGGTGATCCTGAACGGCCGGCCCCTGGAGGAGAAGTACATCGCCGAGCCTGCCCGGGGCGAGTTCGGGCCCTACGTAGTGCCGCCGGGCCACTACTTCGTCCTGGGAGACAACCGCAACCACTCGGAGGACAGCCGGTTCACCGCCGTCGGGTACATCCCGCTCGCCCGGATCTCCGGGCGGGCGGTGGCGCGGTACTGGCCGCTCACCCGGCTCAGCCTGGTGGGGCGTTGACGCAGGGCAGGGGGAGGCTTGGGGATGGTCGGGAAGGTCACCAAGTCGGTGCTTCAGGAGTACGTTGAAGCCGTCGTTCTGGCAGCGGTTCTCGCGGCCTTCATCATGACGTTCATCGCCCGGTCCTTCTTCGTGGAAGGCTATTCGATGGAACCGACGCTTCACCACGGGGAGCGCCTCCTGGTGGATGAGCTGACCTACCGATTCCGGCCGCCGGCCCGGGGGGAGATCGTAGTGCTGCGCTTTCCCGCCAACCCACGGATGCGCTTCATCAAGCGGGTGATCGGCGTGCCGGGGGACAGAATAGTGATCCAGGGCGGGAGGGTGATTCTCAACGGCCGGCCCCTGGAGGAGGGGTACATCGCCGAACCGGCCCGGAGCGACGCCGGCCCCTACGTAGTGCCGCCGGACTCCTACTTCGTCCTGGGAGACAACCGTAACAACTCCCAGGACAGCCGTTTCCCCACGGTGGGGTATGTGCCGAGGCGGCTGGTCGTCGGGCGGGCCATCCTCCGGTACTGGCCGTTAACCAGGGTCGGGCTGGTCCGGCTCCCGGCGCCGTGGTCAGCCGTTGCCGCCCCCTGACCGGCCGGGCACAACTGGAGCGGCAGGTGAGCCGGAAATGGCTGAGGAAACCACCAAGAACCTTTTCGGGGCCGCGGGGGTCCCGGCGGACGTAGCCGCCCGGGCGGCCGAACTCCGCCACCTCATCGACTATCACAACCGTCTCTACTATGACCTGGACGCCCCGGAGATTTCCGACGCGGAATACGACCGGCTCGTCCGGGAGCTGACCCAGCTCGAGGAGCGCTATCCGGAACTGGCCACGCCCGATTCCCCCACCGGCCGGGTGGGCGGCACAGTGCTGCCGACCTTCGCCCCGGTGACCCACCCGGTGCCGCTCCTGTCCCTGGCGAACGCCTTCGACGCCGGCGAGCTGCGCGCCTTCGACCAAAGGGTCCGGCGGTGGCTGGGGGTGGAGGGGCCGGTGGCCTATGTCTGCGAACTGAAGATCGACGGGTTGACCGTCGCCCTCACCTATGAGGGAGGCCGGCTGGCCCTGGGGGCGACGCGGGGCGACGGCGTGCAGGGGGAGAACGTCACCGCCAACGTCCGGACGGTCAAGGCCATCCCCAGGGCGCTCCGGAAGCCGTGGAACCTGGCCGTCCGCGGCGAAGTGTACATGCGGCGGGACGACTTCCTGGCCCTGAACGAGACCCGGGAGAAGGCTGGGGAGAGCCTCTTCGCCAACCCTCGGAACGCCGCCGCCGGATCGCTCCGGCAGCTCGACCCGGCGGTGACCGCGGGGCGGCGGTTAAACGCCTTCTTCTACCAGGTGTTGCAGTGGGAGGGGGTCGAGGTCCCGACGCAGGAGAGAGCTCTGACCCTGCTACAGGAGGCCGGGTTGCCGGTGAACCCGGAGTGGCGCCTCTGCCCCGACATCGAAGCGGTCATCGCCTACTGCGGGGAGTGGGCGGAGAAGCGGGCCGAGCTGCCGTACGAGATCGACGGTGTGGTGGTCAAGCTGAACGACTTGGCCGCCACGGCGCGGCTGGGGGCGACCGGCAAGAGCCCCCGAGCGCAGATCGCCTACAAGTTCCCCGCCGAGCAGGTGGTGACGGCGGTCGTCGGGGTGGACTTCACGGTGGGGCGGACGGGCGCCGTGACGCCGACCGCCGTCCTGGAGCCGGTGGAAGTGGCCGGGTCGACGGTCAGCCGCGCCTCCCTCCACAACGAGGACTACATCAGGAAGAAAGACATCCGCCTCGGCGACACGGTGGTGATCCAGAAGGCCGGCGACGTGATTCCCGAGGTGGTGGAGGTGGTCAAGAGCCGCCGCACAGGCCGGGAGGAGCCGATAGAGTACCCGCGGACTTGCCCGGAGTGCGGCAGCGGACTCATGCGGCCGGAAGGCGAGGCCGTCACGCGCTGCCCGAATCCCGCCTGTCCCGCCCAGTGGCGGGAGGCGCTCATCCACTTTGCCTCCCGGGGGGCGATGGACATTGAGGGCTTAGGCCCGGTCATGATCGGGCAGCTCCTGGATAAGGGCCTGATCAAAGACCCGGCTGACCTGTATGCTCTCACGGAGAACGACCTGGCCCAGATCGAGCGGACCGGCGAGAAGTCGATCCAGAACCTCCTCGGGGCGATCGCCAGGTCGAAGGAGGCCGGGCTGGCCCGTCTCCTGTACGCCCTGGGGATCCGCCACGTCGGCGAGACCATGGCCCGCACCTTGGCGGAGCACTTCCGGAGCCTCGAGGCGCTGGAGCGCGCGAGCTGGGAGGACCTGCTGGCTGTGCCGGATGTGGGGGAGAAGGTGGCCGGGGCGATCCAGGAGTATTTCGCCGACCCGGTGAACCAGCGGCTGCTGGAGAAGCTCCGCGCCGCCGGAGTGCTGATGGAGCAGCCGGAAGAGGAAACTGCCGGGGCGGGCGGGGGGCCGCTCGCCGGGAAGACGGTGGTCATCACCGGGACTATCGAGGGTTTCACCCGCCGGGAGGCTGAGGAGGCCGTCCGGGCGGCCGGGGGCAAGACGACCGACTCGGTCAGCAAGAAGACCGATTACGTCGTGGTGGGGGAGAACCCGGGCAGCAAGTACGACAAGGCGCGGGAGTTGGGTGTGACCATCGTTCCGGGACCAGCCTTCCGGGAGTTTCTCCGGACCGGCCGGCCCTGAGGAGGGACAACGCTGACCGACCGCCTGTCAGTTCTCGACCCGCTACCGGAGCGTCCAGGTTTTCGGGAGAGCCAGACTGGTCGAGGAGCCGGGCGAGAAACTCCGGAAGGGGAGGATCCGCCGCGGCCGCGCTGAAGGCGTTCGATTCCCCGGCGTAGGCGCTATTCTTCGGCGACCAGTTCCACGGTGGTGACGGGTGTTCCGGGAGGGCCGTTGGCTCCCCGGTACCGCAGATACCGGCCGTCCAGCTTCCTGAACCAGCTATCGGCGGACCAGAAGGCTCCGGCGGCGCCTGGGAAGGAGATGCGCACGTGTACTGTCTCGACCGCCTTCCCATCGACCGTCAGAGTCACTTGTCCCGTCTTGGTCGCAGAGAACGCAGTGATCTTGAGGTCTACGGGATTGATGCGCCAGAAGACGGTTCGCTTCTCCTTGGAAAGGATGAAGCCGGTCAATTGCAGCGCATAGCCTTGCATCCATGGGTGGCTGTCGATCCGGTACTCCTTCTCGACCCTTTTGCCTCGGAGAGAACCGGAGAGACGGATTACATTCCCCTGACGGACGGCCGTGAGCGCGGTGCCCTCCCTGGGTTCGCGGTGTTCCCACGTCAGAGTCGAATAAAGTGAGTCCGTGCGGATGATCGAGGTCACCGACGGATCCTGGCCTATCGGCAGCAGCTTGAGTTCATAGCCCGAGGCGGAGGGGGTCAGGGTATACGCCTCGTAGATGCCCTGGGCCTGCGTAACCTGGTGATACGTTAGCTTGACCGTGCCCTCCGCCGCAACCGAGGTGTCGGCCGAGATCAACCCGAGCCCAATCAAGACAATGGCGGACAAGCCGAGACGGCAGAACCTCATCACCGCCACCTCCCCGTTGATGTTCCGGATTGGGGCTGAAGGGGGTACCACTTCTGAAACCAGGCGGTGAACACGGCGGCGGGGAGGAGGAGCAGGTGGCGCACCACGGCCCACTGCTGCGCCTGGACGGGGTAGTGGTGGCCGATCAGCGCCAGCAGCGCTTGAAGCAGGTACACTCCGCCCCAGGAGGCTGTGAGGATGGCGTTGGTGCGGAGGAAAGCGGGAGTCGACCAGATCTCCGGCGGCCACTGCGTTTTGGAGTACTGGCCGGTCAAAGGCATGGCCGAGGCCAGGCTACCCAGCCACACCCCAGCCAGCACCATCGAGCCGGTCACGTCGCCGTAAGCCTCGAAGAAGCTACCTCCCACCAGTGAGACCAGCCCGGCCAGCCCAAAATACAGGGCGGTTCCGGTCTCCATCCAGGTGGGCTTGGCGCACCGCCAGCGGTATCCCCAGAGCAGCCCCGCCAGGGCCATGGAGGGGACCCATCTCCACCAGGGGTCGGCGCCCGTCAGAGCGCCGATCGACCAGTGCCAGATCCAAGGCAGGAAGGCCAGGGCCAGCCAGGCCATCCCGGGGAGCCTGCCGAACTCCGGACGCTCCGCTTTCTGGGTGGAATCTGGCGCAGCAGCGTCGGGGTCGCTCCCGTCGGCCTGGCGGAACAGCCTACCCATCCGGATCAGCAACCCCAGATCGCCTTCCACCCGGTAGAGGCCTTTCAAGTAGGCGGTCTGTCCGCTCAGTTCACCCCGGGCGATGCGGAGCCACACCTCGGAGGGGGTGTCTATCGTGAGTCGCGGCTTCGGCACAGTACCCGTGTGAAAGGTGCATCGTCTGTCGCCGATGCGCAGGACGTAGTCACCCGCTTCTTTCCCGGTGACGTGGAATTGGATGTCGGCGCGCAGGTCGCCCGCGGCCGCCGGATTGAAGGAAGCCGCCTGCCCGGTGAGGGCGTCGCGGATGGTCTCCGGCTTCTTCCCGGCAATCCCGTCGGTCAAGGGTAGGGAAGGGGAAAGGTCTCCGCTGGGCGCTGAGGGGGATTCGGGTCCGGGTTCCGGCGAACCACCCAGGCAACTGCGCCAGTAGGTGTTGGCCATGTCACAGTACGCCTCCGGTTCAGCCAAGTCCTGGTCGAGCACGGCCTGGGTTTCGGGAGTGATGTGCCCCTGTTCGACGACCTCCCGCCCTGCGTGCTGAACGGCCTCCAGATACCACCGGAGGCTTTCTCCCAGCGCCTCCTGACCGAGCAACTCTCCCCCGGCGCACAGGATGGTGCCGGCCAACTCCAAGGTGGGACCGGCCGCCAACTGGCGGAAAGTCTCGACCAGCCCGGAGAAGTCATGCCGTTCTGGAGCGCCGCAGTTCGAGAGAAGGATCACCCTCTTGGGCCACCGGCCGGGGTCGCGCACGGGGTGGGCGTAATGGTGTCCGTGTTTTTCGAGGTACGGGAGGAGCAGGGGGATGCAGCGGTCCATGAAGTCCTTCATCAGGCCGCTGACGGTGAAGATGTATAGCGGGGAGGCGTATACCACCAAGTCTGCCTGGCGCACCTTCTCCAAGAGAGCGGGCATGTCGTCCCGGTGGACGCAGACACCCGGCGTCTTTGTCCAGCAGGTGAAGCAGCCGCGGCAGTGGCGGATCTCGTGGTCCACCAGATAGACGGCTTCGACGTCGGCCCCCGCCTCGCGGGCGCCCGCCAGGAAGGGTTGGAGCAGGCGCTCGGTGTTGCCGCGTCGACCGCGCGGGCTGCCGTTAACGGCCAGGATTCTCATGGGTATCCGCCTCCATCGCCTCGATCCGCTTGATGGCTTCCTCACACCACTCGACCCAGGCCTGTTCGAACTTGACCCCCGCCTCCAGCGTCAGTTCCCAGTAGAACGCCTCTCTCTGCAGTCCGGTGGCGCTGGCCCAGCGGTCCAGGGCAGCCCGGCCGGGTCCCCGATAGGCCTCCAGGCGCTCCCGGTGCAGTTCGAGATGGTGGCGCACCACGTCCAGCAACTCTTCCCGGGCGAGGTTCCCCCCGAAAAAGATCTTGATCAGGAAAGGCACCCGGTTCGCCGGAAGGTCGTCCGGCGTCCGCAACCACCGGCGCAGCTCCTCGCGCCCGGCGTCGGTGATTCGGCAAACCTTGCGCGGGGGACGAGCCTCTTGCGGCTCCACCTGGATTGTGATCAAGCCTTCGCGTTCCATTTCCTTGAGAGTGGGGTAGATCTGGCTGAGGTTGGCGTTCCAGAAGTGACTGATAGAATCGTCGAAGCCCTGCTTCAACTCGTAGCCAGTCAGGGGCCCGTAGTTCAAGAACCCCAACAGCGAGTGTCTAAGCGACGTAGACCCCCACCTCCCGGCACCTGACAATATACGGTTCGATTAATATATATTCTTATATATATCATCTATTACATATCACATCCCTCATATCCTGTCAATACACCGGTCCGGCCGCGGGTCGACCTGCCGCTGCTCAGATCAAGGACAACGCCCTTGGTGACGGTGGTAAGGGGTCTCGCTCACCTTCAGTCCTCGTGGGTGGCATGACCGACCACCTTCTGCTTGACACTGACTCCGGCCGTGGCGCTGTGGACAAGGCTTGACTAATCGTGGTATGCTAAAACGGAAGCGCAGGCCCATTCAGGGCCGGCTTCCGTTTTATGGTGCGCCCGGCACGGGCGGCGAAAAGGTTTTGGGAGGAGTGAGGCCGTTGATTACCCGGGAGCAAGTGGACCACGTGGCTCATCTGGCCCGCCTGGCGCTCAGCGACGAGGAACGGGAAAGGATGACCAGTCAGCTCAACAAGATCCTGGAGGCCGCGGGGAAACTCCAGAAACTCGATACCACCGACGTGCCGCCGACGGCGTTCGCCGTTCCGATCCAGAACGTTTTCCGCCCGGATGAGGTGAGGGAATCGCTCCCCCGGGACCTGGTGCTCGCCAACGCGCCCGACCCGGAGCGGGGCTTCTTCCGGGTCCCGCGGATCATGGAGGAGGAGTGAGCACCGGTGGGAACGACTGCTGAACTGACCCGGCTGACCGCCCACGAACTCTCGGACCTGCTGCGCCGGCGGGAGGTCTCGGCGGTCGAGGTGACCGAGGCGTACTTGGAGCGGATCCAGGCTGTCGACGGGCAGGTCAAGGCCTTCCTCACGGTCACCGCCGACCAGGCCCGTAAGGCGGCTCAGGAGGCTGATCGCCGCTTCGCCACGGAGCCGGCGGAGAGCCTGCCCCCGCTATTGGGTGTCCCGGGCGCACTTAAGGATAACATGTGCACTATCGGGATCAAGACCACCTGTGGCTCGAAGATCCTCCACAACTTCATCCCGCCCTATGATGCCACCGTGGTGGAGAAGACGAAGGCGGCAGGGGCGCCGATCCTGGGCAAGTGCAACATGGACGAGTTCGCCATGGGCTCCTCCACGGAGAACTCGGGCTTCTTCCCGACGGCGAACCCTTATGACCTCGAGCGGGTGCCCGGCGGGTCGTCCGGCGGCTCGGCGGCAGCGGTGGCGGCGGACGAGGCGGCCTGGGCCCTCGGCTCGGACACCGGCGGCTCGATCCGCCAACCCGCCGCCTTCTGCGGGCTGGTAGGGCTGAAGCCGACTTACGGCGCGGTCTCCCGGTACGGGCTGGTCGCCTTCGCCTCGTCGTTGGACCAGATCGGGCCGCTCACGAAGGACGTGACCGACGCCGCCCTGGTGATGAACCTGATCGCCGGGAAGGACGAGCGGGACGCCACCTCGGTGGACCGCCCGCACCCCGATTACACCAGCTTTCTGGGCCGGGAGATCAAGGGTCTCCGGGTGGGCATCCCCAAGGAGTACTTCGTCGAGGGGCTCGACACGGAGGTGCGGGAGAAGGTCATGGCAGCCATCGGCGCCCTGGCGAACCTCGGCGCGGAACTGGTGGAAGTCTCCCTGCCGCACACGGAGTACGCCCTGGCCACCTACTACCTGATCGCCCCGGCGGAGTGTTCCTCCAATCTCGCCCGCTACGACGGAGTGCGCTACGGCCACCGTTCAACCACCGCCCCGGACAGCGTGACGATGTTCAAGAAGACCAGGCAGGAGGGGTTCGGGCCGGAGGTCAAGCGGCGCATCATGCTCGGCACCTACGCTCTCTCCGCCGGCTACTACGACGCCTACTACCTCAAGGCCCAGAAAGTGCGGACCCTGTTCCGCCGCGATTTCGAGGAAGCCTTCAAGCAGTGCGACGTGATCGCCTCCTCCACTACGCCGACGGTCGCCTTCAAGCGGGGGGAGAAGGTGGATAACCCGCTTGCCATGTACCTCTCCGACGCCTTTACCATCCCGGCGCCGCTGGCGGCCCTGCCAGCCTTGTCCGTGCCCTGCGCCTACTCGGCGGAAGGGCTGCCGATCGGCCTTCAGCTCCAGGGCAGGCACTTCGACGAAGGGACACTCTTCCAGGTGGCCTACGCCCTCGAACAGGCGCTAGGACTGAAGCGGCGCCATCCGGAGATTCCGACGGGCTCTGGCAAGGAGGTGCGGTAGATGTCGCGCTACGAAACGGTCATCGGGCTGGAAGTCCACGCCGAGCTGCTCACCGAGTCGAAGCTCTTCTGCGGGTGCTCCACCGAATTCGGGGCCGAGCCGAACACCCACTGCTGTCCGGTTTGTCTCGGGCTGCCGGGGGTGCTGCCGGTTCTGAACCGGAAGGCCCTGGACTACGCGATCAAGGCCGCCCTGGCCCTGAACGCCGAGATCGCTTCCTACAGCAAGTTCGACCGGAAGAACTACTTCTACCCCGACCTGCCCAAGGCGTACCAGATCTCCCAGTACGACCTGCCGCTCGCCAAGAAGGGCTGGCTCGAGCTCAAGGTCGACGGGCAGCCCCGGAGGATCGGCATCACCCGGATTCACCTGGAGGAGGAGGCCGGGAAATCGGTCCACTCGGGGGAATCGATCATCGGCTCCGAGTTTTCGCTTGAGGACTACAACCGGGTGGGCATTCCCCTCATCGAGATTGTCTCCGAGCCCGACCTGCGTTCGCCGGCCGAGGCGCACCAGTACCTCGAGCGGCTCAAGGCCGTCCTCCAGTACGCCGGGGTCTCTGACTGCAAGATGGAGGAGGGGTCGCTCCGCTGCGACGCCAACATCTCCCTGCGCCCGGTGGGCCAGGCGGAGTTCGGGGTGAAGGTCGAGATCAAGAACATGAACTCCTTCCGGGCGGTCCTGCGGGCTCTGGAGTACGAGGTGGCCCGCCAGACCGAGCTGCTCGACTCCGGGACTGCGATCGTCCAGGAGACCCGAGCCTGGGATGAAGGGCGGGGGATCACCGTCTCCATGCGGGGCAAGGAGGAGGCCCACGATTATCGCTACTTCCCCGAGCCCGACCTGCCGCCGGTGGTCATCGACCGGGAGTGGGTGGAGCGCCTCCGGTCCGAACTCCCTGAACTGCCGGGGCCCCGGGCCGACCGCTTCGTTTCCCAGTATGGCCTGCCGGCCTACGACGCCGACCTTCTCACCTCCTCCCGGCGTTTGGCCGACTGGTTCGAGGCGGCGGTGCAGGAGTACCACGACGCCAAGGCCGTCTCCAACTGGGTCATGGGGGACCTCCTGCGCCTGCTGAAGGCGGAGGAGAAGGAGCTGGACGAGCTTCCGCTGACCCCCGGCCACCTGGGGGAGATGCTGAAGCTCATAGATGACGGGACCATCTCGGGGAAGATCGCCAAGACGGTCTTCGAGGAGATGTTCCACACCGGCAAGCGGGCGGCCGACGTCGTCAAGGAGAAGGGCCTCGTCCAGATCAGCGACGAGGCGGAACTCGCCCGGATCGTGGAGACGGTCATCGCCGCCAACCCGAAGTCGGTCGCCGACTTCCGCGGCGGCAAAGAGGCGGCGCTGGGGTATCTCGTCGGCCAGGTGATGAAGGAGACCAGGGGCAGGGCCAACCCCGGCCTGGTGAACCAGCTCCTGCGGGACCGGTTGTCCAGGCAGTAGCGGGAGCCGGATGACAAAATTCCCGACTTTGTTGGTGTTAAAGGGCAGGAATTCGGGTGTCGGAGAGGGAACTAACCGCACAGGTACATTGTGAAGGTTATCACAATATTCGAAACTCGGGAGGCCAAAGCCTTCCGGGGGGACAGGAGGCGCAATTCATGACTCAGCAGCGAGTGGTGGTGTTGGGTGCGGGGTACGGCGGGCTGACCTGCCTCCTCGCGCTGGCCAAGCGGTTGAAGCACAGCGGGGTTGAGCTCGTGCTGGTGAACAAGCACGAGTATCACCAGTTCATCACGGAACTGCACAAGCCGGCGGCGGGGTCGGCGGACTGCGAGTACATCCGGATTCCCCTGGGGCAGATCGTCAGCCGGCGCAGGGTGCGGCTGGTCAAGGCGACGGTGGACCGGATCGACATAGAGAACAGGAAGCTCATCTTCGAAGACGGCAATGAGCTTGCCTACGACAAGCTGGTGGTGGGGGTCGGGAGCGTGCCGGAATACTTCGGCATCCCGGGCATGCAGGAACACGCGCTGACCCTGCGGAGCCTGAACTGCGCCCGGACGATCCACGAACACATCGAGTACCAGTTGGCCAGCTCGAAAGTGGTCAAGACGGAGCAGGAGCGCCAGGCCTGCCGGACCTTTGTGATCGGCGGGGCGGGCCTGACCGGCGTCGAGATGGCGGGCGAGCTGGCGGAAACGCTGCCCAGGCTCTGCCGGCGGTACGACATCGACCCGGCGGACGTGCAGGTCTATAACGTCGAAGCGGTGCCGGAGATCATGAGGGACTTCGAGACGGACCTGGCCCGCAGAGTCGCCCGGGACTTGGAGCGGAAGGGCGTGCAACTCATCACCGGAGTGCCGATCATGGAGGTCACCGCCGACTTCATCGCCCTGAAGGATGGGCGGGTGATCCCGACCCGCACGGTGATCTGGTCGGGCGGGGTGCGGGCCAACGACCTGCTCGAGCGGTCCGGCTTCCCGGTCGGGGCGAGAGGGCGGGCCAAGGTCGACCAGGGGATGCGGTCGCCCGCCAGCCCCGACGTCTACGTGATCGGCGACTGCGCCGAGGCCGTTGACCCGAAGACGGGGAAGCCGGCGGCGCCGACCGCCCACAACGCCATCGATCAGGGTTTGGTGGCGGCAAGGAACATCATCTCCGACTTGACCGGCGGGCCGCGGGCGGCGTTCCACCCGGTCGACCTGGGGGCAGTGGCCTCCCTGGGCGAGTCCTTCGCGGTGGGGTACGTGGGCCGGTTCAAGCTGGTCGGCCGCCCCGCCAGCGTGATGAAGGAAATGATCGAGCTGAAGTGGATTTGGAGCCTGGGTGGGATACGGATGGTGCTTCTCCGCCTGCCCCGCCTGTTTCACCTGATCAAGGTGGCCTTGCGCCGCAAGGCCCCCTACCGGCCGCTGATCGGCCCGGCCTGCCGGTCCGGCGCCTAGCCCGGAGGTTCCTTCCGGACCCAGACCTCCTGACAACCTCGACCTGAGCCCCCCGGGGTGCGGACCACCGCCTGGTTCGCACCCCTTTTTTGCCTGGGGAGGGGGCTTCACCCTTGAGACGCTGCGGTGGAACTTCGTGAAGCGAGGCACAAATAGTGGTAATTTTCTCAAAACTTGTTGACACCGCAGAAGGGCTCGTGCTAACTTATACCCAATTATCCTATGGATTTTGTAGAAAATGGCACGAGAAGGGGTTGGAGTATGAACGCCTACAAACTGCCGGAAGACCACTTGAGCCCGTTCTTGTTGCGCCTCGGAAGTCAGGCCGAGGTCTATGCACCGGAACGGCAGGCGTCGGGGGAGGTGATATTCGCCCGACTTACCGACCCGGCGCGGGTGGTCACCGAATACACCCGGACGACGCTGCCGCTGAAGAAGTTCTTCAGCCTGCCGTCGGAGGTGATGTTCCGCTTCTCGGTGGACCGCGGCTATGAGGTGCCGGAGGAGATAGCCTCCGTCCACCGGCGGGTGATCTTCGGTGCCCACGCCTGCGATCTCCACGCCCTGCAGATCCTGGATCGAACCTTCCTCCACGACCAGCCGGACCCGTACTACGCTCAACGCCGGGAGAGCACCGCCCTCATCGGACTCTCCTGCACCCCCGACGAGTTGTGTTTCTGCAACTCCTTCGGGACCGGCTTCGTGAGCGACGGGTACGACCTGTTCTTCGCCGCCGTGCCGGGGGGCTTCTTCGTCCAGATCGGCACCACCCGCGGCAACGACCTGATCGGAATGGCCAAGGACCTCTTCGCCCCGGCCGACGAAGCCGACCTCCTGGCCTACCGTCGCTACCTTAAGGAGCACAACGGCAAGTTCACCCGGGAGGTGACCACTTCGGCCCTCCCCGGTATCCTGGAGTTGGAGACGGGTTCGGCGCTCTGGGGGGAGGCGGCTGACCGGTGCCTCGGTTGCGGCTCCTGTTCGATGGTCTGTCCCACCTGCTACTGCTTCTCCGTCAGCGACCGGCTGGACCTTAGCCTTAAGACCGGCGAGCGGAGGCGAACCTGGGACTCCTGCCTCTTCAAGGAGTACGCCACGGTGGCGGGAGGCCACAACTTCCGCCCCGGCCGGGACGCCCGCCTGCGCCAGCGCCTCTTTCACAAGTTCGTGGACTTTCCGGCCCGGTTCGAGCGCTACGCCTGCGTGGGATGCGGCCGGTGCACCGCCGCCTGCCCGGCGGGGATCGACTTTGTGGCTCTCATCAAGGACTTGAGGAGGGAAGCCAGTGCTTGAGCGGAAACTGCTCCCGATGATGGGTAACGTCTACCAGCCGCGTCTGGCCCGGCTGGTGCGAAAGCACCAACTGAGCGGGGATACTACCTTGTTCGCCTTCCGCTTCGAGGACCCTGATCAGGCGAGAAGGTTCACCTACCGCCCTGGCCAGTTTGTGGAGGTCTCTGTCCTCGGGGTGGGGGAGGCGCCGATCTCGATCTCCTCCACGCCTACCCGGCCGGGGCTGATCGAACTCGTCGTCCGGCGGGTGGGCCGGGTGACCGACGCTCTGCACCGGCTGGAACCGAACGCCGCGGTGGGCCTCCGCGGCCCGTACGGCAACGGCTGGCCGATCGAGAAGCTGCGCCACCAGGACCTGGCGATCATCGCCGGCGGGCTGGGGATGGCCCCGCTCCGGTCGCTTCTGAACTACGTTTTGGACAACCGGGCGGAGTTCGGCCGACTGGTGGTGATGTACGGGGCCCGCACTCCGGACGATTTGCTCTTCAAAGACGAGCTGGCCGACCTCGGCGCACGGTCGGATCTGGATCTCCTCCTGGCGGTGGACCAGGACCCGACCGGGACGTGGAACGGCCGCGTGGGGGTCGTGACCACTCTGTTCGAGGGGCGGCAGTTCGATCCGCAGCGCACCTACGCCCTGGTGTGCGTGCCGCCGGTGGCCTTCAAGTACGTGGCGGCGGAGCTTACTCAGCGCGGCTTCCCCGGCGAACGCATCCTCATGTCCCTTGAGCGCAAAATGCAGTGCGGCGTGGGGAAGTGCGGTTACTGCAACGTGGGCCACAAGTACACGTGCCTGGACGGCCCGGTCTTCAGCTACTGGGACGCCATCAACCTGCCGGGGATGATCTAGGGATGAAGGGGGAAGACGAGTGAAGCCGCGGGTAGGAATCTACGGCCTGACTTCCTGTGCGGGGGACCAACTGGTCCTGCTGAACTGCGAGGATGAACTCCTGGATATCGTGGCCGCAGTCGACCTGCGCTCCTTCGTGATGGCGCAGAGCGATCCGGCCGAAACCGAGCTGGACGTGGCCTTCGTCGAGGGGGCGGTAGCGCAGCTCCGGGATCTCCGGATGCTGCAAGACATTCGCCAGCGCGCCGCGCTCCTGGTCGCCATCGGGACCTGCGCCACCTGGGGTGGCATCCCGGCTCTTACCGGGGAAAACGAGGTGGCCGGGGCCAAGCGGCGGGTCTACGGCAGCGGGATCAAGGCGAAGCCGGGGTTTTTCGAGAACCTGCCGCCGACGCCGCTCTCCCGCCACGTGAAGGTGGACCTGGCGGTCCCGGGTTGCCCGATTGAGCCCGAGCAACTCCTGACAGGATTGGCGTCGCTGCTCCACGGCGACCTGCCCCGACTGCCGAAGTATCCAGTCTGCGCCGAGTGCAAGATGAAGGAGAACTCCTGCCTCCTGGTGAGAGACGGGGCCGCCTGCCTCGGACCGCTCACCGTGGCCGGCTGCGGGGCCCGCTGCCCCAGCTTGAACCGCCCGTGCATGGGTTGCCGGGGACCCATCGAGGAGGCCAACTACTTCGCCGAGTATCGCCGGTTGATGGAGCTCGGGCATGACCCGAAAGAGATCCGCCTGCGCCTGCAGACCTTCGCCGCGCCGGCGGCCGCCCTCGAAGCCTGAAGGAGGAACGAGACATGGAACGGATCACTGTAGCGCACCTCGCCCGGGTGGAGGGACATGGCGGCATCGACGTGACGCTCGCCGGCGACCGGGTGGCGGACGTGAACTTCGACATTTTCGAGGGATCCCGCTTCTTCGAGCAACTGTTGGTGGGCCGGACCTGGGACCAGGTCCCGGGGATCGTCTGCCGGGTCTGCGCCATCTGTTCCGCCGGACACTACGTCACCGCCCTGAAGGCGGTCGAAGACGCCCTGGGAATCAAGGTTTCCCCGCAAACCGAGGCGTTGCGGGAACTTCTCTTCCTCGGGCAGATGATCGAATCCCACGCCCTCCACCTCTTCTGTCTGGCAGTCCCGGACTTCCTGGGTTACGGCGGGGTGATCCCCCTGGCCAACGACCGCCCGGACGAGGTCCGGCTGGGCCTGTCGCTGAAGAAGCTCGGGAACGAGCTGCAGACGGCGGTGGGTGGACGGCCCGTCCACGCGGTCAACGCGATCGTGGGCGGGTTCGGGAAGCTTCCTGACCCGGAAGTCCTGCGCAGCCTGGGACGGCGGCTAGGCGAGGCGCTGGAGCAGGCGCCGGCGGTGGTGGCGCTGTTCGCCAGCCTCACCGTGCCGAACCACTCCGAGTCCCCGACGATCTACGTCGCCCTCGAACCGGAGGGGGAGGAGTTCTCCTTCTTCGGCCGCCGGATTGTCGCTTCCACCGGGGAGACGTTCGAAGTCCACGATTACCGGCGGGTCACCAACGAGACGGTGGTCGGCCACTCCCACGCCAAACACTCGCGGCTCGGCGGGCGGCCGTACATGGTCGGATCCCTCGCCCGCCTCCACCACTGGGCCGACCGCCTGACGCCGCGGGCCCGGGCGGTGGCGCGGGAGATCGGTCTCACCCTGCCCACCGAGAATATTCTGTATAACAACCACGCCCAGGCAGTGGAACTGGTTTGGTCGCTGGAGCGGGCCGCCGGCCTGATCGACGAACTCCTGACGGCCGGGATGAAGGAGGAGACTCCGGTCGAGGTGGTGTGGTCGGAACCCCGGAAAGGGACGGCCGCCACCGAGGTGCCGCGGGGAACGCTCTACCACTCGTACGAGTTCGACGCCGCCGGCCGGGTGACGGCGGCCGACATCATAACCCCGACGGCCCAGAATCTTGCCAACGTAGAGAAGGATATCCGGGCCTGTGCGGAGAAACTAGCAGGCAAGCCTGACGGGGACCTCGTGAACAACTTCGAGATGATTGTGCGGGCCTACGACCCCTGCATCTCCTGTTCGGTTCACTTGATCCGTCTAGCGTAGATCCCGGGTACGGGTCAACCTCCCTGGGTCCGTCCGGCCGGCGAGCATCAGCTTGCCGGCTTTGCCCTTATCGGGAGAGCTGTATACAAAGAGCAGCGGCAGAGAGAGGAGGGGACGCTGTGTCTGACGGGAAGAACAAGCTTCGTTATTCCGCCCAGAAGCGCCAAAACAAGATCTACCTCATCGACGTGACCAACCGGGATGGGGTGCAGACGGCCCGCATCGGCCTGTCCAAGCTCCAGAAGACCATGGTCAACTACTACCTGAACCAGATGGGAATCTACCAGAGCGAAATGGGCTTTCCCGCACTCGGCCACGAGCGGAACTACATCAACGCTAACCTCGAGCTGGCCGAGTTGGGCCTCCTTTCGCCGATCGTGCTCTCCGGCTGGTGCCGGGCCAAAGCGGAGGATGTGCAGAAGGCCGTCGAGCTGACCCGGGTCAAGCACCTCAACCTCTCCATCTCGGTCTCGGAGATCATGACGCAGGGGAAATTCGGCGGGCGGCTCTCGCGGCAGGATGTCATCAAGATGATGACCGACGCGGTGGATGCGGCGGTCGAGGCCGGGATCCAGACCATCGGAGTCAACGCCGAAGACGCCTCCCGGACCGACGAGCGGTATGACGAGGAGTACCTGATCGAGTTCGGGCTGGCGGCCAAAGAACACGGAGCGCACCGGATCCGGTACTGCGACACGCTGGGGTACGACCGGACCACCTCCATCTATGACGCGGTGAAGCGGCTGGCCGAGGCCGTCCAGCTCCCTATCGAACTCCACACCCACAACGACCTCGGGTACGCTGTGGCCAACTCGGTCGAGGGGGCCATGGGGGCGATCGACGCCGGGGTGGACGCCTATATCAACACCACGGTCAACGGGATGGGTGAGCGGGCCGGCAACGCCGACCTGGTCTCTGTGATCCTGGCCCTGACCAAGTCCCGGGGGCTGAAAGATGCCCAGATCCTCGACCCGCGAGTCGACCTCAAGATGGCCTGGAAGATCTGCAATTATGTGGCGAACGCCTTTGGGCTGCCGATTCCGATCAACCAGGTAGGGGTGGGGGCCAACGCTTTCGCCCACGAGTCCGGCATCCACGCCGACGGCATGCTCAAGGACCGGGGGAACTACGAGCTGTACAGCCCGGAGGAGTTGGGAATCGGCGAGTACGAGACGCGCCGGATCGGCCGGGTCATCACCACCGGGGAGTACGGCGGGCTGAAGGGGCTGATGTACGTCTACGACCAGCTCGGCATCGAGGTGAAGAACCCCCGGGAGACGCTGGACCTGGTCCAGTACGCCTGGCAGCACAACCAGATGCCGCTCGTCCCGGACGAGCTGTGGCTGATTGCCAACTACCCGGAGCAGGTGCGGCAGATCCTAACGGTCACCCCGTAGGGACGTCGAGCGGATTTAAGCAGTTAGGGGGATAGTGTTGGGCAAGACGATTGCGGAAAAGATCCTGAGCCGGGCCAGCGGGACCGACGCCCACGCTGGGGACCTGGTCGTGGCGGACCTGGACTTCATCATGGGGCAGGACGGGACATCCCCGCTGGCGATCAAGGCCTTCCGGGCGATGAATGGGAGCCGCGTGGCGGACCCGGCCCGGGTGGCGATGGTGATCGACCACTCGGCTCCCAGCCCCAACGAGGGAGTCTCGGCGCTCCACGCCCTGATGCGGGAGTTCGCCCAGGAGCAAGGGATACACTTCTTCGACGTGGGGGAGGGCGTCTGCCACCAACTGGTCCCGGAGCGGGGCCACGCTGTCCCGGGCGACCTGGTGATCGGGGCAGACTCCCACACCACCACCTACGGCGCGCTCAACGCCTTCTCCACCGGGGTCGGCTCGACCGACCTGGCGGCGGCCATGCTCACGGGGAAGCTCTGGTTCAGGGTGCCGGAGACCTTCCGCGTCACCTGCCGGGGGAAGCTGCCGGCAGGCGTGTATGCCAAGGATCTCGTCCTCTATCTTGCCGGCCGGCTGACGGCGGACGGCGCCACGTACATGGCGCTGGAGTTCGCCGGGGAGGCCGTGAGCGACCTCTCGGTGGAGGGCCGTTTCACCCTGTCCAACATGGCGGTCGAGATGGGGGCCAAGGCCGGCCTCGTAGCCTGCGACGACAAGACGCTGGCCTGGATCAAGGAGCACAGCTCCCGGGAACCGCGGCCGGCCAACCCGGATCCCGACGCGGTCTACGCCCGGGACGAGGAGTTCGACGTGAATGAACTGGTTCCGCAAGTGGCCAAGCCGCATACGGTGGACAACGTCGTCCCGGTGACCGAGGTGGCAGGCACGCCGGTCCAGCAGGCCGTCCTCGGCACCTGCACCAACGGGCGCCTGGAGGACCTACGGCTGGCGGCTTCCATCCTGCGAGGGCGCAAGGTGCACCCCGGAGTGCGGCTGATCGTGGCCCCGGCCTCCCGCCGGGTGTATCTCGACGCTCTGGCTGACGGAACCCTAGCGGCCCTGGTCGAGGCGGGAGCAGCGGTGGTCACGCCCGGCTGCGGGCCGTGCGTCGGGACCCACAACGGCGTCCCCTCCGACGGTGAGAACGTGATCTCCACGGCCAACCGCAACTTCAAAGGGCGCATGGGCAACAACAAGGCCTTCATCTACCTGGCCTCCCCGGCGACGGTGGCGGCCTCGGCCCTGGCCGGCTGCATCGCCGACCCGCGGCCGTACGTCAAAGAGGGGAGGTAATCCGGTGAAAGGAACGGCGCACCGCTTCGGCGACGACGTGAACACCGACTACATCATCTCGGGCAAGTACAAGTTCAAGACGCTGGATATGAAAGAGCTGGCGTCCCACGTGATGGAGGACCTGGACCCGGAGTTCGCCTCCCGGGTCAAGGCTGGCGACTTCATCGTCGCCGGGCGGAACTTCGGCTGCGGCTCCTCCCGGGAGCAGGCGCCCCTGGCGATCCTGTATGCGGGGGTAGGGGCGGTCCTGGCCAAGTCTTTCGCCCGCATCTTCTACCGCAACGCCATCAACACCGGGTTGCCGGTGGTGGAGTGTGACACCGACCAGATCCGGGCCGGGGACGAACTGGAAGTCGACCTCGTCAACGGCAAGGTCGCGAACCTGACGCGGGGCGTGGTGTTGCCGGTGAAGCCGCTGCCCCCGGTCATGCTGCAGATTTTGGCGGACGGGGGGCTCGCCGAACACATCCGGAAGCACGGCGGATTCGCCCTCGCCCAGAAAGTTGAGTAGCAGGAGGAAGGAGATGCACCGAGTAACGCTGATTCCGGGGGACGGGATCGGGCCCGAGGTGGCGGAGGCCGCCCGCCGGGTGGTGGACGCCACCGGCGTGAAGATCGAGTGGGAGGAGGCTGTGGCCGGGGAGGCGGCGATGGCGGCCTACGGCACGCCCCTGCCTGACGAGACAGTCGAACAGATCCGGAGGACCGGCGTGGCGCTGAAGGCGCCCATCACCACCCCCGTGGGCGAGGGCTTCCGCAGCGTCAACGTGGGGTTGCGCAAGGCCCTCGACCTGTACTGCAACCTGCGGCCGACCAGAAGCCGCCCCGGCGTGCCCGTGCCCTATCACAACGTGGACATCGTAATCTTTCGAGAGAACACGGAGGACCTGTACGCTGGCATCGAGCGGATGATTGACGAGAACACCGCCGAGGCGGTCAAGCGGATCACCCGCCAGGCCTCCCACCGGATCGCCCGGGCCGCCTACGAGTACGCCCGGAAAGAGGGGCGCAAGAAGGTGACCATTGGCCACAAGGCCAACATCATGAAGTTGGCCGACGGGCTGTTCCTCAACGCCTGTCGGGAGGTGGCCGAAGAGTACCCGGAGATCGAGACGGAAGACGCCATTGTGGACGCCCTCTGCATGCGCCTGGTGATGCGGCCGTCCCACTACGATGTCTTGCTTCTGCCCAACCTCTACGGGGACATCCTCTCGGACCTCTGCGCCGGCTTGACCGGCGGGCTGGGGCTCGCCCCCGGGGCCAACCTGGGGGAGGGCGCGGCAGTCTTCGAGGCGGTCCACGGGAGCGCCCCGAAGTACGCCGGGTTGAACAAGGCCAACCCGACGGCGCTTATCCTCTCGGCGACGCTGATGCTGCGCCATCTGGGCGAGCACGAGGCTGCAGCCCGGATCGACCGGGCGGTCGACACCTGCCTCGCCCGGGGCCAGACCACCTACGACCTGGGGGGTCCGCTCGGCACCGCCGAAATGGCCGACGCCATCATCGCCGCCCTGTAGGTGGGACGTTTGACCCATTGTCCCCGACCTTCATATGCTGATGCAGCACGGAGCGGGGGGAATGGGGATGTCCTGGGCGGTGGTACTGGTGGCCGTGGCGGTCAGCATCGACGGGTTGTGGGGAGGCTTGGCGTTTGGCCTGCGGCGGGTCCGCATCGGCCCGGCGGCGCTGGCGGTGATCTCGGCGGTCTCCGGAGCCTGCGCCAGCCTGGCGATGCTGGGCGGGCACGTGCTAGCGCGGACAGTGCCGCTAGCTGCCGCCAAGTGGGTCTCGGCAGCGCTCCTTCTGGCCGTCGGTGTGACCATGCTCTACGAAGCCTGGCTGGAGCGGGGGAAGCAGAGAGAGGAGCCGGTCGAACCAGTCCTGCCGGCCCTGCGCTCCCTCGCCGGGGAATTGCGCCGGAATCCGCTGGGGTTCTTGATCCGGGTGCTGATCGACCCGACGCTGGCCCACGCTGACTACTCCGGGGACATCAGCGCCTGGGAGGCCGGAGTCCTGGGGTTCGCGGTGGCCATCGACGCCAGCATCGCCGCTTTCACTATCGGGCTGGCGGGGCACGCCTCCCTGGGGGTTCCGGCGCTGATGGCTGCCGCGCATTACCTTCTGGTCGGCCTGGGCAACCTGTTGGGCAGCCGGCGGCTGGTCCACCGCCTGACTTCCCGGTTCGTCTACCTTCCCGGCGGGCTGATGGTTGTCCTGGGGCTGCTCCGCTTCCGGTAGTTCTAGAGGCGGGCCTGATCGGTGAGGGCGCTTCGGCGCCCGAGATTTTTGGCTCTGGGAGGGACAAGCGTGATCAAAGCCCTGCTCTTTGACCTCGACGGGACCTTGCTCGACGTGGATATGGCGGCCTTTCTGCCGGCCTATCTCAAGGCGCTCGCGCCGCGGGTGGACGGGGTGATGCCGCCGAAACAGTTCATAGCCGACTTGATGGCGGCGACCGAAACCATGATCCGGAACGACGATCCGACCCGCACCAACCAGGACGTTTTCCTGGACGACTTCTTCCGTCGGACGGGCCTGGCCCCCAGCGAGTGGTTGCCGGTTTTCGACGACTTCTACCGCACCGATTTTCACTGCCTCCGTTCCCTGACCGCTCCCCGGCCGCTGGCCCGCCCCTTGGTGGAGGCGGCGGTGGCCAGGGGGTACGAGGTGGTCATCGCCACCAACCCCGTCTTCCCGCGGGTGGCGATCGAGGCGAGGCTGGCCTGGGGGAACCTTGACGGGCTGCCCTTCCGGCTCATCACCTCCTACGAGGTGATGCACTTCAGCAAGCCGAATCCCCGCTACTTCGCGGAGGTCGCGGAGATGCTGGGCCGCCGACCCGACGAGTGCATCATGATCGGCAACGACGCCGCGGAAGACATGACCGCCTGCCGGGTGGGGATGAGGACCTTCCTCACCGCCGAGGGGCGGGTCGGCCAGATAAAGGAGAGCTGCCCTCCCACCTGGGAAGGCACGCTCGAAGAGGTCTTGCAGCGGGTGGAGCAGGGGCGGTGGTAGAATGCCCCAGTTGAAGAGGTAATCACTGGCGGGCGGAGAAAACGTCGCGGAACGAGTAGGGAGGAGTGAGTAGCGGTGTACTGGGATCAGGCCACGGAAACGATGTCCCGGGAGCAGTTGGAGGAGCTCCAGGCGAGGCGCTTGTCGGCGCTGGTGGGGCGGGTCGGGGCGGTGGTGCCGTTCTACCGGGAACGGCTGGCCGCCCGGGGGATTCACCCCAGCGACGTCCACCGGCTGGATGACCTGCGGCACCTGCCCTTCACCACCAAGAAGGACCTCCGCGACAACTACCCCTACGGACTTTTCGCTGTAGGTCTCCGGGAGGTCGTGCGGGTCCACGCCTCGTCCGGGACGACCGGTAAACCCACCGTGGTCGGATACACCCACCACGACCTGGAGACCTGGCAGGACCTGATGGCCCGGGCGCTCACCGCGGTGGGGGTGACCCGCGACTCGGTGGTCCAGGTGGCCTACGGATACGGCCTCTTCACCGGGGGACTCGGCGTCCACTACGGGGCGGAACGGATCGGCGCCTCGGTGATCCCCATCTCCGGCGGGAACACCAAGCGCCAGGTCATGCTGGCCCAGGACTTCGGGACCACCTGCCTCGCCTGCACCCCCTCGTACGCCCTGACCATCGCCGAGACCATGGCGGAGATGGGCGTCGAGCCCAAGGACCTCAAGCTGCGGCAGGGGGTCTTCGGGGCGGAGCCGTGGACCAACGCCATGCGGCGGGAGATCGAAACGAAACTGGGGCTGCAGGCGTACGACATCTACGGACTGTCGGAGATCATCGGCCCGGGGGTGGCCATCGAGTGCGAGGCCAAGACGGGGTTGCACGTCTTCGAGGACCACTTCCTGGTGGAGGTGATCGACCCGGAGACCGGGGAACCCCTGCCGTACGGCGAGAAGGGGGAACTGGTCTTCACCACGCTGACCAAGGAGGCGCTGCCCCTTATCCGGTACCGGACGGGGGACATCTCGGTCCTTCACGCCGAGCGGTGCGCCTGCGGCCGGGTCTTCGTCCGGATGGAGAAGGTCAAGGGCCGGACCGACGACATGCTGATCATTCGGGGGGTCAATGTCTTCCCCTCGCAGGTCGAGGCGGTCCTCCTCGAGCTCGGCGAGACGGAGCCCCACTACCAGCTGGTGGTAGACCGAACGGGGACGCTGGACGAGGTGGAGGTATGGGTTGAGGTGCCCCCCGGCTTCCCGATGGATGAGGTGCGGCGGCTGGAGGAGCTGGAGCGCCGGGTGCGGGGAGCGATCGAGTCGGTGCTGGGCATCTCGGTCCGGGTGAAGCTGGTCGAGCCGCATACGATTCCCCGTAGCGAGGGCAAGGCGAAGCGGATCGTGGACCGGCGGGAGCTGTACGAGAACAACTGAGTCCGGTGAGGCTGACTATCGCATGCGAGGAGGGGCGGGTATGGAGGTCCGGCAGATTTCGGTCTTTCTGGAGAACAAGGCGGGGCGGCTGGCGAAGGTGACGCGCCTTCTGGGGGACAACGGCATCAACATTCGGGCGCTCTCCATCGCCGATACGACGGACTTCGGCATTCTCCGGATGATTGTGAACGACCCGGAGCGGGCTGAGCGGCTGTTGCGGGAGGCCGGGTTCGCGGTGACGACCACCGGCGTGCTGGCGGTAGAAGTGCCCGACCGGCCCGGGGGGCTGGCTGAGGTGCTTGAGGTGCTGGAACGGGCCGGCCTGAACATCGAGTACCTGTACGCCTTTGTGGAGAAGGCTTCCCCGGACGCCCTGGTGCTTATCCGGGTGGAGGACCTCCCCAAGGCCGTCCGGGTGTTGACGGAGGCGGGGGTCTCGGTGCTCCCCGGGAAACGGGTCTACGCCCTATAGCGAAGGGGAGGCCTGAGGCCAAGAGGCCGAAACCGAGAGGCGGGAGATTCACGTGAGCCTGGACAAGCTCTACTACGACGTCTTTCCGAGCGCCCTGGGGTGGTGGGGGGCCGCCGCTACGAGCCGCGGGCTCTATGCCGTCTCTCTGCCCCGCGCCACCGCCCGGGGGGCGGTGGAGAAGCTGACCAACGGGGTTGAGGCGGCGGTCAGGCGGGCCGGCGGGACGAGGCCGACCCTGCAACAGGACGCGTCAGCGTTGGCGGAAGTCCGGCGCCAGGTGGAGGCCTACGCCCGGAATCCCTCTGCACCCCTGGAGGTTCTGCTGGATCTGGAAGGCTTCTCGCCCTTTGCCCGGGCGGTCATCGACGCCGCCCGGGCCATCCTCCCGGGTGAAGTCCTGACCTACGCCGAACTGGCCTCCCGGGCCGGACGGCCAGGCGGGGCGAGGGCGATCGGCCAGGCCATGCACGGCAACCGCCTCCCGCTCTTCATCCCCTGTCACCGGGTGGTGGCCAGCGGCGGACACCTCGGCGGCTTCGGGGACGGTCTGGCGCAGAAAGTCCGGCTGCTCGTCCACGAGGGGGCGTTGGCTCCGGGGGCGCTGCGGCTGGGGGGAGAACCCATCGCCGACGCGGTTCAGCGAGTCCGGCGCTTTCTGCGGGTGGTGAAGCCGGAGGCCCGCATCATCGAGACGGCAGCCAGCACCAGGACGGCCCCCGAGGCGGCCGCGGCGTTGGGGGTCGAGGTCGGGCAGATCGCCAAATCCCTGCTCTTCATGGCTGACGGCCGGCCGGTCCTGGTCGTCACCTCCGGCGACCGGAGGGTGAACCAGGACAAGCTCCGGCAGGTAGTGGGGGCAGACCGAATTTCGCTGGCCGACCCCAAGACGGTGGCCGAGGTGACCGGGTTCCCGGTCGGCGGCGTGGCGCCGGTGGCCCATCTCCATCCGGCCCAGGTCGTGCTGGACGTGAGCATGAAGCGATTCCCGGTGGTCTACGCGGCGGCGGGGACGCCCGCCTCAGCCGTACCGCTGCCCTTCGCCGAGTGGGTTCGGGTCAGCGGGGGCGAGCCGGCCGACGTTTGCTGAGGAGGGATTCTCCATGCGGCTCTCAGACCGGATCCGCTCGGTGGCGCCTTCAGCCACGCTGGCGGTCGACGCCCTGGTCAGAAAGGCCCGCGCCGAAGGCGTGGACGTGGTCGGCTTCGGCACGGGGGAACCGGACTTCGACACCCCGGAACACATCAAGGAGGCGGCCCGGGCGGCGCTGCGGGAGGGCCGGACGAAGTACACGCCGAGCGCGGGGACGATGGAGCTGCGCCAGGCGATCTGCGCTGATTTGGCCCGGCGAGGCCTTTCCTACACCCCTGAGGAGGTTATCGCCGCAACCGGGGCCAAGCAGGTCCTCTATAACGCCTTCCAGGTGCTGCTCAACCCGGGCGACGAGGTGCTCATCCCCGCTCCGTACTGGGTCAGCTACGTCGAGATGGTCCGGCTGGCGGGCGGGGTGGCGGTGATCGTGCCGGGCGCGGAGACGGATGGCTTCGTCCCCCCGGCAGAGGCGCTGGCGGAGCGGTGCGGCCCCCGGACCCGGGCGGTGATCGTCAACTCGCCTTCCAACCCGACAGGGGAGCTCTGGCCCCGGGAACTCCTGCAGGCCGTGGGGGAACTGGCGGTCGAGCGGGACCTGGTGATCCTCTCCGACGAGATCTACGACCGGCTCGTCTACGACGGCGTGCAGCCCGTCTCCGTCGCCGCGCTGGCGCCGGAGTTTCGGGCGCGTACCCTCGTGGTCAACGGCGTCTCCAAGACCTATGCCATGACCGGCTGGCGGATCGGGTACGGCGCCGGACCGGCCCCGCTGATCCAGGCGATGGCGAGCCTCCAGTCGCATTCCACCTCCAACCCCAACTCGATCGCCCAGGCGGCGGCGGTCGCCGCCCTGACCGGCCCCCAGGAAGTGGTGGAGGCGATGCGGCGGGAGTTCGAGACCCGCCGGAACCTCATGGTCGAGGGGCTCAACCGGCTGCCCGGGGTGGTCTGCCGCCGGCCTCCCGGAGCCTTCTACGCTTTCCCGAATGTTCAGAAGCTCCTGGGACGGAAGACGGGCGGGGAAACCGTCACCGACTCGACCAGCCTGGCCCGCTTTCTCCTGGAGGCGACACGGGTGGCGGTGGTGCCCGGAATCGCCTTTGGAGTCGAGGGCTATCTGCGGCTGTCCTACGCCACCTCCCGGGAGCGGATCGCCGAGGGGCTGAAGCGCCTGGGGGAGGCGCTGACGATCCTCGACTCCGCGTAGCTGGGAATAATGACGGCAGGGAAAACGCTCCCTGCCGGGAATTGTTGCGGCAGGTATGACCTGGCCAGCCTCGGCTGGCCGGAAGGTGGGAGGGTTAAGATTGAGCGAGCTCTGGAACGACCCCGGCTTCCAGGTGGCGGCTCGCGTGGCGGTGCGCGACTGCCTGGCGGTGAAACGCGGGGAATCGGTGCTGGTGGTGACCGACGCTCCCCTCCTCGAGATCGGGCGGCTTTTGTGGGAAGCGTCCAAGGAGGCGGGGGCGGAGGCCGTGCTCTGCGAGATCCTGCCCCGCGAGGTGCATGGGGAGGAACCTCCAGCGCTCGTGGCGGCGGCGATGAAGGCCGCTCAGGTCGTCTTCTGCCCGACCAGCAAATCGCTGACGCACACGGAGGCCCGGCGCGAAGCCTGCCGGGCGGGGGCGCGGATCGCCACCCTGCCCAACATCCTGCCCGAGACCTTCCGGCGGGCGTTGGCGGCCGACTACACCGCAATCGCGCGGCGCAGCAGGCGGGTGGCCGACATCCTGACCCAGCGGCGCCAAGTCCACCTGACGACGCCAGCCGGAACCGACTTGGTCCTGTCCCTGGAGGGACGGACGGGACGGGCGGACGACGGCCTCTGCCGTGAGCCCGGAAGCGCTACCAACCTGCCCGGCGGAGAGGCCTTCATCGCCCCCGTGGAGGGCACGGCGAACGGCGTCGTGGTGGTGGACGGCACGATGCTCGAGACCCGGCTGGAAGAGAATCCGGTGCGCCTCGTCTTCCGCGACGGGGTGGCGGTGGAGATCGAGGGCCATTCCCAGGTTGTGGAACGCCTCAAGGCGATCATCACCAAGCTGGGGCCGGCGGCCGCCGTCCTGGCAGAGCTCGGAGTGGGGACCAACGACCGCGCCCGGCTTTGCGGGAACACGCTGGAGGACGAGAAGATCCTGGGGACGGTGCATATCGCCATCGGGGACAACACCGGCTTCGGCGGACACAACCAGGTGTCCAGCCACCAGGACGGCATCCTCCTCCGCCCGACACTGGTGGTGGACGGGTTGACGGTGATCGAGAACGGCAAGCTCCTGGTGGAGGAGGAGTGAGGTGGAGATCGCGGTCATCGGCGGCACCGGCGTCTACGACCCGGAGCTCCTCGCGGAGGTGCGGGAGGAGGTGGTGGTCACGCCGTACGGGACGGCCACCCTCGCCGCCGGGCGGTACGGGGGGAAGGAGGTGGCCTTCCTGCCGCGACACGGCGCCGGCCACACCGTTCCCCCGCATCTCATCAACTACCGGGCCAACCTCTGGGCGCTGAAGATGCTGGGCGTGCGGTTCGTCCTGGCCACGTCGGCCGTGGGTTCGCTGAACCCGAAGATGGCACCGGGGGAACTCGTGGCCTTGGATCAGTTCCTCGACTTCACCAAGAGCCGAGCTCAGACCTTCTACGAGGGTGGGCCGGCCGGCGTGGTCCACGTGGACTATACCGACCCCTACTGCCCTGAACTGCGGGAGTCGCTGCTCCGGGCGGCGGAGATCGAGGGACTCAAACTCCACCGGAGAGGGTGCTACGTCTGTACCGAGGGGCCGCGCTACGAGACGCCGGCCGAGATCCGCGCCTTCCGGACCCTGGGTGGTGATCTCGTGGGAATGACGAGCGTTCCTGAGGTCGTGCTGGCCCGGGAGGCGGAAATGTGTTACGCCGGCGTCGCGCTCGTCACCAACTGGGCGGCGGGGCTCACGGGGAGCAAGCTCACCCACCAGGAGGTCGTGGCGCTGATGGAGGCCAACCTGAACCGGCTGCGCCGGCTGCTGGCCAGGGCCATCGACCTGATCGACGAAGAACGGGTCTGCGCCTGCCACACGGCGGTGCGGGGACAGGCGCCCCTCGGCCCGCCAGGCGAGGAGGGAAAGCGTGAGAGTTAAGACCCTCGAGTGGCGGGACGGCACCCTGTACCTGCTCGACCAGCGCAAGTTGCCGGCCGTGGTGGAGACGGTGGCCTGCCGGACCGTGGAGGAGGTGGCCCGGGCGATCGAGACGATGGTCGTCCGGGGCGCTCCGGCGATCGGCGCGGCGGCCGCCTTCGGAGTAGCCCTGGGCGCCCGGGCAGGATTGAAGGACGACGTCCAGCGGGCGGTGACCGAGGCCTGCCAGCGCCTGGGGCAAACACGGCCTACGGCGGTCAATCTCTTCTGGGCCCTTCGCCGGATGCAGGCCAGGGCGAGCGAGCTCGCCTGCCGGCCGCCGTCCGAGGTGGCCGCGGCGCTGGAAGCGGAGGCCGAAGCCATCTACCGGGAGGACATCGCCCAGAACCGCCGGATCGGCGAGTTCGGAGCGGCCCTGGTGCCCCCGAGAGCCGGCCTCCTGACCCACTGCAACGCCGGGGCGCTGGCGACCGTGGATTACGGGACGGCCCTGGCGGTGGTCCGGGTGGCCCGGGAACAGGGGAAAGAGGTTCACGTCTACGCCGACGAGACCCGCCCCTTCCTGCAGGGGGCCCGGCTGACCGCCTGGGAGCTCCTGGAGGACGGCATCCCCGTCACCCTCATCACGGATAACATGGCCGCCTATGCCATGGCCAAGGGGCTGGTCAATCTTGTAGTCGTCGGGGCGGACCGGGTCGCGGCCAACGGCGACGTGGCGAACAAGATCGGCACCTACGGGGTGGCGATTCTCGCCAGGGAGCACGGCATCCCCTTTTACGTCGCGGCTCCCTGGTCCACGGTGGATCTGTCCATCCCCGACGGGGCGGCCATCCCCATCGAGGAGCGCTCGCCGGAGGAAGTGACCCACGTCTTCGGGCAGAGGGTCGCCCCCGAGGGGGTGGCCGTGCTGAATCCGGCCTTCGACGTCACTCCCCATTCCTATATCGCCGGGATCATCACCGAGCACGGCGTGTTGCGCCCGCCCTTCGACCGGGCTCTGGCGGAGGTGGGGCGGCGTGAGTGAGACCCGCATTCCCAGCGTCATCAGGGATCGCCGCCTGGCCGGGGAAGGCCACCGGCGGATCGACTGGGCAGCGGCCCACATGCCGGTGCTCAACCGGCTCGCTGCGGAGTTCGCCCGGGAGCGGCCGCTGGCCGGGCGAAAGGTCACTGTCTCCGTCCACCTGGAAGCCAAGACGGCGTACCTGAGCTTGATCCTGGCTCAGGCCGGGGCGGAGGTGGCGGTCACCGGCTCGAACCCCCTGTCCACGCAAGACGCGGTCGCGGCGGCCCTGGTCGACCGGGGTGTCTCCGTCTACGCCTGGCACGGCGCCACACCGGAGGAGTACGCCCGCCACCTCGAACTGGCTCTGGCCTTCGGCCCCGACCTGATCGTGGACGACGGCGGCGACCTGGTCCACCTGTTGCACACCACCCGGCGCGACCTGGCGGCGGGCGTCCGGGGCGGGAACGAGGAGACGACGACCGGCATCAGCCGCCTGCGGGCCCGGGAGAAGGCCGCGCAACTGCTCTTTCCCATGATGGCGGTGAACGACGCCCGGTGCAAGCACCTCTTTGACAACCGTTACGGCACCGGCCAGTCCACCTGGGATGGGATCATCCGCACCACCAACGTGGTGGTGGCGGGGAAGGTGGTCGTGGTCGCCGGTTACGGCTGGTGCGGCCGGGGAGTGGCCCGGCGGGCGGCGGGACTCGGCGCCCGGGTCATCGTCACCGAAGTGGAGCCGGTCAAGGCTCTGGAGGCGGTGATGGACGGGTATCAGGTCCTCCCCATGAAAGAGGCAGCCCGGGTGGGGGACATCTTCATCACCACCACCGGCTGCAAGGACATTCTCCGGGGGGAGCACTTCGCCGTCCTGAAAGACGGCGCCATCCTGGCCAACGCCGGCCACTTCGACGTCGAGATCAACAAGGCGGAGCTCCGGGCTATGGGCGACGAGCCGCCCCGCACCGTGCGCCAGAACATCGAGGAGTACCGCTTCCGGGACGGGCGGCGGGCCTATCTTCTGGGCGAGGGGCGTCTGGTCAACCTCGCCTGCGCCGACGGCCATCCCATCGAGATCATGGATCTGTCCTTCGCCATCCAGGCGTTGTGCCTGGTCTACCTGGATGCCCACCGGCACGAGCTGGAACCGCGGGTCTACCCGGTGCCGGAGGAGATCGACCTCCGGGTGGCCCGGCTGGCCCTGGAGTCCCTGGGGGTCGAGATCGACCACTTGACTCCGGAGCAGCGGGAGTACCTTTTGACCTGGGAGGGGGCCTGAACGTGACCAGGCGCACCAGGGCAGTCAAGCGGGGCGGGCGCCGGCTCCTGATCACCGGCGCCGAGGCGGTCATCACCAGCGCCGACGGTCCCGTTTACGCTCCCGGCGAGGTGGCGGTCGAGGACGGGCGGATCGTGGCCGTCGGGCAGGCCGGCTCGACAGCGGCTTCCTGGCGACCGCACGAGGTCATCCGGGCGGACGGGGCGGTAGTCATCCCCGGGCTGGTGAACGCCCACACCCACTCCCCGATGGTCCTCCTGCGCGGCTACGCGGAGGACATGGCCTTCCATCCTTGGCTTGCGGCGGTCCAGGCGATGGAGGAGAACTTCCTGCCGGAGGACATCTACTGGGGCGCGCAACTGGCCATCGCGGAGCAGTTCCGCTTCGGCGTGACCACCTTCGCCGAGATGTATTTCGGCATGGCCGGCGTGGCCCGGGCGGTGGCGGAAACCGGCGCCCGGGCGGTCCTCTCCCGCGGGCTGATCGGAGTGGCCCGGAACGCGGACGCCATGCTCGCGGAGGGCCTTGCCTTCTGCCGGGAGTGGCAGGGGGCGGCCGAAGGGCGCATCACCACCATGATGGGGCCCCATGCCCCCTACACCTGCCCTCCCAAGTACCTGGAGCGGGTCGTGGCCGCCGCCGCCGAGCTGGGCGTCGGCCTTCACATCCACCTCTCGGAATCCCGCCGGGAACAGGAAGAGCACCTCGTGCAGTACGGCGAGACGCCGACCGCCACCGTTGCCAGGGCCGGCATCTTCACCCGCCCGGTGTTGATCGCCCACTTCGTCTACGCCACGCCTGCTGACCTCGAACTGGTGGCGGAGGCCCGGGCGGGTATCGCCCACTGCCCCACCAGCAACCTCAAGCTGGCCAACGGGGTGGCGCCGGTAGTCCGGTGGCTTTCGGCCGGCGTCGCGGTCGGACTAGGCACGGACGGGGCGGCCAGCAACAACGACCTGGACCTCTGGGAAGAGATGCGGCTCGCCTCGCTCCTGGCCAAAGGCACCACCGGGGACCCGGTGGCGCTTCCCGCGGCCGCCGCCTTCCATTTGGCTACCGCCGGAGGAGCGGCCGCCGTCGGGCTGGGTGAAGTCACCGGCCGCCTGGCGCCGGGGTTCGCCGCCGACCTGGTGCTGGTGGACTGGACCGGCCCCCATCTCTGCCCGACCCACCGCTACCTCTCCAACCTGGTCTTCGCGGCCCACGGCACCGACGTCCGTCTCACCATGGTGGCTGGGAGGGTGGTCTACGACCGGGGGGCTTTCCCCACCCTGGAGATAGAGCGGGTCAAGGCCGAAGTGGTCCGCCGGGCGGAGCGCCTTGCCCGGTCGGCTACGCCGGCCGGGTCTGGCAGAGAATAGCTCTTTTCCTTCCGGGGTAGCCTAGCCTCGAACCCCGGAAGGAGGGCAAACATGGCCAGAGAAAATGAGAACAAGAAAGGTCAGCGCACCGACGAAGGCGTGACCACTGTTGCTCCCGGATTGAGGGGACGACTCAGCGAGGAGTACGCCACGGAACTGGGCGGTGGGAGAACCACGGGAGTCAACACCACCGAGCTGGGGACCGGAGCAGCAGGCGGCGCCAAGCGAGGCGGCGCCGAGACCAAGAAGCGGAAGTAGCGTTTCCGGGAGTTCGACAAGCGGCCGGGCAGGCGCAGCCTGCCTGGCCGTTTTTCGTTGCCGGGCAGGAACCGCCGTTAGCCCGTGGAATACTCTCCGTTCAGGAGATGAGGAAAGACATCATGACTGTACGCGTCCGTTTCGCCCCCAGCCCCACCGGATACCTGCACGTCGGGGGCGCCCGTACCGCCCTCTTCAACTGGCTTTTCGCCCGTCATAACGGCGGGACGTTCATCCTTCGCATCGAGGACACCGACCGGGAGCGTTCGACCGAGGAGTCGGTCCAGGCCATCCTGGATGGGCTGACTTGGCTCGGCCTCGACTGGGACGAGGGTCCCGGCGTCGGCGGCCCCTACGGCCCCTACTTCCAGACCCAGCGCCTCGAGAGCTATCACGCCTACGCCAACCGGCTCCTGGCGGCGGGGCGGGCCTACAAGTGCTACTGCATCCCGGAGGAACTGGAGGAGCGACGGAAGCAGGCCCTGGCTGAGGGGCGGGCGCCCAAGTACGACCGGACCTGTCTCGGGTTGAGCGGAGAGGAGCGCCAGCGGCGGGAGGCCGAGGGGCGCCGGCCGGTCATCCGCTTCAGGACGCTGGACGAGGGGGAGACGGTGCTCGACGACCTCATCCGGGGGCGGATCACCTTCGACAACTCGACCTTGGACGACTTCGTCCTGCTCAAATCGGACGGGATGCCGACCTACAACTTCGCCGCGGTGATCGACGACGCCGCCATGGAGATCACCCACATCATCCGGGGCGACGACCACATCTCCAACACCCCCCGCCAGATCCAGGTCTACCAGGCGCTGGGCCTGCCCCTGCCGCAGTTCGCCCACGTGCCGATGATCCTAGGCTCGGACAAGACGAGGCTCTCGAAGCGGCACGGCGCCACCGCCATCGGGCAGTACCGGGAGGCGGGCTACCTCCCGGAGACGATGGTGAACTACCTGGCCCTGCTTGGGTGGTCGCTGAATGCCACCGAAACCGTCTTCAGCCGCGAGGAACTGATCAAGCACTTCACGCTGGAGCGATGCTCGAAGAACCCGGCGGTCTTCGATCCGAAGAAGCTCGAGTGGTTGAACGGCGTATACCTCCGCAAGGCCACCCCGGAGCGGCTGGAAAAGCTGCTCAAGCCGGAGCTCGTGGCCGAGGGCCTGCTGAGCGAGGAGGAGGCGGCCGACCCGGTCCGCCGAGAATACCTGCGGAAGGTGATCGAACTGCAAAAGACGCGCCTTCGCACCCTCGCCGAGTTCATCCCCACCTCCGCCTACTTCTTCCGGGACCCGGGGACCTACGAGGAGGCGGCAGAGGAGTACTTGAAGAAGCCCTACGCCGCGGCAGCCCTCCGCCGGCTAGCCGACCGGCTGGAGAAGCTGGAGGCTTTCGCCCAGCCTCACCTGGAGGAAGTCTTCACCGGCCTCATGACTGAACTGGGCTTGAGCGCCGGCGAGCTCATTCACCCGGCCCGCACCGCGCTCACCGGCCGGAAGGTGAGCCCGGGCATCTACGACGTGGTGGAGCTGCTCGGCCGGGAGGCGGTCGTGCGGCGTTTGCGGGCCGGCGCAGAGCGGGCGGAGGCCCTGGGAGAGTAGCCAAGCCCTGGAGGAGCAGGAGGGGCACCGAAACCCTTGTCAAAGCCTCGGGCTTTGTGCTAGAATGAAAAAGCCGCTGGGGGGTCGTCTAGTGGTAGGACGACGGGTTCTGGCCCCGTTAGCGAGGGTTCGAGTCCTTCCCCCCCAGCCAAAGTTTGATGAGGCTGCTCCCAGAGCAAGGGGCAGCCTCCGTTTGTTTGCGGCTTCGGACGACAAGGAAGAGCCTGCAACCCGGTCCAGCAGGATGCGCCGGCGACTTAGCGAAGAATACCAGAAAAGCAAGAAGGACCCAGAATCCTAGAGGAGGACGCGGTGAGCCTACCCATGCCGAAGGCAAAGAAGAATTCAATCGGACTCAACGCCACGGCCACGGTCGGATACGAGGCCGAGCTGTGGCGCATGGCCGACGCCCTGCGGGGCAGCATGGACGCGGCCGAGTACAAGCACGTCGTCCTCGGTCTCATCTTCCTCAAGTACATTTCCGACGCGTTTGAGGAGCAGCACGCCCGGCTCGAGGCCGAGCGCGACCAGGGCGCGGATCCCGAGGACCCGGACGAGTACCGGGCGGTCAACATCTTCTGGGTTCCGCCCGAGGCGCGCTGGGCGGGCCTCAAGGCGCAGGCGAAGCAGCCTACGATCGGACAATTGGTCGACGAAGCGATGCAGGCCATCGAGCGCGACAACCCCGCGCTCAGAGGGGTCTTGCCCAAGGAGTACGCCCGTCCCGTCCTCGACAAGCAGCGGCTCGGCCAGCTCATCGATCTCGTGAGCAATATCAAAGTGGGCGACGCGGAGAGCCGTTCCAGAGACGTTCTCGGCCGCGTCTACGAATACTTCCTGGCCCAGTTTGCGAGTGCGGAGGGCAAGAAGGGCGGAGAGTTCTACACGCCGACCTGCATCGTTCGCCTGCTGGTGGAGATGCTGGAGCCGTTCCAGGGGCGGGTCTATGACCCTTGCTGCGGCTCGGGCGGCATGTTCGTGCAGTCGGTCCGGTTCATCGAATCCCATGCCACCGGCAACGGCAACGGCGGCAAGGCCAGACGTGACATTTCGATCTGGGGCCAGGAGTTGAACTATACTACCTGGCGGTTGGCCAAGATGAACCTCGCCATCCGGGGCATCGAAGGCCAGATTGCCCACGGCGACACCTTCCACGACGACCGTTTCGCCGATCTCAAAGCCGACTTCATCCTGGCCAACCCGCCCTTCAACATGAGCGACTGGGGCGGCGAGCTTCTGCGCGAGGACAAGCGCTGGAAGTACGGCGTGCCGCCAGCCGGCAACGCCAACTTCGCCTGGGTGCAGCACATGATTCACCATCTTGCGCCTACGGGTGTGGCCGGCTTCGTGTTGGCCAATGGGTCGATGTCGTCCAACCAGTCCGGCGAAGGGGAGATCCGCAGGGCCATCATCGAGGATGATCTCGTGGACTGCATGGTGGCGCTGCCGGACAAGCTCTTCTACTCGACGCAGATTCCCGCGTGCCTGTGGTTTCTGGCGCGGGACAAGAAAAACCACCGTTTCCGCGACCGGCGGGGGCAGGTGCTCTTCATCGATGCCCGCAAGCTGGGCCGCATGGTGGACCGCACCCACCGGGAACTCACCGACGAGGATATCGCCCGCATCGCAAACACCTATCACGCCTGGCGCGGGGAGAAAGAGGCCGGCGCGTACCAGGACGTGCCCGGTTTCTGCAAGTCGGCGACCATCGAGGAGATCCGCCAGCATGGGTATGTGCTGACCCCTGGCCGCTACGTCGGCGTGGAGGTGCGAGAGGACGATGACGAGCCGTTTGAGGAGAAAATTAGGCGGCTCGTGGCGCAGTGGCGGGAACAGCAGGCCGAGGCACGGAGACTGGACGAGGCCATCAGGAGAAACCTTGCCCACCTTGGGTTTTTGCCGGAGGAGCCATGACACCGGAAACGCTGCGCAGCCGAATCGCCGGTGGCGAAACCCTGAACGTCGAGTTCAAGGGAGAGGAGAGAGGCCTCTTCTCGGATCGCGAATTGGTCGAGACGGTGGTGGCTCTGGCCAACCGTCCTAACTCCGAGCCGGCGTGGCTGCTAATCGGCGTCGAAGACGACGGCCGCGTCACGGGGGCGCGCCCCCGTCATGAAGCCGGGCATACAGACCCGGCCCGCCTGACGGCCATGATTTCCAGCCGCACCCGCCCGTCCCTAACCGTCCGCGTGCATCTTGTCCCGCTTGAGGGCAAGGAGGTGCTGGCCATCGAGGTGCCACCCAGCCGCACCCCGGTCGGCACCGCTGACGGCCACTACCTGCGCCGCATCATCGGCGGCGATGGCCGGCCGGCGTGCGTGCCCATGCATTTTCATGAAATGCAGGCCCACCAGACCGACCGTGGACTGCTCGACTACTCCGCCTTGGTTGTCCCCGAGGCCGGCTGGGGAGACCTGGACCCGCTCGAATTCGAGCGGTTGCGCCGCAGCATCCGCGAACGGCGCGGTCGCAGCGATGAAACCCTCCTGGAACTGTCTGACCTGGAGCTGGCGAAGGCCCTGGGCGCTGTGGAGGCCGACGGCCGCGTGACAGCCGTGCGGGTGCTCGGGCTCCTGCTCTTCGGCAGGGAGGAGGTGCTGCGCTGGCTCCTGCCGGCGCACGAAGTTGCCTTCCAGGTCTTGCGTGGCCAGGCGGTGGAGGTCAACGACTTCTTCCGCTGGCCGCTCTTGCGCGTGATGGAGGAGATCGAGGCTCGTTTCCGGGCCCGTAACCGGGAGCAGGAAATGCTCGTAGGTATGCTGCGTCTAGGCGTGCCTGACTACCCGCCGGCCGCCTTCCGCGAAGGCGTGGCCAATGCCTTGATCCATCGGGACTACACCCGACTTGGGGCGGTCCACATCCAGTGGCACGACGACCGCCTGGAGATCTCCAATCCGGGCGGCTTTCCCGAAGGGGTACGCCTGGACAACCTGCTGGTCACCGCACCGCGCCCGCGCAACCCGTTGCTTGCCGACGCCTTCAAGCGCGCTGGCATCGTCGAGCGCACCGCCCGCGGGATCGACACCATTTTCTACGAGCAGTTGCGAAACGGCCGCCCTGCGCCCTCCTATGCGCGCAGCGATGCGACGGGGGTCGTTCTCGTGCTCCCCGGCGGCCAGGCCAACTTGGATTTCGTGCGCCTTTTGGCCGAAGAGGGACAGGCCGGGCGAAACTTGCGGTTGGGCGAGTTGCTCGTGCTCAACGCCCTCTGGCAGGAACGCGCACTCACCACGGACGAGGCCGCCCGGCTAATCCAGAAACCGGCCGACGAAGCCCGGGCGGTGCTCAACCGCCTGGTGGAAGCGGGGCTAGTGGAAGCCCGGGGGGAGAAGAAAGGCCGCGCCTGGCACCTCTCCGCCGCGACGTACCGGCGACTCGGCGACAAGGCCGCCTACGTGCGCCAGCGCGGCTTCGAGCCCCTGCAACAGGAGCAGATGGTGCTGCAGTACGTGGAAAAGCACGGGCGCATCACCCGCCGGGAGGCGGTGGAGCTGTGCTGCTTGTCTCCGGATCAAGCCTACCGGCTGCTTACGCGTCTAACCGAGGAAGGCAAGCTCGTCCGACACGGAACCAAGAAAGGCGCCTGGTATGAGCGGAGCGGATAAAATAACCGCTTGCTGTTATCTCATTACCACGCGCGCAAATGCGAGCGTGTGCTCCAATTGTGGGTCGATCGCGAACAGTTGAAGGAGTAGCCGACAGCGCTTGGAGGAGCTGCGTTATGGCGGATGAATCGTGCGCGCGTTACCTTGGCGACGTTGCAGACATCGTAATGGGTCAATCGCCCCCCGGCGGCAGTGTTTCGCCGGAACCGCGCGGTCTGCCGCTTCTAAATGGACCGACGGAGTTCGGACCGCATCATCCTGCGCCCGTGCAGTTTACGGTGGAGGTGAAGAAGCGCGCTTTCTGTGGTGACATTCTTTTCTGTGTTCGCGGCTCGACGACCGGGCGGATGAACTGGGCCGACCAGGAATACGCTATCGGCCGCGGGGTCGCTGCTATTCGCCACAAGTATAGACCGGAGCTTCAGCCGTTAGTACGCGCGGTCATCGAATATCACTTGCCAAACCTTCTTGCGCAGGCCACCGGTTCGACGTTTCCCAACGTGTCGGCCGAGCAACTGGCTCGCATTCCTTGGCCACAGCTTCCAGAAGCCGAACAACTCGCCATCTCCCACATCCTCGGTACGCTGGACGAGAAGATCGAGCTGAACCGCCGGTTGAGCGAGACGCTGGAGACCATGGCGGGGGCGCTGTTCAAGTCGTGGTTCGTGGATTTCGAACCAGTCCGCGCTAAGATGGAGGGCCGCTGGCGCAGAGGGGAGTCGATTCCTGGCCTGCCATCCCATCTTTACAACCTGTTTCCAGACCGCCTAGTTGAGTCGGAGCTGGGGGCGATTCCGGAGGGGTGGGAGGTTGTTCCTTTGAGAGACGTCCTTACACCCTCGATTGTACGCGCCATCGAGGCGAATCTCCCTGAATACTCCGCAACAGTCCATGGCTTATTTCCCCGTAGCGACCGGTTCAAAAAGCAGCTTGCCCAGTCCAAAGCAAAGAACAAGAAAGTCGAAGCCGGGGATCTAGTGTTCGGTCTGAGTCGGCGAGTCATCAACTTCGGTCTGATGCGCGAGGAGAAGGGCTGTGTAAGTCCAGTGTATGAAGTGTTCAAGGTTAACTCAGCAAGGATTGACCCCGACTTGCTGGAGCAATCGATTCGGATCCGCATGCAGGACTACCTAGATATTCTCCGGCCGGGTGCTCGCGAAGGTCAACCGATCGATCGGGAGTATTTCCTCAGCAAGCGCATTACAATCCCTGATCAACAGGTTCAGCAAGAGTTCCGCAAGCTAGTTGGGCCATATGTTGTGAAATGGCAGAAGCTGGAATCCGAACAGCGGACCTTCGCTGGTCTGCGCGATACGCTGCTGCCCAAGCTCATCTCCGGCGAGCTGCGGGTGACAGACGCAAAGCGCTTCTTACCTTAAAGGAGCAGAGCATATGAAAAAAGAAGACTCCCTCATTAAGCTTGGTTCCACCGACAGATTCGTTATTGGCGAAGAGATCGTGTTTTCAGCAGAATCCAATCCAAGCTTGGAGGTCAAAGCCAAAGCCCTTGATGATATCCGTATTCGTATCGGAACGCTGCTCAAAACCGACACCGTGTCGTTCCTGCTAGGTGCGGGAGCGTCTGTCGATTGCGGCGGTCAGCTCATCGGTTCCGTTCCGCTCGCGATCGAGCGTGAACTCCAAGACCAGGGGACTCGGCAAGGCCGTGTGCGGCGCTGGCTGAAGGTGTTCTACCTTGCAGCGCGCCGGGCCGGTGGCGGTGATAGTGTACCGATCGGACGCGACGCCATCCTCGAACGCCGAAAAGAGCTGCGCGGCAACGACCCGAGCGGCGAAAACCCGAGCGCACTGCCGGCCAACTTCGAGCAGGTGCTTGCGCAGCTGCATCGCTGGCGCTCAGCTCTACCCGATAAAGGCGGGCGGTTGAGAATTGACGGTTCACCACAGCTTGATGTCACGAGTGAAGACCTCGACGCATGTCTCCAATACGCCACCCGAGCTTTGGCTCGAGCTTGCGACCTTCCGACCACTGGCAAGGAAGCCGGACTTGAAACCTTCACAACCCTGCTTCGCAAGCTTCTAACCCGCCCGCTCAACCTCAAGCGCGTTAACCTGTTCACGCTCAACTACGACACGTTGGTTGAGCAGGCGGCCGATGCGGAGGGTGTCGTGCTGTTGGATGGTTTCATTGGAACGCAACGGCGCGTCTTTCGGCCGGAAAGCTGCGAGCAGGATCTGTATTTTCCGGCAGAGACGACGGAGGGGCACGTCCATCGTTTCGACCGCGTGCTGCATCTGTACAAGCTCCACGGGTCAATCACGTGGGTGGCAAGCCAGCCGGCGATAGACAATCCGTACGGTGTGCAATCGAAGCCCTTCGATCCGCAGAACACAGAACCGCTGCTGATCTATCCGACCCCGGCGAAGTATGGCGAGACACTCGGCATGCCCTACTCGGAGTTGTTCCGCCGGTTCTCCACGGCGCTGGTAAGGCCGCAGTCCGTGCTATTCGTGATCGGCTATGGTTTCGGGGACGAGCACGTGAACGCGATCATCCGGCAGGCGCTAGCTGTGCCGAGCTTCACGCTGGTAGTCGTCGATCCCGACCCAAGAAATCAGTTCGTCGTCAAGCTCCGAGAGCAGAAGGATCGCCGCGTCTGGATTGCCGAAGGCAAGACCTTGGGGACGATCTCGGGATTCGTCCAGTATCTCCTCCCTGATCTTCGGGATGAGGAAGTACGTAAAAAGGTGCTGGCGACATACCTGGCACTTGAACCTGCCAGGAGCCAGAACGAGGAGGACTCTGATGTTTCATGACTTCGAAATCGGCCGGGTAGTTGCCGTGGACACGGCTCAGGTCAGCATCGAGCTGAACCGCGACCTCAAAGGAATGAGTCGGAGTACCTACGAGGGTCCGCAGGAGGTTGGCCGCATCAACTCGTACGTCATTATTCCGGTGGGTGCACAGCGGCTCGTGGCGATGGTGACGCGAGTGGTGCTCGTGGAAGAAGCCGAGATGAAGGCTGACCGGACCATGGTAGCTCTGCCCGCCGCCCGGCGGCTGATGAAGGCGACACTAATAGGCACCATCGACGGGGACTCATTTCGCCAGGGTGTCTCGGTCTTTCCTGTTTTGGATGCCCCGGTCTACCTGGCAACGTGTGCTGATCTGGATGCGATTTTCGGACCAGTTGAATCCACAGGAAACATATCGCATCCCCCGGAGAAACCCGGCTTCTGCATCCCCATCGGTGAGTCGGTCGTCGTGCAGGGACGCCCAGTTCGTATAGACCCTGATGTCTTCTTCGGCAAACACGCCGCCATTCTTGGCAGCACTGGCTCGGGCAAGTCCTGCACGATTGCTAGTCTCATCCAGTCGATTCTTGAACAGCCAGAGGTCAACCGGACAACCTTTGTGATTCTAGACACCAATGGCGAGTATCGCGCAGCGTTTCCCGACACGTGGGAAATCGGCTGGGAGAACACGCAAGCAAGACACTGCCTGTACATCCCCTCTGACCCAGAAAAGCGGGCCGAGCGACTAGTCATTCCATACTGGTTCATGAACGCCGAAGACTTCGTGCGCCTCTTTCAGGCCTCCAAGAGCGTGCAGAGACCGGTACTTCTCGAGGCTTTACGTCTCGCGCGAAACGACACCGGAAGTGCCTCGCCTCTTGCTCTGCTCCGAGAGGAACTCATCTACGAACTCAATAGAATATGGTCACTCTCGGGGAAAGAAGAAAAGACGTCAAAGGATGTCCGAGAGTTGGCGGATGGACTGAAGTCGCGTATCGCACAGGAGGATCTGAAAGAGGCGTGGGCTAGTGCAGAAAGCACTTATGACCTCCGCAAGGCCGATGTCGATTCAGCCCTCGATTTGGTCTCATCCACGGCTGAGGGACGCATCGAAGCTAGCAAATTCCCCAAGATCCTTCCAGCCGATGCAAGAAAAGCAATACGCGACGCGATCGACCCCATTTACGAAAAGCTGACTGGGATGAATCTTGGCGAGAGTGGTGTTAGCACCGGGCTCTCTGCAGATGCCCCTTCGTACTTCGACAAGCTCAAATTTCGCTCCCGCCATCTGGAGCAAGTCTTGCGCCGTGAAGAGTCCGGCGGAGCACGTGCGCGAGACTACGCTGGGACGATGCTCTTGCGCATTGACAGGTTGCTAGCCGACCAGAGGTTCGACTTCTTGTTCGGACCCGTTGGTGAGGTGTTGCCGAACCCGAAGCACGCACTGGCAGCATTCCTTCGTGATATCCTTGGGATTGGTGCGTCCAGTCAAGCCTTGTCGAGCGAGGCTGAGGTTCCAAAGGAACGCCTACCGTTCTATGACCGACAGCGGGCCAACGCGAGCCCCGTCAATGTTGTTATTCTGGATCTGAGCCTCCTTGCATCTGAGGTGCTAGAGAACGTGACTGCTCTGGTCGGTCGTCTGATTCTGGAGTTCCTCCAGCGTCTTGGTGAATACGGCGGAGGAGATGCACGCGGCTCGCTACCTGTCGTACTCGTTCTGGAGGAGGCTCAAAACTACATCCAGCAACCACGGTCCACCGAGGAAGAGTCCATAGCCCGCGCGGTGTTCGAGCGGATTGCACGCGAAGGGCGAAAGTTTGGCTTGAGTCTAGTGGTCGCATCTCAGAGGCCGAGTGAGCTTTCAAAGACAGTGCTTTCGCAATGTAACAGCTTCATCGTTCACCGATTGCAGAACCCTGAAGATCTGCGTTACTTCAAGGAAATCGTGCCGGGCATCTACGGGCCAATGTTGGATCAGGTTCCTGCCCTTGCTCCCCAGACAGCGCTGGTCCTCGGCGAGTGCGTTCCTGCGCCTGCACTCGTCAAGATTCGCCAAGCGCGACCTGTGCCAAGAAGCCGCGACCCGCGGTTCTATTGGTACTGGGTGCAGGATTCGGCTCCGAATGTGGATGTAGAAGCGATCTGTGCAAAATGGGCAGGCGAGACCAGTACCGGCGAAGCCACATCACCTAACTCCGACAGTGAGGGCGAACCGCTATGATCGCCTTTTATGAATCAACCGTTGAAGAGGCTGCCCTTGCCTGGCTCGAATCGCTCGACTGGGCGGTCAAACACGGCCCCGCGATCTCTCCCGGCGAACTGTCTGCGGAGCGGCGGGACTACCGCCAGGTCGTATTGGAGCGCCGCCTGCGCGATGCTCTCGCCCGGATGAACCCGGACCTGCCTGCGGAGGCGCTGGCCGAGGCCTTCCGCCGTGTCACCCACCCTGAAGGAGCAAGCCTGGAGGCCCGTAACCGGGCTTTTCACCGCATGCTTGTGGACGGGGTCACGGTGGAATATCGCCGGCCGGACGGATCCCTTGCCGGGGCGCAGGCGAGGGTGGTCGACTTTGACGAACCAGAGAACAACGACTGGCTGGCCGTCAACCAATTCTGGGTCAGAGAGAACAAGCACTTGCGTCGCCCGGATGTCGTGCTGTTCGTGAACGGCCTGCCGCTGGTCCTCATTGAGTTCAAGAACGCGGCCGACGAGGAAGCCACGATCTGGTCAGCCTTTGGGCAGCTTGAGACCTACAAGGCCGAGCTGCCGAGTCTCTTCGCTTTCAACGAACTCCTTGTGATCTCAGATGGGATTGGAAGCCAGAGTGGGGACGCTCACGGCCGGGCGGGAATGGTTCAAGCCCTGGCGCACCATCTCCGGTGAACAGGTCGAAGACATCGGCGTGACCCAGCTCGAGGTGCTGCTGAAGGGTGTCTGCGAGAAGCGTCGGTTCCTCGACCTTCTCCGCTACTTCATCGTCTTCGAGGACTTGGGAGGCGGGCGGCTGGTCAAGAAGATGGCCGGCTACCACCAGTTCCACGCAGTGCGGGTGGCGGTGGCCGAGACGTTGCGGGCCGCAGCGCTGGGAGCCGCCGGGTTGGCCGCCGAGGAGCGAGGACGTTATGAGGCCGGAAAGCAGCATGGTGGCCAGCCGGGTGACCGCCGCATCGGCGTGGTCTGGCATACCCAGGGTTCGGGCAAGAGCTTGACCATGGTCTTCTATGCGGGCCGGATCATCCGCGAGCCGGCGCTAGGCAACCCGACGGTCGTGGTGCTCACCGACCGGAACGATCTCGACGATCAGCTCTTCGGCACCTTCTCCCGCTGCCAGGACCTTCTGCGCCAGCCACCGGTGCAGGCCGAAAGCCGGGCCGACCTGCGCCAGAAGCTATCGGTGGAGGCGGGTGGGGTGGTCTTCACCACCATCCAGAAGTTCTTGCCCGAAGAGAAGGGCGATCGCCATCCGACCCTCTCTCTGCGCCGCAACATTGTGGTGATTGCCGACGAGGCCCACCGCAGCCAATACGACTTCATCGACGGTTTCGCCCGACACCTGCGTGACGCGCTGCCCAACGCCTCCTTCATCGGTTTTACCGGCACGCCCATCGAGACGACCGACGCCAACACGCGAGCGGTCTTCGGGGACTACATCTCGGTCTACGACATCAAGCGCGCGGTGGACGATTGCGCGACTGTCCCGATCTACTATGAGAGCCGCTTGGCGAAGCTGGCGCTGGACGAATCTGAGCGGCCGCGCATCGACCCCGACTTCGAAGAGGTGACCGAAGGCGAGGAGGTCGAGCGCAAGGAGAAACTCAAGTCGAAGTGGGCGCAATTGGAGGCCATCGTGGGTGCCGAGAAACGCCTGAAGCTGCTGGCTCGGGACATCGTCGAGCACTTTGAGCAACGGCTCGAGACGTTGGACGGCAAGGCCATGGTCGTCTGCATGAGCCGGCGCATCTGCATGGACTTGCACGACGAGATCGTGCGGCTCCGGCCGGACTGGTACCACCCGGAGGACGATCAAGGGGTACTCAAAGTGGTGATGACGGGTAGCGCCGCTGAAGGCCCGCGCGTAGCGCAGCACGCCCGCAGCAAAGAGCGGCGCGAGTTCCTGGCCAACCGCTTCCGCGACCCCAACGACCCCTTCCGCATGGTCATCGTCCGTGACATGTGGCTTACCGGCTTCGACTGCCCGAGCTTGCACACGCTCTACCTGGACAAGCCGATGCGCGGCCACGGGCTCATGCAGGCCATCGCTCGCGTGAACAGAGTCTTCCGGGACAAGCCGGGCGGGCTCGTGGTGGACTATCTGGGCCTGGCGCACGAGCTCAAGGCGGCGCTGGCCACCTATACCGAGAGCGGCGGCTGCGGCAGAACCGCCATCGACCAGGAAGAGGCCGTGGCCGTGATGCTGGAGAAGTACGAGATCTGCTGCGACCTCTTCCACGGCTTTGATTGGTCAAAGTGGAACACGGGTTCACCCGGGGAGCGGCTCTCGCTGCTTCCGTCAGCGCAGGAACACATCTTGGCTCAAGAACGCGAACGCGGCAGGGACCGGTTCCTGGAAGCGGTACGTGATCTGTCCCAAGCCTTCGCCCTGGCCGTGCCACACGAAAAAGCGCTGGCCATCCGCGACGACGTGGCCTTCTTCCAGGCAGTGCGCGCAGCTCTGGTGAAACGCGCTCCGGGCGAAGCGAAGACCGAGGAAGAGCTGGACCACGCCATCCGGCAGATCGTCTCCCGCGCTGTCGCCCCCGAGGGCGTGGTGGACATCTTTGCCGCGGCGGGCCTGAAGAAACCGGACCTTTCGATTCTCTCCGAAGAGTTCCTGGCCGAGGTGCGCGGGATGCCACAAAAGAACCTGGCGGTGGAGGTGTTACGCAAGCTGCTCTCAGGAGAGATCCGCACCCGTCGAAAGAAGAACCTCGTCCAGGCGCGCTCCTTTGCCGAGCTTTTGGAGCAGGCAATTCGGCGCTACCAGAACCGCGCCATCGAAGCCGCCCAGGTGCTCGAAGCGCTTATCGACCTCGCCCGGGAAATGCGTGAGGCGGACCGGCGCGGCGAAAAGCTCGGGCTCACAGAGGAGGAACTGGCGTTCTACGACGCGCTGGAGACCAACGACAGCGCGGTCAAGATTCTCGGCGACGAGACGCTGCGCGCCATTGCTCGCGAGCTCGTAGCGGCCGTGCGCACCAACGTGACCACTGACTGGACGGTGCGCGAGAACGCCCGCGCCAGTCTCCGGGTGTTCGTGAAACGCATCCTCCGTCGGCACGGCTACCCTCCCGACAAGCAGGAAAGGGCTACTCAAACGGTCTTGGAGCAGGCGGAGCTCTTCGGCTGGGAGTGCGCGGAGGTGGCTCAGTAACACCTTCATGACTCGTGGCCGCAATGATGAAGGGTCACTGCTTATGCGTACCGAACTCTGGAGACTGAAGGAGCGGCGGGTTTGATGAAGGTGCTGGGGGGCAGCCAATTCAGCAAGATCTTGAGGCGGGTTAAGCGATACGAGATGGCTTACTGGAACGTAGTCGGCCAACAGATCGAGAAGTGCAAATCCATTGCGGATGCGTTTCCTCCGTTCCTACTCGGACCTGAACATAGCATCGTGATTGTTGCACGTGACGGAGTTGTCGTTGCCCAGATGCCCAGCGGGGCATACCGCTTTGAGGGTCACAGAAGTGACCCACCGATGTCCGAGGTAGTCGCTCAGTTGAGTGGGGGCTTCTTTTGTCTTGAGTACCCCCCAGGCGACAGAGTGGAGCACGAGATCGTGGTCAAAGAAGGCGTCATTAGCGATTCGCTGTTTGACCGGATCAACCGTGCTGATTCTCCCATCAATTTGCTCGTCGGCGCGAAGAAGTTCATCGAAGGCTGGTTGAGCTGGCGCGTGTCCTCCATGGGGTTGCTCCGCATCGGCAAAGGCGAGGGTTCCCAGGTCATCCAGCTCTTCGGACGCGGTGTACGTCTAAAAGGGAAGGACAAGTCGCTCAAGCGGAGCCATCCGTCCGGCGGCGCACCAGAGTGGCTGGAAAGCCTCGAAACCCTGTACGTCGTGGGATGGAATGCCGATTATCTGCAGACTTTCCGGGAGATGCTGGCGAGGGAGGACCTCGGCAAGGAGCTTCCGCCGCTGCGCGTTGCACAGAAGGACGTACCTACCTGGGCCCTTGTTCCGCAGGCGCCAGCCGGCTTCGACCCCTCGGCGGAGACATGGGTCCTCAACAACGAGGGTCCACGGGTTGTGGTCGACCTCTTACCTCAGGTCGTCAGCTTGGCCCCAGAGGATACGGAAATGTGTTCATGCCGCGCGAAGCGGTGCGCCTTGTCCTGAGCTCGTGCTGCGAGATCCGCATACCGGAGGAGGAGGCAAAGGATCCCGAGAGGCTCCGGCGGGCGGCGTCTCGGGCACTCAAGGCTTATCTCGACCGCTTTGTGCGCCTCCGCGAACGCGAGGCGGAAAGCGCGCACGCCGAGCCCGCGCTCCTGCTCCGGGAACGCCAAGTTGTATACGAGTACCGCATTACGGTCCAGGTAGAGTGCGTATTCCGGCCAATCCGTCCAGCCATTCCGGTCCAAGTCGTCCAGTGATTCCGGTTGAAATCGACCAGTCGTTCCGAAACGAAATCGACCAACCGAGGACTTTCCCCGGAGCGAAGCGACGCCGGTGCTTAGACTGATTCTATTTGTTCTTTAGACAACCGTTCGGGCATCACCTTTCGCA
>DYFA01000047.1 GCA_020725425.1 Aneurinibacillus sp.
ATACGCCCTGGCATATCCCGGCCAACAGTGGGTATGGTGCTTGGGGGGCTAAAGCGGGTGGAACTCGACGGTGACCTGCTTTGGGACCTGCTTGGGGTCTAGGCGCCTGCCGCCGCGCCGGTACCCCCGGGGGTGAACGATGACCCGCCGAACGAAGATCCGAACCAATTCGCGCAGCTGATCAGGGTCGGCGGCCTCCAGGATGCGGGGTATGTCCTGGAGGAGGGCCGCGACCTCCTCCGGCGAAACCGACGCGCCGCCGGAGCGGATCTCACGTTCGATGGCGGCCAGGTCCGTGGTCAGCCGGCGCTGCTCGTCCGATAGCTCGCGCAGCCGGCCCAGGACGTCCTCCTCGAGATCAGGCGCCTCCTCCAGCGCCCGGAACAGGTTCCGGCGGCGGCGCTCCACCCCATCCAAGGCCGCCGCCATCTGCCTTCGGCGCTGCTGGAGTTCGTCGAGCGCCGGGTTCTCGCGGGCCGGAGGCAGTCCCGTCAGAGCCAGGCGCCGGAGCGCGGCGACCACTTCTGATTCGGCCCTCTCGCGGTCGATGCCCCAGTTCCCGCAGCGCCCGGCGCGGCCCTGCACACAGGAACTGTGACTGCACACGTAGTACTCCCGCCAGCGGCCTTCCGGCCTCCGTGGGGGCTCGCGACGCCCGTACATCGGTGAGCCGCACTCGCCGCAATAGATACGGTGGCTGAGCAGGTAATGTGACGTGTGCGACCGGTGCGGCATGGGGCGGCGGCGCTCGATGACGTCCTGTAGGCGCGACCAGGCCTCCTGGTCGATGATGGCCTCGTGCCGGCCGGGATGCAGCTCGTCGCCGAGCGGGGCGTAGCCGGCGTAGACAGGGTTAGTGACGATCCACCGGATTCGGTCAACGACAGAGGTCAGCTTCGGGGCACCGAACTGCTCCTGGATGACCTGAGACGAGAGGCCCTCCACCTGACCGCTCTTGAGCTGCTGGGCTACCCGCAGTGCCCCACGACCCGCGAGGTACTGGTCGACGATCCACCGGACGACGGCAGCCTCCTCGGGGACGATCTCCCAGACGCCCCGGGCCGTGTTGCGGTAACCGATGGGGGCCGGCCGACCGTGGAGGAGACCGGACTCGACGCGCTTCCTGATGCCGAGCTTCGCGCGCTCCCGGATGTTCTCACGCTCCAGCTCGGCGAAGACGCCGAGCATCTGAAGGAAGGCCCGGCCGGCGGCGTGGGTTGTGTCGAACGGCTCGGTGACGCTCCGGAAGGCCACCCCGTTGCGGTCCAGCTCGTCGACCAGGGTCGCCAGGTTCGCGACCTTGCGGCTGAACCGGTCGACCTTCCAGACGAGGACGACGTCGAAGCGCTTCTGCCGCGCGTCCTCGCGGAGACGGGCGAGTGCCGGGCGGTCGAGCTTGGCCCCCGACCAGCCCTCGTCCTGGTAGATGTCGGCGACGGCCCAGCCCTGAGCCTGGCAGAAGGCGAGCAGGCGGTCGCGCTGGGCGGCCACCGAGAACCCCTCGCGGGCCTGTTCGTCCGTGGATACGCGACAGTACAGCGCCGCTTGGGTGGTCATGGCTGGCTGTTTACCCGCCCGGGGCCCGATGTCCTGCCGAGAAGTGAAGCCCTCCGGTGCAACAGCTAGCGCGGCGGGTTACAGACCGAGCAAGCCGTATATCCCCGGGCCTTCGCCTCATCGAGGCTGATGGGGATGGACGACTGGCTGAGGTAGCGGCAACCGGCCGCGTGATACTTGGAGCCCGTCGCGGTGATGTAGACGGTGACCGAGGACGAGCCGCCCGGGCTGGGCGCGGGCGTCGTACTGGTCCCACCACTGACCGAGCCGGTCCAGGGCGAGAGGGCAAAGATGACGCTGGTCCGGGTCCCAATCGCCGAGATGGTGCCCTGGGCGTCGGTGCGGTAGATCTTCGCCCCGGCGCTCGCCAGGGCGCTCAGCGTCGTGCTCGCGGGATGACCGTAGGTATTCCCGGCGCCCACGGAGATAACGGCGTAATCGGGGCTCACGGCCGCCAGGAACTCAGGCGTAGACGAGCTACTGCTGCCGTGGTGACCGACCTTGAGGACCTCCGCCCCGAGGTCCTGGCCGGAGCCGATGAGATCGCGTTCCGCCTTGGCTTCGGCGTCGCCGACGAAGAGAAGGTCGGTCTCACCGTAGGTGACCTTGAGGACCACCGAGCAGTCGTTGAGATCGTCGTAGGTGGTCTTCATCGGGCCGAGAACCCGGATTTGGATGGGCCCGTCCTCCACGAGGAGGGTTTCGGGCTGGGCCCAGGTCGGCTCCACCCCGCGACTCTCGATCGCCGCCATGAGGTTAGCGTAGGCCTGAGTGGTGTGGCTCTTATCGGGGAGGATGATGGCCCCAAGCGGGACCGCGGCGATGACGTCATCGAGTCCGCCGATGTGATCGGCGTGAGGGTGCGTGGCCACAACGAAGTCGAGCTGCGTCACACCTTGAGACGCCAGGAACGCCAGGATCGTCCCCACAGCCGCATCGTCGCCGCCGTCGATGAGGATCGTCTTGCCGTCGGGCAGCTCTACCAGAATGGAGTCCGCCTGCCCGACGTCGATGAAGTGGACCTCCATCAGACCCAGGGCACCCTGCTCGGCCACAGTGGCCGTCCGGTAACCCTGGAGCCAACTCACCTGGAACCCAAACGCCTCGGAGACGACTCGAATGGGCACCATGAGCCGGCCGTTGACGATCTGGGGCGGGACGTCGGACTTGACCTCGGCGCCCTCGACGACCAGGCGCGCCGCCCCGGGGGTGCCTGGCGGGATGGGCGGCATGGGGCCCGAGCTCCACACCATCGCCGTCTGCATCGCCTGGTCCCAGTGCACCTGGAAGCCAAACGCCTCCGAGATGAAGCGGATGGGCACCAGGACCCGGCCGCCGACTAGTTGCGGAGGCACGTCCGGGTACATCTCACTGCCGTTGATTACGAGATGAATGAGGTCTCCCGCCGAGAGCGGGACCGAGACCAGCAGAGCCGCGACCAGGACGGCCGCGATGATAGCCCACCGTCTACGCATCTTGCTTGACCCCCTCAGTTCCAGTCAATCTGAGATTGACCCAACATGACTTCCTCCAGCCGGATCGCGGCCGCCTGGGCGCTGACTCCGAGGATCCGCCCGATCGTCTCGGGAGCGTAGTACCCCCGGTCCCAGAGAAACCGCACCACCTCCTCGGGCATGAGTAGCTCCCGCGCGAACACGTTAGCCGCGCGCTCTATGCCACGGTCGGCGTTCCGCCGGCAGCACAGAATCGTGCCGAGGTGCCGGTGCATCAGGTAATGCGCCAACTCGTGACCTGCCGTGAACCTCTGCCGGGTCCAGCTATCGCGGCTGTTCGTGAAGACGTGATAGGAGCCATCATCGAGCCGCACCAAGGCGCCAGACAGCCGGTCGAACTCACGGCGATGCCACTCCAGGCCGAACCGTCTTAGAAGTGAGGGCAGATCGAGGCGGGGACGTAGGCAGAAAAGATCTAGGTAGCCGGACTCTTCTAGGATTCTGTGGGCCAGGGCCTGGGGGGCACCCCTCCAGGGCACTCACGACCACCACCCGGTAGAGAGTATTCGGCGTCGAATAGAGGGGGAACACTTGTTCGACTACCGGATTGGTGGTTCCTGCTATGGTTTCTCCTTTTTGTGAAGCGCTTCCTTCTGCTGCCGCTCGTACTTGAGGTACTTGATGTAGTCGTAGAGGCGCTCTAGATCCTCGGGCGGCAGGCCCTCCGTGGCACGGTAGAGCGCCGCAGCCTCTTTGGCGACAGAGATGCTGTGAGTCGGGAGGTCGGTCAAGCCCAACAGGTAATCCACGCTAACCCTTAGGACCTTGGCGAGTTCCCTGAGAGTCTCAGGATTGGGTTTATTGACCCCGGTCTCATACCGGGTAATCGTAGGGCCGCTGACATGCAGAAGGGCTCCGAGCTGCGCTTGCGTCAGGCCGAGACGCTCGCGTGCCTCCCGCAACCGCTCACCTAGCATGTAAATTCCCCCACAACAATTCCCAAATCGGTAGTTCCAGCTTTTCCGGGTTCGCGGCCCTAACCCCTGCAACGGGAGCTACGACTTACGCACGTATACCCTTGACAGCTACCGCCGCGGTATGCTACCGTGGACATACGAGTTCGGTAGTTCTGAGAGGGCGCGATACTGCATGCGTGTGGACCTGGCTAAGATACGACGCCTCCGTGAGGAGGCTGGGCTCAAGCAGGCTGACATGGCCGCTGCCCTGGGCTACCAGACCCCGGTCGGCTACCTGTACCTCGAGAAGGGCCGCTGCAAAATCACAGCTGAGCAACTCGGTCTGATCGCCCAGATTCTCGGGGTGCCTGTCGGCGACCTGTTAGTGGCGAACGAGGCGCAGACAGGCGAGGTTGCCGGCTGATGCCGCAACCGTGCGCCCTCTGTGGCGGTGAGACCGAGCGCCGGGACATCCTGCCCGGCCACCAGTCGAACCACTGTCCCC
>DYFA01000048.1 GCA_020725425.1 Aneurinibacillus sp.
CCGGGTCGCCTCGTGGCGAACCCTAGTATGCCGCACATCACGCCATCCCCCCGTCCCCGCCGTGCTCGGCCTTCAGGAACCCGAGGTCCCGCAGCTTGTCCTCGACGGCCTCCGCGATGAGCTCGTTCTGCGACCGCCTGAGCCGGAACGCGGCCTCACGCAAGGCCTCGTAAAGCTCGGCCGGGATCCGCAGAGTGGTGGTAACCGTCCCCTTGCTCGGCTTCGCGGGCTTCAATCCCTTTACCCCGCCCTCGTTTCGTGCCATCGTGATACTATGATAGCACGAACCGAAGCAGGGTGTCAAGAGCAGCAAGGGCCGTCGCGGCGCGCTTAACACAGGCCGAGTGCCCACTGGGGTTGCTGGTCGTCAAGGCGAATGAGCCTGGGCCATCCCGGTCGCCGGTCCTCCCGTGCCAGCAACCAGACCTCGCGGAAAGCACCTTCCCGAACCCGGATCTCGCCCCTGGCCTTGGCTGCCTCAAGATCCTGGCCGCTGAAAACCGGGGACGCAACGCGCACCACAAGCACGACCGGGTAAGGGTATGGGTGCTTGCGGGCCTTCTCACGTTTTCTGCGGATCAGTTGATGAAGCTTGTCCAACAAGGCCGAAAACATCTCGAGCCCGTGCGGCACCCCACGGCCTCTCCCCAGCAGCATCTCCGCTTCTTGCCTGTCGCTGGCTGCCGTCGGGGGCCTCCAGGATCGTGTCCGACCGGGCCCCGAGCCTGACCAGGAACCCAACTTGAACACCGGGCTTGAAATGAAGCGGGTCCGCGGGGTGCGTTTCTCACCACGGACCCTTCCGGCCGCTGATGACGGGACCAGGTGCTGGAAAGCCAGGGGTCAGTCGCGCAGAAGAAGCGCCGGCGGCGGCGTCACCCCCAGGATGGAGAGGACCTCCCTCTGCTCGGGCCCCGGGCGGGTCACGCTTACCACCCGCTTCCCGGCAAAGATCTGCTCCACCGCCTTGATCCGCTCCAGGATCTCCACCATCCTGCGCCCCGTGAGCAGGGAGGCCCTGGCCCGCTCCACGGCCCGCTTCCTTTCCTCTGCATCGGGGATCGCCTCCGCCTGCGCCACCTCGGCTGCCACCTTCCTGCGGGAAAGCACCTCGAACCACTGCTCGAACAGGTACGCCAGCACGCAGATGAGGACATGCGCCCTCACCCGGTCGGCGTTGTAGTGGTAGATGGGCCTGAGCTTGAGGAAGTCCTTGATCTCCCGCATGGCACGCTCGACCCCGAACAGGTTTTTGTACGCGGTCACCACCTGGTCCGCTGGCAGGGAGCAGTCCGTCTTGATCAGGAACATGCCGTCCCGCAGCGCCTCGCGGGCGATGGCGTCCTCCTTCCGGGAGAACGCAAGCTGCTTGCCGTCGTAGCTCACCTCGAAGAACCTGGCCAGGCCGTGGCCCAGGATCTTTGCCACCTTCAGCATGACACCTTTCTGGGTGAGCTTGCGCCCCCGCCGCTTCCTCTCCCCCGAGAGGTCGTCCCTGAGCAGGGCGAGTTCCCTCTCCGCCTCCGCCAGGGCCTTCTCCCGGGAGGAGGCGTCGTCTTCGGCCCGCTCCGGGTTGTAGCACAGGATGTAGCGTACCCCGGGGCCCTTCTCCTCCTCGGGGAACTCGGGATCTTCTTCCACCACGCCTGGCGGTACCTCCAGGTAGCGCAGGCCCCCCGTCCCCAGCTCCCGGTAGCTTCCCAGATCGCGGTAGCGGTCCAGCAGAAGGTCGGACACCACCCGGTTGCGCTTGTGGTACCCCAGGATGTACCGGAACCCCGCCTCCCGGAGCACCTCCAGGTTGTCCCGGGTGATGACCCCTCGGTCACCCACGAAGATGCACTCCTTCACCTGGAACCTCTGCTTGAGCCGGGTGATGGCATCAGGCAGGGTCTCGCGGTCGGTGGTGCTACCCTCGTACACCTCGTGGGCGATGGGAAGGCCCTCTTCGGTGACCAGCAGCCCCAGCAGGATCTGCTTTCTGTCCGGCCTCCGGTCGCGGGAATACCCGTAGCGGGCCAGGGGACA
>DYFA01000049.1 GCA_020725425.1 Aneurinibacillus sp.
CGAGAGCCAGCCCGTGATGGCCGTCCACAGCTCGACGGTGGCGGTGCGAATGGCCTCCCACTTGCTGGAGATCCACTCGACGATGGACTCCCATACCTCGCTAACCTTGTCCTTGATGGCCTGCCAGATCCCGGAGAGCCAGTCCTTGATGGCCGTCCAGATGCCCGACGTGAACTCGCGCAGGGCCTCCCACTTGGCCATAACCCAGTCCACGATGGCCTGCCACACCGCGGAAGCCTTCTGCTTGATCGACTCCCAGGCGTTGTGCAGGAAGCCCGTGATCTGGGGCCACACCTGGGCCGTCCAGGCCCTGATCTCGTCCCACTTGAGGGCGATGAGGGCGGCCACGGCGATCACGGCGGCCACGACGAGGGCTATGGGGCCCAGGGCCACGATCCACGCCGCCGCCATCCTCGCGGCGTTGGCCATGGCGACGATGCCGAGCCACACCCACTTGGCCCCCAGGATCACGAACTGCGCCACCTGGGCGGCCACGCTGGCTATGGCCCGCGCGCCCTGCACAACCCAGGCTGCCACTACCTTGGCGGCGTTTACCGTGGCTTCTACCCCCAGCTTGATGAAGGCGGGGATGAGGAGCAGGGTGATCAACCCCGCTATGCCCTCGATGACGGGGCCGATGGTGGGCCAGTTGTCCTTGATCCACTGGACGGCTCTGTTGCAGCCGTCTATCACCTGCTGCAGCCAGGGGAACGTCTCCAGGGCCTTCTTCTTCAGGCTGTCCCAGGCCGAGGAGATGGTGTCCGTGATCGACTTCCCGAGCTCGCCGAGTACATTGGGGACGCCGATGTCGGGTATCTCCATGGCGGGGAACACGAGCGCGGGGAACACGAGCGCGGGGGCCGCGCCCGAGGCCATCTCCTCCTGGATCTGGTGTACCTGATCGAAGCTCTGGATGTTGTCCGAGGCGGCCTTGGCAGCCGCCTCCATGCCCTCTGCGACCTGCTTCTGGCTGTCGGCCGCCCGCTGCCCGGCCTTCGCCACGCCTTCCTGGCCCGCTTGCGCCTGCTGCGCCGTGCGGACCATCTGGGCCGCCGACCGGGCGGAGGCCCACGACTGCGAAGCTGCATTCCTGAGCGAATCGGCCAGCCCGAGGACAGCCTGGGCCGCCCCCCGAAACGCCGGTACTATCACCCCGATGCCGGCCAGAACAAGGCCGACACCCCTGACCACCAGGGAGGCGCCGTACAGTGCCATCGCTCCGATGGCGGACCAGACGGCGCGGGCCACGTCCCCGAGGTGGCCCCACGCACGGGCAAGAAGGTAGGCGGTCACGGCCACCGCCGCGCCGGCCGCCATCCAGGGCAAGAGCGGGCGCAAGGTGGCCCAGAGGCTGATGCCCAGCTTCTTCAATGCCGGGATCAACCACGCGATGATCGCGGGCACCAGCCCACCGACGATTGCGCCCGCGATGCCCACGATGGCCGCCTGCACCCAGGGCGGAAATGCCCGGGAGAGGGCCCCGATGAACCCGTGCTGGGCAACAGCGGCCGCGAAACGGCTCACAGCCTCCGTCAGCCGGTCGATGCGCTCTCCCAAGCGGGTGAGCCGCAGGATGTCCTGGCCGAGGCCCCGCAGGATGATCTCAACGTTATCCCGCAGCGTCGAAAGGCGGCCAAGCAGCGTCCTCGACTGAACCTCCATGGCCCCGGCAAAGCGGCGGTTGATGCCCTCCAGCATGGCCACGATGCCGGTGCTGGCGTCGATGGCCCGCCGCTCGACGAGCTTCATCGCCTCCGGGACGCTGACGCCGATGGCCTCGGCAAGCATCTCCCACGCCGGTATGCCCAACTCGGTAAGCTGGCGCATTTCCTCCCCCGCCAACTTCCCCTTGGCCTGCATCTGGCCGATGGCGAGGACGGCCCGCTGGATCTCATCGGCACCGCCGCCGAGGGCGGCCACCGCGTCCCCGATGGCCGAGAGGGTGGGCAGGACCTGCTCCGCGGCAAAGCCGTAGGCGAGGAGTTGCCTGGAGGCCTGTGTTATGTTGGTCAGGTTGAACGGCGTCCGAGCGGCGAACCCGACGAGTTGGCCGAGGAAGCGGTTGGCTGCTTCGGCGCTCCCGAGCAGAGTGGTGAAGGCGATCTGGGTTTGCTCCCACTGTGCAGCCAAGCGAACGCCCCAGATGCCCAGGCCGGAAAGGGCCGCCCCGGCCACCGCACCGAGCTTCACCACGTTGCGCCCGAGGGCAAGCGATGCCGGCACCGCCGATTGGATCGACTTGGGCAACGTCTTCGCCTGACGCTGGATGGACTTGGCGAACTGGTTCCACTGGCGCTCGGCGCGGGAGATGGCTCCTGCGAACCGCCCGGTGCTCGCCACCAGGGCCACGTTAAAGGAGGCAACGGTCGCCATTGTACCACCCTGCCTTCAAGCAGGAGGGCCCGTGCGCGTCACGAGCCCTCCGAGCCGTATTTCGCCTCGAACGCCCGGGCCCACATCTCCAGGATGCGGGCCTGCTC
>DYFA01000050.1 GCA_020725425.1 Aneurinibacillus sp.
TCCCCGAGGGGATGGAGGGCAGGGTGCATGTGATCCCCACCGGGCAGACCCCGCGGCCGCGCGGGTTCAACTTCCTGGAGGTGGAGGCCGCGCACGAGGCCGAGCGCGTGGCGTCCGAGTTCGTCGCCACGCTGAGGGCCCTGTTTCCCGGCCAAACCGGGCCGCGGATGGATCACTTCCTGCGGAACGGGTTGCTCACGCTGCTCAGGGTGCCGCCCAAGACTATCCTCGACCTGCAGCCGCTCTTTTCCGACGAAGACTACCGCGAGCGGGTGCTGGATCAGATGAGGCGGCGCGCGCCCGACCCCCTGCTCGAGCGGTTCTGGGAGACGGAATTTGCCGATGCCCAGGGCAGGATGGGGGAGATCCTGGGGCCGATCCTGAACAAGATCGGCGCGCTGACATCCTACCGGGGGCTGCGGCTGCTCTTCGGGCAGGAGCGGTCGACGGTGAACCTGCGGCGGGCCATGGATCGGGGCGAGATCGTGCTCGTGGACGGCTCCGGCTGCGGGCCGGACGAGCTCAAGCTCCTGCTCGGGCTGTTCGTGGTGAGGTTCCACTTCGCGGCGCTCTCCCGGGCGGACATGCCGCCCGGGGCGAGGAGGCCGTTCCTCCTGTTCTGCGACGAGGTGCACAACTACGCGGTGCCCACTATCGAGAAGGTCCTGGCCGAGGACCGGAAGTACGGCTTGGGGCTCGTGCTGGCGACGCAGTACCTGGAGCAGATGCCCCAGGACGTGCTGGGGGCGATCATGGGGAACGTCAACACGGTGTGGCTTCTGCAGCTCGGGGCGCCGTCGGCGCAGGCGATGGCGCGGTGGCTGAAGCCCGACTTCGCCGAGCACGACCTGTGCAACCAGCCCCAGTTCTGCGCGGCGGTGAGGACGGTCGGGCCGGACGGATCCTCGGTGTCCTTTACGGTGAGGTGCGACCCCGTCGGGGACGGGGACGAGGGGGTTCGGCGGCGCGCGCTGGCGGCGTCTGACGCCCAAGACGGGCGGCACGCGGCGGAGGTCGAGGCAGAGGTGGACGCGAGGCTGTCGGGGCGGAGGCCCGAGCCGGGCGATCTGCCGGGGGAACCCCGCGGCCGCACGGGAGCGCGCGGCCGCGGGAGAAGGGGCAGCGGCGCCCCCTGACGCCCTCCGGTTGCTTGCGGCTCGTTTGCCGCCCGTTTGCGGTCCGGTTCGCGGCTCGTTTGCGGTCTGCCCCAAGCAGCCGGGCTTTGCTGTCATGATATCTTGAAACTGCCGCTCGGGAGGGTCGCTCATGGCTTCCCGATTGCTTGACCCTTTCCAGCTTTCGCTTTCCACCTGGGTTCTTTTGGTTCTCTTTCAGTATGGTTGCATGGCTTGCCGCCACTTGGCTCTGGTTCTCCGATCCCACCCCGACGCCGTCCGGCGTTCCCTTTCCAGGTTGGAGAAGCAGGGATTCACAAAGGGCGTACAGATCGGGAGCCATCCCAAGGTCGCCCTCTGGATCGCCACCGTCTTGGGTGGCATGGCTGCGTCAAAGCTTTTGGGGATCGAGGCGGACAGGCGGCTCCTGCAACGGGCGGAGAGGCTGGCGAGCCACATTGGGGCCCACGAGCTTGGCACCGCGGAGCTGCTTGCGGCGTTCGTGCGCGCGTCCCACCCCCCGCGGAGCGGGCTGGTGGAGTGGCAGGCGCCGTGGCTGGCCGCGCGGCTGTTCCGCAGGGAGGATCCCGCTGGCTCCCGCCTTGCCCGGTACGAGCTGTTCCCGGACGCTTCGGGCGCGTGCGTGGCGGGGGGCGGCGAGCTCAGGTTCTTCGTGGAGACCGACACGGGGACCGAAGACATGGGCCGGCTGGCCGAGAAGGCCGTGCGGTATGTCCGCGCGCTGCGCGCGAGGCGGCGCGAGGCCCCGTGGGTGGTGCTCATCGCGTGCCCGACCGCCCGCCGGGCGGCGAACGTGGCCGAAGCGGTGGGCGCGGTCCTGGAGCCGGGGGACGAGGACGTGGCGCGGTTTCTCGTGGCCGCCAGGCCGGCGCTGGCCGAGGCGGGACCCTTCGCGCCGGGGGCGTGGGAGGACGCGCAGACGGGCGACCGTGTGCCGCTCGAAGAGATGGCCCTGTGGCCGCTCGAGAGGGAGTACTCCGTCGAGGAGGGGGACTTTGTGGGCTTTCCGCCCCGCGCGGCGGTGGCCCGGGACGCCGCGGGGCGGTTCGCGCGCGGCGGCAACCGCTGAGCGCGCGCCTGCGGCGTCGGTGGAGGGCCGTTTGATGGTAAGATAGATCGGGGCGAGGAAAGCGAGGAAAGAGATGAGCAAGCCGGTACGGACTGTGGAAGAGGTGGCTTGGGCGTCCGGGCTGGACCTGGGAAAGGCCAAGGAGGCAGCAGTGCGCCACGGAGCCGAGTTTTTGGTGGCGTACGGATCCTTCGTCCGGGGTGATGAGCAGGAGGGGAGCGATCTCGATCTGGCGTGCGGGTGCGGGCCGGGTTCCGCCGCCGCCTTCGGGGAAGAGCTCTCCCGGGCGTGCGCCGTGCCGGTTGACCTGCGGTCATTCGCCTCGGGCAGCCCCGCGTGGCGGGCGGAGGTTGCGCTCAGCGGGGTGTGCATTTACGAGCGGGAGCAGGGGCGGTGGGAAGCGGCGCGTGCTGCGGCGCTTGCGGAATGGGCGCGCAGGAGGCCGCGGGGCAAAGAGCGGGGGACCGTCCCCCACGAAGCAATCAAAGCGCGATTTGGCTAAGGCTGTAGCGCAGCGCTCCGGAAGCGACAGAGCCGCGACTGCATGAAAATCGCGGCTCTGTCCTGTTTCGGAGGGATTTTGACCATGTACCGGGTGCTATGGACTTCCGCTGCCGAGCGGCAGATGGGCAAGCTCCCACGGCAAGTTGCGGCTGCCTTGGTCGCGGCGGCGGAATCGCTTTGTGACAATCCGAGGCCGCACGGCGCCGTGAAGCTCGTTGGGAGGGACGAGTGGCGGCTTCGCGAGGGCGATTACCGGATGATCTACACCGTCGACGATGCCCGCAGGGAAGTGACTATCCAAGTAGTGGGCCACCGGAAGGATGTGTACGACCTCTGACGCGGCACCCGCGAGCGTAAGAGGGGGAAGTGGTGGGTATGGCGCTTGCCGTGCGGCGGCTGCCTGTCGGGGCGAGCTTGGCGTTCCAGCCCGTCGTCTGGCTGCGTGACCTCACGCTCGCCGGGTACGAGGTCCTTCTCCGGGGGGTGGCCGACCCCGCTGCGTTCTTCGCCGACGCCGTTCGGGGAGGGTGGGCTTGCGAGCTGGACGCCGAGGTGTGCCGCATGGCCGCGGCGGCCGTGCCGCTCCTCGATCCGGAAGCTCTGCTTTTCGTCAACCTGACCCCGCAGTCGTTCCTGGCCGGAAGGGCGGCGCGGGAAGCCTTGGCGGGGGCGCCGCGCCGCAGGGTGGTGGTCGAGGTCACGGAGCACGCCTTTTCGACCGCCCCAGGCGAACTGGCGCGGGCGACCGCGGGCTGGCGCGGGGCGGGCTTCCGCCTGGCGGTGGACGATGTGGGCAGCGGCCAGTCGCGTCTGCTGGCCCTGGCGGAAGCGCGCCCGGACTTCGTGAAGGTCGACCGCCCTCTGCTGGCCCAGGCCGCCCGGGGCGGGGCCCCGCTGACGGTGCTTCAGCATGTGGTGGCGGCCTCGCGCGCGCTGGGCGCAACCGTCGTGGCCGAAGGGATCGAGACGGGCGAGGAGCTGCACCTTGCCCGCGCTTTGGGGATCGAGCTGGGGCAAGGGTTCCTCCTGGGCAGGCCGGGGCCCCTGCCAGCAGGCGGGCCGCCCGCGCTCGGCGAAAGCTCCCGCGAAGCTGAAGAGGGAGGGCGGTGCGCGGTGAAGGCGAGGAGGGCCAGGGCGGCGAGCCGGTCGAGCCGGGATCCGGAGGCTCCGGACAGGCTCGCGCGCGTGATCGGGGAGATCATCCCGGGAGTCCTGCTTGTGGCGGAGGGCGAGGGCGAGGCCGAGTTCCTGGTGCCGGCTGAGCGGGTGGCTGACTTCGAGCGGTACGCCAAGCTGGCGGGATGCGTGGTCGAGTGGGATTGAAGCGCAGTTGAACCAAATCCAGCAGGAGGGAGGGGGCGGCTCCACAGCCGCCCTCCGCTGTTGCAGGTGGAAAAGGCATGAAGGAGGGCCGCTCCGATGGCGCGA
>DYFA01000005.1 GCA_020725425.1 Aneurinibacillus sp.
ACCGAACCCTTAATTGTTATTCTAATACAAAAAATCAGCTTTGTCCACTACTTTTCGCTGTAGTATTATGTATACTTTGATAAATATTTAAACCTGGACAGAATTTCGGGTTGTTACCGGGAAGTGGCCATGAAACTTGGGATATGCCTGGATGAGGACATCATGCAGCTGCGAATACAGGCTGAGGAAGACGTAAAAACATATGGAGCTGTTCTGTATGGCAAGTCATTCATTTACGGGAATACCCCTTTACTGGCCTTTGAGCTTTGCAGCTTCCTCTGCAGCCTGGGAATGATTCCGACTCTGCTCCAGGCCAGAGACTTATACGTCAATGACCACACCTATATCAGGGAGATCCTGGATATGGGCCATAACCCTCATGTATGTCGTATTGCCAACATTGCTCCCCTTCAGCAGCTCTATGGTGTTTTACAGCCAGATATCTATATCGGCCATGAAAATCCCGTCACTCTGATGGAGAAAGGGATTGTCCAGGTGGCCATGGACGGGGTGGCAAAAAAGTTGGGCTTTGAAGTTCCTGTACTGGTGCTGAGCACCCTGGCTGACTCAGTCCGGGCCTTTGAGAATATGGTTGGAAAGGAGCGCCGTCACTATGCGGCTTTATAAATACCTGCCGCAACCATCGGACAGGATGGGTACCCTGTGGGCGCTGGCCAGCATTAAAGATGCCTGTATCATAGAGTATGGTCCTGCCGGCACCACCCATTACGCGTTGGAAGGACTGATGCAGTTTAATTCCCAGCTGGAAGCGCGGCTTTTTACCACCCACATGGACGAGAACGACATAATTATGGGGGACACTACCCGCCTGGAGGAAACCATCAGGGAAGTGGACGCCGTGCACAAACCGCCGGTAATATTTGTGTTGGCTTCAACTATAGCTGCTATCACAGGCACAGATATTGAGCGCATTTGTGATGGGTTACAGAAGGAAATAGGGGCCAGGCTGATCTGCTTTACCGGCGGCGGCTTCCGCGGCGATTATCCCGTAGGCATCAGGGAAGTGCTCACCACACTTGCCGAAAAACTGGTCAGGGCGCCTGAGGAAAAACTGGAGCATACGTATAACATCATTGGCAGCAACATTGATTTATACAATTTTGCCGCTGACTGCAAAGAAGTGAAAACCATCATGACGGATTGCTTTGGCCTTAGGCTTAACAGCGTATTCACCGCCGGCTCATCTGTGAAGCAAATTGAAGGTGCAGCCAGGGCTGGATTCAACTTGGTTTTAAGGGCGGAAGGGAGCGATTGCGCAGAAATTCTTAAACAAAAATTCGGTATGGACTATTATGTCGGTTGCCCCTATGGCTTCAGGGGGACATTACAGTGGGTGCGAAATGTTGCCAAAGCCTTCTCTCTTAAATCAAACGATATCTACCTCTATCAGCAAATGGAAACGGGCAAAAAGTACCTGATGAAAATTAACCAGGTCTTGTTCAATTACAACAACTTAAACGTCGTTTTAGCTGGCACATATGACTTTGTGACGGATATTTACCCCTTCCTTACAGAAGAGATTATGATTAATATCGAAAAGGTCATAGTTAACCACAGCCTGCGCGGAAAAGGCTACCGTCCGTCCACCGGCCCGCTGGAAAAAAAGCTGGTCATCAATCCCGGCGAGGAAGAAAAGGAGGGGATAATCAACTCGGTAGCACCAGAGCTTCTTTTGGGTGACGGTGTGTTACTGGAAATGGGAGCCCATGTACCTGCCAGGGTGCAGGTGGCAAACCCTAATCCCCGGCATTATTGCCGCATTTATGATAACACGCCTTTTATGGGGTTTAACGGGGCTGTTTATCTGATTGAAACCATACTTAATCAGATCCACGCCAACCGTAAAGCTCTGAAAGCCAGATTTTAGAAAGGGGCTTTAAGTTGAAGTCATTGGTAGTATACTCCAGCAAAACCGGCAATACCAAAAAAGTGGCGGAAGCGATTTATGAAGTAATGCCTGAAGGTGCAAAAATCTATCCTGTGGAGGAGGCGCCGCCACCGGACAGTTATGATTTTATAGCGCTCGGCTTTTGGGTGGACAGAGAAAATGCCGATAAAAAAGCGCAAGAATATATGGACACCATCAAAGGCAAAAAAGTAGCGCTGTTTGGCACATTGGGAGCGGAACCGGATTCTTGGCATGGTATCAACAGCATGAATAATGCCAGGAAAACAGTGGAGAGGGATAACCAAATTGTTGGTGATTTCCTTTGCCAGGGGAAAATTGATCCCAGGCTGACGGAAGCATTAGCAAAACTGCCACCCGATCATCCCCATGCCTTAACACCGGAGCGGGCCGCCCGTCATGAAAAGGCCAAAAACCACCCAAACGATGAGGATCTGCGTAGCGCGCAGGAATGTTTCAGGGATATAATCAGCCGTATTTTGCGATAAATGCCAAAGGGGCTGTCTTAAATCGGACAGCCCCTGCCATCAAGCTAACAATAGAAAAGGTGATGCTTTTTGCTTGACAAGTATGCCCGTGATTTAACCCGGGGCAACATGCTGGCCCACATTTTGAATTTTTCCGTCCCTATGTTTATCGGAAACATTTTACAATCGATTAATACCGCTATGGACGGGATTTGGGTGGGGAGGTTTCTTGGCCCCGGTGCCCTGGGTGCTGTAGCGGTCACCTTCCCGGTTATATTTTTGCTGGTTTCGCTGGTGATGGGTCTTGCCATGGCCACAACTGTATTGGTATCACAGTATGCAGGTGCCAAAAACCCAAAAAAAATAATGGAAACAATATATAATTCGTTTATCTTGCTTTCAGTGGCAGGTTTTCTGATATCAGCAGCAGGCATAATTTTTAACAAGGCCATCTTGCAGATGATGAATGTGCCGCCGGAAATTATTTCTGCAGCCTCCGGCTACCTGGTAATTCTGCTTGGCGGTCTGATCTTTCTTTTTGGTTACAATGGTATAAGCGCCGTGTTAAAAGGGTTGGGCGATCCCAGAACACCACTTTTGTTTTTGGCCGTTTCAGTTGCATTTAACATTATCCTGGACCCGTTCCTTATTTTGGGTCTGGGATTTTTCCCGGAGCTTGGACTGTACGGCGCGGCACTGGCCACTGTCATATCCCAGTTTATAGCCTTTCTGGCGTCATTTGCTTACTTTGCCAAAAATACAATGACAGCCGGCTTACATTTCAGAGATTTAAAATATAGTAAGGAACTGATGGTCAGAACACTGAAAATTGGTATTCCCACTGGCGTACAAGCAACTGTAATTGCAATGGCATCAATGTTTTTGGGGTCTATTATAAATTCGTTCGGAACATTGGCTGTGGCCGCATACGGTATCGCCACCAGCCTGGATAAAATGGCTATCGCCGTAGCTATGTCAATTACAGCCGCTGTTACCACCATAACTGCCCAAAATATCGGAGCAGGTAATGAGCATAATATAAAAGAAACACTAAAGTGGTCCTGGCTGCTGGTTATTGCTACGGGAACCCTGTTTTCTTCACTTGCCCTGTTCTTCCCGGAATTGATTCTCGGCATGTTTACCAAAGATCAAAGTATTATTCTGGTCGGCAAACAATATTTACGTATCGCAGCCCTGTCCTACATCCCGCTGTCTATCGGTTATGTTACAAACGGTGTGCTTAGAGGAGCTGGCGATACCTTCCCCGCCATGCTTTTTACCATGATAACACTTTGGGGTGTCAGGGTGCCTTTGGCAAAATTATTTGCAGTGCCGATGGGTGTCAGTGGAGTCTGGCTAGCCATTGCTGCCAGTTCCTTTATTGGCATGTTGCTTAGTACGACGTATTACGCCACCGGCAGGTGGAAACCAAAGCATCTGACCACCATCCGGGCAGCAGTACATCAGTGGGGAAGGACTTAAACTGCACATTTTTCCACACGTTTGCCAATTAAGGGCTGGCCATAACTGACGCATGAGTTAAGAAAGGCTTGCCTGTTAAGGATTTAGATGGCAAGGCAGAAAAAATTTGTCGCCAAGGGGGCTGGACATTTCAAAAGAATTATGAGATAATTAGTGTGGGAAAGTGTAGATATAGGAGGCCCACACTATGATAAAAACCAAAGACAATCAGACTATCCTTTTATTTGGGCGCGAATTTACAGCTTTGGATCTCTGGATAGTGACTGAAACCGTACGAAGGTTTCCCAAACTCAGTCGGACAGAACTGGCAAACACGATCTGTGAAAATCTCAAATGGGTGGCGCCAAACGGCCGCAACAAGGTTGAATCTTGTATTCAGCTTTTAGATCGACTGAATTCTGAGGGCAAGATAAAACTACCCGAAAAGCGGAGCCCAGGCAATAGAACGTCCAGGCGAGTCATTCCGACGGCAAAGACAGACGCTCCTGCCGACATCACAGGCAATCTGGCGGATGTGGGATCTGAATTGAAGCCTGTATTGGACAGATACGAGGTAAGCCTTTGGAACCAATATGTTGAACGCTATCACGCCCTTGGCTACAGGTTGCCTTTTGGCGCGCACCAGCGTTACTTCATATTATCTGACCGTGGTCAGCCACTTGGCTGCCTTCTGTTTTCTGCGGCCGCCTGGGCACTGGAGGCCCGGGACCATTGGATTGGGTGGACAGCAACCGACCGCAGCAAGAGGCTGCACTTGGTTGTCAACAACACCCGTTTTCTCATCTTCCCGTGGGTTCATGTAAAAAATCTGGCCAGCAAAGCTTTATCCTTAGCGGCAAAGCGTATCGGTTACGACTGGCATGACCGTTATGGCTACAGCCCGGTGTTGCTGGAAACCTTTGTGGACCCGGAAAAATACCGGGGCACCTGTTACAAGGCAGCGAACTGGGTAATGTTGGGATGGACAGCGGGAAGGGGCCGGATGGACCGGTACAAACAATATCCATCTACCCCCAAACAAATCTATGTGTATCCCCTGCATCGTGATTTCCGGGCAATACTGCGTGGAGAAAGCGGGGGTGGCCAATGAGCGAGCGGAGAAAGCAGCAACCGCAAAAGTAGCCATAAAACAACGGAGGGAGAGCAGGAAGCACTACAGGCTGCCACCGAAGAGAAACTCAAAGTTGCTTATCAATTGCTGCCGGAGCTTTTAGAAAAATTATCCCACATTCCTGACCCCCGGGATCAAAATAAATTAAACACCAGATGTCAGTGATGATGCTCTATGGTATCCTCTTGTTTGAGATACTCTATGCCGCCTGTTGGAGGGGATGGATGTGGACCGGATTGAAAGCTGTTACTTAGATTTGTTGAGGCACTTAATACGCAGAAAGAAGTTTAGGCATCTTCTGCATAAGAACAGGTGCCTTGTAGCCATCGACGGCACACAAAAATATGTTATGAAGGAATGTTGGGACGAACGCTATCTTTTCCGCAAGGTCCAGGGCAAAGACGGGGAATGGCAGTATTACGCTTACGTGTTGGAAGCGGTCCTGGTGTTTGCCAATGGCATGGTGTTGCCGCTGCCTCCTTTACAGAGAGCTTGCCTTCTAAGCTGTCCTGGATCACAGTATACTTCTTAATCTCTTCTTGTGACATTAGCACCTTGCCTCTCATAGGTGACATTATATCACGATAATTAACAAGGTGACATTATCACACGATAAACACAGCAGCTGGCACTTCCAGTTGACATCGCCTGACGGATGTTGTATAATCAAAAAGCTGAATTAAGGGAAGTTTCCCGCGGGTGTAGCTCAATGGCAGAGCTCCAGCTTCCCAAGCTGGCTACGTGGGTTCGATTCCCATCACCCGCTCCAGTTAAAAAACTCAATAGATTAAATATATTAACGACGCGGGGTGGAGCAGCTGGCAGCTCGTCGGGCTCATAACCCGGAGGTCGCAGGTTCAAATCCTGCCCCCGCAACCAGCATTTAAAGGCTGTCCCAAAGTATGGGGCAGCCTCTTTCTTGTGAACAGGGAGAAGGGTCGAGCCTGCAGCCGGCGAATGAAAAGGCGGGTTCCACCGGGGAGGTTTGGGTCGTGGACCTGTCGGTCATCATAGTCAGCTACAACACCAGGGAGCTCCTGAAGGAGTGCCTGGAATCCATACACGCCGCGGAACCGCAGGTCGAATACGAGGTGATCGTGGTCGACAACAACTCGTCCGACGGATCCCCAGACATGGTCCGAAGTCGCTTCCCCGAGGTAGTAGTGCAGGCCAACCCGGAGAACCTCGGGTTCAGCGCCGCCTGTAACCAGGGAATCAGGCTCTCCACGGGCCGCTACGTGCTGTTGCTGAACAGCGACACGGTGGTCCTGCCGGGCTGTTTCGACCGCCTGGTACAATTTGCGGACTCCCATCCAAACGCCGGGGTGGTCGGCTGTTCCCATCTCAGCCCTTCAGGAAAGATGGTGACGTGCTTCGCTTACGGGTTCCTCTTCTCCCGGCCGGCCACCTCTCGTAAGGTGAAGGCTTTACGTAATGGGTGGGTTTCCGGGGCGTGCATGCTCTTGCGGCGGCGCGCCTGCGAAGAGGTCGGCGGGCTGGACGAGGACTTCTTCTTCGGGTCCGAGGACCTCGAACTCTGCTGGCGCATCCTCAAGAAGGGGTGGAAAGTGTACTACACCCCGGACGCCCAGATCATCCACTACGGCGCCATGAGCAGTGGACGAGGGTTCAACCCCCGCACCTACTATGAGGCGAAGCGCGGCAGTGGGTTGCTGATGAAGAAGCACGGTACTGCCGTCCACCGCCTGGTCTGGTCGTTGCTTATCTGGCTGCAGCTTATCCCGGATCTGGTTGCAGCAGTTTCAACCGGGCAAACTGAGCGGATTACGGTTTGCCTGAAGGTGTTCAGGATGTCCCTCCTCCACGACTTCCGGCCACCGGCATCCGGATGATGCTCCGGCCGCAAGACAAAAGCCCCGAACCGCCTCCGGCTCGGGGCCTTTACTTCTCTTTGGAGCTGGCGATGGGACTCGAACCCGTAACCTGCCGCTTACAAGGCGGCTGCTCTGCCAGTTGAGCTACGCCAGCCGACTGCCTTCCGGGCGAAGTAAGTATAACACTCTCCGGAAGAAAGCGTCAACTCAGGGCCGGGCCGAATCGACTGTCGGAGCGCTGAGGACTTCAGGCCCCCACCGGACGGGAGGCCGGTCGGCGACGAACACCTCATAGCTGTTCCGGAACACCTCACCCTCATACTCCAAGTCCAGGAGGACGAGGTACTTCCCCGGGATCGCAGGAATGAAGCTCAGTTCCCCCGGAGAGAAGGCGCGCGCGTCGGCCGGCAGCCGGGCGGAGAAGCGGCCGGCCGCCACTTCGTCGCCTGCCGGTCCGATGACCCTCGCCCGCGCCTCGACCTGGGGGTAGCTGCGCAGCGAGTCGCTGGTAAGGTAGACCGGAAGGCGGACCGTCTCTCCCGGACGGTACGTGTCCTTGTCGAGCAGCGTGAAGACGTACTCGGGGTGGTAACAGCGGGCCAGGTGGTGATAGGAGGCCTTCGGCACGCGCCAGTAATCCACCACCGCCCAGGAGACGGCGGGGTTTGGGTCGGCGAAGCTGAAGGCGAGCATGCCGCCGGTGGGCCGGTACTTGTGGAAGCGCAGCCGGTCGATGTAGAACTGGTTCAACCGCATCTGATACCACTGAGTCAGGGCGATGAGGGTCTCCAGGTCCCGGCAGGCGTCGAGGTCGAGCCAAAGGCGCATGATATCGGGCTGCGCCGAGTGCCGACGGGCAAGGGTCTCCCAGTCGAGCCGGGCCAGGTCGGAGGCCATGAAGCGAACGGCGCTCTCCTTGTTGGGGAAACTCTGCGCCCCGAACTCCGAGAGGAACCGGATGTTCCGCGGGACAAGGCGGCGGACCAGGTCGAAGAGGCGAAGCGGCCCGTGCGTCTTGTACCAGCCGAAATACCAGTGGGTGTCCCCTCCCCGGTGGAGGAGGGCGATCTCACCCGAGGCCCGAAGGACCGGGCGGGAGGGGTCCTCCCGGCGGGCCGCCCGGGCGAGCCGCCGGTCCATCACGTCCCGGTTCCAGCTATAGACGAAGACGCTGAAATCGGTCTTGAGTGCCCGCCCGAAGCTCTCGTCCTTCGTGTCGACCATGTAGACCGGCTCGTTGTGCATGCACCAGAGGGCGATCGAGGGGTGATTCCCCAGGAGGCGCACCATCTCCCGCACCTGGCGCTCCGCTTCCGGCATGACCTCCCGGGCGTACAGCCACTGCAGAGGGAAGTCCTGCCAGAGCAGCATCCCTTGCTCGTCCGCCGCCTCGTAGAACACCGGATGGTCAATATGAGCGTGGACCCGCAGCATGTTCATGTGGGCCGCCGCGGCCAGCTTCAGGTCGCCCTCGGCTCGTTCCCTGGTCACCCGGCTCAACCGGGCCTCCGGCGGCGGGTAGTTGTTCCCCTTGATGAACAGCCGCTCCTGGTTGACGTAGAAGACCCACTTGCGGAGAGCCACGGTGCGCAGGCCGGTCCGCACCTTCAGCCGGTCGAGGCTCGCCCCGTCCCGGCCGGCCAGAGTCGCCTCGACCTCATAGAGATGCGGCTCTCCCAGGCCGCGGGGCCACCAGAGACGGTATTGCTCGATTTCGCACTGGTAGGATAGCCGGTTCATCCCAGGCTGCAGCGGGGCGCGGAACTTGAAGACCTGGGTCTCCCCCACGAAGTTGGCCGGCGTGAAGGCGAGGGTCACCAGCGGGTCGGCGGCTTCGACGGCGTCGACGTCCAGCAAAACCCGAACCTTGGCGCTGCGTGTGTCGAAGCCGCGGGTCTCCACTCCCATCCAGGCAAGTCTGGCCGGACCGGTGACGAGCAGCTCGACCGGGAGCCACACCCCGCCCGGCTCAATCATCGGGTCCAGGTGGTCCCAATGGGAGAAGATGCCGGTGATGAGGCGCTTTCCAAGTTTGCGGGTTTCCGGGGGGCACTCCACCTCGAGGAGTAGCAGGTCGTCGCCGGTGAGCTGCCCCGTCACTTCGAAGTCGGCGGGGGCGAAGTATCCCTCGTGCGCCCCGAGGAGGCACCCGTTGAGGTAGGCGGAGTAGCGGTAGAAGACCCCGTTCAAGCGGAGGAAGTACCGTCGGCCCGGCTCCGGCCGGGAGACAACCCGGCGGCGGTAGACCACCCGGCCCGTGTACTGCTCAAGGGCGGGGTGCTCCTGCCAGTGGGCGGGCAGCTCTTGCTCCAGCCAGCCATCCCCCGGCCAGGGAGCCTGGCGCACCGCCGCCGAGAACTCCTCCACCGCTCTCAACTGCCAGGTCCCACTCAGGTTCAGGCGGTCCAGCACCGCCGACCCCTCCTTCAAGGTGTTGAACTCCAGCTTGTCTGATTTGGGCAGAAGCAGGCATGGCTGCTGGAAGTTTCACCAACACTATACCACCAGGAGTGGACTCATGAAAGTCTTCGTACTCACCCCTGCCTGCTTTTGACAACGCAGGAAGCGGCCACCTCGACGCCGTATCTAGCGGTGAAGGGGTGACCGTTGTGGCCTTTATCGATCTGCGCAGTGACACCGTGACCCGACCGACGCCGGCCATGCGCCGGGCGATGGCCGAGGCGGAGGTGGGCGACGACGTCTTCGGCGAAGACCCGACCGTCAACGAGCTGGAAGCGGTCGGGGCGGACCTCGTGGGCAAGGAGGCCGCCCTCTTCGTCCCCTCCGGCACCATGGGGAATCAGGTGGCGCTCGCCGCCCACACCAGCCGGGGCGACGAGGTGATCGTGGACTCTGAGTCCCACATCTTCCACTATGAGAACGCCGGGCCGGCGGAACGGTCCTGCCTCCGGCGGAATTGGCGGCCCTGGCCGGCCTGGCTCACTCCCGGGGGCTCGCTGTCCACCTGGACGGGGCGAGGATCTCAACGCCGCCGCCGCAGTCGGGTACGACGTGCGGGAGTTCACCCGCCAGGCGGATTCGGTGATGTTCTGCCTTTCCAAGGGCTTGGCCGCTCCGGTCGGCTCACTGCTCGCCGGCAGCCGCGAGTTCATCGCCCGGGCACGCAAGCACCGGAAGCTGTTCGGCGGCGGGATGCGCCAGGCGGGGATCCTCGCCGCAGCGGGGCTCGTGGCCCTGCGGGAGATGGTCGGACGGCTGGCCGAGGATCACGCCAACGCCCACCGGCTCGGGGAGCTCCTCAGCGAGGTGCCAGGCCTCCGGGTGGACCTCGCCCGGGTCCAGACGAACATCCTGCTGGTGGACTTCTCCGGGACTAACCTCTCCGGCGAGGCCTTCCTGGCCAAGCTCCAGAAGGCCGGCGTCAAAGCGGTCGCCTTCGGTCCGACCGTCGCCCGCTTCGTCACCCACAAGGACGTCTCGGCGGCAGACGTGGACGAGGCGGCGGCCCGCATCCGAAAGGCCTTGGCAGAGTAGAAATCGGCAAGGAGGTCCACACATGCGTGCGATCAAGCTGAAGCTCTTCTGGACGCTAGTCCTGGCCCTGGCGCTGCTTCTGGGGGCAGTTCCGGCGGCGGCGCAGGAGAGCCTGGAGGGCTACCGCGCCCGGTACGCCCTGGAGGCCAAGATCTCGGCCAGCCGAGCAGGCCAGATGATCGGTTCCTGGCCTGTGGAAGGCGAGTTTTGCCTCGCTTTCCGCCGGCGGAACGAGGACGGGCTCCAGGAAGTGGAACTCTCCCTCGATCGCTTGGCGGCCCCCGGCGTTCCCGGGTTAGACGAGGCCCTGGACGGGTTCGTCGGCCAGAAGGCCACCCTGGTCTTCGATGAACGCGGCCGGCTAGTCGACCTCGACCTGGCTCTGCCCGAGGAGATGCTGGAGGAGCTGCGGTCGCGCCTGAACGCCATACCCCAGACCGCTACCAGCGGAGAGGCCCGCCCCACCCTGGTCGAGGCGCTGCGTGAGCTTCGCCGGGGAACCTTGATCACCTTCAGCATAGTCATGCCCCGCGAGCAGCGCGAGGGGAAAGACGAAGTCGCGGTGGAGGTGGAATTCGCCGGCCCCGACGAGCACCGGGACGTATACGTCGTGCTGACCCGCCTCAGCTTCGACCTCGCCGGGACGGCTATAGGTGCGACAGATAAGAACAAGGCGGCGAAGGCTGAGGTGCGCTCCGACGTGCAGGCCAAGCTCCGGGGAAGAACCGAGTTCAGCCTGGAGAACGGCCTGCTGAGTCTGCTCGACCTGGAAATGGCGGTCGCGGTGGTTCCGCCTGAGGAATCTCCGCTCGACGTGGGGGTCAAGTTCACGGTGAGCCTGGCGGAGATTACCCCGTTGACGGAGGCCGCCTCTCCGTCCGAGGTGCCGTCACCCGCCCCCGAGTCTCACCGGCGCGAGCCTTAAGGCTCACTCCTCCAGCCTGATCGCCTGCACCGGGCAGACCGCGGCGGAGTGGTGCAATGAGCGGTGAGGGCCTCTGAAGAGCCAACCATGATGCGGGGCGGCGCCAGATTGACGGCCTGCGCGAGCGCGCCCGCCAGAGACACCAAACCAGCAATCGGCTCCCCCTGCCGCCTTAACCCCACAAAGTTAATTCGGCGAAGTTAACCTTCGAGGGTTAACTCCGCCGGCTATTGGCAAAAACCTTCAGCGGCTGGCGGTTACGGCTTCTCGCCGGAGGCGACGAAAATGCTCACGCTGGCGGACTCACAGCCGCAAGTCGAGTTGGCGCAGCAGTTCTCGCCGACGCAGTCCACCGCCACGTTCTGGAGCCCCGCCTCGCTGAACCACTGCCGGATGTCGTCCCGCTTGAACCCCATCCAGCGGTCGTGCTGTTCCTCGACGAGGAAGCGGAAGCGGTGTTCGTCCAGGTCCGTGAGGACCAGTTTTCCGCCGGGGCGGAGGATCCGGGCCATCTCCCTGATGGCAGCGGGCGGCGACTCAACGTGGTGAAGGCACATGTTGGCGAAAGCGTAGTCCACCGCTCCCTCCGGAAGCGGAAGGCGTTCGGCGTCACCCACCCGGTACTGCACGTCTCCGGCGCCGGTGAACTTCCGCCTCATCTCCCCGAGCATCGCCTCAGACTGGTCGATTGCGATCACCCGCAGCCCTCGGGCGAGGAGTCCCCCGGTGATGAAGCCGCTCCCGGCTCCGATGTCGGCCGCCAGTTCCCCCGCCCGGACGCCCGCCACCGCCAGTGCCTTCTCCCGGACGGCGTCGGAGAAGAAGCTCTGTCGCAGGCTGTCCCACTCGGCGGCCACCTGATCAAAGTACGGTTTGCTACTCATGGCAGCCTCCTGATGGAATGTTTTCCGGTCTTAGTGTATCATGGGAGATGGATTGACGTATGCGATAGTTCAGATGAAACCCATCGTTCTCCTCAATAGTATCCCCGCCCAAGGGGAGACGCCCGTGGAACTGCTCCAGTCGAAGGTCTTCCGGGTGGTGGCCCGGGCAGGCATCCGGGCGGGGCTCCGCAGCGGGGCGCTGGACGTCGCCTTCCTTCTGGACCGGCCGGTCGCCTCCCCCGACCTGGTCGCCGAAGCCCTGCGCCTGGAACCGATGGCGTTAGGTGCGGCATAAGGACAAGTGGCTCTCCCCTGGCCTCTCTGCCCTGTTGGGCTTGACCCGGGAGCTGCCGGCCGTCTAGGACCACCGAGCTCGCTCACCTGGCGGTGCCCCGGCTCGACCTCCTCCCCCGGCCCCCGCACAACTGATGTCGTGGTTCTGGCAGAAGAGGCAGGCCAGGTTGCAGTGGCCGAAGAAGATGGGGCCCTCGGACCTCCATTTCGACCTGGACCTGGGGCTCTCTCTCGGACAGTCGTCCAGCAGGTTCTGCGGGCTCAAGGCCGTGCAGGACTTTTGAGATGCAGCCGCTCGGCCCGTCTCTTCACGCCCCGCATGAAGGCCGACTCCTGAATGAAATACCCCGGTTCCAGGACATAGTTCAGCCAGGTCAGACCACCCATGGCGAAGTCCATCCGGTCCCGGACGACCATCCGGGCGGTCCGCCCGTCCGCCGGCTCCAGCAAGATCACCTGGCTGCTGTTCAGGTATTTCTCCGGCCGGGGGCCGGTCAGCGCGAAGGGGTTGCCGGTAGTGAAGTCGATCCGGGCAAGAAAGATGAGCAGGCGCTGGGGTTCGAGGGCCTGGACCGTCCAGCCGAAGCCCTTCGCCATCGGCACGAGGTCTCCCACCTTCAAGTCCTGGAACTGTGGGAGGATCCGGCTGGAGGAGCGGTGCCCCTCGTAGTAGTCCGCCACGCCCAGCAGGCGGTTGATCCAGTCGTGGTTATACCAGCCGGCCCGGCCGTAGCCGACCTGGACCAGCCAGGGCCAGACCCGCTCCACCGGGGCGTTGATGGTGATCGCCCGGGTAGCCGCCAGCTTCGGCTCCGGGACCAGTTCATCCCCCGGCATGGCCTGCTGCGCCTCTGCCGCGGTGGCGCCCCACCGGAGATACCAGGGTCGGATCGTCAGGAAAAAGAGCAACGCCAGCGCGATCAAGCCAAGCGCGGCGTACATGAGCCACCAGCCTCCCTTTCCTTCCTGACCCTGTTCTCTGCAGGCTCCACAACACCTTCCCGAAGGCCTCCAACATGGCCCGCTGGTCTCGCGGCGGCACCCGCCAAAACGACGGCCGGGGGTTGGGTAACTCGGCCACCTCACCGGTCGGCATCTGCCATAGCTGGGCCGCCGATGGCCGGATGGAGGCGATGCTTCGGGTCGTGCGCAGGCTCAGGCTGGAAGAGGGACTCCAGCTGTTCGCCGACCGGCTCAGCGTCAACATCGAGTTCGCCTCGGAAAGAGCCCTGGCCACCCTGGCGCCGGGCAAGACTCACCAGGCGCTCCTGGCCCCAATGGCCTTCATCGGCTCCGAGATCCGGGCCCATCGGGAGGAGGCAACGCGCTTCCGCCACTCCCCCGCTTTTATCTCCGCCGGGCAGAGCACCCAACTCATCGCCGGTGCAATGCGGGAGACCGATTTTTCAGATCATCCACCTGGCCGAGCGACTGTACCAGAAGGTCAACCTGAAGCGGGTCTACTATTCCGCGTACATCCCCGTCAACAGTCATCACCTGCTGCCGTCCATCTGCTTCCCGCCGGTTACGGCACTCGGCTTGACGCTGCCTGGTTTCCCAGAACTCCCTGACCGCATCGGAGGATAACCGCCAGCTCCAGTCGGTAACTGCTGTGTTCAAGGCGGTGACGCGCCGTGGCGAAGCACGCTGCGGATACGGCGCCGGGGTAGACACACGTCGCCCACCACCACAACCAGCCGGCCGCCGGGGACCAGAACCCGGAAAACGTGCCGCTTGGCCTTCCCTGGCGGGGTACTCCTTCAGCGTCCAGTAGGGCGGTGAAGTGACCACCAGATGGACGCTTTCCTCAGGGACTTCCTCCATGTTCCGGCAATCCCCGAGAAAGAGTCGATGCCCCGTCGGCAATCGGTGGACCGCCTGCTCGATGGCCTGAACCATGGCTCCATCCTTGGCCAGCGCAGGTATCGCTGTCTGCTGCCTTTCTTCCAGAAGCGCCCTAGCCCGGGGCGGGATCAAGTCTTCAGACAGCGACGGCTCGCCGCTGTTGCGGGCACCAACAAAAAAGCCACGGCCCTCGCCGTAGCTCAGAGTTTCTTTTGATGTGCCGCCGAGGCCGACTGGGCGGCGAGCGGTCGCTAGGCGCGCGCCTCCTGGCCGTTGCGCTTTTCGAGGTACCGTTCGAGCTTGCGCTTCACCCGCTGGAGAGCGTTGTCGATCGACTTGACGTGGCGGTGCAGGTCCTCGGCGATCTCCTGGTAGGACTTCCCTTCCAGGTAGAACATGAACACCTGCCACTCGAGGTCCGACAGGAACTCCCCCATCTTCGACTCGATGTCCACATAGTTCTCGCGGTTGATGATCAGTTCCTCCGGGTCGGTGACCCGTACCCCCGAGAGGATATCGAGCAGGGTCCGGTCCGACTCTTCGTCGTAGATCGGCTTGTTCAGCGAAACGTACGAGTTGAGCGGCATGTGTTTCTGGCGCGTTGCCGTCTTGATGGCGGTGATGATCTGCCGGGTGATGCAGAGTTCGGCAAAAGCGCGGAACGAGGCCAGCTTGTCTGACCGGAAGTCACGAATAGCCTTGTAGAGCCCGATCATCCCCTCCTGGATGATGTCTTCCCGGTCCGCTCCGATGAGGAAGTAGGACCGGGCCTTGGCCCGCACGAAGTTCTTATATTTGTTGATCAGGAATTCCAGGGCGATGTCATCATTGCTGCGCGCGTGCTCGACGACCTCTTCGTCGCTCATGTCCTCGTAATTCCGGTACAAGCGCTTGATGGCCTGCGACGCTCCCACCGTGTCGCCTCCCCCCATGATGCGGTCTTCCAAAAGACGCGCGACGGGTTACCGCCCTGACCTCCAAGGAACCGTAGCAGTGGGAATCTGCACTCATTGGTCGGAGATGTGAACGGACTGCCGCATGATCCGCGGGGACCTCTCATGATCTGCCCAAAAGTCCAAAAGCAGCATCCCGCCTGCTTCGGACCGCTTCGTCTGAAGTCAACCTAATTATACAATACAGAGGGGGACAAGTCAACGTCGGGCGGGACCGGCAGAACCTGGCGGGACGGGCTTTTCGCGGCGTTCGCCGGCGGTGGGCCGACCTTCACCCGCCGCGGACGCGGGGGGTAATAATCCTCGGAGACCACCTCGGAGGCCACCTGCCGGCTCTCCCGGTAGTAGCGCCGGTACAGCTTGACCCGGTAACCGGGGCGCGCCTCCTCGACGACCACCCGCTCACCAGGAGAAAGAGCGGGATCGACCTCGACCAGCTCCGGCCCGGGTTCCACCGGCACGAGCGGGCTCAACTCCAATCTCACCTCAGGGGAGTCCTCTTTCTGTCCGCAGACCGCGACCGTCAACGTGTCCCGGCCGACCGTCGTGGCGAACACCACCGGCCGGCGCCGGTTGTTCCGGATCTTGAGGTCGATTAGGCCGTAGTAGACGGTTGCGTCCCGGCCGGGCGGGACGTAGCCCAAAGGCTGGGAGTGGGCGGTGCGCTCGCGCACCTCCAGCCCGGCCAGCAGTGCGGCATTGTACAGGGTGGAAGAGACCTGGCAGGTTCCTCCGCCGATACCCGCTACGAACCTCTCCTGGACGATCTCCGGCGCCGGGCGGTAGCCGCGGGCTTCGGTGCGCTCCCCCACCGTGCGGTTGAAGGACAGGATCTCGCCCGGGCGGAGAAGCGTGCCGTCCAGAGCCTGGGCGGCGAGGCAGAGGTTGTGCACCCGGTTGGCGTCGCCCGGATCGAAGCGGGTGGTGTACTTAGCCAGGAGCTGCCGGATGCCTGCCCGGCGGAGCTCAGCCAGCGTGACTCGGGGGCTGACCGGCCGGACGACCAGAGCCACCTCCCGACCTACCGGTGAGGCGAAGGCGGCTCGGAGACGGCGGTACGAGTCAGCCAGGGCGATCTCCCGGCCCGGCGCCTCCGGCGCCAGTGCACCCGTGGCCGGATCGAAGCGGGCGTTGCGCGGAGGCTGCCCCACCTCGGTGCAGAGGCCCTCCAAGAACCGGCGCAAGGAGCTTTCACCCCCGCACAGGACCGGTGCCACCGCGACTCCACCCGACCGGAGGCGGCGGAGGATAAGGGCCCGTTCGCCGAGCGAGCCGCGGCGCCCCACCTGAAACGCCCGGTCCACCGTCGCCTCCACGTCCAGGCCGAGGCCGAAGTCGCGGGGCCACAGGGTCAGGGGCCGCTCGGGAAGAGCGAGGAAGACCGGGCGCTGGACCACCTGCCGGTCGTACTCCACGAGCAGCGCCCGGGCCTGGGACCGAGTCAGGCCTCCCACCGGCAGCCCACCCATCCGCACCCCGGGCAGGATCCGCCCCCCACCGGAGAGGAGAAAAGCGGCCGCCCCAGCCACCCCGCCGAGCGCTGCGGCGGAGATGGCCAGGGCGAGGACGGGGAATATCCTGGCGCGCCTCCGCACCTGGCGACCCTCCCCGGCGAGGGCCGCCCGTGCTTACGGGGAAGCGGCCCTCTGCCGCACGATTTCGTACAGGAGCACCGCCGCCGCCACCCCGGCGTTCAGGGAGTTGACCCGCCCGCGCATCGGCAGGCGGACCAGGAAGTCGCACCTCTCCCGGACCAGCCGGCTGAGGCCGGTCCCCTCTCCCCCGATGACCACCGCCAGTGGCCCGGTCAGGCGGGCCCTGGTGAATTCCTGCTCAGCGCTCTGATCCGCCCCCACTACCCACAGGCCCGCCGCCTTCAGCGCCTCCAGGGCCTGGACCAGGTTGCCCACCCGGGCCACCGGCACGTACTCGACCGCGCCGGCCGAGGTCTTGGCGACTGTAGCGGTGAGCCCGACGTTACGGTGCCTCGGGATGATCACACCGTGGGCTCCCACCGCGTCGGCCGTCCGCAGGATGGAGCCGAGGTTGTGGGGGTCCTCCAGAGTGTCCACCGCGATGAGCAGTGGTTCCTCCCCGCTGTTCCGGGCCCGACCCAGGAGGTCGTCCAGTTCGACGTACTCCTTGGCGGCAGCGTAGGCGACCACACCCTGGTGTCCCGGCCCGGCCAGCCACTCGAGGCGCTTCCGCTCCACCTCCTGGACCGGGACGCCCTTCTCCCGAGCGGCAGCCACGAGCGCCAGGAGCGCCCCGCTCCGCCCGCCCTTGGCAACCAGCAGGCGGGTGATGGGGTGCCCCGCCCGCATCGCCTCCAGCACCGGGTTCCGCCCTTTCAGCAGGCCGGTAGGCTCGCGCTCAGCCCGCTCGGGCGGCGCGGGTGGAGCCGGGCGGACGGGCGCCGCCGGCCGGGCAGGCGCCGCCTTCCGGGCGCGCCGGTCTGCTCCCGGCTTCTCCAGGCGGGCCGGAGGCGGCCGCCGGCCGCCAGCCGGGTGATCCGGGACTGTGGCGCACTTCCGGCCCCCCGGTCGCCCCAGTCCCTTGCCGGACGTGGCTTTCGGTATCCTTCCCGCTCTTGGCAGAACTTACACCTCCCCGCCGGCCTCGGCCTTAGCCTTCGCCAGCCGCCCGCAGGTCATGCGCCCCTCCCGGCAGTAGCCCCTCGCCACGCAGGTCGGGCCGGCCAGGCGGAAGAGGTTGGGCGCCACCTTCCGCACTTCTGCCAGCATCGCCTCGGCCAGTTGCCGGATCTCCCACTGGGCCCGGGTGCAGCACCGCAGCTCGAAGAAGTTCTTGAGGCTGCGGGCATTCATGGTGACGACGACCTTCGTCTCACAGGCGTTCGGCAGAACGTAGCGGGCGTCTTCCCGGGGAACCAGCTCAACCAGGCGGGAGTAGGCGTCCCGCAGGTCAGCCATCGTCCGCCGGAAGAGGTCTCGGGCCTGCGGTATGGCGGCGATGGAGGGGGGCATGACGTAATCGAACTGGTCCTCCCGTACGTACCGCTGGGACTGCTGCGAGTAGGAGGCGATGCGGTGCCGGACCAGTTGGTGGGTGAGGGCCCGGCTGACCCCCTCCACAGCGAAGGTGAAGCTGGCGTGCTCGGTGGGGGAGTCGTGCCCGGCCTCGGCCAGCTTGTCCAGGAATTTCCCGACCTCCTCGTCGGTGAGGCCTTCCAAGAGTTCCGCCGCCCCCACCGGGGAGTAGCAGAGCCGGGCGGCGGCGGCCACCACCCGCTCGGGGTCAGGGGTATAGGCGACGAGGGTGACTTTCATTGGTCACCCCTCCCTTCAATTGTGTCTTCTGTGTCTTCCTCTGTGATACGCACCCATCGCGCGTACACGAAAAGTATCCGTTGACATCATGGCAGAAAAGGAATATGGTTAAGGCAGAAGAACACGTTATACACGCGCCACCGGTGATCGAATCCCGTGATTCATATCACGGAGGGCCTCCTTGAAGGGGGGATAGACACCGGGGCGCCGTGTTTTTTAGGACGAAGGTTGAACTGCCAAATGTTGAATTGACTAGCTAAACACGGCGAAGCTGGATCGGGTCGTGACAAACGTAGAGCAATATGTTGTGCGAGTCGAACTTTAGCTTGTTTTGCTCCAAGCTTTTTATGAAGACCATTCCAGTGATATCCAACGGCGCCCAATAAAACGTCAACCCCCCGATGAGCATGAACCGTTCCGCAGTTTGACGGCTTTCATCACCCCAGATGTGGATAACCGGTCTCGTGGCCAAGGTGTCGCTTCCCCCTTGCAGGAAGCGGTTCGCCTTTTGGCCGTGCTTTTCCTTGTAGGCTCATAAGATAGCGCCGGTCTTGTCCTAAATGCTAACTTGAGGCCAGGTCTGGTCAAGCAGGTAAGCCAGCCGTTCTGTCCGGCCGCTTAGGTAGAGATATCCCAGCAGCGCCTCGAAGGCCGTGGCATGGCGGTAGTCCTGGACTGGGACGCCCCGGGGGGCCGGACCGGACTTGGCGTTGCGCGCCCGGCGGACGACCTCTTCCTCCTCGGGGGTGAGGAGACCTTCCAGTCGGCGCAGGAGGGCAGCCTGGGCGGGGGCCCGGACCAGGGCCACCGCCTTCCGGTGGAGATTGACCATCCTCCCCGGCTCCCGGCGGGCCAGCCGCTCCCGGACCCAGAGCTCGAAGACGGCGTCCCCCACGTAGGCCAGGACCAGGGAGGAGGTCGGAACGCTCATCGCGGCTCTTCCCACTTCCAGCGGACGCCGTGGGGGGTGTCCTCCAGAACGATGCCCAGGGTCTTGAGCTCATCCCGGATCCGGTCCGCCGTGGTCCAGTCCTTCGCCGCCCGGGCCTCCTGGCGCCGGGCGATCAACTCCTCCACGCGTACTTTGTCGATCGACTTCTCCCCCCGCGCCTCGTCCCCTCCACTCGTCTGATCGGCGCCGAACCGGTGCCGGGTCTCCTCAGCCTCCCCGTGGAGCACCCGCAGGACGTCGTCGAGCCCGGCAAAGACTTCACGGACCTCCTTCAGGGCGGTTAGGGTCTCGCCCGTCAGACGGAAACCGCGGTCGTTCACCTCGCGGTTCACCTGGGAGGCCAGGCTGTGCAGGGCTGCCAGTGCCAGGGCGGTGTTCAGGTCGTCGTCCATCGCCGCCTCGAACTCCCGGCGGGCAGTCTCCGCCGCAGCCTGCAGGCGCTCTGCCGCCTGTGGAGCCGCAGTAGCGGCCTGCTCACCGCCGTCCTTGCGCAGCAGGTCGTCCACTACCCGGACCGCCTGGACCAACCGCCGGCGGGCCTGGTCGGCCGCCTTGAGCTCGTCCCGGCTGTAGGTCAGGGGGCTGCGGTAATGGGCCGAGATGAGGAAGTAGCGGACGGTCCGGGGATCCCAGGCCGCCAGCACGTCCTTGACGGCAAAGGTGTTCCCCAGCGACTTGGACATCTTCTCCTCCGCCACATTGAGCATCCCGTTGTGCACCCAGAAGCGGGCGAGCGGTTGCCCCGTGAAGGCCTCGGACTGGGCCATCTCGTTCTCGTGGTGTGGGAAGACCAGGTCCAGCCCGCCGCCATGGATGTCGAAGGCTGCCCCCAGGTACTTGTAGGACATGGCTGAGCACTCAATGTGCCAGCCGGGGCGCCCCGGCCCCCAGGGGCTCTCCCACGCCGGCTCCCCCGGCTTGGCGGCCTTCCAGAGGGCGAAGTCCATCGGGTGGCGCTTCAGCGGGTTGACCTCGATCCGAGCCCCCGCCTCCATCTCCTCGACGCTCCGCCCGGAGAGCCTGCCATAGCCGGGGAAGCTCTCCACGGAATAGAAGACGTCCCCGCCGGCCGGGTAGGCGTGCCCCTTCTCGATCAGTACGCCGATGAAGTCGACGATGGCGTCGATCTCGGTGCTCACCCGGGGGTGGAGGTCGGCCGGAGCGACCCCGAGCCTGGCCATCCCTTCGTGATAGTCGTCGATGAACCGCTGGGCCACCTTCCAGGCCGGCCGCCCCTCCTGGATCGCCCGGTTGATGATCTTGTCGTCCACGTCGGTGAAGTTCTGGACGAACTTGACCCGGTAGCCCCGGTAGGCGAAGTACCGGCGGAAGACGTCCCACAGGACGGAGACCCGGGCATGTCCGAGGTGGGTGTAGTCGTAGGGCGTCACCCCGCAGACGTAGACGGAGACCTCGCCGGGGCGCCGGGACACGAACTCCCGCTTCTGCCTGGTCAACGTATCGTAAAGGCAGATGCTCATGCCGTCTCCTCCTGTTTCTCCCCCGAGGTTTCGCCTTGGTTCTCCTTTTGGCCTGCCTCAAGCCGGCGCACCTCGGTCTCGAGCGCCTCGACCTTGGCTTCGAGGTGCTCCATTGTGCGGAGAAGGCATTTCAGCATCTCAGCCTCGGGGTCGGGAACGTCGCCATGGTCCAGTTCCTTCCCGACCCGGACCCCGTTGTGCACCACGACCCGCCCCGGCACTCCCACCACCGTGGTGTTTGACGGGACCTCGCGCAGGACCACTGCCCCGGCGCCGATCTTCACGTTGTCGCCTACCTTGAACCCGCCGAGTACCTTCGCTCCGGCCGAGATGACCACGTTGTTGCCGATCGTGGGGTGGCGCTTCCCTTTCTCCTTCCCCGTCCCTCCGAGGGTCGCTCCCTGGTAGATGGTGACGTTGTCGCCGATCTCAGCGGTCTCGCCGATCACCACGCCCATGCCGTGGTCGATGAAGACCCCCTTGCCGATCTTGGCCCCCGGGTGGATTTCGATTCCGGTTAGCTGCCGCCCGAGGTGGGAGACCAGCCGGCCGAGGAAGTAGAACTTCCTCACCCACAGCCAGTGGGCGAGGCGGTGGATGAGAATGGCGTGGAAGCCGGGGTAGAGGAAGATGACCTCCCAGACGCTGCGGGCCGCCGGGTCCCGGTCGAAGACGGCTTTGATGTCGCTTTTGATGCGGTCGAACACGCCTTCACCCCCATAAAGACGAACTGGCCGCCCCGAGCGCAAGGCTCCAGAGGCGGCCGAAAACCGCGGTTCCACTCTGGTTGGGTCGTACCAACCCGTCTCTTGGCGCGCTAACGGGCGCTCCCGGGGCCACCTACCCACGGCGGCGCGGGCTCCGTCATCCTATGCCCCCCGCCTCCGCTTCGGCACCCGGCTCGCGGGCGCACTTCCCCGCTTCCCGGAACGGGGCGCTTTCAGCCGCCGGCGCCCCTCTCTGACCGGTCCGGTCCACGGCTACTCTGCCCGGTCTTCGCCTATAGCCTGATTATACGCGCCCAACCGGGCCAGGGTCAACTCCTTGCCCAGGAGCCACATGACCACCGGCAGTTCAGGACCGGAGGCCTGGCCCGTCAGGGCTGCCCGGAGGGGGCGGAAGACCTTGGCCGGTCCCAAGCCCAGTTCGGACGGTAAGCGGTGGAGAATCTCCCCTAGCCGTTCCGACCGCCACTCCTCCTCAGGTACGGGCTTGAGAAGCGCCGCCGACCGAGCCAGGAGGGTCGGGACATGCTCGCCGTCCAAGAGGCGGGCCGCCTCTCTCCCCATTTCCAGCCGGCTTCCTCCCCGGTATGGGCTAAGCGCCACAGCCAGGGCGGATAGAGTGGGCACCCCCTCCCGGAGCACCTCCACCGCCCGCCGCAGACGCTCCGTCTCTGCGCTCCGCTTCGAGGAGATTCCCTCCGGCCAGTCGAGGAACGGCTGGAGGCGCCTCCAGAGTTCGGAGGGCGAAAGCCGCCGCAGGTACTCCCGGTTCATCCAGTCCAGCCGCTCCCGGTCGAAGACGGCCGCCGCCTTCGAGACCCGCTCCAGGGCGAAGACCTCAATCAGCTCAGACTTCGAGAAAAACTCCCGCCCGGCCGGGTCCGACCAACCGAGCAGCGCCAGGTAGTTCAGGAGCGCTTCCGGCAGGTAGCCCTCTTCGCGATACCGGCGGAGGGCGGTGGCCTGCTCCCTCTTGGACAGCTTCCGCCGGCCGGGGCCCAGGAGCATCGGCAGGTGGGCGAAGGTCGGAACGTCGGCCCCCAAAGCCTCAAAGAGGAGGATCTGGCGGGGGGTGTTGGTAAGATGCTCCTCCGCCCGAATTACATGGGTGATCGCCATCTTCCAGTCGTCCACGGTGGCGGCGAAGTTGTACAAGGGAGTCCTGTCGGGGCGCAGGAGAAGGAAGTCGTCAAGGTCGCGGGTATGGAAGACGGTGGCCCCGTGCACCAGGTCGTGCACGACGACCTCCCGGTCCTCGTCGGGCAGCCGGAAGCGGAGAGCCGGCCTGAGACCGGCGGCAGCCAGCTCGTCCCGGCGCCGGGCCGCCTCCGAGGGCGAGAGACCGCGGCACCGCCCGTCGTACCGGGGCGGCGCCCCTCGAGCGAGGGCTGCCGCCCGACGCTCTGCCAGTTCTTCGGGGGTGCAGAAACAGTCGTAGGCGTACCCGCCCTCCTTGAGCTGGGCTGCCGCTTGCTCATAGAGGCGGCCCCGCTCCGACTGCCGGTAGGGGCCGAAGGGGCCGCCGACGTCCGGCCCCTCGTCCCAGTCCAGGCCAAGCCAGCGCAGGTCCGCCAAGACAGCCCCCTCGGCGCCCGGGACGAGCCGTTCCACGTCGGTGTCCTCGAAGCGCACGAGGAAGACGCCCCCGTGGTGCCGGGCGAAGAGCCAGGCGAAGAGAGCGGTGTGGGCGTTGCCGAGGTGCAGGTCCCCGGTGGGACTGGGAGCGAACCGGGTGCGCACCTTCCCGGGCCGGTGGGGCTCCATGATCTGGCTCCTAGATGGTGCTGTATCCGACCGACAGCTGCTCCGGTCCGTCGGCCAGGGCGTGTCCGAAGCGGCCGAAGATGGCCACCGAGACCCGTCCCTCGCCCCGGACGCACGACACCTTGAAGCCGCCGCCCAGCCCCGGATTGATCAGCGCCAGCTGCATATAGGCGTCCCGGACGGCGTTGGATACGCCGATCTTCTCCCGGGCCTCCTCCGAGATGACTCCCCGGGCGATAGCCGCGGCGATCGTGGATTCCCGAAGCTTCACCGCGAGCTTCTCCGGCGAGGCCCCGACCTGGGTGATAGCCGCCCGGTAGCCGTAGCCCTGGATCTTCTCCAGCCAGTAGTGCTCGTACTCCCGCGAGCGGGTCATCACCAGATAGATGGCGGAGCTCTCGATAGTCAGCCGGACGCGGTCGTCGTCCCGCTGGTATCCGCGGAGGATGTCCCGGGAAGTCAGAAGCCCCACCAGTTGTCCCTCGTGGTTGACCACCGGCAGGCCGTCGATGTCGTTCTCCAAAAGCATCCGGCCGGCTTCCCGGATCACCTGGCTTTCCAGCACCTGTACCACGTTGGGGGACATGACCGTCTCCACCGACGCCTCGGGGTGTTCCGCCTTGAACAGGTCGCTATCGGTGACGATCCCGATGATCCGCCCCTCCTCCATTACCACCAGCCGGCTCTGCCGGTTGTCCAGCATCACCCGGCGGGCCTCCTCGATCGTCGCCCGCCGGCCGATCACCGCCGGATAGGTCTGCATCATGTCCCGCACCAGCATCATGTCACACCTCCATTACTATCAGGCAGACTGCCTGAGCGGCGATGCCCTCGCCGCGCCCGGTGAAGCCCAGCCCCTCCGTGGTGGTGGCCTTGACGCTCACCGCCTCCGGAGAACACCCTAAAGCAGCGGCGAGGCGTTCCCGCATGGCCGGAAGGTGGGCGACGAGGCGGGGGCGTTCCGCCGCTACTACTGAATCGACGTTGGCTACCCGGTATCCTTGGTCCTTCACCTTACGGACGACCTCCCGGAGCAGGGCGAGGCTGTCGGCCCCGGCGTAGGCGGGGTCGGTGTCCGGGAAGTGCTGGCCGAGGTCTCCCAGGGCCGCCGCTCCCAGCAAGGCATCCATGATGGCGTGGGTCAGGACGTCGGCGTCGGAGTGTCCCAGAAGCCCCTGCTCAAAGGGGATGGTCACGCCGCCCAGGACGAGCGGGCGCCCCTCAACCAGCCGGTGGACGTCGAACCCGATTCCGACCCGCATCCTCTCCCGCCTCTCCTCCCCGCCCCGGCCGCCCGCCAGGAGGGCCTCGGCGAAGGTCAAGTCCTCGGGGGTGGTGAGCTTCAGGTTGGTGAAAGAGTCCGTCACCAGCCAGACCGGGACCCCCAGTCGTTCGACCAGGGCGCAGTCGTCCGTCACCACGACCCCCGCCGCCTCGGCCTCTGCATGGGCCCGTCGAAGGAGGCCGGCCGGAAAGACCTGGGGGGTGTGGATCGCCCACAGCCGCTGGCGCGGCGGGGTCTCCACGATGCGGCCGTGGTCGTCGACCAGCTTGATGGTGTCCTTGACCGGGACGGCCGCTCCCACCCCAGCGACCCCGCCCTTCGCGGCCAAAAGTTCCAGGGCGGCCCGCACCACCTCCGGTTCCACCAGCGGGCGAGCCCCATCATGGACCACCACCGTGTCCACCTCGGGCGAGAGTGCCGAGAGCCCCGCGGCAACCGACTGCTGCCGCTCCGCTCCGCCGGGCACCACCGCCTTGACCTTGGCAAACCCGGCGTCCGCCAGGCGCTGGCGGGTCGCTTCCACCTCGTCCGGCGCCACCACGACCACGATCTCTGCAACCTCATCGACCGCGGACAGCCGCTCCAGCGTCCAAAAAAGAACCGGCTTCCCGCCGAGCGGCAGGAAAGCCTTGTTCACGAAGCCCATCCGGGCGCCGCGCCCGGCTGCCGGAACAACGGCTCCTACGAGCACGCTCCCATCCCCCGCCGCCGCTCAGGCCCGGTTCTGGGGCCGGCCGAAGATCATCCGCCCGGCCGCCGTCTGAATCACGCTCGTCACCACCACGTCAACCGCCTCGCCGATGAACCGGCGGCCGCCTTCGACGACCACCATCGTCCCGTCCGCCAGGTAACCGACGCCCTGTCCGGGTTCCTTGCCCTCCCGCAGGACCTGAAGGTTGAGCAGTTCCTCCCCCGGCAGCACGGCCGGTTTCAAGGCGTTGGCCAAGTCGTTCAGGTTCAGGACGGGGACGCCGTGTACTCCGCATACCTTGTTCAGGTTGTAGTCGTTGGTCACCACAGTTCCGCCGATGGCCTTGGCCAGGCGGACGATCTGGTCGTCCACCTCCTCGACCCCCGGCCAGTCACGCTCGTCCACCTCGACCTCGCGATGGAGCTCCCGCCGGAGCCGGTCGAGCAGCTCCAGCCCGCGCCGGCCCCGGGCTCGCCGGAGCGATTCGGCCGCGTCGGCGATATGCTGGAGTTCGGCGAGCACCGCCTTGGGCACCACCAGCCGCCCCTCCACAACCCCTGTTTGGAGGACGTCGAAGATGCGCCCGTCCATGACCACGCTGGTGTCCAGGACTTTGGGCCGGGCGACGTCGACCCCCCCGTCCCTGGGCCAGCCTCGCCATCGGGCGGGCCGGGACACCACGGGTAGAAGCTCGGAGATCTCCCGGCTCTTGCGGGTCGCCACCACAAGGCCCACGTAGCCGAAGACGGCCGTCACCAGGCTCGGGAGATAGGGCCCGATGATCGGAAGCTGCCGGGGCAAGGGGAAAGTCAACAGGACCCCGATCAGAAGAGCGGTGATCAGCCCGACCGCCCCGGCCATCAACTCGACTGCGGAGGCCTGCTCCAACGCCGAGAAGCTGCGCAGGACAGCGAAGCTGATGATCCGGAAGAGGAGCGAAACGAAAAAGAGCCCGACCAGGGCCCCCAGAACGATCGCCGCGGCGATCCTGGCCCAGCCGGGCAGCCAGCCGAGGCGGCTGTCCACCAGGTAGGAGACAGCAGCAAAGGAGCCGGAGACGGCCCCCAGCCCGAGAAAGGCGTAACGCAGTATCCGGTCGGTCAAGAGGAAGGCACCTCCGCTAGCTCGACGCCGCCTCGGCGAGCACGCGGTCGACCATCGACCGGACCTGGTCTTCGTCTGAGTTCATCGCCAGGACGATCTCGCTGACCAGGATCTGCCGGGAATTCTCCAGCATCTTGCGTTCGCCGGTGGACAACCCCTTTTCGTGGTCGCGCAGGGTAAGGTTCCGGACCACCTCGGCAACCTCGTAGATGTCGCCGCTCTTGATCTTCTCCATGTTGGCCCGGTACCGCCGGTTCCAGTTGCTGGACATCTTCGTCTGCTGGCCGCGGAGGACTTCGAAGACGCGCTCCACCCCGGCGGCATCGATGACCTGCCGCAACCCCACCTCGTTCACGCTGCGCGTCGGGATCATGACCCGCATATCGCCGATGGGAAGCTTCATGATATAGTATTTCTGACGCTCGCCGAGGACCTCGCGCTCCTCGATCGCCTCGATGACCCCGGCGCCATGCATCGGGTAGACGACCCGGTCACCGATGTTGAACATCGCTGCATCGGCCATCGTAGTCCTGGCCCCCGTTTCGGCGTAGACGCAAAACTGACTAAATTTTATTTTACCATCGTGAGCCATCTGTGTCAATGAAGCGCAGGCCGGGCCGGGCTTCCTTGACAAGGCCTCTGAACGGCTTCTATAATGAGCACAGAAGCGGGAGGGGAGTGAGGAGTCGTGCCCGGGCTGGACTACGCCCAGTTCCAGAAGACCGTCTCGGAATGCCTTATCCGCCACCGCAGCGTCCTCGACGTCACCACCAAGCTTCAGGAAGCCACAGCCCGCGTCAACCGCGCCATCGCCAAGTCGGTCACCACTTGCGGGTGTGTCAAGGTCAACGCCAGTCGCCAGTGCTGTCCCGCCAACGTCACCTTCGGGGAACTCCGGGAATTCATGCAGAACCATCTCGAAGGGCAACTCTGCGAGAACTGCCGGGAAGTGGTCGAGAGCGAGATCGGGCAGACCTTGTTTTATCTCGCCGCCCTGTGCGAACTCTTCGACCTGCACCTCTCGGACATCGTCAATCAGGAACAGGGCCGTATCTCCACTCTGGGCCCCTACACCCTCACCTGAGCGGAGCGTCCCCTCCGACCCGGCGCGCCGGCCACATACCGGGCGCCCCCTACATGTGGCGGTCGATCAAGGTCTGCTCCCTCAACCGGCGCAGGCCTTCTTTGATGGCTCGCGCCCGAACCTCGCCGATCCCTTCCACCTGGTCCAGTTGGTCGATGGAGGCCTCCAGGATCTTCGGCAGCGTGCCGAAGACCGCCACCAGGTTGTCGATGACCGGGAAGGGCAGGCGCGGGATCTTGGTCAGGATACGGTAACCCCGCGGCGTCACCAGGTTCTCGAGGGCGTTCATGCCGCTGGTGTACCCCAGGGACCGGGTGATGAGGGTCAAGTCCAGCAGATCCTCGCTGCTCCAGCCGAGCATCTGCTCCCAGAGCGCCTCGGGCTTCGGCTGTCCTTCACCCCGCAGATAGTCCCGGATCACCAGCAGCCCTTCGTCCTCAATGTCCACCATCAACTCGTCCAGCTGCATGGAAACCAGGCGGCCCTCGCTGCCCAGCTCGGCAATGTACCGCTCGATCTCGCTGGCGATGCGCGCCACCATCTGGGTCCGCTGGATGGCGGTGGCAACGTCGAAGGCCGTCGCCAGATCCTCGAACTCCAGCGCGGTGAGGTTGGTCAACACCTGCTCCAGGACGCTCTTGTACTTCTCCAGGGTCTGCAGGGCCTGGTTGGCCTTGGCGAGAATCACGCCGATATCCTGGAGCACGTACTTCGCCGGCCCTTGATACAGGGTGATGACGTTGCGCCGCTGGGAGATGGCGATCACCAGCTCCCCGGTCTGGATCGCCACCCGCTGGGCGGTCCGGTGGCGGGTTCCCGTTTCAAGCGACGGAATAAGCGGGTCAGGTGCCAGGTGGGTGTTGGCCAGGAGGATCCGCCGGGCGTCCCGGGAGACGATGATCGCCCCGTCCATCTTGGCGAGCTCGTAAAGATTGGCCGGGTTCAGCTCGCCGTCGACGTGGAAGCCCCCGTCGCACAGCTTTAACACGTCCTCCGAATCGCCAACCACGATCAGCGCTCCCGTCCGAGCCCGGAGGATGTTCTCCAGCCCCTCGTAGAGGGTCGTGCCCGGCGCCAAGAGGCGCAAGCTGCGCATCAAGCGCGTCTCTGGCGTCTTCTCCTCCCGTATCATCCAGTGTCCCTCCCTGCCCGTGGCCTTCGCCTCCCCGCCGATCAGCGGGCCACGCACTCCTCCAGCGCTTCCTCCACGCGGCGTACCGGGACGGCGGCCAGACCCTTTGGCAGGCGCAGGCCCTCCCGGTTGGTCGCCGGAATGACCGCCCGCGTGAAGCCTAGCTTGGCTGCCTCGCTCAGGCGGTATTCCAGCCGGGCCACGCTCCGGACCTCGCCGGCCAGCCCCACTTCCCCCACTGCCACCGTATCCTGCCCGACCGGAACGTTGCGCAGGCTCGAAGCAACCGCCAGCGCCAGGCCCAGATCGGCCGCCGGCTCCTGCACCCGCACTCCGCCCACGACGTTCACGTAAACGTCCTGGCTCCCGAGGGCGAGCCCGGCGCGCTTCTCCAACACCGCCAGGACGATCGCCACCCGGTTATAGTCCGCTCCGGTCACGAGGCGTCTGGGCGTGCCCATGAAGTTCGTCGACCCGACCAGGGCCTGTACCTCCACCAGCACCGGCCGGGTGCCTTCCATCGCGGGTATCACGACAGAGCCGGCGGCGTTCGGCGGCCGCTCGGCCAGGAACAGGCGGGAGGGATTCTCCACCTCCGAAAGGCCGGCCTCGGTCATCTCGAAGATGCCGACCTCGTGGGTGGGTCCGAACCGGTTCTTCACCGCCCGCAGGAGGCGGAAGCTCGTCTGGCGCTCGCCCTCGAAGTAGAGCACCGTGTCCACGATGTGCTCGAGCACCCGGGGCCCGGCCAGCTCTCCGCTCTTGGTGACGTGCCCGACCAGAAACACCGGGACCGACGCCGCCTTGCCCCACCGCAGCAACGCCGCGGCGCATTCCCGCACCTGGGTTACGCTCCCCGGCGCTGCCGGGAGATCGGGGTGGAAGACGGTCTGGATCGAGTCCACCACCACCGCCCGGGGGCGATTCCCGGCCAGGGCCGCCTCGATGACGGAGAGGTCCGTCTCGGCCAGGAAGAAGAGGTCCCCGCCCACTGCCCCGAGCCGCTCGGCACGTAGCCGCACCTGCTGCGCCGACTCTTCCCCCGAAATGTACAACACCGGGCCCAGAGTGGCGCCCAAGCTGTTCATGACCTGGAGGAGAAGGGTGGACTTCCCGATTCCGGGGTCTCCCCCGACCAGCACCACCGCGCCGGCCACGATTCCTCCGCCCAGCACCCGGTCGAACTCGCGCAGTCCTGTCGGGGTACGCTCCTCCGGTGCGGCCCTGGCGTCCAAAAGGCGCAGCGGGCGCGCCTCACCGTTCCTCTTCTGAGTACCGAGGGTCCGGGCAGCCGGTCCCGCCGCCGAGGAGGCGCGCTCCTCCACGAAGGCGTTCCAGGCAGAGCAGGCCGGGCACCGCCCCAACCACTTGGGGGACTCGTGGCCGCACTCCTGGCAAACGAAGACCGCCTTGCTCCTGCCCACGCCTGACCTCCTCTGCCTAACTACCATATTTTATCATCCAGCCCATCAGCCTGGCAAGGCAGGGGCTTCCGAGGATGACCGGCCTCCTTCAACCGGCACAACTCAAACACTCCGACTCGTCGGGCCGTTGCACCGGCCGTTCGAGATCGCTCCACCTCCCGCACCGGTCGCCCCACCGGGCCTGCACCTCGCTGCCGAGGCGCACTTCCACGACCTCGCACCGGTTCGCGCAGCCCTGACATTCGAAGCTGGAGGTCCGAAAGTCGAACTCGCTGAGAGCGAAGCCCCGAAAACCGGTCCGGCCCGTCCGCTCGACCTCTTCCTTGGCCAGGAGCGCCACCCCGATAGCGCCCATCACCCCGTGGAAGGGCGGCACGATGACCGGCTGCCCCAGGTTTTTTTCGAACGCGGCCCGGATGCCCTCGTTGGCAGCCACTCCTCCCTGGAAGACGACGGGTCCGAGAATCTGCTTGCCCCGGGCCACGTTGTTCAGGTAGTTCCGCACCAGGGCCTCGCAGAGCCCGGCGATAATGTCCTCCACAGCGTACCCCATCTGCTGCTTGTGGACCATGTCGGACTCGGCGAAGACCCCGCAGCGGCCGGCGATCCGCACCGGGTGCTTCGACCGCAGGGCGATCTCCCCGAACCGCTCGATCGGGATCCCGAGCCGCGACGCCTGGTGGTCGAGGAAGGAACCGGTCCCGGCAGCGCAGACCGTGTTCATGGCGAAGTCCACGACGACCCCGTCCCGGATCAGGATGAGCTTGGAGTCCTGTCCGCCGATCTCGAGGACCGTCTGCACCTCGGGGACGACCTTCAGGGCGGCGACGGCGTGGGCGGTGATCTCGTTTTTGACCACGTCCGCCCCGATCATCACCCCCGCCAGCCGGCGGGCGCTGCCCGTGGTGCCTGCCCCGCGCACGGCCACCCCCGGCCCTATCCGCCTGGCGAGCACCCGGATTCCCTCCTGCACCGCCCGGATGGGCTGGCCGTTGGTGCGGAGATAGAGGCTCTCGACGGCATTGCCGTCATCGTCGATCAGGGCCAGGTCGGTACTGACCGAGCCGACGTCGACTCCCAGATAGACCTCCATGGATCACCGCCTCCTGCGCTTCATAAGATCGACGAAAGCCTCGAGCCGCGTCAAGAGCCCGGCCTTGCCCGTCTGCTCGTCCAGCGTGATGGAGAGCACCGGCAGGGCGAACTCCCGGCTCACTCGCTCCAGCACGCTCTTGGCCACGATCTCGGGGATGCAGGTGAACGGCGCCAGCTGGATCACCCCGTCGAAGCCCCGCTTCGCGTACATGACGGCGTGTCCCACCGAGTCCTGACCGTGGCCGCCGATCATCTCGCCGAGATAAGGCCCGGCCACCTCCTTCACCCTGGTCCGGTTGTACCGGCCGGGCTTGCCGAGAAGCTTGCTCTCCCTGGTCCAGCCGGTGAGGTAGATCGAGCGCTCCGTCTCCACACCCATCTCCCCCAGCGCTTCCTCGATCTCAAGGTTGGCGGAGGGTTCGAGCAACACGTAGATCTCGCCGACGATGCCCACCTTGAGCGGCTCGTAGCCGCTTTTTTGCGGGACCTCCCGCAGCAGGCCTTCGGCCCGGCTGTACGCCTCGTCGATCTCCCGGGCACCCTGCGCCGCATAGACCAACTGGAGGGCTTTCCGGTAAACCGGCGTGGTCGAACCGCGGACCAGCTCCCGTGCCCGCACCCGGTGGGAGAGGCGTTCCAGGCTGTCCAGCGCCCCTAGCTTCTTCAGGCCAGCCTGAATCAGCTTGATGATCTGCCAGGCGGAGAGCCCCTTCGCATTGAGAGCACTGATCTTGCCGAGGAAATCGCGCAGGTCGAGCCGGGGCGGCTCGAACACGATCACGTCGACCTCGTGTCCCAGGTCCCGCAGGATCAGCTCGTGGAGCGGGGCGTACTGCCCGGCCCGGCACGGCCCGACTCCGCCGCTGGCCACGATGGTGTCCGCGCCCATCTCGATGGCCTCCAGGTAGGAGCCCATCAGGATCTTGTACGGGAGGCAGGCGAATTCCGGGGAGTACTTCGTCCCCAGCGACAGCGTCCGGCGGTTGGGCCGGGGAGGTATCACCACCTCGTTGCCGAGGGCGGCAAGGACCTCCCGGAAGACCTCCGGGGAGGTCCCCATATACGGGAAGGTGACGACGCGTCGGCGGCGCTCGAACCGCCCGCGTTTCCTAACCGAGGCTGGCAATGCCCGACACCCCGCTTGACGCTTCCTTCGCTGCCCCGGCCCGCTCCGCCGCGCCCCGTCGCTTGCGCCGCCGGACCAGGTCCGTGAAGGCCTCCAGCCGGGTCATCAAGCCCGCCTCGCCCGTGTGCTCGTCGATCATCAGGGACATGAACGGCACCGCCTGGCGCTTCTTGGCCATCAGCTCTATCACCTTGTCCACCACCGAATCCGGGCCGCACCCGAACGCAGTCAGGTGGATGAGGCCGTCGATCTCTTCCGGCCGCTCCAGATAGTAGTGGGCGGCCCGGACCGCCTCGTCGCTGTACGTCCAGAAGAGGTCCTTGCGGAGCACCTGGCAGGCGGAGAGTTCCCGCGGTGGCACCATCTCCACGGTGACCGGTTCGACCCCCAATCGCCGGAGTTTGCCCAGGAGATCCAGGCTGAGGTAACGGTCGTGGACGATGTAGGGATAGCCGACTACCGCGAAACGCAGCCCGCCTGTCGCCTGCCCGCCGGTCTGCCGCTCCAGCGCGCCCATCGCCGCCTGCGGGCCCAACCCGCTCACCAACAGCCTCTTATAACGGCGCAGATCGGTGAGCGAATGGCCCAGGGCGCGCAGGATGCGGAGCTTGTTCCCCGTGAAGAGCCGCCCCACTTTGAATGCTGCTCGTAAAAGCTCCAGCCGTCCCGCCCGGGCGTCGAAACGGACGTCGATGAGGCGGGGCAGGTCTCGGACCGAACTCCGGATCATGTCCGGCAATCCGAGGAACTTGGGGCAGTAGACGGTGCGGCGATTGGTGCATACCACCCGGGGGAGGAAGAGAAAGTCCACCTTCTTCGCTACCAGGTCCAGGACGTGCCCGTGCATCACCTTGACCGGCACGCAGGCGTCGGTCACCGCCACCCGTACTCCGTCGTCCAGGATCTGCTTGCTCGTGTGGCCGGACGCCACGACCTGGGCGCCGAGTTCCGCAAAGAACCGCTTCCACATCGGGAAGTAGGTGTAGTAGAACAGAGTGCGCGGGATCCCGACGCTCACCCCGGCGGCGGTTCTTGCGCTCAGTGCTTCGTCCATTCCTCTTCTGCGGCCTCCCTCCAGGGTGCCTTCCTGTGACAGCGCCTCCAGGATCACTCTACCGAATCCGGCGATCTGCTCCTCCGCCTCCCGGGCACTTTGGACATCTCGAAATAGCTTACCGCCCTTGCCGGTGTTGGTCAACTATGGAAAGGGGGACTGTCCCCAAGGGGTCTTGAGGCAGTCCCCGTAGCAGATCCTCGCCACAGCCGGAGCGGCTGCGCGCCTGTCACGAAGTAGCCGGGGCGGCGGCTTTGAAGACCACTTTGTCCTCCTCGGCATCCACCAGGACCGCGTCGCCCGGCTTGAACCGGCCCTGGAGCACCTCCTCGGCCAGGGGGTTCTCGACCAGATGTTCGATCGCCCTCCGCAAGGGCCGGGCGCCGTACTCGGGGTCGAAGCCCTTCTTGGCCAGGAGCTCCCGAGCAGCGTCGCTGATCGTGACGTGGAGTCCCGTGTCCTTGAGCCGCTTCAGGAACTGGTCGATCATGATGTTCACGATCCGTTTGATCTCGTCCTCGGTCAAGGCGTGGAAGACGATGATCTCGTCCACCCGGTTCAGGAACTCCGGCCGGAAGGTCTTCTTGAGTTCCTCCAGCACGTGGTCCTTCATCTCCTCGTAGGATTGGATCTCGCCCTTCGGGCCGGTCGTCCGGAAGCCCAGGGCGGTCCGTTTCAGCTCCCGGGCGCCCACGTTCGAGGTCATGATGAGGATGGTGTTGCGGAAGTCCACCGTCCGGCCCTTGCCGTCGGTCAGCCGCCCGTCCTCCAGGACCTGGAGCAGGACGTTGAAGACCTCCGGGTGGGCCTTCTCCACCTCGTCGAAGAGCACCACCGAATAAGGCTTCCGGCGGACCTTCTCTGTCAGCTGACCGCCCTCGTCGTAGCCGACGTAGCCCGGCGGAGCTCCGATCAGGCGGGCCACTGTGTGCCGCTCCTGGTACTCCGACATGTCGAGCCGGATCATGGCGTCCTCGTCGCCGAACATCGCCTCGGCCAAAGCCCGGGCGAGCTCCGTCTTGCCCACGCCGGTCGGGCCGAGGAAGATGAAGGAGCC
>DYFA01000051.1 GCA_020725425.1 Aneurinibacillus sp.
GGTGGCGGAGGAGGTCCGCAAGCTGGCGGAGCAGTCGCGGGAGGCGGCGGAGCGGATCTCCTCGCTGATCCGGGAGATCCAGGGCGAGACCGCCAAGGCGGTATCAGCGATGGAGGCGGGGACGAAGGAGGTCGCCGCCGGGACGGAAGTGGTGGCGAAAAGCGGGAAGGCGTTCGAGGCGATCGTCAAGGCGGTACAGACGGTGGTCGGCCAGATCCAGGAGGTCGGCGCCGCCACGCAGCAGTTGGCGACCGGGAGCGAGCAGGTGGTGAAGTCAGTCGAGTCGATTGCCGCCATCACGGAGGAGTCGGCGGCGGGGACGGAAGAGGTGTCGGCGAGTTCGGAGGAGCAGTCGGCGTCGGTGGAGGAGGTCGCAGCCTCGGCGGAGTCCCTGGCCCAGTTGGCCCAGGAGCTGCAGAAGGCGGTGGCCCAGTTTAAGCTCTAGAAGGCGAAAAAGGTCGGCTGTCAAGGAGAGAGGGGGCCGCGCTCGAAAAGGGGCGGCTCCCTCACTTCAATATGATGGTCGTGGGCGGAGAAAGGAGATGGCGGGACGGGCGTGGAAGGATGAGCCGACGTTTCCTGCGCCGTTGCGGACCCTCGAGGCAGTGAAGCGGGCCAGGGTGGACCGGACGCGGTACTTCGACCTGCTGCAGGAGATGGAGGCCAGGGCCATCCTGGTCTTCTGTCCGGAGGTTTATCACGTGGGGAACGATCTGAACGTCCGGGTTTTCGTGGATTGCTACGGGATCCCCGAGGACCCGGCGACGGGCAGCGCCAACGGTTGCCTCGCTGGGTATCTGGTGAAACACCGCTACTTTGGTCGGGAGCGGGTAGACCTCCGGGTCGAACTCGGGTTAAATCAGCTTACATAACCTCCAGAAGTCCCGATAGCCGAACCCATGTTTTTCTTGAAGTCTTCGGGCTTTGTCCCGGTCGCCGAGAAGAGTGGACAGGACTTCCACGGCGAACAGGCGGTGAGTGTGAGAGCGCGCTTTCAGCGCTGCGAGAGCAAGGTAGTAAGGGATGAGCTCCGGGTCCGGGTCCAGGTCACGAAAGAGCTCGGGGAAGACTCGCCGCAGCTCGTCGGGCTCAGTGAGCTCGAGGTAGTTCCGCAGGATGAGCAGGAGCTCCCAGGAGATCCTCGGCCGCGGACCCAACCAGTTGCCGCTGGCGTTTTTCCCGTGGATCCGGAAGTGGAGAAGCACCTCGGGGATGATGAAGATCTCGTGCCGCAGACAGACGCGGACCCAGCGGTTGTAATCCCCCGCGATGGGGAAGCGGGGGTCCGGAGGAGCGATCTCCGTGTACACTTCCCGGCGCGCCATGACGCTCGGGTCACAGAGGGTATTGCCGTGATAGAAGAAATAGTTGAGCCATTCCCACCGTGAACGGTTCGCTTTGTTGAAGATGTTGCGGCTGTTGGCGTAGAATCCGATGTTCAGCTTGTTATAGTCCTTCCCCCAGCGGTTGATGAACCAGGTGTGACTGAAGACCGCGGCGACCTCCGGGCGTTCGTTGAGGAGTTGGACTTGCTTTTCAAGCTTGGAGGGGAGAAACAGATCGTCGGAATTCAGGATGGCGATGTATTCGCCCTGCGCTTCGCGGGCGCATTTGGCTGTGGTGGCGGCAATTCCTTGGTTTGTCTCCGAGCGGAAGAACTTGATCCGCGGATCGGTAAACCGGCTGATTACCTCAGGAGTGTGGTCTGTCGAAGCGTCGTCGGTGATGATCAACTCCCAATCCTTGTAGGTCTGGTCCAATACGCTCTGGATGGCTGAGCCGATGTAGCGCTCGTGGTTGTACGCGGCCATGCAGACACTGACTCTGGGCATTTTCACCTCTCCCCGAACACCATTTCCTCAGATAGCTTCTGTTTCCTTCCTGGAGGTTCTGCCGCGGCGGACGAGAAACAATAATCCAGAACCACAAGGTCAACTAGAGGCGGGTCAGTGATGCGAGGCTTTACCGCCTGGCTTCTGGGATTGGCGCTCCTTTTCGTCCTGGCCGTTTGCGACCGGGCGGGGGCGCAGCATGCTATCTCCGTGGAGTATCGGCAGGTCGAGGTATCGGGCCTCTCCCTCCACTACGAGCGCTACGGACCGGCGGAGGAGAGCGTGACGCCGGCCGCCGGAACGGACGCCGCGCCCCCTGCGCCGCCGGTTCTCCTCCTGCACGGACTGGGAGGCTCAACCCAGGTGTGGCTTAAGACCGCCCCCGAACTGGCCCGGGCCGGTTTCACCGTGTACGCCCTGGATTTTCCGGGCTTCGGGGGATCGGAGGTCCCTCCGGCCAAGTTGTCCGTCCTGGACTTGCCCCGCTATGCGGCGGCCTTCCTGAAGGAGCTGGGCGTTTCCCGGGTATCGGTCGTGGGCAACTCCATGGGCGGGTACGTGGCCTGGCTTCTGGCGGCCGACTATCCTGAGCTGGTGGAGAAACTGGTGCTGGTGGACGCGGCCGGGCTGCCCCTGCCCGACCCGCTCCCGGAGACGCTCCAGCGGCTGCGCCCCTGGTACCTCGGGCTCCCAGGGGCCGGGCTCATCGGGGAGAGCCTGGAGCGGCTCCTCAACAGCCCGGAGCTCGACGATTTCACCCGGGAGATCGCCCGCCCTTATATCGAGCAGGTTTTTGCCAACCCGTCCCGGATAGCGCCGGAGGTGTTCGAGGCTCTCCACCGCTCCTTCAAGGAGTCACGCGCCGTCTTCCTGGGCCGGCTGGACTTTCCCTCCCCCGCCCCGGACTACGCGCGGCGCCTCGGCAGCATCGCCGCTCCGACCCTCATCATCTGGGGCGGGCAGGACTCCCTCCTGCCCCCCAGCCACGGCGGGCGCTTCGCCTCATTGATCCCCCGGTCCCAGCTCCTGGTCTATCCCGCTCTCGGCCACGTCCCCATGCTCGAGGACGCTCCGACCTTCTTGACCGACCTGCTCCGCTTTCTGCGACAGTAAGGCGGGCCGGGCGGACCGCGGTCCATTGACCAGCCCCGCGCCCTGCGCCTCTGGCGGCCAACCCGGGAGCGGTACGGCGCCGGCCCGGAGGCGGCTCTTCACTTCGTCCGGCGAGAGGCCCGGCTCCCGCGCCAGGAGCAGCGCGGCCAGGCCGGCGACGTGGGGCGCCGCCATGGAAGTCCCGCTCAGCTCGCGGTAACTGCCGTTGAGCCAGGTGGACGGGATGTTGCTGCCCGGCGCCACCAGGTCCAGTTCCTCCCCGCGGCTGGAGAAGTCGGCGACCCTATCGCCTTCGGTCGTCGCACCCACGGCGATCACCCGCGGGTAACGGGCGGGGTACCCCAGCGTGTCGGGGTAGGGCCCCGAGTTGCCGGCGGCCGCCACCAGCACTATCCCGGCGGCCGCAGCCCGCCTCACCGCTTCGGCGAAGGTGGGGTTGCCTTCCGGCGAGCCGAGGCTCAGGTTGACCACCCGGATGCCCTGCCGGATACACCACTCCAGGCCCTGCACCACGTCGGACAGCCGCCCCCCGCCGTCCTTGTCCAGCACCTTGACCGGGTGGAGCTGGGCGCGGGGCGCCGCCCCGGCCACGCCGATGCCGTTCCGGGCGGCGGCGATGATGCCGGCGACGTGGGTGCCGTGGCCGTTGTCGTCCTTCGGCGGCCGCCGGGGGTTGAGGATGTTCACCCCGGCGGCCAGATTAGGGGACAGGTCCGGATGGTTCAAGTCCACTCCCGTGTCCAGAACTGCCACGCTCACGCCGGCTCCCAGATCAGCCTCTCGGTCCTCCCAGAGAGCCGGAGCCCCGACTCGCGACACCCCCCAGGGAATCTTCTCCGCCGGCTGGGGCAGTGCCGCGGGCCTCCAGGAACGGCAGAAAAAAGGGTAAGCCTGCACCCGCAGGTCGTCGTCGATCCGGGTTACCTGCTGATGGGCGGCCAGGGCGGTGAGGTCAGCGGCGTGATCCAGCTCGCATACCACCCCGTTGAGGAGGGGGAGACGCTTCACGGTGCGCCCGCCCATGCTACGGATGATCCGGTCCGCTTCCGCCTCGGCGGTTCCCGGGGTAAAGATCACGATCTTGCAGGTCCTGGGCCGGTGCCACCTCCGGGTCAGGTGGGCGAGGAGCCGTCCCGCCCTGTCCACCCAGAAGGGGAGCTTGTTCATAGTCACCACCTCCGGTGGTCTTTCACCTCATGCTACGGGCCGGGTAGCCGGGGTGAACCGGGAGATGGCGACAGGCTGGACTTATGTCTCAGGACCTCGGGGGCTCTTTTCAACGGAGTAGTCGTGGGTGCAGATTTTTTTCTCTAACATAGCAGGAAAACGAATAAGCGGAGGCGAACGTAAAATGTGATGCATTAGTTCCGGCAGAGAGCGTACGCGGAGGTGTAAAGTAGTGGATAAGAAAGAAGCAATGTCCGCCAAGATGACACGGCGCGAATTCCTGGCAGGAGCGGGCGGCTTTGCCGCCGGAGCGGCAGTCGGCGCCGTGCTCGGCGGCGGGGCTCTGAGTCTGGTCTCGCCGGCGCAGGCCGCCGAGGCGGTCCCCAACGGGCCGTGGCCCTATGTCAAGCTCGATCCGGAAGTGGTCAGGAAGAAAGGGTATGAATCCTACTGGCAGGGTGGCTGCATGTACGGGGCCGGCAAGGCGATCATCGAGGCCCTCCGGGAGAAGGCCGGCTCGCCGTACAACCTGTTCCCGGCCGACATGCTGCGGTACGGGGCCGGCGGGGTGGCCGGGTGGGGGACCCTTTGCGGCGCGCTGAACGGCGCCTGCGCCGCCATCAACCTGGTGACCCCTAATGCCGACGTCGCCAAGTTGACCGGCGAACTCTTGGGCTGGTACACCAATCAACCGTTCCCGGGCAAGGCGCACGACGCTTACGCCAAGTTCAAGGACCAGAAGCAGAGCGTGGCCCGATCGCCCTTGTGCCACGCCTCCGTCTCCAACTGGTGCGCCGCCAGCGGGTTCAAGGAAGGCTCCACCGAACGGAAGGACCGGTGTGCCAAGCTCACCGGAGACGTCGCCGCCAAGGCGGTCGAGCTGCTCAACGCCTACTTCGACGGCAAGTTCGTCGAGCAGTTCAAGCCCTCGGAGGGGACTGCCGCCTGCATGGGGTGCCACGTCGGCCCCAAGAGCGCCCTCGAGAACACCCTCACCAAGATGGACTGCACTCCCTGCCACGGCGATCCGCACAAGAAGTAAGCGAGTGCCCTACCCTCGTACCGCAGGAGGACCCGGAGTTGCGCAATTCCGGGTCCTCCTGATGTGCACCCGGCATGGGCGCACGACTAGCGGCGAACGCCAGCGCCTTCAGGAGAAGTCGCTGACCTTCAGAAGCTGGATGAAGCGGAGCAGGAAAGTGAACTCTTTCTTCGAGAAGGTGCAGGCCATGCGCAACACCGATTGCACCTCCGGCTCGGTCAAAAGCTCCCGCAACTCCGGAGTCATGGTGGTGAGCATCTGCTCCAGCCCGGGATTCTCCACAATGAGGTAGCAGGGAGAGATACCCAGCACGTCCGAGATCCGCTGCAGCGTCTCCAGGGAAGGATTGGTCCGCCCGTTTTCGATCTGCGCGACGAGACTCACGGAGACACCCGCTCGCTGGGCCACTTCCCCCCGCGACAGGCCGAGGTTGGTCCGGAGTGTCTTGAGCTTGGCGCCCAGAGAGTCCCGGCGGCCGGGGGGCACCAGTTGACCGGGAGTCACCTGCAGTACCTCGGACAGCTGCCGCAGTGTGGCCACGGACGGAGTCGCCAGATCCCGCTCGATCTGGCTGAGGTAGGAGGCGGAGATGCCCACCTTCTGCGCGACCGCCTCCAGCGTCAGTTCGCGGGCCTCCCGGGCCAGCCTCAGCCTCGCGCCGAGGGTGACCTGTCCGGGCCCATCCCCCCCCTCTTCCGGCGGTGGGCTGGTGAAGATGGCAGTCGGGGGCAGGCCGAGGGTCTGGCTCAACCGCCGCGCCACTTTCAGGGACGGGCGCTTCTTGCCCTGCTCGATTTCGCTCAGGTAGGAAACGGACAGCCCTGCCCGTTCGGCCAGTTGCTGCAGGGTCCACCCGCGTTCTTCACGTTCCCGGCGGACGGCGCTGGCGAAATCCATCCTCGGCTCCCCCTTCGCTGACTAAACTTTTACTGTTGCCACCACTTTACTCTTCGCTGTGCCGGAGGCGATTCCTTTTTTGGGGCGCGAGGCGGTTCAGCAGGAACAGGACGGAAAGAGTGGAAATGCCAGAGTCTGGAGGGGGATAATCGCTATGAAACGGGTGGTCAGCGTCAGTTTGGGTTCCTCGGTTCGTGATGCGGTTCACGAAATGAGGGTGCTGGGGGAAGAGATCCGTCTCGAACGCCGGGGCACTGACGGCGATGTCCGCCGGGCCCGGGAACTCCTTACTGAACTTGACGGGCAGGTGGACGCGTTGGGGCTGGGCGGGGTAAGTCTCACTCTCTCCGCCGGCCGGCGCAAGTATCCCATCCGTGAAGTGGTGGCTCTGGCCTCTGTGGTTAAACGGACGCCAGTGGTGGACGGCTCGGGAGTCAAGAACTCCCTGGAGAAAGCGTTGCCCGAGTACCTGGAACGCCGGTTCGGCTACCGGCTGGCCGGCCTGAAAGCGCTTCTGGTCAGCGGGGTCGACCGGTGGTCCCTCGGCGAGGCGCTGGAGAAGGCGGGTTGCCGGTTGACCATCGGCGATTTCGTCTATGCCCTCGGGCTTCCGTGGCCGCTGCACTCCATGCGCGCCCTGGAGCGGGTGGCGGTTGTCCTGCTCCCCTTGATGTGCCAGCTTCCGCTGGCCTGGTTGTACCCGCTCGGCAAGGCCCAGGAGAGGGCGCCGCGAGAGGGTTTCGGCCGGGAGTTGATCCAGGAGGCACAGGTGGTAGCCGGCGACTTCCACTACATCCGCCGCCATCTTCCGCCGAACCTCGCTGGCAAGATCGTCATCACCAACACCGTCACGGCCGCCGACCGGGAGGAACTGGCCCGCCGAGGTCCCGTCCTGCTCATCACCACCAGCCCCAGCTTCAACGGGCGGTCCTTTGCCACCAACGTGATCGAGGCCCTGATCGTGGCGGTCGCCGGCCGGACCGGCCTCACCGAGGAGGAGTACCGGGCCTACGCCGAGGCCCTGGAATTGACCCCTGACGTGAGATGGCTCCACCCGCCGGCGCGTGGCGAGGAGGCGGAATAATTGACGATCGTGGAAGGATTTGCCTTTAGCGGAGAAGAATCCCTTCTGCCGGAGGTTGGACGCCTTGCCGGCAGACAGATCTCTTACCGCCTGGGAACGGTGGGTCAGGGGCGAACGGCTCAGTCCCGGTGAAGTCGCCCCCCATGTGCTGGCCTCCTGGGAGAGGTGCCGGGGTTACGGTCTGGACCCCCGCGATTCGCCGCGGGCGGTCATCCTGGCCCCTGAAGAGTTGGCGCGCCGCCGCCGCGACAACCAGCCCCTGCTCTCGATCGCCTACCGCTTCATGTCCCAGCTCTACGCTGCACTCCCCGGTTGCTGCTTCCGGGTGTCGATTGCCGACCCGGACGGGTACAAGCTGGAATGTCTGGGGGGCGGCGAACTGGAAACCTCGCCTCTTCCCGGGTTCAGCCCGGGCGGGGTCGGTGAGAACTGGTCTGAAGCGGTTCGCGGGACCAACGGCATAGGTACTGCGCTCGCGCTTGACGCTCCTGTCTTCCTCCGCGCTGAAGAGCACTTCTTCGCTGACATGCGCCGCTGGAACTGTTCCGGGGTCCCGATCCGGGATGCCGAAGGCCGCACTCTGGCTATTCTCGGCCTGGCGGGGCCAGCGGAGGAGTTGTCGCCCACCACCCACGGCCTGGCCATCGCCGCGGCGCAGGGAATCGAACGGGAACTCCGGCTGGAAGCCGCCACCTACCGTTTGGAGCAGCAGAATCGCAAGCTGGCCCTCCTCAACGAGCTGGAACAGTTGCTGGCCAACGAGGCGGGAGACCGCCTTCCCTATGACCGTGTCGCCAAGTGCCTGGGAGAATTGTCCGGGCGACGCATGGTGGCCCTGCTGACCTTCGACCCTGCCAGCGGGGAGTTGACCACCGCCGCCTCCCATCCCTGTGACCCCACTCTTCTTCCCGCCCGGTGGGCGACAACGGGCGATGGCCCGGTGGCCCGGTGTTATCGGAGCGAGCGAGCCGTCTTGTGGACTGGACAGGAGGAGCCGAAGGGGTTTGCCCTGGGTGAAGGGCGGCTTCAGGCGGTCCTGGTTCAGCCGGTCCTCTCCGGCGCGGTGATCGCCGGGCTGCTTTTGGTAGGCGAACCCAGCCCGGCTCCCCCCTTGCCGCCGGACGACGCCTCGCTGTATGAGGCAGTGGCCCGCCGGCTCGGCGCTCACGTCGAGCGGTGCCGGCTGAACCGGGAGTTGCTGGCCGAAAGCAACATGCGCCAGGCTATCCTGGAGCAGATGGATGTCGGGATCGTCGTTCTGGACCTGGCCCGGGGCCGGGTGACCTGGAACCGGGCGATGGCCCCTTACTTCGCACCGGAGCGCTGCGCAGTCCACCGAACCGGCGAGGTGCCCCGGCCGGACCGGGCGATGAAGTACCCTATCCGGTTCGCCGGCGGGGCAATCACCGATATTCTGCAAAAGGTCATCTCCACCGGCGAGACAGTGACCGACGAGGCGGTCATCCTGTGCAATGTGCCACAGACCTTCCGGGTCAGGACAGGCCCGGTGTACGGTCCCGACGGCCGGCTGGAGTACATCCTGCAAACCTACACCGACGTCACTTCCTATCAGCAGCTCAAGCAGCGAAAGGCCGAACTGGTGGCGATGATCTCTCATGAACTGCGCACCCCTTTGACCGGCATCAAGGGCTACGCCCAACTAATGGGTGAGTGCTCCCGGGGGAACGAGACCTTGGAACAGTTGCTGACCGGGCTGCTGCGGGAGATCAGCGAATTGTCGGCGCTGGTCGAGCGGGTGGTGACGGTCAATTGGATCGAGCTGGGCCAGATACTCTCCATGCAATCGGTGTCGCTCGGGGCGGTGCTCCGGGAGGTGGGGACCAAACTGGAGGCGGAGGCCCGCTCCCGGAACGTGCGCCTTGAGATCACGGGGGCCGACCTGCAGGTCCGGGGCGATCCGGAAGCGCTCACGCTGGTCTTCTCCAACCTCATTCATAACGCGGTCAAGTACTCGCCTTCGGGGGCGGCCGTCACGGTGCGGCTGCGGCGCGAGGGACCCAGGGCGCGGGTCGAGGTAAGCGATACCGGGCCCGGGATTCCCCCCGAATACCACGAGGACATCTTCCACCGGTTCTACCGGGTCCCGGCCCCGGAGACGGTCAGTGTACCCGGAAGCGGTCTGGGGTTGTACATCGTCCGCCGGCTGGTCGAAAAGCACGGCGGTGAAGTGAAGGTGGACAGCCGGGTGGGCCGCGGCACGACCTTCACGGTGATTCTTCCAGAGGAGGTTGAAAAGCGTGAGGAAGTCGAGGATCCTCGTGGTGGATGATCGACGGAGCATAGTGGAGGTACTGCGACTCTTCCTGCAGATGCGCGGCTACGAAACGCGGGAGGCCTACGACGGGCGCTCCGCCCTGGAGCTGATCCGGCGCGAACCGCCCGACCTGGTCCTGCTCGACCTCGTCATCCCGGAACGGACCGGCTTCGAGGTGTTGCAGGCGATGCGACAGGACGAGCAACTCTCGCGCATCCCGGTCATCGTCATGACCGCCCGTTCCGAGGTGGGCGAACTGCCCACCGAGGACCTGCAAGGTGCCTCCGCCCTGCTCCGCAAGCCCTTCGACCTGGAGGAAGTCGCTGCTCTGGTCTCCAAGACCCTCGTCCAGCAACCGGCCGCCGGTTGACTCAGCCGCCTGCGGCCAGGCCGAGGGGGAGGTACATCGGGACGCCGTCGACGTCGTACTCGATGCGGGCTTCCACTCCGAACACCTGGCGCAGCAGAGCGGGGGTCAGGATGTAGGCCGGCTCGCCCTCTGCCACCACCCGCCCGTTTTGCAGGGCTATCAGACGATGGGAGTACCGGGCCGCCTGGTTGATGTCGTGCAGGACCATGATCACGGTGAGGCCGAGGGACCGGTTCAGGCGGCGGACCAGCTCCATGACCTCCAACTGGTGGGAGATGTCCAGGTAGGTGGTGGGTTCGTCCAGCAAGAGAACCTCGGGCGTCTGAGCCAGGGCCAGAGCGATCCAGGCTCGCTGGCGCTCACCGCCTGAGAGGGTAGCCACCGGCCGGTCGGCCAAGTGTTCCAGCTTGGTCTCGCCTAGCGCCCACGCCACCACCTCGGCGTCAGTTGCCGTCGGCCGCCCCCACCACTTCAGATGGGGCGAACGCCCGTACCAGACCAGTTCCCGTACGGTGAGATCGGGTGGCGCCTCGGGTCCCTGCGGCAGGATAGCCAACTGCCGCGCTAGCTTCCCCGGACTGAGGGTTTGTATGTCGTGGCCGTGGAGATAAACGGCACCCCCCTTTGGCCGGAGGGTGCGGGCCAGCGCCCGCAGGACGGTCGACTTCCCTGAGCCGTTCGGGCCGATGAGGGAGATCACTTCCCGCGAGCCGACCGCCAGGCTCAACCCCCGCACGACTTCCCGCTCTTCGTAAGCCAGGCGAAGGCCGCGCGCTTCCAGGATCACCGGGTACTCCTCCTTCGCAGCAGGTACAGGAAGAACGGCGCTCCCATGGCCGCGGTCAAAATGCCGACCGGGAGCTCCACCGGGTCAGCCACGATCCGGGCGGCGGTGTCGGCCGCGATGAGCAAGGCGCCTCCCAGGACGGCCGAGGTGGGCAGGAGGAACCGGTAGTCGGAGCCGAGCAGGAGGCGGGTCAGGTGGGGCACGATCAACCCGATGAAGCCGATGAGGCCGGCCACTGAGACTGCCGCGCCCGCCATGACCGCCGCCAGGGCGATCAACAGCAACCGCACCCGCTCGACCCGCACCCCGAGTCCGGCCGCCAGATCATCGCCGAGCAGGAGCAGGTTGACCTTCCGGGCCGAGGCCAGGGACACGGCGACGCCGGTCACGATGTAGGGCCACAACCGCTGCCAGTGAGACCAGCCCCGCCCGGCCAGCCCTCCGATGAGCCAGGTCATCGCAGCCTGGACGTTGTCGGAGTGCGTCACGAGCAGGGCGGAGGTCCCAGCGGAGAAGAGCGAGGAGACCGCCACCCCGGCCAGGATCATCCGCATGGGGGCGATCCCGCCGCGCCAGGCGAGGGTGTAGACGATCGCGGCGCCGAGGAGGGCTCCGGCGAAGGCCGCAGCCGGGATCCAGTGCGGCGGGGCCAGCGGGAAGAGCGTCATCACAGTCACGGCTCCCAGCCCGGCGCCGGCCGACACGCCGATGATGTGCGGGTCAGCCAGGGGGTTGCGCATCACCCCCTGCAGGAGAGCCCCGGAAACAGCCAGCCCCGCCCCGACCAAGCTGCCGATCAGGGCTCGCGGCAGTCGGATGTTCCAGACGATCGTCCGGGGGAGTTCGGCGCTCCGGCCCAGGATAGCTTCCCAGACCGTGACTGGTCCGAGCCGGACCGGCCCGAGCCCCACTCCCAGGGTGAAGGCAGCCAGGAAGAGGAGACACCCCACGCCGAGAACCGCGAGCTGGCGGCGGCGCTGGCGCCGGCCGGCCAAAAGGAGCCCGGCGGAGTTGCCGTTGCCGTTCCGGATCGCCTCGGCGTAGGCGAGTCTACCGGTCACCCCGGAACACCTCGGGGTAGAGGACTGCCGCCACCTGCTCCAGGGCGTCGGCGTACCGCGGCCCCGGGGAGGTGAAGTAGAACGGATCGAGCTCCACCACCCGCCCGTTCTTCACCGCTTTCAGGGTGTTCCACATCGGGTCCTTCGCAAAGCCCGGCAGGGCCTTCGACTTGTCCGAGGCGTCCCGGACCGGCTTGACCAGGATCAGCACGTCGGGGTTCGCCTCGACCACCCGCTCCATGGAGAGCTTCGTGTACCCCGGGCGATGCTCCGGCCCAGTCTCGGCGATGTTCACTCCGCCCAAAAGCTTCACCATGTCACCGAGGTAGGAGGTGGGCTTGGCGGCCGACCAGGCTTCGGCGCTACCGACCATGATCAGAACGCGGGGGTGACCGGTGGCCGGCACCTTCTTCCGGGTCGCCTCGACCCGGCGCTCGATCTCGCCGGCGAGCTTGGCGGCTTTCTCCGATTCGCCCACCAGGTCGCCGAGGATCTTGAACTTCTCGCTGACATCCTTGTAGGAGTCGATCATGTAGAGGAGGACCGGTGCGCCCACCTGCTGGAGGTTGCCCAGGTAGGGCGCGTGCAGGTCCTTGTTGCCGATCAAGAGGTCGGGCTTTAGGGCGGCGATCCGCTCGTAGTTGAGCCGGTAGGCGAGGCCATGCTCCGGGATCTTCAGCGCCTCAGCCGGCCAGTCGGCGGAGGAGGGGCGGCCGACCGGAGGCTTGCCGAGCATGACCAGCATCTCCACGACCCAGGGAGTGAGCGCCACAATCCGTTGCGGCTTGGCGGGGATGACTACCTCGCGGCCGGTTTCGTCCCTGACGATGCGGGTCCCTTCGGCCAGGGCAGGCAGAGCGGCTGCGGCCGCCAGGGCCAGGCAGATGAGGACCGCGGCAAGCGAGCGCAAGCCGAGTGTTTGCACAGAGAACAACTCCTTTCCGATCCGAAAGGGAAAACTTCAATAACATTCGTGCCGACTCTCAGGTACTCCTGCTGAAAGGCGGGTCTTGCCGGGAGGAGGGCTGAGCTGGTCAACTTCGACCGGGCCGGCACCGTCCCCGTACCAAGCCGCACCGGCTGCCTGGTGAAAGGGTTCCACCTCGCCCGCCCCTTGCTGCACGTCCTCGACACCCCCCTCGGTTGTCCGGGGGCGGCGCATCCCCCGCTGGCGCGGTGAGGCGCGGGAAGACAGCGACATAGATTTGCTGATCATTAAAGATTCCTTTCGTTCCCGGCGGGAAGAGATGGTGCGGCTCGATCGGGCGATAAGGAAGTTTCGTTAGCAACTAGCTTACTCTTACCTCATCAAACCAGCCGCAATTCCTCAGCCTTGCGGAAGGTGTCTGCGCCTGGGTAAAGTCGTCCATGGCCGGAAAATGAATATTTATCTTCCAAATCGTTTCTGATATACTAACACTGGCCGTGGCCCGGGAGGGCGCTTTTTTCATTTCTGACCCCTGTCCACCCGCCGCTGCCGCAACCCTGAGAGCAAGAGGAGGACTGCCGCATGCTCCCGACACCCAAGAAGTTCACGATCTGCGCCGGTTCCGCTGAGGGTCCGACCCGGCTTAACGCCTTCGACAACGCCCTGTTAGCCGCCGGGATCGGCAACCTGAACCTGCTGCGGGTCTCGTCTGTCCTGCCGCCTGGGGTTGAACACGTTGAAAAGCTCGACATCCCGCCCGGCTCCCTTACGCCGACTGCCTACGGGACCATCACCAGCTCCACACCGGGCGAGCGCATCGCCGCCGCGGTGGGCGTCGGCTTCACCGAGGACAGCTTCGGCATGATCATGGAGTACTCCGGGGTGTGCGGCAAGGAGGAAGCCGAGCGGGAGGTCACCCGGATGGTCGAGGAGGCCTTCAGACAGCGCGGCCTGCCCCTGGCCAGGGTGATGGTCAAAGGGACGGACATCGTGGTCAAGCACATCGCCACCGCCTTCGCCGCCGTGGCTCTGTGGTATTGAGCCGGCGGGGTACAGCGGCGGAGAGAGGGAGGTCAGCCAGTGGCCAAGCTTGAACTCTGGTACACCGAAGACCAGACCGAGAACCAGCGGTTTTCCTGCCGCGTGACCCGGACCCTCCACAGCGAGCAGACGCCCTTTCAGAAGCTGGACGTCTTCGAAACCGCCCAGTGGGGCCGGATGCTCACCCTGGACGGGCTGGTGATGACCACCGACCGGGACGAGTTCGTCTACCATGAGATGATCACCCATGTCCCGCTCTGCACCCATCCCAACCCCGAGTACGTGGCGGTGATCGGCGGCGGCGACGGGGGCGCCATCCGGGAAATCCTGAAGCACCCCGGCGTCAAGAAGGCCACACTGATCGAGATCGACGAGCGGGTGATCGAGGCGAGCCGGCGGTTCTTCCCGGCGATCAGCTCCGGCCTCTCCGACCCCCGGGTCGAGATTCGGGTGGAGGACGGAATCAACCACGTCGCGGAGGTCAAGGGCCGGTACGACGTGATTATCGTCGATTCCACCGATCCCATCGGGCCGGCGGTCGGGCTTTTCGCCAAGGAGTTCTACCAGAACGTCTTCGCCGCCCTCCGGGAGGACGGGCTCTTCGTGGCGCAGACCGAGTCGCCGTTCTACCACGCCGATCTGATCCGGAACACCTTCGCCACGGTGAGCGGTATCTTCCCGGTGACCCGCCTGTACCTGGCGACGATCCCGACGTATCCTTCGGGGCTGTGGTCGTTCACGGTGGGCTCGAAGAAATACGACCCGGCGGTGGTCAACCCCGACCGGAAGCTGCCCTTTGCCACCCGGTACTACACGCCGGAACTTCACCGCGGGGCCTTCGCCCTGCCGCAGTTCGTGGCGGAGTTAATTAAGAAGTGAGGAGTCGTGGATGAGCAAGGGATGGGAGGCGCGGCGGCCGGCCTTTATGGCCAGCCGGGAGACGGCGGACGGAGCCTATGCGGTCCTGATCGGGGCGCCCATGGACTGGACGGTCAGCTTCCGCCCGGGGTCCCGCTTCGGGCCGGCGGCCATCCGGGCTGTCTCCGATGGGATCGAGGAGTACTCGGTCTATCAGGAACGGTCGTTGGAGGAGATCGCCTTCTACGACGGCGGTGACCTGGTCCTGCCCTTCGGCAACGCCAAGGCCAGCCTGGAGATCATTGATGCCGCCGCGACCGACCTCTGGGCCGCAGGCCACTTCCCTTTCTTCCTTGGCGGTGAACATCTGATCACCCTGGGGGTGCTCCGGGCGGCCACCCGGCGCTACCCTGAGCTGGCGGTCCTCCACCTGGACGCCCACGCCGACCTTCGGCCCGGCTACATGGGAGAGCCGGAGTCCCACGCCTCGGTCATGCGTCGGGCGCTGGAAGAGTGCCCGGGGCTCACCCTCTACCAGTTCGGCATCCGCTCCGGGACCGCCGAGGAGTTCGCCCTGGCGCGGGAGAAGACCCGGCTCTACCCGTTCGAGGTGGTGGAGCCCCTCTACGGCGTCTGCGCCGAGCTGGGGAAGCGTCCGGTCTACCTGACGCTGGACATCGACGTAGTCGACCCGGCCTTCGCGCCTGGCACCGGCACTCCCGAACCGGGGGGCATCACCTCCCGCGAGCTGCTTGACGCCCTCCACGTGCTCAAAGGGGTTAACCTGGTCGGCTGCGACCTGGTCGAGGTCAGCCCGCCGTACGATCAGAGTTCCCGGACGGCTGTCCTCGCCGCTGAGGCGGTCCGCGAGATTCTTTTGCAGGTCTCGCCTGGTCCGTCCAAGAAAAAGAAGGCAACGGGGGCCGCTTGATGAATGCCATCGCCAAGCGACAGGAACTGCGGGAGCTGTGCCGGCGGCACGGCTTGGCTCTGGTGTATCTCTTCGGCTCCCAGGCAGCCAATGGGGCGAGGTTATTGGACGGCGAGACGGCTGCCCCGTCGGACGCCCTAGCCGACCTGGACGTCGGGGTGGTGACCCTGGAGCCCCTGCTGCCGCCTCATGAGCGATACCAATTCTACGCCCGGCTCTTCAACGACCTGGAGGACGTGTTCAAGCCGTTCCCCCTGGACCTGGTCCTGCTCGAAGAGAATCACTCGGTCTTTCAACTGGAGGCGATCAAGGGGATCTGCGTCTACCAGGTCAGCGAGGAGAAGCGCGACGAGTACGAGATGAACATCCTGCGCCGGGCCGCCGATTTTGCGCCGGTGCTCGACTTGTTCCACCGCGAATACTTGGAGGAGTTCAGGGTGGCCGAAGGATGATCAACCGGCGGTTGGTGGAAGGGAGATTGGTACTGCTTCACAGCTACCTCCAAGCTCTGGAGAGATTGGCAGGAGTTCCTCGTGCTGCTTTCCTGGCGGACGAGACCAAGACGGGAGCGGCCGAAAGCTACCTGCGTCGGGCCTTGGAGACGGTCTTCGACATCGGCCGGCACCTCCTGGCCAAGCAGGGCGCCGTAGACTTGGCGGCGGAGTGCAAGAGCATCGCCCGGGGGCTCGGCGAGAAGGGAATCGTCAGCTCCGAGCTGGCTGAGAAGCTTGTTCCGATGGCCGGGTATCGCAATCGGCTGGTCCATCTGTACCACCTGGTCACCGACGAGGAGTTGTACGACATCATCACCAAGGACTTGGGCGACTTGCGCTGTTTCGCACACCAAGTCCAGCAGTTCCTCGAACGTCAGAGCTGATCCCTGCTTTTGCCAGAATATGCAGTTTCGGATGGGGGAGGAAGAATAGCGCCTGCAGTGGAAATACTGTTTTCCGAAGCCTAGTGTATTGCGGACCAGGGGGTAAGAAGAGTGAAAAACACACTGCACCAGAGCATGGTGGGCCATCGGGTAGCCGCCTTGGCCGGCGCCCTGTTGCTTGCGGTCTTCGGGCTGTCCCTGCCCGGGCTGGCGGCGCCCACGGTCGTGGGTCCTACGGGGTTGATGCTTGTCCCCACGGCGGACGTCCTCCCCAACGGCGGCTTCAACTTCGCCCTCCACCGCTGGGAAGAGGTGAACTACCTCACCTTCAACACCAGCATGCTGGATAATCTGGAGTTCGGCGTCACCGCCGTGTCGTGGAAGAACGACTCGGATGCCCGGGCCAACATCAAGTTCCGGCTCATGAACGAGACCAGGCAGGCTCCGGCCCTGGCCGTCGGGGTGACCGACCTGACCGACGACCACCACCGTTCGGCCTACGTGGTGCTGACGAAGAACCTGCCGGAAGCGGGGTTCCGCGGGACGGTCGGGCTCGACAGCGACGGCCTCATCGCCGGGCTGTCCAAGGAGCTGAACCCCGTCTCCATCTCCAAAAGCGGCAAACGGGGCGCCCCCAGCACCACCTTCATGCTCGAGTTCGACGACTCCGCCTTGAACGTCGGGGTGGGGATCGGGCTTTCGCCGGAGTTCCGGGTCAACGTTTACCTGTACGACCTGCACGACGCCATTCTGGGCGTGAGCTACCAGGCGAAGTTCTAGCCCAGGCATGTTCCCCCTCCACGGACGGGGGCGGCTTATGATAAGATAGGAACATGGATATCGGCACGTACCAGAAATGGGTGCGGGACTTCGACCGGGAACGGGGTTGGGACCTTTGCCTTCCGGCCGAAGTCTTCGTCCATTTTCTGGAGGAGGCGGGCGAGATCGCCCGCCTGGTTCTTGCCCTCGAAGGGTATCGCGAGGTCACCCCGGCCGAGGCCGAAGAGCTCCGGCCCCGCTTGGCCGAGGAGATCGCCGACGCCATCACCTTTCTGATCAAACTGGCCTACCTGTACGAAGTGGACGTGGCCGGGGGGCTGGCGCGCAACATGGCCAAGTGTGGCGGCCGTTACCCGTCGGCGGAAGCGCCCGGGGCAGTCCTCACCTATCTGAGACGCCACCGGGAGGAGCTGGAGCAGTTCCTCCGCCAATATCGGGAGCGGTTTGGGGAGGAGACCGAGTGACTGTTGTCGCCGAGTTGAAGCAAGCGATTGTGGACCGCCTGTACGCTGCCTTGTGCGCGGCGGAGCAAGCCGGGGAGCTGGACCTGGGCGGGGCGGAATGGCCCACCATCGCCCTGGAGGTGCCCCGGGAGAAGGCGCACGGCGACTACGCCACCAACGCCGCCCTGCTGCTCGCCCGGTCCGCCCGAAAGGCCCCCCGGCAGGTGGCCGAGACCCTGGTCCGACACTTCGACCGGCAAGGGACCTTTGTGGAGCGGGTGGAGGTCGCCGGGCCGGGTTTCATCAACTTCTATCTCGACCCCGCCTGGCTGACCGCCGTCGTCCGGGAGATCGGCCGGCTGGGCACCGGCTATGGACGGATGGCGCCGCACGGGAAGCGAGTCAACGTCGAGTACGTCTCGGCCAACCCCACCGGCCCCCTCCACGTAGGGCACGGACGGAACGCCGTGGTCGGGGACGTGATCGCCAACTGCCTCGAATGGACCGGGTGGGAGGTGACCCGGGAACACTACACCAACGACGCCGGGAACCAGGTGCTCAACTTCGGCGCCTCCCTGGAGGTCCGCTACCGCCAGGCGCTGGGCGAGGAGGGGTTGAGCATCCCGGAGAACGGCTACCACGGCGAGGACCTGGTCGAGCTGATGCGGGAGCTGGCCGAGCGCGAGGGCGACCGGCTGCTGGAACTCCCGGCGGAGGAGCGCCGGGCCTACCTCACGTCCTACGGCCTGAAGCGGAAGCTGGAGGAGATCCAGCGGGTGCTGGACAAGTTCGGGGTTCACCTGGACGTCTACTTCTCCGAGCAGGCCCTCCACGATGCTGACGCCCTGATGGCCAACGTCCGGGACTTGAAGGCCCGCGGGCACGTCTACGAGGCGGAGGGGGCTCTCTGGCTGCGCTCGACGGCGTTCGGGGACGACAAGGACCGGGTCCTGGTGCGCCAGAACGGGCTTCCGACGTACGTCGCGGCGGACCTGGCCTACCACCGGAACAAATACGAGCGCGGCTTCGACCGGCTGATCGACGTCTGGGGGGCGGACCACCACGGCTACGTTCCCCGGATGAAGGCCGGGATTGCCGCCATGGGGTGGGATCCCGACACCTTCCAGGTCGTGCTCTATCAACTGGTGAACCTGCTGGCGAACGGCGTGCCGGTGCAGATGTCCAAGCGCGCCGGAAGACTGGTCACGCTCGAGGAGGTCATCGACGAGGTGGGCAGGGACGCCGCTCGCTTCTGGTACGTCATGCGCTCTGCCGACACCACGTTGGACTTCGATCTCGAGCTGGCGAAGAAGCAATCCGAGGAAAACCCGGTGTACTACGTCCAGTACGCCCACGCCCGGGTCGCCTCGATCCTCCGTCAGGCGCAGGAGGCGGGTCTCCTGCCGGCCGGCTTCGCGCTGGACAAGACCGTGGTTCAGCAGCTCCCCGCCTGGGCAGAGGAGGCCGGCGTTTTCAGCGAGGAATCCGAGAGCGACCTGGTGAAGCTTCTGGCTGCCTTCCCCGGCGAGGTGCAACTCGCCGCTGACCGCCTCGAGCCCCACCGCATCGCCCGTTACGCGCAGAACGTGGCTGGGGCTTTCCACTCGTTTTACAACGCCTGCCGGGTCATCGACCGGGCCGAACCGGAGCGGACCCGCCTGCGCCTGATGCTCGTGGACGCGGTGCGGGTGACGGTCCGCAATGCCCTGAATATCCTTGGGGTGTCGGCGCCGGAGCGGATGTAGGCAGGAGATTCCGGCGCCGGCTCGAAGATAAGAGCAGCGCCGAAGGAGGGGCATGGCGTGGAGATTCAATGGTACGGTCACTCCTGTTTCCGGTTGAGCAGCCAAGCCGGGTTCACCGTCGTCACCGACCCCTTCGACCAGTCCGTCGGCTACCCCCGCCCCACCTTCTCCGCCGATCTTGTCACCACCAGCCACGACCACTTCGATCACAACCACTACCGGATTGTCCAGGGCGCACCGAAGCTCGCCAACCGGCCGGGGACGGTGGCTCCGGGCGAGTTGGCTTCCGGGGTCGGCGTCCGGGGAGTCGCCAGCTTCCACGATGAGGTGGAGGGGCGGCGGCGCGGGCCGAACACCATCTTCCTCTTCGAGCTGGACGGGGTGCGGGTGGCGCACCTGGGCGACTTGGGCCACCGCCTCAGCGTCAAGCAGGTGGCGGAGATCGGCCCGGTGGACGTGCTGCTGGTGCCGGTGGGCGGAACGTACACTATCGACGCCCAGGGCGCCTTCGAGGTCTGCCAGGCGGTTCAGCCTAAGATCGCCGTCCCGATGCACTACAAGACCGACGTCTGCCGGGTCGACCTCGGGCCGGTCGAACCCTTCCTCCGCCTCTGTCCCAAGGTGGAACGCCCGAACACGAACCGCCTCACCCTGACCGCTGAAGGCTTGAAAGGGCTCAGCCCCTGGAAGGCCGTAGTCTTAAACTATCGCTGACGGGAGGTTGTCATGGCCAAGTACATCTTCGTGACCGGCGGCGTCGTCTCGTCGCTGGGCAAGGGCATCACTGCGGCCTCCTTAGGGAGACTCCTCAAGAGCCGGGGACTCTCCGTGTCGATTCTCAAGTTCGACCCCTACATCAACGTCGACCCCGGCACCATGGGCCCCTACCAGCACGGCGAAGTCTTCGTAACCGACGACGGGGCCGAGACCGACCTGGATCTGGGCCACTACGAGCGGTTCATCGACATCAACCTCTCCAAGCTGAACAACGTCACCACCGGGAAGATCTACTGGTCGATCATCAACAAGGAGCGGAAGGGCGATTACCTCGGCGGGACGGTGCAGGTCATCCCCCACGTGACCAACGAGATCAAGGACAAGGTGACCCGGGTGGCCAAAGAGACCGGGGTCGACGTGGTGATCGTCGAGGTCGGCGGGACGGTCGGCGACATCGAGTCCCTGCCGTTCCTGGAGGCGATCCGCCAGTTCCGCATGGACGTCGGCCGGGACAACACGATGTACATTCACGTGACTCTGGTGCCGTTCATCAAGGCGGCGGGCGAACTGAAGACGAAGCCGACGCAACACTCGGTGGCGGCGTTGCGGAGCATCGGTATCCAGCCCGACGTGATCGTTTGCCGGGCCGAACGGCCGATCTCCAAGGAGTTGAAGAAGAAGATCGCCCTCTTCTGCAACGTGGACGTGGAGGCGGTCATCCCCAACGAGGACGCCGAGACGATCTACGAGGTGCCGCTGCTCTTCGCCCGGGAAGGGCTGGATGACCTCGTCATCCGCCGGTTGAACCTGCCGGCCGGCGACCACGACCTGGCCGAGTGGCGGGAGATGGTGGAGAGGCTCAAGGGGTTGAAGGAGCGGGTCACGATCGCCCTCGTCGGGAAGTACGTCTCCCTCCACGACGCCTACCTGTCCGTGGCGGAGGCGCTGCGCCACGCCGGGATCGCCAACGGCGTCGAGGTGCGCATCAAGTGGTTGCACGCGGACAAGCTGGAAGGGCACACTCCCGGGGAGGTGGCGGAGCTCCTGAAGGAGGCGGACGGCGTCCTGGTCCCCGGCGGTTTCGGTTATCGCGGGATCGAGGGGAAGATCGCCGCGGTCCGCCACGCCCGGGAGTGCCGGGTCCCCTTCCTCGGCATCTGCCTGGGGATGCAGTGCGCGGTAATCGAGTTCGCCCGCCACGCCGTCGGCCTCGCAGGCGCCAACTCCTCCGAGTTCGACGCCGGCAGCCCCCACCCGGTGATCGACTTGATGCCCGAACAGAAGGACATCGAGGATCTGGGGGGGACGATGCGGCTCGGCCTCTACCCCTGCGTGCTCACGCCCGGGACCAGGAGCGCCGCGGCTTACGGCGAGGGGATCGTCTATGAACGCCACCGCCACCGCTACGAGTTCAACAACGAGTACCGGGCCGCCCTCACCGAAGCAGGCCTGGCCATCGGCGGGCTGTCCCCCGACCGGAGGCTGGTCGAGATCGTCGAGCTGCCGGATCACCCCTGGTTTGTCGGGACACAGTTCCACCCCGAGTTCAAGTCCCGGCCCAACCGCCCCCACCCCCTCTTCCGCGACTTCGTGGCGGCGGCCAAGGCCCGGCGCCAGGGGGCGTAGACTTTCTTGAATACCCCCGCCTGAGAGTGGCGAGACTGGAAATGGACACTCTTGGGCGAGGGGGCGTACAGCTTGTCCGGCGCACGTCGGCGGTTCACGGTCGCCGCGCTGATCTCCTTCCTTGTGGCCCTGCAGACGCTGAACGGTTCAGCCTGCGGGATGACCGGCGAAGTGGTGGCGGTCGATCCCGAGGGAGGAAGCCTGTGGGTGCGGACGCCCGGCGGCGCCGGACAGGTCGTGGAATTGGCTCCGGAAGCGCTCATCCGGCGGAACGGCCAGCCTTGCGCGTTATGGGCCCTGCGCCCGGTTGTCCCGGGGTTCTGCCACGAAGTGCAAGTGTGGCTGACCGCCGACGGGCGGGCTAGGCTGGTTGAGGGGACCTATCCCGGGAGCGAGGCCCGGGTGGTGGCCGCCAACCGGGAAACGCTCACGCTCGAGCTGGGGGACGGGACGACGGTGGCCAGGCCGCTGGCTCCCGGGTTTCGGGTGAGCCAGTCCGGACAGTGGCTGGGGATGGAGGCTCTCCACCCCGGCCAGTGGGTGTATGCGCTGTTCGACCTGGAGGGAAGGGTAAAAAAAATTGCCCTGCCTGACTGAGGCAGGAGGGATACGCCGAGGAAAGCCGAAATTAGGTTAACGGTTAGCCCCCCGGTTGATCACATACTCTTCAGCGAGCAAGTGTGGGCCGCCACCCCGGCGAGCCGTATACATTCTCACTTTTGCCTGAATTCCAAACGGGTTGCTCCCTGAACGGGTGTTCCCTCAGTACGTGTGCCTTCCAAACAGAAAGAAGGGCGAATAATGCCGCTGGTTTCCGGTTCCACGCTTTTGGCTGCAGCCGACAAGGACGGCTACGCTGTCGGTGCGTTCAACGTCAACAACCTGGAGTCGCTGACCGCTATCGTGTCGGCAGCCGAGGGGGAGAGGTCGCCGGTCATCCTTCAGGCCAGCCAGGGAGCTATCAAGTACGCCGGCCTCGAATATATTGCGGCGATGGCCCAGGTGGCCGCCGCCCGCGCCACCGTTCCCGTAGCTCTCAATCTGGACCACGGGACCAGCTTCACGCAGGCGATGCAGTGCATCCGCGCCGGGTTCACCGCGGTGATGGTGGACGGATCGCGCCTTCCCTACCGCGAGAACGCCGCGCTGGTCTCCCGGGTGGTGGAGGTGGCACACGCCGTCGGGGTGTCGGTCGAGGCGGAGCTGGGACGGATCGGGGGCACCGAAGACGACGTCTCCGTGGCGGAACGGGAGGAGGTCTTCACCGACCCGGAGGCGGCAGCCCGCTTCGTGGCGGAAACGGGGTGCGACGCTCTGGCGGTGGCCGTCGGGACGGCCCACGGGGTGTACCGGGGTGAGCCGAAACTGGACTTCGAGCGGTTGGCCGCCATCGACCGACTGGTGGCTGTTCCGCTGGTCCTCCATGGCGCCTCAGGTGTTCCGGACGGCGCCATCCGCGAGGCGGTGCGGCTGGGAGTACGGAAGATCAACATCGACACGGAGATCCGGCTGGCGTTCGCCGCCTCCGTGAGAAGCACGCTCGCCGCCGACGGGAGCGTGTACGACCCCCGGGAGATTCTCGGGCCGGCCCGCCAGTCAATGGAAGAGGTAGTGCGGGAGAAAATGCGGCTTTTCGGCAGCGCCGGACGGGCGTAGCCTGTAGATGAGGTGAAAGGTTTGAGCATTGGGGACCTGGGAAAGAAAACGCTGGCTGAGTTAAGGAACATCGGCAAACGGATCGGCCTCCGCGGCGTCACCCGCATGCACAAGGCGGAGCTCGTCGAGGCCATCGGCAAGGTGGTATCGGAACACGCCGAGCGGCGGCGAGCGGAGACCGCCCAGGCTAACGGCCGGGGAGGGGCGCCCACCCCGTCGGCCCCCCCCATACCGCCAGCGCCTACGCTGACCCCCCCCGTCTCCACTCCGGTTGTGCGGTTCCCGGCCGCCCCGGCCGGCCCGTCGGCCGACGGCGGGCGCCCGGCGATGAACGGAGCACGGGCGGTGCCGAACGGAGCTCACTACGCGACGGCCGGCGCACCAGCCACCGGCCAGTTGCCGAGGCGGCGGGGGCGCCCCCCCAAGGTGCACCCGGCCGCGCCGGTCAACCGGGGTCCCCGGGCCACGACGCCCACCCCCCAGCCGCCGGTCGCGGTGACGGCGGCCAACGGCGCGGCTGCGCCAGCCGCGGCGCCTCACCCGCCGGCCACCAGCCCACCCCCTGCCGTTCAGCCCCTGCCTGGCGCCGTGGCCGAAGGACCGCTGCCGCGCCCCCTGGAATACACCATCGAGCCGGCGGCGCCTCCGGAGGAGGGAGAGGAGCGGGCGCCCGAGCGGTACGGCCAGGGAATCCTGGAAATCCTACCGGACGGTTACGGCTTTCTTCGTTCCTCCAGCTATGTACCGGGTCCCAGCGACATCTACGTCTCGCCCTCCCAGATCCGCCGGTTCTACCTGCGGGACGGGGATCTGGTCCGGGGGCAGATCCGCCTGCCCCGCGAAAGCGAGCGCTATCCGGCGCTCCTGCGCGTCCTGGCCGTCAACGGAATCGACCCCGAGCGGATGATCCGGCGCCCGAACTTCGACGACCTGACCCCCATCTACCCCAACCGGCGCCTCCACCTGGAGACGGATTCCAGGGAAGTGGCCTGCCGGCTGATCGACATCATGGCCCCGCTCGGCAAAGGCCAGCGCGCCATGATCGTCTCGCCGCCCAAGGCCGGCAAGACGACGCTCCTCAAAAAGATCGCCAATGCCATCAGCCAGAATCACCCCGAGGTCTACTTGATCGTCCTCCTCATCGACGAGCGGCCGGAAGAGGTCACGGACATGGAGCGGTCGGTCGACGGGGAGGTGGTCTCCTCCACCTTCGATCAGCCGCCGGAGAACCACGTCAAGGTGGCGGACATGGTGCTCGAACGGGCCAAACGCCTGGTGGAGATGGGCAAGGACGTGGTCATCCTCCTGGATTCGATCACCCGCCTGGCCCGGGCCCACAACCTGGTGGTGGCGCCCAGCGGCCGGACCCTCTCCGGCGGCGTCGACCCGGCGGCCCTCCACCGCCCGAAGCGCTTCTTTGGCGCCGCCCGCAACTTCGAGGAGGGCGGATCCCTCACCATCCTGGCCACGGCGCTTATCGAGACCGGCAGCCGGATGGACGACGTCATCTTCGAGGAGTTCAAGGGGACCGGCAACTCGGAGATCCACCTCGACCGGAAGCTGGCGGAGCGCCGGATCTTCCCGGCGGTCGACATCTACAAGTCCGGCACCCGCAAGGAGGAGCTCCTGCTTGACCCCGAGGAGATGGAGATGATGTACATCCTCCGCAAGGTGCTGGCCTCCCTTGGTCCGGCCGAAACGACCGAGCTGCTCCTGGACCGGCTGGTCAAGACCAAGAGCAACAAGGAGCTGGCGCAGATCGTCATCAAGTCTTCCTTTGCCGAGAACCTGCGGGCCGCCCGGGCCGACGACCGCTATTCGGGCTGAACTCCGGCCTCCTTGCGGGAAAAAGAGTGGAAAAGGGAGGAAACCGGGGGTTCGGGGAAGAATAGCAGAAGGCCAACACTCTGAAGGAGCGAGGCGAGTGACCGCTTGGTCTAACTGGCTACGACATCCGTTGGTGATCCTGACCTGTTCCGTACTGTCGGCAGTGACGGTGGCCGGGTTGGCCGGGCCGTGGCTACCGGCTGACCTGGGTGAGGCGGACAGCGGAGGCGCCGAGGCTGCCCTGCCGTTCTCCAGCGCGCCCCTTACTCCCCGGGGCGATCCTCTCCCGGTGAGCCCGGTCGTGCGCCTGGCCCCGAGCGCGGCGAGCACCCGCCCGGAGGTGGCGGTCAGCGCCATTGACCCGCGGTTCACCGGCGCGGCCCGGCTGCGCGTCCTGACTCACACCGTGGCCGAGGGAGAAACCCTGTCTTCCATTGCTGCCCGGTACCGGTCGGACGTCGACACGCTGGAAGGTCTCAACCCCGACCTGACCGGCGACGAGTTGCGCCCCGGCCAGAAGCTCAAGGTGATGACCGGCCGGGGGGCCCTCTACACCCTCCGGGAGGGGGAGACGTTGGCCGTTGTCGCCAAGCGGTTCTGGGTGGCGGAGGAGAAGATCCGGGCGGCCAACGGCCTTGCCAGCGACGAACCGGTCGAGCCGGGCCAGCAGATCATCCTGCCGGATATCAAGCCCCGCCGCCGCGACGACTGGCTGGCATCCCGCGGCCTCGGCCCTCTCTATCTGACCTGGCCCACCCGGGGTTGGCTCAGCTCGCGCTTCGGCCTGCGCTGGGGCCGGATGCATGAGGGCATAGACATCGCCACCTCCTGGGGTCGCCAGGTGGTGGCTTCGGCTCCCGGACGCGTGGAGTTCGCGGGATGGCGTTCGGGCTACGGTCGGCTGGTCATCCTCGACCACGGGCGGGGCACTCACACCTGGTACGCCCACAACTCGCGTCTCCTGGTGCGCCCGGGGCAGCAGGTGGAGCGGGGCGAGGTCATCGCCTTGTCCGGCAGTTCCGGTTCGTCCACCGGCCCTCACCTGCATTTCGAGGTGCGAGTCAACGGGCGGCCCCAGAACCCTCTGTCCTTGCTGCGCCGGTAGCGACCCCGCCGAAAGGAGGAGCACTTCCGGTGGCCGACCCCGCCCTGCTTTACGCTGATCCTGCCGGACGCACGCTGGACGAGCCGCAGTTGGTCGCGACCGGCCGGTCCTGGGATACAACCTACGCCCTGACCCCGGAGGACCTCATCCCCCTTCCGGAGGGGGCGACGCTGGTGAGCCTGCCGGGCCGCCCGCCCGTCGGGCAGGACCCGGCGACCGGCGAGTTCCTGGAAGTGGCGGTGGAGGACGCTGACCACCCGCTGAGCGCGGTGGCGGCGCTCCTCCCGCAGGGCTACACCCGCCTTCACCTTCCGGGGTACGGTCTGCCGGAGGAAGGGACGGAACCCCCGCCGCTGCCGCTCTTCGGCTACACCGCCGCGGCCTGGCATCGAGGCGGTTTTGCGGTGGCCGCCGTCCGCACCGACCCGCCCGAGGCGGCCGACAAGTGGAACCCGGTGCACTACAACCGACCTTCCCTGGCGGAAAAGATCTCCGCCCTGGCCCAGGAGTTCCCCGCCAACCGGCTCGTGGATCACCTGGCCCGCTGCGCCACGGAGTACCGCTGCTTCACCGCACAGAACCTGTTCTATCGCCGGTGGGAGGCGGGGATACCGGTCTCCCCGGCCTGTAACGCCGCCTGCGCCGGCTGCCTCTCCCGCGAGCCCCTCGGAGGCGCCCCGTCCCCCCAGGAACGCCTCGACTTCGTGCCGACCCCGGAGGAGATCGCCGAGCTGGCCGTAGCCCATCTCGTCAAGGCCCCCGAGGCGATCGTCTCCTTCGGCCAGGGATGCGAGGGAGAGCCGTCGCTCCAGGCGGGCGTGCTGGCTGAGGCGATCCGCCTCATCCGGCAGAAGACGGGGCGGGGAACGATCAACCTCAACACCAACGCCGGGAACCCGGAGGCGATCGGGTTGCTGGTCGAGGCCGGCCTCGACTCGCTGAGGGTCACGCTCATCTCTGCCCGCCCGGCGATTTACCAGGCTTACCACCGCCCGGCGGGGTTCGGCCTGAAAGAAGTGGAAGCCTCGCTCCGCCTGGCCCGCCGGCAGGGGGTGTACGTCTCTTTGAACCTCTTGGTCTTCCCCGGCCTGAGCGACCGTCCGGAGGAGCTGGGGGCGCTTTCGGACTTCATCCAGGCCAACCGCATAAGCCTGGTGCAGTTGCGCAACCTCAACCTCGACCCGGATGTGCTGGTGCGCCTTCTTCCGCCCCCGCAGGAGGAGCCGCGGGGGATGCGGCGGCTGGTCGAGGAGTTGCGGTCGCTGCCCGGAGTCGAGGTGGGCAATTCCTCCCGCCCGGTGGGACGCCGAACCGGCCGGGCCGGGTCCGGCGGCGAGGATTCTCCGACTAAAGCGAAGGAGGGAACGAGATGAACGAACTCCAGATTGAGAAGCTGGCTTACGAATGCGGACTCTCCCCCGAGCTGGTCCAGCAACTGAAGGAAGAAGCCTGGATGAAGTCGGAGAGCGAGGGCGAGTACCTGATCCGCCTGGAACGCATGGTGCGGTCCGCCATCGGCCCGAAGGGCCAGGAGTTCGACCCAGACCGGGAGTAGCCGTTCGCTGAGTGCCCTTGTCAAGCGGGGCGCCCTTGTGCTATATTAATTCACGTCGGCTTAACCCGGGAGGTGAGAGACGTGAAGGAAGGCATTCATCCGCCGTACTACCAGACCACGGCGACGTGCGCCTGCGGGGCGTCGTTCAAGACCGGGTCCACCAAGCAGAACCTCCGGGTCGAGCTCTGCTCCAAGTGCCACCCGTTCTACACCGGCGGGAAGGCGAAGATCGTCGACACCGGTGGCCGGGTGGACCGCTTCAAGAGGAAGTTCGAGAAAGCGGCCAAGAGCGGAAGCTAAAGCTGAAGCCCGGGAAGGCGAAAGCCCCCGGGCCTCTTTCATCCTCGGCGGGGGTGACCCGATGGCGGAGACAGCGCGGCCGGGCCGGGACCCGGAAGCCTGGGAGCTGGGCGGGGTGAGGATCCGCAGCCGGGTGGTCCTGGGGCCGATGGCGGGAGCCACGGACCTCCCCTTCCGCCTGCTCGCCTGGGAGATGGGGATCGGCCTGGCCTACACCGAGATGATCTCGGCCATGGCCCTCGTCCACCGCAATACCCGGACCCGGGAGCTCCTGCGCCGGGACCCGGCGGAGGGGCCGGTGAGCGTGCAACTCTTCGGCCGGGAGCCGGAGATCCTGGCCCGGGCGGCGGAACTGGTTCTGGCGGAGGGTGAGACGGCTCCGGACGGCGGGGCGGCGGGACGGCCGGCGGCGATCGACCTGAACGCCGGCTGCCCCACGCCCAAGATCGTGAAGAACGGCGAGGGGGCCGCCCTGATGCGCCAGCCGGAGCTGTTAGAGGAAATCGTGCGGGCGCTGGTTCGGGTGGCCGGGCCGAGGGGCGTGCCGGTGACCGTCAAGCTGCGCGCCGGCTGGGACGGCGCCCATCGGAACGCCGTCGAAGTGGCCCGGGTGGCTGAAGCGGCCGGAGCGGCTCTGGTCGCAGTCCACGGCCGGACGCGGGACCAGTTCTATTCCGGCCGGGCGGACTGGAGCGTGATCCGGGAGGTCCGGGAGGCGGTGCAGATCGCGGTGATCGGCAACGGCGACGTCGCCGCGCCGGAGGACGCCTTGGCGATGCGGGAGACCACGGGATGCGACGCGGTGATGATCGCCCGGGGGGCGCTGGGGAATCCCTGGCTGCTCCGCCGGGCGGTCGAGGCGCTGGCCGGCCGCCCCGTCCCGCCGCCGCCGACCCCCGGGGAGCGACTGGCCTTCCTCCTCCGTCACCTCCGAATGCAGGTGGCCTACCTTGGAGAGGAATACGGCGTCCGGGAGATGCGCAAGCACGTCGCCTGGTACCTCAAGGGACTGCCCGGCGCCGGGCCTGTGAAGCGGCGGGTTCACGCCGCCGTCACGCTGGAGGAGGTCACCGGCATCCTCCAGGACTACGCCTCTTCAGTTGCGGTGGCAGCCCACTCCTGGTAATATGTATACAGAAATGTGCACACTGCGGCCTGCGGCCGCCGAGCGGCCCGGGTTGAGGAGGGCTGCCGGTGGAGTTTGTGCGCGTGGGCGACAAGTTGATCAGCCGCGGGCGGATTCGCCGGGCGATCGACCACCTCCTGGAGCTGCGGGTCCAGGGGCTGTCCCAGGCCGAGGCCGGCCGGGTAGTCGGCGTGGACCGCACTTTCGTCTCGCGCCTTGAGACGCTGGGCGAAGTGGGAAAGGGGCCGCGGGTGGCGCTCATCGCCTTCCCGGTCGGAAACAAGGCGGAGGTGGAGGAGGTGGCCCGGCGGGAGGGCGTGGAGTATATCTTCCTCCTCACCAACGCCGAGCGATGGGCCTACTTCGGGGAGCGAAGCGGGATTGAGATCGCCAACCAGATTATGGAGCTAATCTCCCGCCTGAAGGAGTTCGACGCCGTCATCTTCGCCGGCTCCGACATGCGCCTCCAGCTGGCCGAAGCTATCCTGGGGCCGAAGGTGATCGGCGTGGAGCTGGGAACTTCGCCGATCGAGACTGACCGCGACATGGACCTCGACTTTCTGCAGGACCTGATCCGCCAGCTCAAGACCGGCCGGCGACGGGGCTGACACCACAGGGGGTGCAGCAGCATGAAACGGATTGTGAGTGTCTCCATCGGCTCATCCAAGCGCGACCACGCAGTCGAACTGGAGCTCCTCGGGGAGAAGGTGCGCATCGAGCGCATCGGGACTGACGGGAGCATGGAGAAAGCGATCGCCCTCCTCAAGGAACTGGACGGAAAGGTGGACGCCTTCGGGATGGGCGGAATCGACCTGTACCTGGTGGCCGGACGCCGCCGGTATGTGATTCGGGACGCGAAGAAGCTGGCTGCGGCCGCCAAGCTCACCCCCATCGTCGATGGATCGGGACTCAAGAACACCCTGGAGCGGCGGACGGTGAAGGAGCTGGTGGCCAGCGGCTTTCCCGTGGGGGGGAAGAAGGCCTTCGTCGTCTGCGCTCTCGACCGCTTCGGCCTGGCGGAGTCGCTGTTCGACGCCGGAGCCGAGGTGGTGATGGGAGACTTCATGTTCGCCCTCGGGCTGCCGATTCCCATTCGCAAGCTTTCGACGCTGCGCCTGGCGGCCTCGCTCATTGCCCCGGTGGCGGTGCAACTGCCCTTTGAGTGGCTCTACCCGACCGGCTCGGCCCAGGAGACGCAGAACCCGAGGTGGGGGAAGTGGTACCACTGGGGGGACATCGTGGCCGGGGACTTCCTCTTCATCAGGAAATCGCTGCCGGCGCAGATCCCGGGCAAGGTCATCCTGACCAACACCACCACCCGGGAGGATGTGGAGGATCTGCGCCGGCGGGGAGCGTCGCTCCTCATCACCACCACCCCGGAACTCGAGGGGCGCTCCTTCGGCACCAACGTGATGGAGGCCCTGCTGGTAGCCTTCAGCGGCAAACCGCTGGCGGAGATCACGCCGGATGACTACCACCGGCTACTCGACAAACTCGGGTTCAAGCCTCGCATCACGCCTTTGAACTGAGCGCCGGCCGACGGGTTCCGGCGCCGGCCGGCAGACTTCAGTTCTTACGCCAGCCGTCGGTCAGTTATACATGTATATCGACCCGGCCACTCCGCCGGCGGCGGGGTGACAGGGCCAGCCGCGCCTTCGTGGAGGGACGATGGAGGGCTTCGCCTATCTCGTGGCGCCGGAGGGGTGGCGCGAGCGGCAGCGGTGGTTTCCGCTGGTCGGCTGGGTGCCGGAGCCTCTCCTCGGACAAGCGGGGCGATTCATCCCCTGGCGGACGCTGGTCGAGTTCCCGCCGGCCGCCGCGGCCGGCTCCCCGCAGGTCCCCCCCGGGGCGGTGGTCGGGCTGGCAGCGACGGCCGAGGGATTCCAACGCTGGGAGCTGAGGAAGCGCCAGCAGCACCTGATCCGCCTGGTGGAAGAGTTGGCCACCCGTGGCCTGCGGATCTTCGGGCTGGGGCGGGGATGGCGCGGGGCGCCGGGTGCGGCGGAGCCGGTCCGGGAAGCCGTCCGCGCCGTCTGGGGCGAGGCAGAAGCGGGGGTGGTGGAAGGCTGGGCCGCGGCGCTGGCGCGGTGTCTCGCCGGAGCGGAAATGGTGGCCGCCGCCCGCAGGTGGGACTGTGAGCAGGTGGAAGTGGTGGTGGTGGGCGGCGAGACCCCGGCCGGACAGGTGGCCGCCCGCCTTCTGGCCCGGCGGTTCGGGCGGCTCACCCTGGCCGGCGACGGCCCGCCCCTCGTGCGGCTCGCCGGCCACATCCTCCACGAGACCGGAACGGCTGCCCGGATCAGCGGCCGGTGGGGCAGGCTGCTCTACAAGGCAGACCTGGTGGTGTTGGCGGCGCCTTTGTCCGCCGGGACAGCGAGTCTTCTGCGTCCCGAGGCGGTGGTGCTGGAAGTGGGGGCCGGAGCGGGAGAGCGGCGGGAGGGAGTGGTCTCCGACGTCCTGTTCTCCTGGCCGGCGGGGCGGCCCTCGGCTGGTCTGCCGGGGACCGTCTGGCCGGCCGGCGAGGGAGGAGGCCCGTCGCTCGTGACGGCCGGGCTGGCGACTGTGGCGGCGGCAGGGGCGGGAGCGCGTCCGGGCGGGTCCGGCGGGGTGGCGGAAACCCTGTGCTTGCTCAGCCGTCCCCAACCGTCGCTGACCGGAGTGCTCGCCGTGCGCCGGGCCTTGGAGCAGAGCGGGTTGCGGCCGGCGGCGGTACTTGACAAAGCCGGAACGGTGCTCTTATAATGAACTGGAAATCGGGGTTCCGCAAGCACTGAAGGCCGCTTCAGTGCTTGTTATAGTATCTAGGCGCGCTAAGGAGCGGGGATAATGTCGGACAAAGAGGTGCTTCTGACCTCTGAAGGCCTCGAGAAACTGGAAAAGGAACTCGAATACCTGAAGACGGTCGCCCGCCGGGAAGTCGCCGAACACATCAAGCAGGCTCTGGAGTTCGGGGATATCTCTGAGAACTCCGAGTACGAGGATGCCAAGAACGAACAGGCGTTCATCGAGGGGCGCATCGCCACCGTCGAGAAGATGCTCCGCAACGCCCGGGTCATCGACGAGAAGGCCGTGAAGAAGGATGTTGTCAGCCTCGGCTCCCGGGTCAAGCTGAAGGACCTGGAAACGGGGGAGGTCCACGAGTATTTGCTGGTCGGGTCGGCGGAGAGCGACCCGGGCCGCGACAAGATCTCCAACGAGGCGCCGGTAGGCAAGGCCATCCTCGGGAAGAAGGTCGGAACGGTGGTGGAGGTGGCGGTCCCGGCGGGGATCATCCAGTACAAGATCATGGAGGTCAGCCGCCATTAGCGCCGGGGGAGAAGGCGGGCGCCCGACCGAGCTGAGCCGGGAAGAGCTGAACGAGCTGCAGCAGGCACGCCGGCAGAAGTTGCGCGACTTGCGGGCGGCGGGAATCGATCCCTACCGCCCGACTTCCTATGACCGGAACTACCTGGCGGCGGACGCCCGCCGGGCGTTCGAAGCCCTGGAGCAGGAGCGGGCGGCGGAAGCCGCCGACACGGCCGGCGGCGCCGAGCCGCCCACCCTGGCCGGGGTCCGCCTGGCCGGGCGCCTGATGGCGTTGCGCCTCCACGGCAAGGCCGCTTTTGCCAACCTCCAGGACGGCTCGGGGCAGATTCAGCTCCACGCCAAAGTGGACGTACTGGGTGAGCAGGCCTACGACCTCTTCACCTCCCTGGACATCGGCGACTTCATCGGTGTGGCGGGCCACGTCTTCCGCACCCGCCGCGGCGAGGTCACCCTGGCGGTGGACGGGTTCACCCTCCTGTGCAAGTCGCTTCACCCTCTGCCGGAGAAGTGGCACGGCCTGACTGACGTGGAGCTCCGCTACCGGCAGCGGTACGTGGACCTGATCGTCAACCCCCGAGTGAAGCAGGTCTTCGAGACGCGCAGCCGTATCGTGCAGGCAATTAGATCCTTCCTCAGCGAGCGGGGGTTCCTCGAGGTGGAGACGCCGACCCTGCAGGCCATCCCCGGCGGAGCCAACGCCCGGCCCTTCATCACCTACCACAACGCCCTCGACATGAACCTGTACCTGCGGATTGCCGAGGAGCTCCACCTGAAGCGGCTGATCGTCGGCGGCTTCGAGAAAGTCTTCGAGCTGGGCAAGGTCTTCCGCAACGAGGGCATCTCCATCAAGCACAACCCCGAGTACACCCTGCTCGAGGTCTACCAGGCGTACGTCGACTATCAAGAAATGATGCGCCTCACCGAGGAGCTCTTCGCTCACGCCGCCCGGGAAGTCCTCGGCACCACCAGGGTGGTCTTCCAAGGCACGGAGATCGACCTGGCCCCCCCCTGGCCGCGCCGGTCGATGCTCGACGCCATCGCCGAGCGCACCGGCGTCGACTTCCGGGAGATCCGGGACGACGCGGCGGCGGTCGAGGCCGTCAAGAAGCTCGGGCTCGAACCGGACAAGCTGCCTAACCGGGGGAAGATGATCCAGGAGGTCTTCGAGGCCTTCGTGGAGCCGACGCTGATCCAGCCGGTCTTCATCACCGACCACCCGGTGGAGGTCTCGCCGCTGGCCAAGCGGAAGGCGGACGACCCCACGCTCACCGAGCGCTTCGAGCCGTACATCCACGGGTGGGAGATGGCCAACGGCTTCTCGGAGCTGAACGACCCGCTGGACCAGCGGGAGCGGTTCATGGCCCAGGTTCGGGCCCGGCAGGCCGGTGACGAGGAGGCGCAGTACCTCGACGAGGACTTCCTCCGCGCCCTGGAGATCGGGATGCCGCCCACCGGGGGGCTGGGTGTGGGCGTGGACCGGTTGGTCATGGTGCTCACCGATTCACCCTCCATCCGGGACGTCCTGCTTTTCCCGCACCTGCGCCACCGCGAGTAGACGTCGAGTGGGGAGTAGAACCGAACATGGACATCATCCGCACCGCTCTCCCGGTTCTCCTGGGTTACGCGCCGATCGGAGTGGCCTACGGCGTGCTGGCTCACCAAGCCGGGCTGTCGCTCTGGGAGACAGCAGCGCTTTCCTTTTTCGTTTACGCCGGGTCTTCCCAGTTCATCGCCGTGGCCATGTGGCAAGCCGGCGCGGGGTTCCTGGCCATCACCTTTACCACCTTCCTCGTCAACCTGCGGCACTTCCTCATGAGCGCCGCCCTTTCACCATACCTGGGGCGCTATTCCAAGCTGTGGCTCACCTACTTCGGCGGGGAGCTGACCGATGAGACCTTCGCCGTGCACTCCACCCGGTTGCGCCAGGGAGATCCCGGCTACGCCGGGAAGCCCCTCCTGCTGGTCAACGAGGCGGCTCACCTGACTTGGACTGCCGCTTCGGCCGTGGGGTATTTGGCCGGGACGGCGCTCGGGAACCCGCAGCGCCTGGGGTTGGACTTCGCCCTGCCGGCGATGTTCGCCGCCCTTCTGGTCATGCAGGTGCGGCGGCGGCTGGACGTCGTGGTGGCTCTGGCGGCCGCAGCGCTCTCCTTGGGCCTGCCGTTCCTCATCCCGGGCCGGTGGAACGTCCTTTTGGCGGCGGTCCTGGCGGCAAGCATCGGAGCCGTTCTTGATGGAGGGAAGCACCAGTGCGTAGTGAGTGGCTGATCCTGATCGCCGGGATGACCGCCGTCACCTTCGGACCGCGGGTCTTTCCCCTGCTCTTCCTGCATCGGCGCACCATCCCCGAGCCCGTCCTGCGGTGGCTCTCCTTCATCCCGGTGGCCATCCTGGCGGCGCTGCTCGCTCCAAGCCTCGCCGTGGTCGACGGCCGCCTCGACCTGGGCCGCCATAACCTTTACCTGCTCGCCGCGGTACCCACCTTCCTCGTGGCCGCCTTCAACCGGCGCAACCTGTTCCTGACCGCGCTGGTAGGGATGGCCAGCCTGGTCCTGCTCCGCCAAGTGCTCTAAATAATCCTTTCCCCTCCTGGGCAGGATAGGAAGGCCTGGAAGGAGGGTGAAAAGTGCTGACCCGCCGCGAGTTCCTGAGGCTCGTCGCTGCCACCGCGGGCTCCTGCCTCTTCGCCGATTCCGTCCTGGCGGCCTTTGGGGAAGCGCTGGCCGCGACCCGCCCCCCGGTCATCTACCTCGAGACCGTCACCTGCGCCGGGAACATCTTCTCCGTGCTCAACGCCACCAAGCCGAGCTTCGCCAAGCTGATCTTCGAAATGATCGATCTGTACACCGAGTACAGCGTGATGGCTGCCGAGGGGCACCTGGCTCTTGAAACCATCCTCCGTACCGCCGAGGAACGGGCCGGCGAGTTCATCCTGGTGGTCGAGGGCACGCCGCTGACGCGGGCGGGGGGGCGGTACGGCTTTATCGGCGAGGCCCGGGGGAAGCGGTGGACGATGGTGGAGGCGGTGCGGGAGGTGGCGGCCAAGGCGAAACACGTGGTGGCCAACGGGACCTGCGCCAGCTACGGCGGTCCTTACGCCGCCCGACCCAATCCGAGCGGGGCGGTGCCCGTCTCGGCGGTGACCGACCGGATGGTGATCAACGTGCCCGGATGCCCGGTTCACCCCGACTGGTTTGTCGGCACCCTCGTCCACCTCATCTTTTACGGTCCTCCACCGCTGGACCGGTTCGGCCGGCCACTGATGTTCTTCCGGCAGACCGTACACGATCAATGTGTGCGGCGGGCCGACTTCGAGAACGGTCACTTTGCCGAGCACCTCGGCGACGACGGCTGCCTTTTCCGGCTCGGGTGCAAGGGGCCGGTCTCCTTCTGCGACCTCCCGAAGCGGCGCTGGGGGGACCACCTGAACTGGTACATCGAGTGCGGTTCGCCGTGTATCGGCTGCACGGAGCCGGGCTTCCCCGACCGGATGGAGCCCTTCTTCGCCCACCTGCCGGATGTGGGGACACCGGGGGTGCACGTCACCGCGAAGACCGCGGGACTGGTCGTGGCGGGCGCCACCGGGGCGGCGATCGCCGGCCATCTGGGGGTGAGCCTCGCCAAGGGGCGGCTCCGGAAGACCGTGGCTACCCATGCCTACCGGGAACAGGCCCGGGGGCAGGAACCGGCTGAACCAGGCGGGCTGACGGGGTCGAGCCGGCGCACCCCGGAAGAACGGCGCCAGGCGATCGAGGAAGCCATGAAGCGGGCTTTTGCCAGGGGAAGGCGACGCCGGTGACGCAGCACATCGTGATCGACCCGCTGAACCGGCAGAATCTGATCGCCCGGGTCGAGGTGGAACTGGACGGCCACCGGGTGGTCGAGGCGCGGATCGGCAACTCCAACCTGCGGGGTTTTGAATTGCTACTGCTGGGGCGGGATCCGGCCGATGCCCCCTGGTTCAGCCAGCGCATCTGCGGGATCTGCTCCACGGCTCACGGGGTGGCGTCGGCGATGGCTTTGGAGGATGCCTACGGAGCGTCGGTGCCGCCGAACGGGCTCCTCCTGCGCAACCTCATCTTCGGGGCCGACCTGTTGCAGAACCACATCCGGCACTTCTACCTCCTCGCTCTGCCCGACTGGGCGACTTTTCCCGAACGGCCGCCCTACGTTCCGCGGCACTCGTTCGACTCGCGCTTTTCTCCGGCGGAGAACGCCCGGCTGCTCCGGAACTATGAAGAGGCCATCCGGATCGGCCAGAAAGCCCATGCGCTGCTCGTAGTCTTCGGGACGCGGGCCCCCCACCAGCAGGCCATGCTGGCTGGTGGAGTGGCGACGGCGCCCACCGCCGACCGGATCATGCAGGCCGGAGCCCTCCTTTCCGACCTCCGGCGTTTCGTGGCAGAGGCCCTGGTTCCTGACACGGAACTCCTGGCCGAACGGTACCCGGACTACTTCACGCTGGGCCGGCGTCCGGTCAACCTGCTCTCCTACGGGATGTTCCCTCACCCGAGCCGCCCGGGGGAGCGCTACTATCCCGCCGGGGCGGTGATCGACGGACGACGGGAAGAAATGGAGGCGGCCGAGATTGCGGAGGACGTGACCCACGCCTGGTTCCGTGATCCGAGCCCGGCCCCCCGGCACCCGGCCAGGGGGCGGACCGACCCCACGGACGACCTCTCCACCGGCTACACTTTCACCAAAGCCTCCCGTTACCGGAGCCGGCCGATGGAGGGCGGACCGCTCGTCCGGGCGTGGCTCCGCGGAGACTATCGCCGGGGGGTGTCGGCGATGGACCGCATCCTCACCCGCTCCTACGAAGCCCGGCAGGTCGCCGCGTGGATGGAGGAGTGGCTCAAGGCGGTCCAGCCCGGCGAACCGGCCTATACCCCTCCCACCCCGGCGCGCTCGGCCACCGGGGCGGGCCTCCACGACGCCATGCGCGGCCCGCTCGGCCACTGGGTGCGCATCCGGGGTGGGCGGATCGCTGGCTATCAGATAGTCACCCCTTCGGCCTGGAACCTCTCCCCCCGGGACGGCGGGAACCGCCGGGGGCCGGCCGAGGAGGCGCTGATCGGGACGGAGGTGGCCGACCCGGCCCACCCGGTCGAGATCATGCGGGTCGTTCATTCCTTCGATCCGTGTTCCGCCTGCAGTGTCCACCTCCTCGAACTTGACCGGACACGAGGGGACCGGCCGTGAGTAAAGCTGCCGCCCCGCCCGGCAAGATGCTCCGCCACCCGGCGATCCTCCGCTTGATCCACTGGACACACACGGCGGTCACGCTGCTGCTCGCCTTGACCGGCTTCTACCTGGGCCGGCCCTTCCTGCCGCCGCACCTCTTGCGGGTGGCGCATGTCCGCCTGACCCACCTCACGTTCGCCACGCCGTTTATCGCCACCGCTCTTCTCCACCTGGTCTACTCCCTGGTCAGCGGTTCCTGGCACGACCTCCTCCCGGATCGCCGCGACTGGCGCACCGCCGGCTGCCTCCTGCGCTACGAACTGCTCCTGGCCGGGGAGGCGCCGATGCACGGCAAGTACCACCTGCTCCAGAAACTTCTCTACCTCAGCTTCCTTCCGGCGGTCCTGATCCAGGGGGCCACCGGTTGGGCGCTCGCCTCCCACTCCACCTGGAGCGGGTCCCTGTTCATCCGGCTCGCCGGCGACCTCCAGCGGGTTCGGCTCATCCACCACTTTGTCGCCTTGTACCTGATCGCGACGGTGACCCTCCACTTCTACCGCGTCCTCTCTGAACCGGGCATGCTGGTGGCCATGGTAACCGGCTGGGCCGCCGCGGTTCCGCCGGCCGGCACCCCGGAGGAGAAGGCCACCCGCCCGCCGCACTTGCGCTAGGCGCCATCTGAAGGTCTCCCACCGTTCACCCGGCGGTTTTTGCCGTTCGGCACCCCTCCATTTGGAGAGAAAGGGCGCGGTGTGATATAATGGGCAGGGCTTCAGGGAGGCGCAGCGGTGAAGATCGGCGTTATCGGCTTGCCGATGTCGGGCAAGACCACCGTGTTCAATCTGCTCACCCAGGCCCGCCACGAGACGTCGGCCTACCTGACGGGACGCCGGGAGACCAACGTCGGCGTGGCCCGGGTTCCGGACAAGCGGGTCGACCACCTTGCCGCACTGTACAAGCCGCGCAAGACCACCTACGCCACGATCGAGGTCTTCGACGTGGTGGGGTTGGTGCGCGGGTCGGCCGCGGGGCAGGGGGTTGGCAACGAGTTCCTCAACGTCATCCGGGACGCCGACGCCCTCATCCACGTGGTCCGGGCCTTTTCCAGCCCGGGCGTGGCCCACGTGGAAGGGAGCGTCGATCCCTGGCGGGACCTGCAGACCGTGAATTATGAACTCCTCTTGAGCGACCTCGACGTGGTCGAGAAACGGATAGCCAAGATCCAGGCCGGGAAGCGGAAGCCCGAGCACGAAGTGGAACTGGCAGCCCTGGAGAAGTGCCGGGCGGCCCTCACCGAGGAGAAGCCGATCCAGGGCATCGCCTTCACTCCGGGCGAAGCGGCCAGCTTGCGGGGATTCACCTTTTTCACCGAAAAGCCGGTCATCCTGGTGGTCAACCTGGACGAGGCGCAGTTCCGAACGGGCGATTACCCCGGCGAGGCGGAACTCGCCGCTTGGGCGGCGGAGCACTGCGTTCCCCTGGTCCCCGTCTGCGGGCAGTTGGAAGCGGAGATCCTCGAGCTGTCCGGCGAGGACCGGGAGGCCTTCCTGGCCGACCTGGGCCTGTCCGAGAGCGGGGTCGAGCGGATTGCTCGCGCCGCCTACCGACGCCTGGGGTACATATCCTTCTTCACCGTGGGCGAGGACGAGGTCCGGGCGTGGCCGATCCATGCCGGGACCTGCGCTAAAGAGGCGGCCGGCAAGGTTCATTCCGACCTCGAGCGCGGGTTCATCCGGGCCGAGGTGGTGTCCTACGACGACCTGGTGCGCCTCGGCACGCTGGCCAAGGTGAGAGAGGCGGGGCTGCTCCGCCTCGAAGGCAAGGACTACGTAGTTCGGGACGGTGATGTCATTCACTATCGCTTTGCGCTCTAACGCAGGAATCGCCTCTGTTTCAGCGAAGAACCAAAAGATTAACCAGCGGAGGGCTGTAAGGATGGAAGAGAAAGCAACGTGGCGGGTCAAGACCGGCTTGGCCGAGATGCTCAAGGGCGGCGTGATCATGGACGTGACCACGCCGGACCAGGCCAGGATCGCCGAGGATGCCGGCGCGGTGGCAGTGATGGCGCTGGAGCGCGTCCCCGCCGACATCCGGGCGGCGGGCGGCGTGGCCCGCATGGCTGACCCCAAGATCATCGAGGCGATCATGAACGCCGTCACCATCCCGGTGATGGCCAAGGCGCGCATCGGCCACTTCGTCGAGGCCCGCATCCTCGAGGCGATGGGGATCGACTACATCGACGAGTCGGAAGTGCTGACCCCCGCCGACGAGTCCTACCACATCAACAAGCATGAGTTCAGGGTCCCGTTCGTCTGCGGCTGCCGGAACCTGGGCGAGGCCCTGCGCCGCATCGGCGAGGGGGCGGCCATGATCCGGACCAAGGGCGAGGCGGGAACGGGTGACGTGGTCGAGGCCGTCCGCCACATGCGCCAGGTGATGGACGATCTCCGACGGGTCAAGGCGGCGCCCGAGGAGGAACTCATGACCATCGCCAAAGAGCTGGGGGCCCCATACGAGCTGGTGAAAGAGGTCCACGAGACCGGCAGGCTCCCGGTGGTCAACTTCGCCGCCGGCGGAATCGCCACCCCCGCCGACGCCTCTCTGATGATGCACCTCGGGGCGGACGGCGTCTTCGTCGGCTCCGGCATCTTCAAGTCAGAGAACCCGGCCCAGCGGGCCAAGGCGATCGTCGAGGCCACCGCTCACTACCAGGACTACGCCCTGCTCGCCGAGGTCTCCAAGGGGATCGGCGAAGCGATGCGCGGCATCCAGGTCGGCGGGATGAAGCCGGAGGAAAAGATCGCGGGCCGTGGCTGGTAAGGTGCGGATCGGCGTCCTGGACCTCCAGGGAGCGGTCCGGGAACACCTGAATATGCTGAGATCCCTCGGGTGCGAGGCCGTGCCGGTGAAGAAGGCGGCAGACCTGGAGGGGCTCGAGGCCCTCGTTCTGCCGGGTGGGGAGAGCACCACGCTCGGGAAGCTTATGGCTCGGTACGGGCTGCTCGACGCCGTGAAACGGCAAGCGGCGGCGGGGATGCCCATCTACGGGACCTGCGCCGGGCTGATCCTCCTGGCCAAGGACATCCCCGGTTCCGACCAGCCCCGCCTCGGGCTGATGGACATCCGCGTGAAGCGAAACGCCTACGGCCGGCAGGTGGACAGCTTCGAGACCGACCTGGCCATCCCGGCGGTCGGTGAGGAGCCGTTCCGGGCCGTCTTCATCCGGGCGCCCTACATCGAGAGCGTGGGCCCGGGGGTTGAGGTCCTGGCCGAGCACGACGGCCACGCCGTGATGGCCCGGCAAGGCCGCTTTCTGGTTTCCGCGTTTCATCCGGAACTGACCGATGACACGCGGCTTCACGCCTACTTCCTGGAGATGGTGTCGGGCGTGCGCTGAAAGACCCGTCTGGTTGAGAAGGGAGGACATCGGATGGAGGGGGAGCTTGGGTATCGCCCGGGTCGCTTGCAGGAACTCCTGGAGGAGGTCGTGAGGCTGACCGACCCGGAGGTGGCTGAGGCGCTCCACCAGGAGGCGGAGCGGCAGCGGCGGAACATCGAGCTGATCGCCTCGGAGAACTTCACGAGCGAAGCGGTGCGGGCGGCGGCGGGCTCAGTCCTGACCAACAAGTACGCCGAGGGCTACCCGGGGAAGCGGTACTACGGCGGGTGCGAGTACGTGGACGTGGCGGAGAGCCTGGCCCGGGAGCGGTTGAAGAGGCTCTTCGGGGCGGACCACGCCAACGTCCAGCCCCACTCGGGGGCTCAGGCCAACATGGCCGTCTACACCGCCTGCCTGAAGCCCGGCGACACGGTCCTCGGGATGAACCTCTCCCACGGCGGTCACCTGACCCACGGCTCCCCGGTGAACTTCTCCGGGATGACCTACGACTTCGTGTCGTACGGGGTCTCTCCCGAAACCGAGACGATCGACTACGACCAGGTGGCCGAGCTGGCCCGCCAGCACCGGCCGAAGCTCATCGTGGCGGGCGCCAGCGCCTACCCCAGGGTCATCGACTTCGCCCGCTTCCGGCAGATCGCCGACGAGGTCGGGGCGCTGTTCATGGTCGACATGGCCCACATCGCGGGGCTGGTGGCGGCGGGGCTCCACCCCAGCCCGGTCCCGTACGCCCAGTTCGTGACCTCCACCACCCACAAGACGCTGCGCGGACCCCGGGGCGGGCTCGTCCTGTGCACCGAGGAGTGGGCCAAGGCTATCGACAAGGCCGTTTTCCCGGGCATCCAGGGCGGCCCGCTGGAGCACATCATCGCCGCCAAGGCGGTCGCCTTCGGCGAGGCGTTGACTCCGGAGTTCCGGGCCTACCAAAAGCGGATCGTCGAGAACGCCCAGGCCCTCGCCAAGGCTCTGCTGGCCCGGGGATTCCGCCTGGTCTCCGGAGGCACGGACAACCACCTGATGCTCATCAACCTGCAGAACCGGGGGCTGACCGGCAAGGAGGCAGAGAGCCGGCTCGACTCCATCGGCATCACGGTCAACAAGAACACCGTGCCCAACGAGACGCAGTCGCCCATGGTGACCAGCGGCATCCGGATCGGCACGCCGGCGGTGACCACCCGGGGGATGGGGCCGGCCGAGATGGAGGAGATCGCCCGGATCATGGCCGAAGTCCTGGTCGCCGATGTCCGGGAGGAGACTCTCCGCCGGGCGAAGGAGGCCGTGGCGGCGCTGTCCAACCGGTTCGCTTGAGCGCTCCCGCCGGCCGGAGCCGGCCGGCTGTCGCAAAAATGAGCCCGGCGGGCTTCCGGGCCACACACAGGGGGAGGAAACAGCAATGTCCACCAAGCAGACGATCGACGGGAACACCGCGGCGGCGCACATAGCCTACGCCTTCAGTGATGTGGCGGCGATCTACCCCATCACCCCGTCCTCGCCCATGGCCGAGTCCTGCGACGAATGGGCGGCCCACGGCCGGAAAAACCTCTTCGGCCAGACGGTCCGCATCGTGGAGATGCAGTCCGAGGCGGGGGCGGCAGGGGCCGTCCACGGCGCTTTGGCCGGCGGGGCTCTGACCACCACCTTCACCGCCTCTCAGGGGCTGCTCCTGATGATCCCCAACATGTACAAGATCGCCGGGGAGCTCCTGCCCGCGGTCTTCCACGTCTCGGCCCGGGCCCTGGCTACCCACGCCCTCTCCATCTTCGGGGACCACTCCGACGTGATGGCCACCCGGCAGACCGGCTTCGCCCTGCTCGCCTCAGCCTCGGTGCAGGAGGCGATGGACCTGGCGCTGGTGGCCCACCTCTCGGCGATCGACTCCCGGGTGCCGTTCCTCCACTTCTTCGACGGTTTCCGCACCTCGCACGAAGTTCAGAAGATCGATGTGCTTGACTACGCCGACCTGGCGAAGCTCGTGAACTGGGAAGCGATCGCGGAGTTCCGGAAGCGGGCGCTCAACCCCGAACACCCGGTGCAGCGCGGGACGGCCCAGAACCCTGATATCTACTTCCAGGGGCGGGAGGCGGCCAACCCCTACTACCGGCGGGTGCCCGAAATCGTGCTGGCCAACATGGCCAAGGTGGCCGAGCTGACCGGCCGCCGCTACCGGCTCTTCGACTACGTGGGGGCGCCCGACGCCGAGCGGGTCATCGTGGCCATGGCCTCCGCCTGCGAGACCATCGAGGAGACGGTGAACTACCTGGTGAAGCGGGGCGAGAAGGTGGGCCTGGTGAAGGTGCGCCTGTATCGCCCGTGGGCCCCGGACTACCTGCTTACCGCCCTGCCGGAGACGTGCAAGCGGGTGGCCGTCCTCGACCGGACGAAGGAACCGGGGGCGCTGGGCGAGCCGCTGTACGAGGATGTCTCGGCCACCTGCCAGGAGCACCGCTGCAAGCTGACTGTGGTCGGCGGCCGCTACGGGCTGGGCTCCAAGGAGTTCAACCCCTCCATGGTCAAGGCAGTCTTCGACAACCTGGCGGCCAAGGAGCCGAAGAACCACTTCACCATCGGGATCACCGACGACGTGACCCATACCTCGCTCGAGGTGAGGGAGAAGATCGACACCGCCCCCGAGGGCCTCTTCAGCTGCAAGTTCTGGGGCCTGGGCTCCGACGGCACGGTCGGGGCGAACAAGAACTCGATCAAGATCATCGGGGACAACACCGACCTCTACGCCCAGGGTTACTTCGTCTACGACTCGAAGAAGTCGGGTGGAATCACCATCTCCCACCTCAGATTCGGTAAGTCGCCCATCCAGTCCACCTACTTGATCGACCAGGCGGACCTGATCGCCTGCCACAACGCCTCCTACGTCGGCCGGTACGCCATCCTGGACGGGATCAAACCGGGCGGGATCTTCCTCCTTAACTCGCCCTGGTCGGCGGAGGAGATGGAGCAGCGGCTCCCGGCGAGCCTGAAACGGACCATCGCCGAGAACAAGCTGCGCTTCTACAACATCGACGCCGTGAAGATCGCCCAGGAGGTGGGGCTCGGCGGGCGCATCAACGTGGTGATGCAGGCGGCGTTCTTTGCGATCGCCAAGGTCATCCCGGTGAAGGAGGCCCTCGGATACATCAAGGCGGCCATCAAGAAGACCTACGGCAAGAAGGGCGACAAGATCGTGGCGATGAACATCGCCGCCGTGGACCGGGCCTGCGAGGCGCTGGAGGAGATCAAGTACCCGGCGAGCTGGGCCCAGGCGGTCGACGAGGCGGCGGCCGCGGCCGACGTGCCCGCCTACGTCCGCGAGGTGATCCGGCCCATCCTGGACCTGGAGGGCGACAAGCTGCCGGTCAGCGCCTTTGCCCCGGACGGGACCGTCCCTACGGGGACCACCAAGTACGAGAAGCGGGGTATCGCCCTGGAGATCCCGGTCTGGAACGCCGACGCCTGCCTCCAGTGCAACCAGTGCGCCATGGTCTGCTCCCACGCCGCCATCCGGCCGTACCTGGCCAAACCGGAGGATCTGGCCGGGGCGCCGCCCACCTTCAAGACCAAGCCGGCGGTCGGCAAGGAGGTGGCGGGGCTGCAGTTCTGCATCCAGGTGTCGCCTCTGGACTGCACCGGCTGCGGGAACTGCGCCGACGTCTGCCCGGCCAAGGTGAAGGCGCTCGCCATGACCCCGCTGGACGAGGCGCGCCGGGCCGAAGAGGCCAACTACGCCTTCGCCGAGAGCCTGCCCCGGATCGAACCGGCGATGAACCCGGAGACGGTCAAGGGCAGCCAGTTCAGGCTCCCGCTCTTCGAGTTCTCAGGCGCCTGCGCCGGCTGTGGCGAGACGCCGTACATCCAGCTGGCCACGCAGCTCTTCGGCGACCGGATGATCATCGCCAACGCCACGGGCTGCTCCTCCATCTACGGCGGTTCGGCTCCGACCTGCCCTTACACCACGAACGCTGAAGGCAAGGGACCGGCCTGGGCCAACTCGCTCTTCGAGGATAACGCCGAGTTCGGCTACGGGATCGCCTTGGCGGCGGAGCAGAAGCGGGACCGGCTGGCGGCCCTGATGGAAGGGCTGGCGGACAGCGCGGCTCCGGCCGAGCTCAAGGAGGCCTTCGCCGAATGGCTGGCGGGCCGGAACGACGCCGCCAGGTCCAGGGAGGCGGCCGGCCGCCTCAAGGCCCTCCTGCCGGAGGCTTTGCGCGCGGCCCGCGGCGGCCTCAAGGCGGCGCTGTCCGAAATCTCCGCCCTCAGCGACTACCTGGTGAAGCCCTCGATCTGGATCGTCGGCGGCGACGGCTGGGCTTACGACATCGGCTACGGCGGGCTCGACCACGTCCTGGCCTCCGGGGCCGACGTGAACGTTCTGGTCCTCGACACCGAGGTCTACTCCAACACGGGCGGCCAGTCCTCGAAGTCCACCCCGACCGGGGCGGTGGCCAAGTTCGCCGCCGCCGGCAAGCGGACCCGGAAGAAGGACCTGGGACTGATGGCGATGTCCTACGGGTACGTCTACGTGGCCTCGGTGGCGATGGGGGCCAACCTGAATCAGGCGGTGAAGGCGATGGTCGAAGCCGAGCGGTACCAGGGGCCGTCGCTCATCATCGCCTACGCCCCCTGCATCAACCACGGGATCGACATGAGCCACTCCCAGTTGGAGGCGAAGAAAGCGGTCCAGGCCGGTTACTGGCCGCTCTACCGGTACAATCCGCGGCTCGCCGAGGAGGGGAAGAACCCGTTCATCTTCGACTCCGGCGAACCGACCGGCAGTTTCCGGGAGTTCCTGCTGGGCGAGGTGCGCTACGCCTCGCTGAAGAAGGAGTTCCCCGAGACGGCCGACCGGCTCTTCACCCAGGCCGAGAAGGACGCCGAGGCCCGGCGGGCCACCTACAAGCGCCTGGCGCAGGGGTGAGACGGCGGCTCCGCCGCAGGCCTGCCCGACCGGGAGGGCGAGGCGACCGATCAGGTATTCGCCAGCCGAGGAAGGATTCTGAAGGGAATTAGGGCTCTGCCGGGGTGGACGAATGATGGATCTGGTCAGGCTAGATCGTCAGCTCATCCGCGAGCGGGTGGAAGCAGTCTTTCGGGGGTTTCCGGAGATTGTCGGGGTCTACCTGTTTGGCTCGGCGTTGGACTATTGCCGCCCAGATAGCGACGTGGACCTCGGGGTTTTCGTTCGGCCGGACCTAAGCGAACGCGAGCGGTATCTCCTCGAAAACGAGCTGGCTCTTCGGCTGCAATCCTTCAACGGGCATCCCTTCGATATCACGGTCGTCGATCCACGCCATTCGCACTTTGCTTTCCGCGTCTTCAGCGAAGGGGCTCCGGTGTACGTGGGAGACACAGAACAGTTGACCGACCTGATGGAAAGGGTCAGCCGAGAGCATGGCGAATTCGCCTACTGGTATCAACTCGCCATCCGCGAGATCCTGGAGGAGGCGAGAACGCATGGCCCTTGACCGGGAGCGGGTCATCCGGAGAACCAGCTACATCCGGGAGCAGACAACCGTCTTGCGGCGATTGTTGACTGAGCGCGGGAAAGAAGCAATCCTTCAAGACCCCTGGCTCATCTCGGCCGTCAAATACAAGCTGCAGACGGCGATCGAGGCTTGCATCGATCTCACCTATCACGTCTGCGCCAAACGCTTGGGACAGGTGCCGGAGGACGCCAGGGATGGTCTGCGGCGCCTCAAGGAAAGTGGCCTTCTTTCCGACGCCGAGCAGGCCAAATACGGGGACATGGTCGGCTTCCGCAACCGCCTGGTCCACGGCTACCAGGAAGTCTCCGCCGAGCACATCGTCGCCATCCTCCAGGAGGACTTGGGTGACCTTGATCTTTTCGCTGAGATCATGCTCCGGCTGTTGAGCGAGGAGGGATCCCCGGGCTAGAAGCTTTCCGCCAGGAGCTCGAAGAAGGCCCGGGGGTGCTGGCAGACCGGGCAGACCTCGGGCGCTTCGGGACTCTCATGGATGTGCCCGCAGTTGCGGCATTTCCACCGCTTGGGCTCCTCCTTCACGAACACGTGTCCCTGTCGGACGTTGGCAAGCAGGGCGCGGTAGCGCTCCTCGTGGTGCTTCTCCACGGCGGCCACCCCCCGGAAGAAGTCGGCGATCTCCGTAAACCCTTCCTGCCGGGCGACCTTCTCGAACTCGGGATACATCTGGGTCCACTCGTAGTTCTCGCCTTCCGCCGCGGCCTGGAGGTTGTCGGCTGTGGTGCCGATGCCGTCTAGGAAGCGCAGGAGGCGCTTAGCGTGTTCCTTCTCGTTGTTGGCGGTTTCCTCGAAGATGGCAGCGAGCTGCTCATAGCCTTCTTTTCTGGCCTGGCTGGCGAAATACGTATACTTGTTCCGCGCCTGCGATTCTCCGGCAAAAGCCGCCTTCAGGTTCGCCTCGGTTCTGCTGCCTTTGAGATTCACGCTTAAACCCTCCTCTGCCAACATGTTCCTATTCGCATTATAACACGGTCCCGGTGACAACGGCCAGTTGCGCCGCCAACGTGAGATCGCGTGCACCCGGCCGCTCCCTTCCGGCATACCGTCGGGCGCCCCTAGGGATACTACCCCGCAGAAAGGGGGCTCGCCGGTGGCGGAGATGCTGGAGATCCGCTGGCACGGGCGAGGGGGGCAAGGGGCGAAGACGGCCTCCCAGCTCCTGGGGGAGGCGGCGGCGGGGACAGGGAAGTACGTCCAGTCGTTCCCGGAATACGGGCCGGAACGGATGGGGGCGCCGGTCACCGCCTTCAACCGGATCAGCGATTTTCCGATCACCCTCCACTGCAACATCAAAAGCCCCCGGGTGGTCCTGGTTCTGGACGCCGGGTTCTCCGGCAAGGTGGACTTCACCGACGGGATGCCCGACGACGGCCTCCTCATCATCAACACGCCCAAGCACCCGGCGGAGATGCGCCGGGAGTTGGGTTTGCCGCCGGGGAAGTTCCGGGTTTTCACCGTGGACGCCTCGGAGATCTCCCGCCAGACCATCGGGCGCGACATCCCCAACACTCCCATGATGGGGGCGTTCGCCGGGGTGACGAAGATCATCCCCCTGAACGACCTGATCGACGATACCCGCCAGAAGCTCGAGAAGAAGTTCCGGAACAAGCCGGAAGTCATCGCCGGAAACCTGGAGGCCATCGCCCGGGCGGCGCGGGAGGTCAGGGGAGAATGAGCGGGCAGGAGGCCCACCAGCCGAACCTCGTACCGGGCAAGCCCAACGTGGACAACAAGCTCCCCGGGTGGCGGGAACTGACGCCCGGCGGGGTGATCACCGAACCCGGCAATGCCCGGGAGTTCGTCACCGGCGATTGGGGCGTGGTCCGGCCCGAGTGGCACGAGAAGTACTGCATCCAGTGCCTCTTCTGCTGGGTAGCCTGCCCGGACAACGCCGTGGAGGTCGAGGACGGCCGGGTAGTCGGCTTCGACTACGCCCACTGCAAGGGATGCGGAGTCTGCGCCCACCAGTGCCCCGGCAAGGTGGTCGAGGGCCAGCGGCGCAAGGCGATCGAGATGAAGGCGGAGGCCGACTTCGCCCGGCAGGACCGGGGGGAGGCGTAGGGCATGGTGGTGTTGGCGCAGGCTGGCCGCAAGGTCGAGGTCCTCACCGGCAACGAGGCGGCCGCCCTGGCCATGAAGCAGATCAACCCCGACGTGGTGGCGGCCTACCCGATCACCCCCGCCACCGAGATCGTCCAGATCTTCTCCGCCTTCGAAGCCGACGGCGAGGTGGACACGGAGTTCGTCCCGGTCGAGTCGGAGCACGCCGCCATGTCGGCCTGCATCGGGGCGGCGGCTGCGGGGGCCCGGGCCATGACCGCCACTTCGTCCCAGGGGCTGGCGTTGATGCACGAGGTCCTGTACATCGCGGCGGGGCTCCGGCTGCCCATCGTCATGCCGGAGGTGAACCGGGCCCTCTCGGCGCCGCTGAACATCCACTGCGACCACTCGGACACCATGGGCTCCCGGGACTCGGGCTGGATCCAGCTTTACGCGGAAAACGCCCAGGAGATGTACGACAACCTCTTCCAGGCGGTGCGGATCGCCGAGCACCCCGACATCCTGCTCCCGGTCATGGTGACCATGGACGGCTTCATCATCTCCCACGCCCAGGAGAACGTGGAGCTGGTCGAGACCGAGGCGGTTCGCCGGTTCATCGGGGAGTACCGCCCCAGGTACCCGCTCCTCGACACGGACCATCCGGTCAGCATTGGGGCGCTCGACCTTTACGACTGGTACTTCGAGCACCGCCGGGGCCAGGCTGAGGCGATGTACCAGGCCCCCCGGGTGATTGAGGAGGTGGGCCGGGAGTACGGCCGGCTCACCGGGCGCACCTACGGTCTGTTCGAGCCTTTCCACCTGGACGAGGCCGAGCGGGTGATCGTAGTCCTCGGCTCGACCGCCGGAACCGCTAAGTACGTGGTCACGGAGCTCCGGGCGCGAGGGGAGAAGGTCGGGCTGCTCAAACTGCGCTCCTTCCGGCCCTTCCCCCACGCGCAACTGGTCCAGGCTCTGGCTCACGTCAAGGCGGTGGCGGTCCTGGACCGGGCCGACTCCCTGGCGGCCTTCGGGGGCCCCTTGTTCAGCGAGACTCGGGCCGCCTGCTACGACCTGGAGCCGCGCCCGCTGATGGTCAACTACATCTACGGCCTGGGCGGGCGGGACTGCGATCTCGACCAGCTGCACAAGGTCTACGCCGACCTCTCGGCCATGCTGGCCAAGGGGAAGGGCGAGCCGGTCGTCCAGTACCTCGGCCTCCGGGAATGATGCGGAAGGGGAGAGAGGCGTAGTGCCAGTCACGCTCAAGGAACTCGCCCGGAATCAGAAAGCTTTCACCGGCGGGCACCGGGCCTGCGCCGGCTGCATGTTCCCGGTGGCCATCCGGCAGGTGATGGCGAACGTCACCACCCCGGTCGTGGTAGTCAACGCCACCGGCTGCATGGAAGTGACCACGGTGCTCTACCCCTACACCGCCTGGCGGGTGCCGTGGATTCACGCCGCCTTCGAGAACTCCGCCACCGTCTGCTCGGGGATCGAGGCGGCCTACCGGAGCCTGAAGAAGCAGGGGCGGCTGCCCGGAGGGGACAAGGACATCCGGTTCATCGCCTTCGGCGGGGACGGCGCCTCCTACGACATCGGCTTACAGTTCGTCTCCGGGGCGCTGGAGCGGGGCCACCGGATGGTCTACATCTGCTACGACAACCAGGCCTACGAGAACACCGGCATTCAGCGCTCCTCAGCGACGCCGAAGGGGGCCGCCACCACCACCAGCCCCGTCGGAAAGAAGAAAAGAGTCGGTAAGGAGCAGTGGCGGAAGGACCTGACGGCCATCATGGCCGACCACGGCATTCCCTACGCGGCCCAGGCGGCCGTCTCCCACTGGCAGGACCTGTCGACCAAGGTCCGCAAAGCTCTGGACGCCGACGGCCCGGCCTTCCTGAACATCCTGGCCCCCTGCCGCCTCGGGTGGGCTATCCCGCCGGAGGAATCGCTGGGGAAGGTGAAGGAGGCGGTGGACTCCTGCTTCTGGCCCCTCTACGAAGTGGACAAGGGCGAGTGGAGACTAACCTACCGCCCCCGGGTCAAGCTCCCCTACGGCGAGTGGATGAAGAACCAGGCCCGGTTCAAGCACCTCTTTGACGGCCGACACGACGAGTTCCTCGCCGAGCTCCAGGCTGAGGTAGACGCCCGGTGGGAGGCGCTCCTCCGGCGGTGCGGGGAATCGGTGGCGCAGTCCTAGGGCGAGCCTGACCTGCGGCAGGAGTATAGTATTTCTATACCGAACTGCTCCGCTGGTGGAGGTGAGGGCGCATGAACCGCTACCAGGACTGGCTGACCGAGGCGCAGTCAGACCTTGAGCAGGCTCGCGACAGCCTTGAGCGCGGCAAGTACAACTGGGCCTGCTTCGCCGCTCAACAGGCCGCCGAGAAAGCGGTCAAGGCGCTCCACTTTCGGGTCGGCCAAGTGGCCTGGGGTCATTCTGTACGGGCTCTCCTGGAGGCGTTGCCCGAGCGGCTCCGACTCGAATCCGGCCTGCTGGACAAGGCCCGGATACTGGATAAGCACTACATTCCTGCCCGTTATCCCGACGCCCATCCGGCCGGACCTGCCTGTGTTAACTATACGCCGGATGAAGCTCAGCAGGCCGCGGCCCTGGCCCAGGAGGTGCTCGACTACTGTGTCCGTGCGTGTCTGGAGGCTCGACCGGGCGTCGATCTTGAGACGCCTTGAGGGCTGGGCGGCCGCGTTGGTCAAGGACAAGGGCGCCTTGGCGGTGATCCTCTTTGGCTCGCTGGCCCGCGGCGATCAGACGGCGGCCAGCGACGCCGACGTGGTGGTCATCCTGGCGGAATCATCCCTTCCCTTCCGGGAGCGCATCCCCCCTCTTCTGCCGTCCGGATTGGGCGTCGGAGTGGATCTCTTTCCCTACACCCTGGAGGAAGCCCGAGCGGCCTGGCGGGATGGGTCCGGCGTCCTTCCGGTGGCTCTGAAGGAAGGTCTCTTCCTGGCCGGGGACCGGGAGAGCTTCTTGCTTGCGCTGCAGACCTCCGTGTGATGCTGCGACCAGGGCGAATGTCGCCGCATCTCGCACCACCTCAGCTTGCTGAAGCAGGCGGGCTTGGTGCTGGACGAACGGCGGGGGCCTGGAAAGCGGAAAACCCCACGCAGGAGGTGGACACGATGACTCGCACTGACCATGAGGAGCGGAACACCTACCGCCTCGGCGCCTGGATTATCAAAGAAGACTGGCCTCTCTGGCTTCTGTTGACGGCCAGCCTGGTGGTGGCTGTTCTCGTTTACCCCTCGTTGCCTGACCGTGTCCCCATCCACTGGAACATCAGGGGTGAGGTGGATGGCTGGGGCAGCAAGGCGTTCGGAGTCTTCGGCCTGCTGGGCTTGAACATCGGACTTTACCTGCTGTTCTTCCTGTTGCCGCTGATCGACCCGGCTGGGGCGAATTACGTCAAGTTTCAGTCCACCTACCGGGTCCTGCGCTCTGTTTTTGTCGTCATCATGACGGCCATCTGGGGAGCGGCGCTGGCGGCAGGCAAAGGAGTCCCGGTGGATATCGGCCTCGTGGTTCCGGTGGTCATCTCGCTCATGTTCATCGTCATCGGGAACATGCTGGGCCGGATTCGCTACAACTGGTTCGTCGGCATCAAGACGCCCTGGTCCCTGGCGAGCGAGGAGGCGTGGCGGATGACTCACCGGGCGGCCGGGCCGGCCTGGGTGATCGGGGGGCTGGTCAGCCTCGCCGGGGCGTTCCTCGGGCCTCAGGCGGCGGCCTGGGCGATGGGCCTGGGTATAGGCGGGGCCGGGGTCTTCTCGGTGGTCTACTCGTACGTCGCCTGGAAGCGCACGCAGGGGAGGCGGTTCTCGTGAATCGCCGCTTCGCTCCGGAGCCCCTCGCCTGAGGGGAGGGGTTCCGCGGCGGCCTAGCCCTCGGAGTTGAAGAGCAGGACGGCGCCGGTGATCATCACGGCGGCCATGGCCAGGATGACGGCCACGTCGGTTACCAGCGAGAACTCGTGGACGCCGATGATCACGTTCTTCAGGCCGTCCACTCCGTAGGCCAGGGGGTCCACCCTGGCCAGCGCTTTCATCCAGGGCGGAAGGCTGGAGAGCGGGAAGATGGCCCCGGAAAGAAAGTACATCGGCATCACCACGAAGTTCATGATGAGCTGAAAGCCCTGCATAGACTCCATCCGGGCGGCCACCAGGATGCCGGTGGAGGAGAGGGCGAAGGAGAGCAAGAACATCAGGCCGAGGGCGGCGAGCACGGAGCGAGGAGTCAAGGCGACTCCGATCAGGGGGGCGAGCAACAGAATCATCGCCCCCTGCAGGACGGCGACGGTCGACCCGGAGAGCGCCTTGCCGAGGACAATGGCTGTACGGGAGACGGGAGCGACCAGAACTTCCTTCAGGAAGCCGAACTCCCGGTCCCAAACGATCGAGACCGCCGAGGAGATCGAGGTGAAGAGGACCGTCATCCCGATGACACCGGGGAACATGAACTTCATGTAATCGACGCCCGGCACCGGCCCCCGGAAGGTCGAGCCGAGCCCCCGGCCCACGATGAAGAGCCACACCGCCGGCTGGATGAGCGAAGTGATGATGCGGGCCTTGTCCCGCCAGAAGCGGATGATCTCCCGCAGCCAGATGACATAAATGGCGCTGAAATCCTTCTTGCCGGTCATGTCTGTGCCTCCTTCGGACATCATTACGCCGCGGTCAGTGGTGGGGGGTGCGGTGGCGCCGCATCCGCCGGCGTTCGCGCATCACGTCGAGTCCGGAGAGGGTCTCCTCCCGGATCTCTCGGCCGGTGAGCTTCAGGAACACGTCATCCAGCGTCGGCTTGCGCAGGCTGATCGCCTTGATGTGACCGTGCTCCGCCGCCACGAAGCGGGGGATGAACTCCTCGCCGTTGTCGATCTCGAAGCGGAGCCCGTCGGGGGTGCGGGCGGGGGTCACGCCGTAGGCTGCCTGGAGCCTCGCCGAGAGTTGTTCGTCATCCTCGGACCGCACCGTGATCAAGTCGCCGCCGACCAGCCGCTTCAGTTCACCGGGCGTATCCATGGCCACCAGCTCGCCATGGTCGATGATCGCGATCCGGTCGCAGTTTTCCGCCTCGTCCATGTAGTGGGTGGTGAGGAAAATCGTCATCCCTGCCCGGGCGCGGATCTGGTGGATGTACTCCCAGATGTGGGCCCGGGTCTGGGGGTCGAGACCGAGCGTGGGCTCGTCGAGGAAGAGCACCTTCGGGTAGTGGAGCAGTCCCCGGGCGATTTCCAGCCGCCGCTTCATGCCGCCGGAGAAGGTCTTCACGATGTCGTTCCGCCGGTCATAGAGGTCGACCATCCGCAGGACCTCGCCGAGACGCTCCTGCCGCTCGGCGGTAGGGATTCCGTAGAGGATGGCGTGGAAGTAGAGGTTCTCCCCGGCGGTGAGATTCTCATCGAGCGACGGGTCCTGAAAGACCAGACCGATGGAGCGGCGGACGGCGTCCGGCTGGGCCGCGACGTCGTACCCGGCGAGCCAGGCCCGGCCACCCGTGGGCTTGAGCAGCGTGCAGAGCATCTTGATGGTGGTGGATTTCCCGGCGCCGTTCGGGCCGAGAAAGCCGAAGATCTCCCCGCTTTGCACTGCGAAGGAGACGTCCTTCACCGCGACCAGTTTGCCGAACTTCTTGCGCAGGTCCTTGGCGACGATGGTTTCCATTCCGGCACCTCACTTCTCCGGCTCAATCACCCGGGCCAGGGCGGCCAGGGATTGACGTAGGGCAGAGACTTCCCCGGGGGCTAATCCTGCCAGCACTTCGCTCAGGGCAGCCCGCCTGGCAGCCAGATACTTTTCCCGATGCGCTTCAGCCGCCGGGGTGGGGTTGACCCGGCAGACCCGCCGGTCCCGGGCGTCGGGCACCCGCAGGAGCAGCCCCTCTCGTTCCAGCCGGTCGACGATCCCCGACACCGTCGAGTTAGCCAGTCCCATCTTTCGGCTGAGGTCGGTGAGGGTCAGGCCGGGGTGGCAGGTGACGAGGCGCAGCGCCATTAGCTGAGGGATGGTCAGCCCCGAGCGGTCATGGGCCTCCATACGCCGGCGCAGCCCCCGGGTAATTACCCCGAGCAGCTCGGCTATTTCTTCCACCGTCTTCTCATTCACGGCATGCTGTTCCGCCAGATATTCTTCGAACACGAAATTTCGCATGCGAAAAGGTTATCACAGGCCCTTGATTTTGTCAAGTTGCGCCGATGTGTTAGTGCCGATGTGTTAGTCCGCCGGCCAAGAATTTTTTGTCGAATCGCCCTCCTTTGTTGTCGGTCACGGAGGAAAATCGTGGTCCCGCGGGGTATTATGAAGCGATAAATCCGAGAGGGAGGGGGACACGGAGTTGGCGAAGATCAAGTGGAACTGGCCTTTCATCATCGGCTTCTTGATCGTGTTCGTCGGCGCAAGCATCGGTTTCCTGGTGTACGCGGGGACCAACCACTTCTGCGGCTCGGTCTGCCACAGCATGTTTGTCTACCGGGACACGTGGGAGGTGTCGAGCCACGGACCGAAGGTCCTCAAGGACGAGCCGGTCGCCTGTGAGGAATGCCACTACGACCGAGGGATCAAGGGCTACATCGCGGGCAAGATCAGTGGCATGCGGTCCATGATCAAGGAGATCACCGCCACTTACCACACGCCGATCAAAGGCGAGCCGAAGGAGGCCCGGTGCAAGGAGTGCCACGATATCAAGAAACTCAACGAGACTGAGACCCACCGGATTCCGCACGAGTCGCACGAGGCCATGGGGCTGAAGTGCATGAGCTGCCACGCCGGGTTGGTCCACGGACGTGAGGGCGAGGGCGAGGCGAAGATGACGCACGACGCCTGCCAGCAGTGCCACGATACGGCCAACGCGGACGAGTGCACCAAGTGCCACAAGTGGTAGGGGGGCGCGGGCGGTCGTCGTAGACCGTTGCCCGGCACTCCAGCGGGGGCTCCCAGGAGCCCCCTTTCTTATTTCGTGATCCGTTCGACGCCGCCCAGGTAGGGGCGGAGGGCCTCCGGCACCACGACGGAGCCGTCGGACTGCTGGAAGTTCTCCAGGATGGCGGCGACCGTCCGGCCCACCGCCAGACCTGAGCCGTTCAGCGTGTGGACGAACTCGGGCTTGGCCCCCGGTGCGGGGCGGAACTTGATGTCGGCCCGGCGGGCCTGGTAATCGGTGAAGTTGGAGCAGGAGGAGATCTCCACGTACCGGCCGTAGCTCGGCAGCCAGACTTCCAGGTCGTACTGCTTGGCGTTGGAGAAGCCCATGTCGCCGGTGCAGATGAGGACCACCCGGTAAGGGAGGCCGAGCCGTCGCAGGCAGGCCTCGGCGTTCCCGACCAGCCTCTCGAGCTCGTCGAAGGACGTCTCGGGCCGGACGAACTTCACCAGCTCCACCTTGTTGAACTCATGCACCCGGATGAGCCCCCGGGTGTCCCGCCCGGCGGCGCCGGCCTCTGCCCGGAAGCAGGCGGTGTAGGCGCAGTGATAGAGCGGGAGCTTCTCTCCGTCCAGGATTTCCCCCCGGTAGAGGTTGGTCACCGGAACCTCGGCGGTGGGGGCGAGGTACAGTTCCTCCCCCTCGCACTTGTACATGTCCTCGGCGAACTTGGGCAACTGGCCGGTGCCCACCATCGATTCCCGGTTGACCAGGAAAGGCGGGAAGACCTCGGTGTAGCCATGCTCCCGGGTATGAAGGTCGAGGAAGAAGTTGATCAGGGCCCGTTCAAGTTGCGCTCCGAGACCCCGCTCGACCACGAACCGGGTCCCCGAGATCTTGACCGCCCGTTCGAAGTCGAGGATGCCCAGCTCCACCCCGAGATCCCAGTGGGCCCGGGGTTCGAAGGAGAAGGAGGGCGGCTCTCCCCACCGGCGGACTTCCACGTTCTGAGCGGCGTCGTCACCTTCCGGCACCGAAGCGTCGGGGAGGTTCGGGATATAGAGCAGAATCTCTTCGATCCGCCCGTCGAGACTGCGGACCTCCCCGTCAAGCTCCTTGATGCGCTCGCCTGTCGTCCGGGTCTCCTCGATCAGGGCAGTGGCGTCGAGGCCCGCTTTCTTCAGGCGGGCCACCTCCGCGCTGGCCGCGTTGCGGTGGGCTTTGAGTCCCTCGACTTCCACGAGGAGCTGGCGGCGCCGGGCGTCCAGGGAGAGCAGCTCATCCAGGGGAGCATCCACTCTCTTCTTGCGCATCCCCTCGCGCACCGCTTCCGGGTTGGCCCGGACAAACCGCAGGTCCAGCACGCCGATCCCTCCGTCCAGTCCCTTCACGTCTAGGTAGCCTGTCTCATTCAATTAAACGCCGGAGAGCTGGCCGTGTCAACTGCCGCCGGCCGGCGCCGGCTTCCAGGGTTGGCGGGCGGTTCATCCGGCCAGCAGAGACCTGAGCAGACGGGCGTTGGCCGGCGCCTGCCCCTGATAGTGATTGTTGAAGGCGACCAGGACCTTTCCCGTTTCCGCATCGAGACGGCGCAGCTTGGGGAGCCACTCGCCCAGTTCCTCGGCTGAGTAGAGGTAGTCATATCGTTCGCAGCTCGCCTGGTGGTGGTACCACCGGGCGGCGTTTCGCCCGTGGAAGCGCACATAAGCCGGGCTGGCCGTGGACCACGCCACCGGCGGCAACAGGCCGGGCAGGCGGGGTTCGTCCACCGCGGCGAAAGCCAGCCGTTCGCGGCGCAGCAGCCGTTCCACCTCGTCCGTCAACCAGGACCGGTGGCGGAACTCGACCACCACCGGAAGATCGCCCATCCGCCTGCGCCAATGAGCCACGTACTCCTGGTTTCGGGGGTTGTTGCGGAAGCTGTTCGGAAACTGGGCGAGCACCGCTCCAAGGCGTCCCCCGAGTTCGTCGAGCGCCGCCCGGAAGGCCGTGAAAGTCCCTTCCAGGGCGCCGGGTTCGAGCAGGTGCGGCCGGTGGGTCAAATCCTGGAAGGCCTTGACCACGAAGCTGAAATCCTCCGGGGTTCGGGCGGCCATCCGAGCGAGGAACCCCGCCTCCGGCAACCGGTAGAACGTGGTGTTGAGTTCCACGAACGGGAAATGCCCCGCGTAGTAGCTGAGCATGTCCTGAGCGGGGAGGTCTTTCGGGTAGAAGGTGCCCCGCCAGTCGGGATACGAGAAGCCCGAGGTGCCGACGAGAATCATGGCGTTCTCCTCCAGGCGACGCGTTGGCTGACGTTTCATTTTACCCTCCCCGGTGGAATATCCTTCCCACTTGATACCGAACAAATGTTTGACTAAAATGAGGGTGGATAGGTAGCGCAAAAGGGGTGGACCGTCATGCCCCGCCTCATCGCTTTCCTGAAGCTTGCGGGGTTCTACGTCGCAGTCGCCCGGAGGCTGTACGGCCTTTCCGGACCGCTTTTGGTAGGCCGGCGGAATGAGGTGTGGGAAGCTTCCCGCGGTCTTAGGGAAGCCGGGATAAAACCGGGCCTCTCCCGGCGGGAAGCGGCGTACGCTGCCCCGGAAGCCCGATGGGTGGAGTATTCCCCGGCGGACTTCTGCCGTCCGGCGGAGGCTTTTTGGCAGCGTTGCGCCCAGCTTACGCCGCGGGTCGAGCCTCTGGCGGAACACGAAGCCTTCCTCGACCTGACCGACCTTCCCGGCCTTCAAGCCCCTCCGTCTGCCCAAGCCTTGCCTTGCGTCCTGCAGGAACTGGCCGGTGACCTCCGGCGCAACCTTGGAGCGGAGGAAGAGCTGGAACTGCGGGCCGGCCTTGCGGTGAACCGCCTGGTCGCCCGCCTGGCCGCGGAGCAAGTGGACGGAGAGGGGTGCTTGGTAGTCGCTCCCGGGGAGGAGGGCGTCTTCCTGGCCCCCCTCTCTCCAACCTCCCTCTGGACCATCTCGGCTTCCGCCCGAAAGGCCCTCGGCCAGTTGGGCCTGTCTACCCTGGCGGAGGTGCGGGCCGTACCCGAACCAGCCTTGCACCGCCTCGTCGGCCCCGAAGCCTTTCTTCTCCTGCGCCACGCTTGGGGACGGGATGATTCGCCCGTCCCGCTCCTGACGGAGGCGCGGTCGGCCCGAGCGAAGGCCTTTCCGCACCAGCTCGAACACCAGATCGACTTCCCGCCGTCGGTTGAGTGGCCCGAGGCGGTGGCTCTCTTGCGGAAAGCAGCCCTGGACTTTGCCGCTCAAGTGCAGGAGGGCGGCCGGGGCTGCCGGCGCCTGGGCCTCTCCCTTGAACTGGCGACGGGCGAGCGCCGTTCGACCCGGTGTACGCCGCAACAGCCTTTGCGCACCCCGGAGGAGTTCGTCGAGACCCTGACGGGAACCGCAGGACGGCTCTTGGCCAGGGCAGGGTCTTCCGCTGCGCCCCGCCGTTTGGTGCTTCAAGCCGAAGTGTCGGAAGAAGGGGCGGCCCAGTTGTCGCTTCTGTCCACCTTGCCCGCCTCACCTCCGGACACGCTCGACCGGGTCATGGCAGCGGTCAACCAGGCCTGCGCCAGGGAGGCGCTTTTCCCCGCCGCCCGGCTGGCCAGTCCACGGCGTGAGCGGTTCCGCCAGCTCCTTCTGGGCGGCAGCCATGCGGCTCCTTGACGTGCCGCTGGTCGTCCGGGAGGGTCCGGACGGCCGTCTGGCCAGTTTCGTCTGGCGGGGGAGGAAATACCGGGTGGCGGAGCGGGTCGACCTCTGGCGGGAGGTGGGCGCCTGGTGGGAGGGCGAGCCGGAGAAGACGTTTCTCGTGGTGCGCACCGAACCGGCCGGGGTCTTCGAGCTTTACCACACCGGGCCGGCCCCGGACGGGCGGCCTGTCTGGCGTTTGTATAAAGTGTACGACTGAGGGTGCCGGCCATGGAACCGGGCTTCGTTCATCTTCACGTCCATTCGGCCTACTCGTTTCTGGACGGCGGCAGCACCGTCCGGGAACTGGTGGCTCAGGCTGCTGAATTGGGCCTGCCCGCCTTGGCCGTGACCGACCACCACAACGTCAGCGCAGCGGTCGAGCTGCGAAGGGCCGCCCAGGAGGTCGGTCTCAAGCCACTCATCGGGGCCGAGGTGACCCTCGACTCCGGGGCCCACCTCGTCCTGCTCGCCCGAACCGCCGGAGGCTACGCCAACCTGTGCCGCCTGCTGAGCGAGGCCTGGCAGCGCGACCGGCTCGCCCCGCGCCTGCGCCCCGGCGCCCTGGACGGCTGCTGCGAAGGGCTGGTGGCTTTGTCGGGGTGCAGGCGGGGGGAGATCCCGGCCCTGTTGCTGCAGGGGCGCTACCGGGAAGCCCGGGAGGCGGCGGCTCGCCTGGCCTTCCTCTTCGGGCGGGAGAACTTCTATCTTGAACTGCAGCAGACGCTGTTGCCCCGCTCCAGGGCCCTCAACGCCCTGCTCGCCGAATTGGCGGAGCGCCTCGACCTGGGTCTGATCGCCACCAACAACGTCCACTACGCCCGGAAAGAGGGGTTTCCCCGCCACGACCTGCTGACTTGCGTCCGCACACACACCACTCTGGACGACGTACACGGGGAACGGCCGCTCAACGCCGAGAACTACCTGAAATCCGCCAAGGCGATGCGCTCCCTCTTCCGGGCTTATCCTGAAGCCTGTGACGCCACCGTGCGCCTGGCCGGGGAGTGCGACCCGGTCCCGGCTTTCGACCGTCCGCTCATCCCCCGCTTTACGCCTCCCGGGGGGGAAACCTCCGTCGCCTTCCTCCGCCGCCTGGTATACGACGGCGCCCGGTCCCGCTACGGGCGGGTGGCGCCTCCTCTGGCCGCCCGGCTCGACCACGAACTCGACCTCATCACCCGGTTGGGCTTCGCGGACTACTTTCTCGTGGTGTGGGACGTGGTGCGTTTTGCCCGAGCCAAGGGAATCCGCTTGGCCGGGCGGGGGTCGGCCGCCGACTCGGCGGTCTGCTACTGCCTCGGGTTCACCGAGGTGGACTCCTTCGGCCGGGGGCTGCTCTTCGAGCGCTTCTTGAGCCTGGAACGGGCCCAGAAACCCGACATCGACGTGGACTTCGACGCCCGGCGGCGGGACGAGGTCGCCGCTTATCTTTACCAAAAGTACGGGGCTGAGCGGGTCGGCTCCGTCTGCACCTTCCAGACGTTTCAAGCCCGTTCCGCCATCCGGGAACTGGGCCAAGCCATGGGCTTCGACCCGGTTGGGCTCGACCGTCTCGCCAAGCTCTTTCCTTATTTTGGCGCCCAGGACCTCACCGCCGCGCTGACCCGCCTGCCGGAACTGCGCGAGAGCGGTCTGCCGATGGCGAGATACGCCCGGCTGTTCGAGTTCTGCCAGGAGTTGGCGAACTTTCCTCGCTTCTACGGGACCCACCTGGGGGGGCTGGTGGTCAGCCGGGAGCCGCTCCACACGGTGACTCCGCTCATCCCCTCGGCCAAGGGCCCGCTTATCACCCAGTTCGACAAGGACAGCATCGAGGATCTGGGCCTTATCAAGCTGGACCTGCTCTCCCTGCGCACCCTCTCGGCGGTGGAGGACGCCGTGGCGGCCATCCGGGCCCGCGACCCCCACTTCGACTACGACCGCCTGCCGCTGGCCGACCGGCCAACCTATGCCCAGCTCCGCCGGGGTGAGACCATCGGCCTGTTTCAACTGGAGAGTCCGGCCCAGCGCGCCCTGCAGGCCCGCCTTGGCGCGACCGGGATTGAGGATGTAGTGGCCAGCGTGGCGCTGATCCGCCCTGGCCCTATCGAGGGCAACCTGGTCGAACCGTTCATCCGGCGCCGCCTGGGCCAGGAATCCGTCACCTACCTGGATCCGCGGCTAGAGCCGATTCTTGCCAAGACGTACGGGGTTGTCCTCTTCCAGGAGCAGGTTATCGAAATCGCGACTGTCCTTGCCGGTTTCACCCCCGGCGAGTCCGACCGGCTGCGCAAGGTGATGACCCACGCCCGGTCGCGGCAGGAGATGGCGGCCATCGGGGAGGAGTTCGTGGCCCGGACGGTCAGAAACGGCGTGGCGCCGGAGGTGGCGCAGGAGATCTTCGGATATCTCGCCGGCTATGCGGGCTACGGCTTCTGCGAGGCTCACGCCGCCGCTTTCGGCACGACGGCCTACAAGACCGCTTACCTCTCCTGCCACTATCCTGCCCAGTTCTTCGCCGCCCTCCTGAACAACCAACCGATGGGATTCTACCCGCCGAACACTCTTTGTATGGAGGCCCGGCGCCGGGGCATCGCCCTGCTTCCCCCGGACGTGAACGCCAGCTCGGCCGGTTTCACTGCGGGGGACAAGACCATCCGAGTGGGCTTGAAGGGAGTCAAGGACTTGGGCGAAGCCGCCGTCCAAGCGCTTCTCGCCGCTCGCCGGGAACGCCCCTTCGCTTCGTGGCCCGACTTTCGCCGGCGGGTCCCGCTCAACCGCGGCCAGCACGAAAATCTCATCGCTGCTGGAGCCTTCGACTCCTTGTACCCCAACCGGAGGCAACTCCTCTGGACGCTCGCCCTGGGAGAGGAAGAAGTTCCGGCCTCGTTGGCCGGGCTGGCCGATTTCCCGCCCCGGGAGAAGGCCCTGCTGGAATACTCCGCCTTGGGGCTGAACGTGGAGGACCACTTCCTCAGCCATTACCGGCCTGCCCTCCGGGCCAAAGGCATCCTCAGCAGCCGCCAGGTGACCCGCGCCCGACCGGGGACCCTCGTCACGGTGGGCGGGCTGGTGATCCGCCCTCACCGTCCGCCCGTGCGAAGCGGTCGGATAGTGGTCTTCTTTTCCCTGGAGGACGAGTTCGGGCTGACCGACGTGACGGTCTTCGAGCCTGTCTACCAGCGGTGCGGGAAAGCCGTTTTTACCGAGCCGGCCCTGGCGGTGAAGGGTCGGGTGGACCAGCGTGGCAACGCCAGGAGCGTCATCGCCCATGAGATCAGCCCGCTATCGCTGTAAGTCAGCCCTTCCCGAAGGCCAAATTGACGCCTCCCCGCTCCCCGTGCTACTATGAGTATGCCGCGGAGGGGTGGCCGAGCGGTTTAAGGCACCGGTCTTGAAAACCGGCGTGGGGCGACTCACCGTGGGTTCGAATCCCACCCCCTCCGCCAGTTTTTGTGTTTCAACCGGTGCAGCCGACAGGGGAGGGGAACGGGTTGCACAACCATGCTCATGCCCAGCGCCGCCATCCGGACTACGCTTCCCGGATGGGTTTCTCCCTCTGGTTCACCCTGGCGGTCTTCGCCGCCGAGGTGGTCGGCGGCCTCCTCACCAACAGCCTGGCCCTGCTCAGCGACGCCTGGCACGTCCTGGCGGACGCCCTCGCCCTTGGTCTGAGCTGGTGGGCGCTCCGGAAGGCGCAGAAGTCGCCGACGGGGGACATGACCTATGGCTATCACCGGTACGGGGTGCTAGCGGCGCTGGCCAACAGCTTCACGCTGCTTCTCATCTCCGGCTGGATTTTCTACGAATCCTACCGGCGCCTGCTCGAGCCGGAGCCGGTCAAGAGCGTGCCCATGCTCGTCGTGGCGGCGGTTGGTCTCCTGGCCAACGCCGTCGTTGCTCTGACTCTAAGGAAGGCGGCCCAGGGGAACCTGAACGTGCGCAGCGCCTTCCTGCACGTGGTCGGCGACGCCGCCGCCTCGCTGGGGGTCATCGTCGGCGGCGTGGTGATGCATTACACCGGCTGGTACTACGTGGACCCCCTCGTCGGCGCCGCCATCGGCCTGCTCATCCTGAAGGGGGCGTGGGGTGTCCTCCGGTCGGCCCTCCACATCCTGGCCGAACGGTCGCCCGCCGGGCTGGACGCCCACTCCGTCTCGGAGGCGGTGCGGAGCCTGCCGTTCGTCCGCGACGTCCACGACGTCCACCTGTGGTGCCTGTCGAGCGAGCTGCCGATGGTCAGCCTGCACGTGGTCACCGGACCGGACTGCCCCACCAACTCCGAGATGCTGGGCGCCATCAACGGCCTGTTGCGGGAGCGGTTCGGTATCGGTCACTCGGTGGTCCAGTTGGAGAACGAGTGCTGCGGCCGGCCCGGGGTTCTGTGCCGGTTGGAGGAGCGCTGACCTGCCGCTCGCGGGGTGCTCCCACCCCCCGCAGCGCCGGCGCACCTCGCAGGGCCGACGCGACGCGTTGTCAGGGGTCCGGGGCTATGGTATAATGAACAAGCAAGTCTCGACTCTTGGGGAGAGGTACCCAAGCAGGCTGAAGGGGACGGTTTGCTAAACCGTTAGTAGGAGTTTATCCTAGCGCGGGTTCGAATCCCGCCCTCTCCGCCAGGTTTTTCCGGCAGGCCCGGGAGTGCCCCGGGCCTCTTTTGCTGAGCTGCCGAGGAGGAATCGACCCGGCCGGGGGGAAGATTCTTTCCGGAGGTGAGCCGGGATGGCCACGGAGACCAAGCCGGCGGAGCCGGGCTTCGCCCGGCGGGAGTGGGGTTTCGTCTTCTTCGCCCTGGTGATGCTGGCCGGCCTCATCGGCGGGGCAGTAGTCATGATCCTGAAGCTGGCCGGGTAGCCGGGCGGCCCCGAAGATTGATGAGACCGACGGTTCTTGCCCTTCTGCTCCTGGGAAGCCAGGCGGTGTTGATCGCCGCCGGGCAGGCGCTCCTCTTCGTGACGCGCCGCGACAGCTTGGCGGCTGCACTGCGCCCCGGCCTTCCCTGGGACATGATTCTGGCCGTGGGCGGAGCGGCCGGGCTGGTGGGGGCGCTCCTGGTGCTGGGGCTGTACCGCTTCGTCCCGGCTTATGCCCGGGCCGTCCGCCCCGTGGTGGAGCTGTTCCGCCGCTTCCCTAGGCGGCAGCTCTGGGCGGCCGCCCTCCTCTCCCCGTTCGGCGAGGAGCTCTTCTTCCGGGGAGCGCTTCAGCCGCTCGTGGGTTTGGTCTGGGCCGCCCTCGTTTTCGGCCTGCTCCACACCGGCTTCCGCCGGGAGAACCTCGCCTACGGCCTGACTGCCGCCGGGATGGGTCTCCTCTTCGGGTTGGGTTACCAGTTCCTCGGCGAGCTCTGGGCGGCGGTGGTGGCGCACGCCGTCTACAACGCTCTGGTGATGACGGCCCTGCCCCTGCTGACTTGACTTCTGGCACCTCCTCTGGTATCATCAGTGTTGCCGCACGCGCCGGCGACCGGCGCAAGGCCGATCAAGAGTTGCGCCCGTAGCTCAGTGGATCAGAGCATTTGGCTACGGACCAAAGGGTCGGGGGTTCGAGTCCCTCCGGGCGCGCCATGTTCGACATAACCGCCCAGAGCCGCTGCAGAGGCTCTGGGCATTCTCTTGGTGCACCCGAAGGCTTGCGGCGATTACAGAGGGAAGCCCGGCCTCCTGTTGAAGCCGGGCTTCCGTGTCTGGCGCGGTTCCGGAGACCTACTTCGCCTTGCCCGTCCCCTTGGGAGCCGGCTTGGGGGCGGGCGCCTTCGCCGTGGTCTTGGGCGTCTTGCACCCGGACTTGCCGCAGGCTGCCATTCTGACAGTCCTCCTTTACGCGTTTTTGGGTTGCGGATCGGAACGGTCGGCCTCTCTTTAGCCTTGCCAATTCGTCAAAGCGCGGCGCACTCCTCTTTCTGCTGCTCGACCAGTTGGGTCGGGGCTCCTGCCGGTTCAGGGAAGCGGTCTCTGGCCGGACAGCTCCGCCAGGGCCGAGCGATAGACGGCGTAATCCTCCGGCGTGTGGAGGACCAGTTGGACCTCGGCCAGGGACTGCCCCTCCGGGGAGGCCAGAAAGTCAAGGAGGGCGCGCAGGGCAACCCGGGCGGCCCGGGCCACGGGGAAGCCGTAGGCGCCGGTGCTGATCGAGGGGAAGGCCACGGTGCGCAAGCCGTGGGCAACCGCCAGACGGAGGCTGTTCTGGTAGGCCCGGCGCAGGACCTCGTCCTCGCCGGCCTGCCCGCCGCGCCAGACGGGGCCTACGGTGTGGATCAGGCCGCGCGCCTTCAGCCGCCCAGCCGTGGTCAGGACGGCCTCGCCCGGCGGACAACCTCCCCGCTCGGCCCGAATGCGCCGGCACTCCTCGGCGATGGCGGGCCCGCCCGCCCGATGGAGCGCGCCGTCCACCCCGCCGCCCCCGGCCAGGCGGGAGTTGGCAGCGTTGACCAGGGCATCGGCCGCCACCTCCGTCAGGTCGCCCAGCGTGAGGCGGAGCACTGCCCGGCCCACGGTCAGTGAGAAGCCGTCGTTCATCTTTCTCTCCCCCTTCGCCCCGGATCATTCGCAGAATCCCCCGGGATTCCCTTCGCCTCTCCCGTGCCCAAAGGGCTTGCCGCCCCGCCGAGGCGGAGCGGCAAGCTGCTGGCTGACAGGGCTCTAGCGCTTGGTCAGACGGCGTCCCAAGAGCAGGGTTCCGCCGATGGCCAGCGCGTGGAAGACCCACCAGCCAGGGCGGAGGAACTCCCACGTCGTGTGGTCGACCGGATTCCGGCGCTTACCCGCGAGCATGTTCACCCCTCCGCTGAGTATCTTTCCCTGCCGCCGCGCCGCACCCGGCAGGTACCAGCGTTTCCCGCCGGGCAGGAGAGCGTCCGGCCGGTGGAGAAAAGCTCAGCATGAACCGGAGTCCGGGCCGCGGCGCGGGCGGGAGGAAGCCGCCGGCGGGAAAAGGCACCCCGCTGATCCACGGGAGGGAGTTCCTGGGGGTGCAGATGGGGCTCTCCTTGCCGGGGGGGCGACGGCCCAGCCGGGTATTCCCGGCTTCGTCCATAGGGGACCGGGGGAGCGGGTGCCGGGAACTGATTCACCTGTTCTGCCCGCGGTGCGGCCGCTACCTTGCCTCCGCCCTGGCGGGTGCCAGTGCTCTCTGTCCGCGGTGCGGGGTGTGGGCGGTCGGCCAGTAGACGGAGGAGGGGCGACCGCCGCGGCGAATCCTCACCCGAGGCTGTGCATACAGCATACATTGGCACTGTAAATGAGGTGTTTCCGCTATGCAGGGGACGATGAAGGCGATCGCCAAAACCGCCGCGGCTCCCGGAGCCGAGATGATCCGGGTTCCGATCCCGCCGGTTCCGCGCCACCACATCCTGATCAAGGTCAGCGCCACTGCCATCTGTGGCACGGACATCCACATCTACAACTGGGATCCCTGGGCACAAGGGCGGATAAAGGTTCCCCGCATCTTCGGCCACGAGTTTTGCGGCGAGGTGGTGGAGCTCGGTGAGGACGTGACCTGCGTCCAGCTCGGCGACTTTGTCTCGGCGGAGACCCACGTGACCTGCGGGCGCTGCTACTACTGCCGGAGCGGCCTGGGTCACATCTGTCAGGAGGTCGAGATCCTCGGCGTGGACCGGGAGGGGTGTTTCGCCGAGTACGTGGTGCTTCCGGAGCAAAACGCCTGGAAGATGGAGCGTTCCGTGCCGGTCGAGATCGCCGCCCTCCAGGACCCGCTGGGGAACGCCGTACATACCGCCCTGGCGCAGGAATTGACCGGCAACACGGTCGAGGTGATCGGCTGCGGCCCGATCGGGCTCTGCGCCGTCGCCATCGCCCGCAAGGCCGGGGCCCTCAGGATCTACGCCGCCGACGTCAACGAGTTCCGCCTGGACCTGGCCAGGAAGCTGGGGGCGGACGTGGTCATCAACGCCCGGAAGGAGCGGATTGACGAGGTCATTCTCCAGGAGACGCAGGGCTTCGGGGTGGACGTGATGCTCGAGATGAGCGGGGACGCCGAAGCGATCCGGCAGGGCTTCACCGCGCTGCGCAAAGGGGGTGAGGCGGCCCTCCTCGGCATCCCTTCCCGCCCGATGGAACTGGATGTGGCCGACGCTCTGGTCTTCAAGGGGGCGACGGTTCGGGGAATCAACGGGCGCAGGATGTTCCAAACCTGGTACAAGGCGATGGATCTGCTCGCGGCGGGGCTCGACATCTCGCCGATCATCACCTCGCGCTTCCCGCTCGACGAGTTCGAGCAGGCGTTTGACCTTGCCCGGTCGGGCAAGGCGGGAAAAACCATTCTCTACCCGTGACCGGAGAAGGGAACGATCCGTGACGGGTAGTCCTGGGGGGACGAAGATGGACGCGCTGGCGTTTCTCGCCGACGAACTGGCGCAGTTCAAGGCGGAAGGGGTGTTCCGGCTGCCCCGGGTGCTCGAGGGGGAGCAGGGGGCCCGGGCGGTCTTCGACGGGCGGGAGGTGGTCAACCTCTCCTCCAACAACTACCTCGGCCTGACGACTCACCCCAAGCTCCGGGAAGCCGCCATCAGAGCGATCGAGAAATACGGGGCCGGCTCCGGAGCGGTCCGAACCATTGCCGGAACGATGTCGCTCCACCGGGAGCTTGAAGAACGGCTCGCCCGGTTCAAGAAGACCGAGGCGGCCCTGGTCTTCCAGTCGGGTTTCACCGCCAACGCCGGGACGGTCTCGGCCATCCTCGGCAAGGAGGACCTGATCGTCTCCGACCAACTCAATCACGCCTCCATCATCGACGGGGCGCGGCTCTCCAAGGCGACCATCAAGGTCTACCCGCACTGCGACCCGGCCGGTCTCCAGAAGGTCCTGGAGGAGGCGCAGGGGCAGGGGTACCGGCGGACGCTGGTGATCACCGACGGAGTCTTCAGCATGGACGGGGATGTGGCGCCGCTGCCGGAGGTGGTGCGCCTCGCCCGGGAGTTCGGGGCGATCACGATGGTCGACGACGCCCACGCCAGCGGGGTCATGGGCCGCAACGGGCGGGGGACGGTGGACCACTTCGATCTGCACGGGCAGGTGGACATCCAGGTCGGGACGCTCTCGAAGGCTGTCGGGGTGCTGGGGGGCTACGTCGCCGGCAGCCGCGCCCTGATCGAGTACCTCCTCCAGCGCGGCCGGCCGATCCTCTTCTCCACCTCCCATCCGCCGGCGGTCACCGCGGCCTGCATCGCGGCGATCGACCTCCTGGAGCAGGACCCGTCGCTGATCGATCGCTTGTGGGAGAACACCCGGTTCTTCAAGCAGGGACTGCGAGACCTCGGCTTCGACACGGGCCCCTCGGAAACGCCGATCACGCCGGTCATCGTCGGCGAAGGGGCTCTGGCCATGCGGTTCAGCGACCGGCTGTTCGCGGAGGGGGTCTTCGCCCAGGGGATCGCCTATCCCACCGTGCCGAAGGGCAAGGCGCGGGTCCGGACCATCGTCACCGCCGGCCACACGAAAGAGGACCTGCAGTTCGCCCTGGAGGTCTTCGCCAGGGTCGGCCGGGAGATGGGGATCATCTAGGTTGGAGGGTGCGGCGTTCGAACCTGCCTTTCGCGGGCAAACACCGAAAGCAGTTCCGCGCCATGTTGCCGTACGCGTTGCCGAAGGGAGAGGAAAATGTATCCAATGCGTCGAACTCCAGTCAAGAATCGTTTGCCATGAGAAGTCTCTGGGGGGCGGTGGAACCATGGATGGAGCCAGGGCCAAGAGACGCAAGTTGATCAAGAGACTGGAAGATTCGACTGGCTCGCGTATGGTTGTCTATTTTGTCGGGGACCGTCCAATAGTCGGGGGAGTTATTGCCGACGATGCTGTGCGCTACATGTACGATCACATCCGTTCCATTCGAGAATTCCCCGGACCGGAGCAGAAGCTGACGCTGTATCTGTACAGCTGTGGAGGTAGCATGGAGGTTCCGTGGAAGATCGTCACCATGTTTAGGGCACACTCGAGAGAGTTTGACGTCATGGTTCCATACAAAGCCTATAGTGCCGCAACGATGATCTCCCTCGGCGCCGATAAGATTTGGATGTCCAAGAAGGCCGAGCTGGGTCCAATCGATCCTTCTTTGTATCCCATGGCCAATGCAGGTCAACCAGATAAGCCAGGGCCGTTCGCCTTTGGTGAATTGGGAACGGAGGACGTTTCGGCGTATCTCCGTTTCCTGCGAGACCGGGCAGGGTTGACGGATCAAGATGCCATCGCGTGCATGGTCCAAACCTTAGCCCAGAACATAACCCCCGTCTTGTTGGGAAAGGTTGAGCGGATCTATTCTCACATTCGACTGGTGGCCAATAAGCTTCTTTCGGAGCACCAGCCGCCACTCGATCACCAGCAGATTCAACGGATCATCGAAGCGCTGACGGAAAAGAGTTACGTTCACGGCCACAGCATTGGGCGAAAGGAAGCCAAAGAGATTGGGCTAGATGTCGCCGACATGAACGAGGAAATGGAAGAAACAGCGTGGTCGCTCTACCGTGAATATGAAGACTTGCTGAAGCTACAGGGGAGCGCTGACCCCCAAGCGTTTTTCACGGATGACGGACCTGACCTGCATTGTGAGGAAGATGCGATTGTGGCGTGCATCGAGTCTCGCGACAAGCTTCACGTCTTTGGCGGGAAGCTAAGGATTCAGCGGACTCGTAAGGTTCCGCCCCAACCCAACATCAACGTTAATCTAGGGGTGACACTCCCGCCTACCATAGATGTGGCCCAAATCCCTGACGCAGTACGCGATGCTGTTCAACAGGTCATTGGACAAGCGGCGCAACAGTTGCGGCAACTGGTTCAGGAGGAACTCAGACGTCAGTCACCAGTAGAAGGCATCAGCAGAAACCTAGCCGGCGGCGCTTGGCGGGAAGTCAGAGGTTAGCGGAATTCGAGCAGCCTGTCAGAATAGATCAAAATGGGCTGATCTGGGGCAGTCTTCGTAACGAAATCATAAGGTATCTGGCGCACCGGCTGTTTCTCTTGAGCTTCGTCTTCTACCGAAAGTTCAAGCGGGGCTGTGGCAGTGAAGACTTGTTTGTTGCCGCTCTTATCCAGCAGTGTGACCTGTACGCGCACACCTTTTACCTCCTCCCAACCAGTTGACACTCCGTAGCAGAGACTACGTTCCAAGGAATTCATTAGTTCCACATTCATCATCGGAACTCCTCTGGGATGACTGTACGGTCATTGTATGCTTTCATCTTTTCCATGGCGAAACCGGTTATTCGCAGGACACTTTGAGGTGCCCGGGGCGCCCATCCGGCGCCTTGCCCAGACCGCGTAACAACGGGCCAGAGTAGCGTCCGTATAGTGGTGCAAAAAGGGGGCAGGCCCGGCGAGGTGCCACGAGACCGCCCATGGCTATTCCCAACTTCAGGGCCGGGTCTTGTCCAGGCGGTAGACGAAGGCCAGCACTGCCGCCACGACCTGGTACAGCTCGGGTGGGATCTCGGACTCCAGGTCCAAACCGAGCAGGGCCGCGACCAACGGGGGATCCTCGTAGATAGGTATGCCGAGCTCACGGGCCCGGGCGAGCAGGCGCTCCGCCATATACCCCTCGCCCTTGGCCAGAAGGCGCGGCGCCTGCTCCCGGCGGGGGTCGTACCGCAGGGCGGCGGCCTTCTTCCGTTCCTCACGGGTTGGCGGACGTTTCTCCATATCGGGTCCCCTTCTACATCCGCAGGTCGATGGCGCTGAGGCGGACGGATGGCCCGCCGTCAGGTTCGGGCGGCGGCGCGGCCGGGGTCAGGGAGTAGCTCACCCGCCCCAGGCGCAGCCCGGCTGCCCCCAGGGCGTCGCGCAGATCGGGTTCGTGAGCTCGGAAGAGGGCGAGGACCGGTTCGGAGCTGAGGTACAGGTGGGCCTCGGACACCCCCCTCGGGCGGAGGGTCAGGTCCACCCGGACCGGCCCCAGGTTGGTCGTGCTCAGGCGGCAACTCACCCGCAGCGCCGCCGGTCGCTCGGGACGGGTTTTCGCCCGGCTGCCGCCCTCCCGGTAGAGCCTGATCTCCGCGGTGTGGCGCTGATCTCCCACGGCCACCGGAATCTGCAGGTACAGTTCGAGCCGCTCCTGGCCCTGCCCAGTCTGGGAGGGAGCGAGGAGCCGCTGGCCGGTGAGGTTGTGGAGAGTATCCTCCACCACCTTGGCCAAGCGCTCCAGGGTAGCGGGCGCCTGGTCGGCTGGCGGAGTGAGCGGCGCCGGTGCCGCCTGCGCCTGCGGAGCCTCCGCCGGCCGGAAGGCCAGAGCCTGCCGCAGCAGCAGCAACAGACCCTTCAGATCGTCTTCCGCCGAGGCGACGGCCGGTGGCCAGAGCATAGCCGAGGTCGCGGCCGGGGTCAAGACGGGAGAGGCTGGCGGAAGCTGCTCCAGAAGGGCGGCCAAGCGTGGCTCGTGGTCCAGACCCAGCCGGCGCACCGCCTCCGCCAGGAGGTCCGCCTGGCGGGCCAGGGCGGCCGCATTCTCCGGTGGGGAGGGGGCGTAATGGACCGCCTCCAGCGTTGCCTGAACCCGCTCGAGAAAGCCGGGGGGCAGCGCCCCGGCTGGGAGCGCCCCCGCCTCGACTGCCTGCGGTAAGAGCTCCGCCACCGCGGCCAGCGTCTCCGCCAGCTTCGGTCCACCCGCAAGCACCGACGCGACGGACCGGACGGCTTCCGTCGTGGCCGGGCGGCCGTTGGCGAGGAGGAAGTGGACGGCCCGCGCCAGTGCCTGCTCGAGAGGGACGGGGGCTTGGCCGGCAGAAGGGGCAGGCCAGGTCTCAGTCGGGAAGGCGTCCTGGTCCGGCAGAGCGGAGGGGTCGGCCAGGGCCAGGGCGACCCGCTGGGGCGACGCCTCCTTGACCGCCAGCCAGACAGTGGTCCCGGGCTCCAGCGGCAGCGCCGTCTCACAGCGCAAGAGGCGCCCGGCGATCGAGAGAAGGACCCGTTCGCCTTCCTTCTCCACCACTTCGGCCAGGAAGGGCATACCCGGGTCCAGGGGCAACTGTGCGCCGCGGCGGTCGGTGAGGAGGATCAGGCCGCTGCGCCCCGTCTGGATGTCATGGACTTGCATGGTTTAGGCCTCAGGGATTGAAGAGCCCGTACAGGCGGTCGGCCAGACCGGCCTGCTGGCGGGCGAGCAAGGCAAGCGAGCCCTGGAGGACCGACGCCTGCCGGTTCAGTTCCAGTTCGCGAGGGGTCGCGCCCTGGGCGAAGATGTTGAAGGCCTGGCTTGCCACCCAGGAGGCGGCGGGGACAAGGGCCGTCGACGGGTTGTACCCCTCGACCGGGCTGGTCAGGGGAGCGAGCGTCTGCCTCACCTGCTCGGCTGCGCCCGCGGGGCTCGTGAACGCCTTCGCCGCGCCTTCCCGGTTCGCCGCCAGCTCCTGGCGGAAGGCCGCTTCGTCCAGGGTCAGGGTGCCGCCCGGCCCCAGCGTGAAGCCGAGCTCGCTCAGGCGGGGGGGTGCCTCCGCCGTCCGCACCGCCGGGCCGTGCAGCGCCGATACCAGTTCCCGCTGGACTCTCGAGGCGTTCGCCCGGCTCGACCAGCTTCCGGACCGGGTCATCCGGCTGAGGTCGGCCAGGGCGGCGTTGTACGCTTCGACGAACTTGCGGGCGCTGGCCACGATCGTCTCCTCATCGTGGCTGACTGCCACCGAGACGGTCACCGGGGCGGCGGTCGTCTGCTTCAGGGTCAAGGCCACCCCGGCGAAGACCGGGTTGTTCGTGCTGGAGGTGTATTCCTTTCCATCGACGGTGTAGACGGCGTCTGCCGGAGCCTGGAGGACGTAGGCCTTCTGGCCTTCGGCGTCGAGCAGGCCGAGCTGGGCGAGGACACCGGGGGTGGTGTCGGCCAGGGTCAGCGCTCCGGCCTGCCCGGACTCGGTCGAGGTGAGAGTGACCCGGTAACCGCCCTCGGCGGCTGCCTCGACCTTGCCCTGGACTCTGGCGCCGCTCCGGTTGAGCTTGTCGGCCAGGGTGGTGAGGGTATCCCCCGTCTCCACCGTCACCTCCCGCCCGTCCAACTGGAACGTCCCGCTCACCCCGAGCGGAGTGACCGTGGTGGCAAAGGCGGCCGTACCCAGCTTCTCCGCGGCGGCCAGCGCGGTCACGCCGACGGCGTACGTCCCGACCCGGGCGTCGTTCCGGGCAGTGGCGCCGACGGTTTCGGGATCGCTGGAGGTGGCGGTCCTGGCAGTCCATAGCTCCGGGCGGGCCAGGTTGGCCGCCTCGGTGCGCAACTGCAGCAGCGAGCGGTTGAGGCGATACCAGAGTTGATTGGCCTTCTGCGCCGCGTAGACGGACTGGAGGGGGGACGGGCGGACAAACGAACCCCCAACCTGACCGACATACGAGGTCGGGTTGAGGGCGAATCCGGCCTGGTTGGGGTAGCCGACTCCGTTCAGGGCCATCGCCGGTCATCCCTCCGTGGTCTGACGGGCATACTTACCCATGACTATTATAGCTCGCCGGGGCGGTTTTGGCAACGAAGGCAGGCCCTGCTTCGGGAGGGAACCCAACCCATCGGCCCGGCGTTGATCGCGGAGGAGGTGAACCGGATGCCCGGTGAGAAGACGACCAGAACCCTCGACGTCGAGGGGATGACCTGCATGCACTGCGCGATGACGGTGGAGAAGGCGCTGAAAGGCGTCAACGGGGTGATCGACGCCGAGGTGGACTTGACCCATAAGAAGGCGACCGTCACCTACGACCCGGCGAAGGCCCAGGAACAGCAGTTTCGTGACGCCGTGGCCAGGGCCGGCTACAGAGTGGTCTGAGACTTTGGCCGGGGAAAGATTTTCCGGGAACTTTCGGGGGAGGGGGGAACGTTAAACCTGGTGAACCAACACTCCCTGTTCCCTTCACTCTCACTCCTCTTGGGCACCCTTCCCGGGGTGCCACTTTTTTGCAGGAACCCCCCGGGCCACACCGAAAGGGTAAGCGAGCCTGATACGGGAGGGCGTCTATGGAGACCGACCCGCGCAAATTCGCCTTCATCGCCTGCGTGAACGACCCGGAGCAGTACGCCGCCTGTGCGCGGCACATCGACACCCTGGAGGTGCCGCCCGGGTTTACGGTCGAGAAACTCCCGGTCGAGGGTGCGCGGGGGATGGCCGAGGGGTATAATGCAGCGATGCGCCGGACCGACGCCCGCTACAAGATCTACCTTCACCAGGACACCTTCGTTCGCGACCCCGCTCTCCTCTTCCACCTGCTCGAGCTCTTCCGGGAACCGGCGGTCGGCCTGGTCGGCGTGGTCGGCGCCACCCGCCTGCCGCGGAGCGGCGTCTGGTTCCACGCCGGGCTGCACAGCTTCGGCAAAGTGTGGGAATTCCGGAAGGGCGGCGGGGTGTGGTACCTGCTGGGCCCCCTCAACCGGAGGCGGGAGCGCCTGATGCGCTTCCGGCCGGTGCGCCGTCCCTACCAGCCTGTGGTGGTGGTGGACGGCCTCTTCATGGCCACCCAGCACGACCTCCCCTGGCGGGAGGACCTCGGCTTCGGCTTCATCTACTATGAGGGGCCGCAGTGCCTCGAGTTCCTCAAGGCCGGGTACAAGGTGGTCGTCCCGCACCAGGAGACTGTCTGGTGCATGCACTACGGCCCCCCGCACGAGGCAGAGGCGGTGAAGAGCGCCGCCTACCGGGAGCGGTTCGCGGTCAACCTGGAGGTTTTCCGGCGGGAGTACGGCGAGTTCATCGGAGTCCACGTGAACGAGTTGCTCCGCCGCTATCAACGCTAAGAAGGCGGACGGTAGTCAAACTACAACCACTTGACCACCGAGTGAAGCGGTGTCCCGAGTTTTTCTGGCATTGCCGGAAGGATTCCCGCCGGTTTGGTAGTAATACTACAACAGAGGGGGTCAGCATGCTCGCCCTGATTCGGGAGAAGCTGGACAACTTGCGCCAGTCCGAAAGGCGGGTCGCCTCGTTCGTGCTGGAGAAGCCGGAGGACGTCCTGTACCTTTCCGTGTCCGAGGTGGCGGACCGCACGGGCACCAGCGACCCGACGGTCATCCGCTTCTGCCGCGCCCTGGGCCTCAGCGGCTTCCAGGAGTTCAAGATCGAGCTGGCGCGCCATCTGGTTCCGCCGTACAAGAGCATCCACGAGGAGGCTGAAGCGGGAGACGAGCCGGCCGCGCTCATCCGCAAGGTCTTCACGGCCAACTCCCAGGCGCTCGCCGAGACGATGCAGGTGCTGGACCCCGCTGAGGTCGGTCGGGCCCTGGCGGCCCTCGAGCGCGCCGGCCGGATCGAGTTCTACGGGTTGGGCGGCTCCGGCATGGTGGCCCAGGACGCCTACCACAAGTTCTTCCGCCTGGGCATCCCCTGCACCGCCCTGATCGACCCCCACATGCAGGTGATGTCGGCAGCGATCCTCAAGCCGGGGGACGTGGTGGTGGCCATCTCCCACTCCGGCTCCAGCAAGGACATCGTCGAGTCGCTGCACGTCGCCCGGGGGGCGGGGGCGACCACCATCGGCATCGTCAGCCACCAGGCCTGCCCGGTGGCGGCGGCGGCCGACATAAAGCTCTGCTGTCACACCCGGGAGATAGCGTTCAAGCCTGAACCGATGTCGTCCCGCATCGCCCAGCTCTCCGTGATTGACGTCCTGGCCGTCGGGGTCGCCCTGCGGCGCAAGGAGGTGGCCGTCGAGAACCTGGGCAAGGCGCGGCGGGCGCTCGTTCAGAAGAGGTACTAGCCTGCGGAGGAGGATGGAAAGATGAAGCTGCATGGTGTGATCGTGGCGGTCCACACCCCGTTGACGGAGACGGCAGAAGTGCATGAGGAGGCCTTGCGCCGGCATGTCGACTACCTCATCGAGGCCGGGGTGCACGCTCTGTTCCCGCTCGGGACGATGGGCGAGGGCATCTTCCTCTCCGAGGCACAGCGCAAGCGGGCGGCGGAGATCGTGGTCGACCAGGCGAAAGGCCGGGTCCCTGTGGTGGTCCAGGCCACCAGCCACTGCACGGCGGCGACGATCGACCTCTGCCGCCACGCCCGGGAGGCCGGCGCCCGCGGAGTCGCCGTGATCGCGCCGTACTACTACCCGATGGATGAGCCCAGTCTGGAGAAGTTCTACAAGGATATCGCCGGGGCGGTGCCCGGCTTCCCGGTCTACCTCTACAACAACCCCGGGCGCGCCTCGAACGCCATCAGCTCCGGGCTGGCCGCCCGCCTCCACGCCGGGTGCCCAAACATCGTAGGAATCAAGGACTCAAGCAAAGACCTCATTCTCTTCCAGGAGTACATCGAGCTAGGCGGCCCTGACTTCACCGTGGTCGTGGGGACGGACGGGCTGGTCTTCCCGGCGATGATGGTGGGCGGGGCCGGCGCGGTCTCCGCCGTGGCCAACGCCTTCCCGGAGCTGATGGTGGCCCTGTACGACGCCATCGTGGGGAAGGAGTACGCCAAGGCGCGGAGGCTCCAGTTCCTCGTGAACAAGCTGCGGATCGTGCTCAAGGTCGGGCCGTACCTGGCCGGGTACAAGGAGATCCTCCGGCTGCGGGGGCGCGACTTCCCGACGATGATGGTGCCGCCCCTGCGCGAGCTGAACGACGAGGAGCGGGCCAGGATCCGGGCGGCCTTCGCCCAGCTGCCGCCGGAGGTGTTCACCGGGACGGTGGCGGGCTGACGATGGCTCGCCGGAGCCAGGGGGGTGGAATGATGGAAGGGCGACGAGTGCTCATCACTGCCCGCACGTTCGGCAAGGTGGCGGCTGAGCCTCTGGAGCGGCTGCGGCGGGAGGGGCTGGAGATCGTCGAGGTCCGGGAAGGGCGGGGCGACGACGAGGCGGAGTTCCGGGAGGCGCTGGAGAACGCCGACGCGCTCCTGGTCGGCGCCCGGCCGGTGACGGCCGAAGCCCTCGCCCGGGCCCGCCGGCTGCGGGTCATCGCCAAGCACGGGGTGGGGGTGGACAACATCGACCTCCAGGCGGCCACCGAGCGGGGGATCGCCGTGGTCAGCACGCCCGGGGCCAACGACCAGTCGGTGGCGGACCTGGCCTTCGGCCTGCTCCTGGCGGTGGCGCGGCACATCCCCGAGGCCGACCGGAGCATGAAGGGCGGACGCTGGGAGCGCTTCACCGGCCGGGGGGTCTGGGGCAAGCGCCTGGCGGTGGTCGGTCTCGGCCGGATCGGCCGGGGGGTGGTCCAGCGGGCCAGAGGATTCGACATGGAGGTCCAGGGTTACGACGTGCGCTGGCCAGAGGAGTTCGCCAGGGCCAACGGGGTCGTCTACCGGCCCTGGCCGGACATCCTCCGGGAAGCGGACTTCGTGAGCCTGCACCTCCCCCTCTGCGCTGAGACCGTCCACCTGATCGGACGGGCGGAGCTCGCGGCCATGAAGCGGGGAGCCATCCTCATCAACACGGCCCGGGGGAGGATCGTGGATGAGGCGGCGCTCTACGAGGCCCTGGTCTCCGGCCACCTCGCCGGCGCCGGGATCGATGTCTGGGAGGACGAGCCCCCCGGCGACAACCCGCTGGTGAAGCTGGAGAACGTGGTGGCGACCCCGCATTCGGGGGCGCACACCTACGAGGCGGCCGAACTGATGGGCGTCATGGCGGTCGAGGGGATTCTCGACGTCCTGGCCGGCCGGCGCCCGGTCCACCTGGTGAACCCGGAGATCCACACTTCCTACCTCCCCGGGTGAAAAGGTCCAGGATGTCCCCTCACGCCCGGAGGCCCGCAAGGATTTCCTGCGGGCCTCCTCTTGCCGGGACGGCCTGTCCCGTCACCGCCGGTCCGTCCGCCCCTACTTGGCGAGGGTGTACTCCTGCATCAGGGGCTCGCTGCTCTCCGGATCGTAGGAGAACTCCTCCAGGAGCGGGAGGTACTTCTTCATCAACTGGTCGTACATGTCGAGCGGGGGCTCGGCGCCCTCCGGCAGGTAGGACCGGTACGGGTACTTCTTCTGCTGCTCCTCGAACTCCGCCCGGAGCTTCGCCAGCTCCTCCGGCTTGGTCAAAAGATCCAGCGCCGAGGCGGCGATCGCCTTGGCCCCGGCGATCAGGCCCTTGTGGGCGATGGGCGTGGCGCCCGCCGCCACGTTGCCCCAGTGATGGCTGTCCACCCCCGGGACGGTGGCGGGGAAGCGAATGGTGGCGCAGGGGGCGATCAGCGTGACTTCGCCCACGTCGGAGGAGCCGCCGCCCGTGAAGACCGACGGCGGAGGCGTGAGCTTCTCCACCTCGGTCTTCAGCCCGGTGACCTTCACGCCCAGCTCTTTCTGGAGCGCCTTGGCGAACGCGACGTCCTCCTCGGACCACTCCGGCATCCCGACCAACTCGATGTTCTTCTGGTACAACTCGGCCGCGGCCTTGTTGTTGTACCGCTGGTGGATCGCCGTGTAGACCCGGACGTCATAGGTGCATCCGGTGGCGAGGGCCGCCCCCTTGGCGCAGTTCAGGACCTTCTGGAAGTCCGGCTCGAGCTTGTCGTCGCTGTTCCGGACGTAGTACCAGACGGTCGCCCGGTCCGGCACCACGTTGGGGGCCTCGCCGCCCTCCGTGATGACGTAGTGGATGCGGGAGCTGAAGTACAGGTGCTCCCGGAGCATGTTCACGCCGGCGTTCATCAGTTCCACGGCGTCCAGGGCGCTCCGCCCGTTCCAGGGGTTTCCGCCCGAGTGGGCCGTCCGCCCGTGGAAGGTCACCGTGAAGGAGAAGAGCCCGTTGCCGCTGATGCCGTAGCCGGTCGAGAAGTCACCGCCGCCGTGGTTGTCGATCACGGCGTCCACGCCCTCAAACAGCCCGGCCCGGACCATGTACGGCCGGCTGATGACCGTCTCCTCGGCCGGCGAGCCGAAGACCTTGATCGTGCCGGGGATGCCGAATTGGTCCATCGCTTCCTTGAGGGCGATGGCGGCCGCGGCCGCGGCGGTGCACATCGTGTTGTGGGTGCACCCGTGGCCCGGGGCGCCCGGCACCAGCGGATCCTGGAAGGCGACCCCCGCCTTCTGCGAGAGCATCGCCAGGGCGTCGAACTCGCCGAGCAGCCCGATCACCGGCTTGCCCGAGCCGTAGGTCGCCACGAAGCAGGTTGGCATGCCGGCCAGCCCCCGCTCCACCTGGAAGCCGGCTGCCTCCAGGGTGTCTGCCAGGAGCGCCGACGACTTGTACTCCTGGAGCCCCAGTTCAGCGTAGCTCCAGATGGCGTCAGAGATCTTGCTGTACTTGTCCATGACCTCCGGCTGACTCAGGACGTCCAGCACCACTTGCTTAGCCGGGTAGAGCTCCGCCTTCTCCGCCAGGGCCGGCGCCGCCGCCAGCCCGAGGACCGACAGGACGACGAGGAAGGCGCTCAGCCAAAGCCTTTTCCATCCTTTCCTTCTCATCTGCTCAGCCTCCATCCGCACCGTCTCCACTCCTCCGGCTTCCCACCGGCGCCCGCCCGGCAGACCGCTGCGCTTCACCTCCTCCGAACCTTGCTGAGGGGACCTGGAAGCAACGGGGAGCGGTAGCATTAATATCCGGTGGAACGGGGCGGAATATGCATCGAGCCTCTGCGCGGGCCTCTTCGGCGATTTTTCGCCAGGGAGGCAGGAATCGGACGGAGGGCGGCGTATCAGAAATAGCGTTAAGCTTGTTTTAGCATAACGCTCTGATCGTCGAAGGTGAACCGGAAAGGAGAAGGAATTCATGGTGAAGAGACGGGTTACTCTCGGTATCCTCTTGCTGCTCCTGGCAGGCCTCGTGGTGGGCATCGTCCCGGCCATCTCGGCCAAGGTGACGGACGTGATCCTGGCGACTACCACGAGCACCGTCGACACCGGCCTCCTGGACCTCCTGATCCCGAAGTTCGAGGCGCAGACCGGCTACAAGGTCAAGCCGATCGGGGTGGGGACCGGCCAGGCCTTGGCCATGGGGGAGAAGGGCGAAGCCGACGTGCTCCTGACCCATGCCCCGGCGTCGGAAAAGCCGCTTCTGGACAAGGGGCTGGTGACCGACTACAAGCTGGTCATGCACAACGACTTCGTGATCGTCGGGCCGGCGGATGACCCGGCGAAAATCAAGGGAACCAGAGTTGCCGCCGACGCCTTCCGGAAGATCGCCGCGGCCGGGGCACTCTTCGTCTCGCGGGGTGACGACTCCGGAACCCACAAGACGGAGAAGTCTCTCTGGCAGAAGGCCAACTTGAAACCGGGCGGGAGCTGGTACCAGGAATCCGGTTCCGGCATGGGCCAGACCCTCTTGATCGCTTCGGAAAAGCGGGGCTACACTCTGACCGACCGGGGCACCTACCTGGCCCAGAAGAAGAACATCAAGCTCGACATCCTGGTCGAGGGGGACAAGGACCTGCTGAACATCTACCACGTGATGGCGGTGAACCCGGCGAAGTTCGCCAAGGTGAACGCCGCCGGCGCCCGGGCCTTCGTGGAGTTCATGGTCTCACCGGAGATCCAGAAACTCATCGGGGAGTTCGGCAAGGACAAGTACGGTTCGCCCCTCTTCTTCCCGGACGCCGGCCGGAGCGAGGACGAACTGGGCAAGTAGACCGGAAAGGTGGAGTCCGGCTTGGGAGTCATCGGGGAGGGAATGGCTGAGGCCCTGAAAATGCTGGCCACCGGGGATCCGGAGGTGTGGGACATCACCCTCCGCACCTTTCAGATCTCGGGACTGGCAACCTTGATCAGCGTGCTTCTGGGGGTGCCTTTCGGGGTTTTCCTGGCTCTGAAGCGCTTTCCCGGGCGGGGGGTCCTGGCGAGCCTGGTGAACTTCGGGATGGGGCTGCCGCCGGTCATCGTCGGCCTGGCCACCTGGCTCTGCTTCACCCGGTACGGGCCGCTGGGCTCGCTCGGCCTCCTGTACACGCCGGCCGCCATGATCACCGCCCAGGCGGTCATCGCCTTCCCCCTGGTGGCCGGGTTCACCATGGCCGCCATCCAATCCCTCAACCCCAAGCTCCGCCTGCAGATCATCGCCCTGGGGGCCAACCGGTGGCAGTTCCTCTGGCTTCTCTTGCGGGAGGCCCGCCTCGGCCTACTCGCCGCGGTGATCGCCGGTTTCGGCGGGGTGATCTCGGAGGTGGGGGCGTCCATGATGGTCGGCGGCAACGTCAAAGGGCTGACCCGGGTCCTGACCACCGCCATCGCCCTCGAAGTCTCGAAGGGCCGGTTCGAACTGGCGACGGCGCTCAGCGTCATCCTACTCGTGCTCTCCTTCCTGGTCACCGCCCTGCTCACCGCACTCCAGCAGCACAGGAGGCAGCCGCAATGAACCGAGGCGACCGCCCCGCCCTCCGAGCCGAAGACCTTCAACTGGTCAGGGGACAGCGGGAGATCTTCCAGGTCGACCAGTTCGCCTTGACGGAAGGAGAGGTGCTGGCCCTGGTGGGACCGAACGGCGCGGGTAAGACCAGCCTTCTTTTGACCCTGGCTCTGCTGCACCGCCCCACCCGGGGATACCTCCAAGTGAACGGCACGCCGGTCACCCCCCAGAACACCCTGGCCCTCCGCCGCCAGATGGCGGTGGTCTTCCAGGAGCCCCTCCTCATGGATACCACTGTGCTGAGGAACGTCACCACCGGGCTCCGGATCCGGGGCGTCCCCCGGGAGGCCGCCCGGCGGCGCGCCCAGGAATGGCTGGACAGGCTGGGGATCGGCCACCTGGCGCCGCGGTCGGCCCTCCATCTGTCGGGCGGAGAAGCCCAGCGGGTGAACCTGGCCCGCGCCCTGGCCCTTGAGCCGAAGATCCTCTTTTTGGACGAACCCTTTTCGGCGCTGGACTATCCCACCCGGAACGGCCTTCTGGACGAGCTGAGCGCCATCCTCAAGGAGACCAGGATCACCACCCTCTTCGTCACTCACGACTACACCGAGATTCCCCGCCTGGCCGAACAGGTGGCGGTGATGTTCGCCGGGCGGGTGACGAAACGGGGGACGGTAAAGGATATCTTGGGCGATATCGCCCTCCCCGGCCGGATTCCCGCTCCCTGGGAAACGACTTAGAGCGTGTGGATCGGGACAAAGCGAGGATGGAGGGATGATGGTGAGACGACAGAGTAAGTCCAGGTTGAGTAGGGGCGTGTGGCTGGGGGTTGTCCTGTTGATTATCGCCACGCCCGTGGTGCTGGCTGCGTACCGGTCGCACGGCAATGACCAGGACGTGGACCACTTCCTGACGGCGTATCCCCAGGCCAAGGAGAGCAAGCTGGACGACTGTTTCCTCTGCCACCCGGGCGGCAAGGTGGAGGGGAAGGCGAAAGGCAGTTGTGACTACTGCCACGCCTCCTACGGGCTGGTCAAGCCGCATGGGCCGCTTCCCCTGAATGGTTTCGCGCAGGACTACCTGAAGGCGGGACGGACTGCCGCGGCCTTCCAGGCGATCGCTGAGCTCGATTCGGACGGCGACGGCGTCCCCAACGGAGAGGAGATCCGCCACCTCACCCATCCCGGCGAGGCCGGCGACAAACCGGGGCTGAGACAGCCGCCCTCGGTTTCTTTCTCCCCGGTGCAAATACGAGCGCTACCGGCGGTGGAGCAGTTCCTGCTCATGAACACGACCAAGAGCGGAGACTTCTACGCTACGTACTGAGGCGTGACCCTATGGGATCTGTTGAAGGCGGCGGGGGTGGCTCCAGAAGCGGCGAGCGTCTCGGTCTTCTCGGCGGACGGCTTCGCCACCGATTTTTCCCTGGAAGAAGCGCGCCGGACCTATCCACCGGGCCTTTTCTACGCCAGTTTACCGTGGGTCGCCTATCCGGCTGGCCTGAGGTACCGGGCGGGGGAAGCAATCGCCGGCCAGTTGCGGATGCTTGTGGCCTACGAACGGGAGGGGAAGCCGCTCGACCCTGGCCGGCTGAAGCGCGAGGGGAATCGGTGGGTGCTCGACGGCGAGGGGCCGTACCGGCTGGTGATCCCGCAGGCAGTTCCCGGCCCACCGGACCGGCCCAGCACCGCTCCGGACAAGGACAGTCAGCCCTATCCCTTCGACGAGCAGGCCGACCATAACGCCGGGCGCTCGGTCCGAACCGTGGTGGCCATCCGGGTCAACCCCCTGCCGCCGGGTACCGGGGACTTCGACTGGCGCGAGGGCGGGTGGAACCTCGCCGATTCCGGCCGGATCGTGGTTTACGGGGCTCTCCGGTGAGTTGATGAGGCTACGCCGTCGCCGCTGAGCTTCAAGGGCTTCACCTCCTTGTCGCTTGGGATATGGCGCTGTCCCTCCTGCCTGCGGCTCGCCTCGTACCATCTTCTCGAACTTGAAGACGAGATACGCGTCTCCAAGAGGAGTTGACTGCCGAACGACGAACCCGCGGGTGGAAAGAGTAAGGGTCCTAACGGCTTGAGGCGGCCGACGGGATGGGGGAATCATCGTGAAACGTCCCACCGAACGGGTAATGGCGAAAGTGAACCGCGCCCTGGCGAACAAACAGTTTTCCTCGCTCGAGGAGGTCAACGCCTTTCTCCAGGCTGCTTTTGGAGACCAAGGCGGAGAGGAACTGGTGGACTTTCCGCTGAGCCCGCTTGATGCGGCGCAGGAACTGATCTACGATGCCTGGGAGGAGCCCGCCCGGCGAAAGAGGATCGCTCTGGCCAAGAAGGCCCTGAAGCTCTCGCCGGACTGCGCCGACGCCTACGTCATCCTGGCGGAGGACGAGGCGGAGAGGCTGGAGGAAGCGGAGCGCCTGTACGCCGAAGGGGTGAAGGCGGGCGAGCGCGCCCTCGGTCGCGAAAAGTTCAAGAGCGGCAAAGGCCATTTCTGGGGTCTCGTTGAGACGAGGCCCTACATGAGAGCCCGATCCCGTCTGGCCATGACACTCTGGGACCTGGGCCGGCGGGCGGAGGCCATCGACCACATGTGGGCCATGCTGGCGCTCGATCCAGAGGACCACCTGGGGCTGCGCTACCTGCTCATCAGCTGGCTGCTTCTGGAAGGAAGGGATCAGGAAATCAAGAAGCTGGCCCGGAAATTCGGAGTGGAGCCTACTGCAACTTGGCTCTATCCCCTGGCACTCTGGACTTTCCGGCAGGAAGGGGCGAGCACCCGGGCCAACCGGCGGCTGGTCCAGGCCTTCAAGGCGAATCCTTACGTGGCGGCGTTCATGCTCGGAGCGAAGAAGCCGCCCAAGCGGCTTCCGGAGAGCTACACTCTGGGGAGTGAGGCGGAGGCTGTGGAGTACCTGCTCGACGGAGGCGAGGCCTGGGTCCAGACTCCCGGCGCCGGCGACTGGCTCGTCGAACAGCTCACCGCCCTGATGGCGAAGGACCGAGAGAGGAAGTAAGGTCCCCGCTCGGCCGGAGGGGCGCCGAGCCCAGCACCAGGTCCTTTACGGCACACGGCAAGACGTGGTACAATACAACCGTCTCCCAACTGCATAGGCTCTTGAGGTCGTGGCCCCGTAGCTCAGTGGATAGAGCAGCGGTTTCCTAAACCGCGTGTCGGACGTTCGATTCGTCTCGGGGCCACCAGCATTTATCGAGGTTTTGACGAGCGAGGATTGCCAGGGCGCTGGTCCTGGCAATCCTTTTAGTGCGCCCGGCACGGGCCGAAGGAGGAGAGAGCCGGATGAGCAGGCGAACGATGGGTCTTACCACAGTCTTCGGGCTCCTGCTGCTCGTTACCCTGGGAGGTATCCTCTACCACTACCTCACCGGGCACCATTATCCGGCCTCGCCCGCCATGAGCTTCGAGCTGAACGTCCTGGGCGATCTCTATGAAGCGTTCTTCCTAGTCCCAGTGGGTCTGGTCGGGCTCTGGGCCATGCGGAGAGGCAGCACCTGGGGTCCCCCGGTCATCGCCGGGGTGGCCGCGAACTTCGCCTATAACTATGCCATGCTGGTGACCGGCCGGCAGAACCTCTGGATCTTCCTTTGGACGATCAAGCTTGCCCTGGCGGGAACCGCCGTCTGCCTGGCGTGGAACCTCCTGCCTAAAGGCCCCCGCCGCCCATCCGGGGCGGGCTTGGCTATCGCCGTGTACCTGGCCTTGGTCTTGGTGATGTTCTCGGGGATGATGGGCCAGAGGCTTTTGGCAAGCGCCACCGGACGCACCGTGGACATGACCATGCGGGGTGCCGGAGCCCTCGATTGGGGCGAGCCGTTCCTGCGGGATCCGATCGTCTTCTTCTCCCTCACCTGCCCAGTGGTGGTCGCCGCGGTTCTCGGCGTCCGGCGGGGAACTGACTGGGGCGGCAGGGCTGCCTCGCTGTCCAGTGCGTTTATCGTGAGCATCGTCACGGTCATCCTCTTCACCGGCCCGCTGAAAGAGCAGCTCCAGAAGGGTTCGGTGTCGGCTGCCATGGCGAGGATGTCCGCGATCATGGTGCTGGCCGCGGCGCCGGCAGTCTGGTCGCTGTTCTGGCTCGTGAAGGGCGATCCCCGGCTGCCCGCCCACCGGACCGCTGCCGGCTCCTGAAGGAGGGCCGCCTCATGCGAACGCTAATCGCCTATTCCACCGAACACGGCGCCACCCGGGACTACGCCGAAGCACTGGCGAGAGAGCTCTCGGGGGAGGTCGTGCTCGTCAACCTGCGGGAGAACCCCTCCCCTGACGCCTCCTCGTTTGGCCAGGTGGTCATCGGCAGCGCCATCTACGCCGGGCAAGCCCAGAAGGAAGTCCGGGACTTCTGCGCCCGAAACCTTGACGCCCTCAGGCCAAAGAGACTTGGACTTTTCATCTGCTGTTGGTTTCAAGACCAGGCGGAGCGACAACTGCAGGCGGCCTTTCCCCCCGAACTGCTCGACTCGGCGGTGATCAAGAGCGCCCTCGGCGGGAGAATCAACCTGGGCGAGCTGAGCTTCTTCGAGCGGCTGGCGGCGAAGGTGGTGGGGGTCAAAGGGAACGCCTCCCGCTACTCCGAAGAGTCTGCCCGGCGGTTCGCCCAAGCCCTGAAGACGGAGTCCTCCAACTAAGCAAGGAGGTCTGATTCGATGGTTGCTCTGAGTAAGCGGGGTCTGCGCGCCATCTTGTGGGCCGCGGCAATCACGTTTCTGGCGGCGGCTGCCGCGGGCGGCGCTGGTTTCCTATCTACTGCCAAGGCTCTGAAGAACCTGGCGATTGACCAGGTCGACCTATCCCAGGTGAAAGACGGCGAGTACGAAGGGTTTTACGACGGGGGATTGGTCAAGGCCAGGGTGCGGGTCAAGGTATCCGGCCATCAGATCACAGAGCTCACCCTCCTCCAGCATGAGCACGGCCTGGGGCGCAAAGCCGAGTCTATCGTGCATGCCGTTGTTCAAGCCCAGTCCCTCGCTGTGGACACGGTGTCGGGCGCGACCGGCAGCAGCAAAGTCATCCTGAAGGCTGTCGAGCTCGCTCTCAAGCAGGGAATAACCACAGAGTAGAGGACTGCCAAGCCCACTCCTGCCACCTCAGACCCACACCGGACGGAAGAGGCTGCCGTTCAAGTTCGGAGTGTGCTGTAGAATGCTCCTCCAACGCTCGCTTCCACCGGCATAGCCCACGGCCCGGATGCTCGTCCCTTGGGCATACATCTGCTGCAGGGGGGTGCGGACGTTTTTCTGGACTTGGTCATGCAATCCCAAGGCTTCTCCTGTACTCCATCGGACTCCTTGCGCCAAGGGACATCTTGATGCGACTTTCATTGTACCAGTGCAGGTAGCGGTCAAGCTCGTCGATGAAC
>DYFA01000006.1 GCA_020725425.1 Aneurinibacillus sp.
GAGCCAGAACCGACCGTTCGACCCAAACTATCGCTGGGCTCCTCCTGGCTCTCATGACTAAGGCCCTTTTTCACTTGTCAAGGTCCCGCTGTGCTATTGACTTTTCATAGCACGTCTTTTTACACCACTATACGGACGCTATTCGTCCTGATGGCGTTGAGCGCAGTGAACACCCTGTCATCATCGATTCCCCACGTCTGTAACTTCTGTGTCTGCTATCCTAGAATCGAGCCACGGTCAGGGGGAACGCGAGGCGAAAAACGAGCCGCCCTGAGCCCTGCTGCAGTAATGGTTTTGGCTAAGAACTTGATTGGCGGCTCCTCAACTGCGTCAACGCCGCCTGAAAGTCCGACGGCGGTACCGTCCGGAAGGCGAGTTTTTTTCCAGTCCGGGGGTGGCGGAAAGCGAGGACAGCGGCGTGGAGGGCCTGGCCTTGGAGGTTGAGTTCGCCGGCTTTGCCGCCGTATACGGGGTCACCGGCCACCGGATGCCCGATATGGGAGAGGTGGACCCGGATCTGGTGGGTCCGGCCGGTCTCGAGGCGGGCCTCGATCAGGGTGTAGCCGGGGAACTCCTCGATCACCCGCCAGTGGGTTACCGCCGGCTTGCCGCCGGTTTGGACGACCGCCATCTTCTTCCGGTGGCGGGGGTGGCGGCCGATGTTGCCGGAGACGGTCCCCTCGGGGGTCGGCAGGTGGCCCTTGATCAGCGCCAGGTAGCGGCGATCGATGCTATGCGCCTTGAACTGGGCGGCGAGGGCGAGGTGGGCAGAATCGTTCTTGGCCACCACCATGACCCCGCTCGTATCCTTGTCCAGCCGATGGACGATCCCGGGCCGGGCCACCCCGCCCACTCCAGACAGGGTTCCGGCGTGGGCCAGGACGGCGTTGACCAGGGTGCCGCGGCGGTTGCCGGCCGCCGGGTGGACCACCATGCCCCGGGGCTTGTCGATGACGATCAGGTCCTCGTCCTCGTAGAGGATGTCCAGGGGAAGGTCTTCCGGTTCAGCCGTGGCTGGCTCAGGCGGTGGGATGGTGTAGGCGATCAGTTCCCCCCCGGACAGGCGGAGGCTGGGCCGGCCCGGGTGCCCGTTGACCGTCAGTTCTCCCCCTTCGATCAGTCGCTGGGCCATCGCTCGGGAGACGATCCCCGGGAGTTGCGCCGCGTAAACGTCCAGCCGGAGACCTGACGCCTCCGGTGGAACCACCGCTTGGTTGACGGTCGCTATTCCGCCCTTTCCCGCGCCCGTCGCCGCTGCCATACCGGCCCCTCCCTGCTTCTGGTTCAGCCTGAGATGGTCCGGGCGGGGCCGCGCTTCCGGTCAAGGTGCGGGATCATGGCGAAGGCCGCCACCGCCAGGATGATACTCGCAAGCTGGCCAAGCTTGAAAGGGCCCCAGAAGCGCGGCTCCTGCCGCCAGATCTCGACGAACGCCCGGATGACCGAGTACCCGCCTACCATGACCCAGGACGGCCACCCCTTGAAGTGGGAGTGGCGCCGCTTGACCCAGAGGTAGCCGAAGAGGGTGAAGTCGAGGAGCATCTCGTAGATCTGGGTCGGGTGGCGGGGAACGTCGTGCAGGAGGGAACAGTCGAAGGCCCAGGGGGCGTTCCCGGGCACGCCGAAGCAGCAGCCTTTCAGCAGGCACCCAATCCGCACGATCCCAATGCCGAGGACACCCCACTTGGGCAGGAAGTCCGCCAGCTCCCAGGCGTCCACCCGCTGCCAGCGGGTGTACCAGATCCCCGCCAGGATAGCCAGGGTGAACCCGCCGTGCATGGCGAGGCCTCCGTTGGTCAGGTCGAGGATCTCTACGGGGTGGGCCAGGTAGTAGGAAAGGTTCAGAAGAACGTGCAGCAGCCGGGAGCCGACCACCCCGGCAATCGCAAAGAGGAGCGCCAGGTTGTAGACGTGCTCCTCGCCGATTCCCCGGGCCCGGGCCTCCCGGAGGGCGAAGTGGGTGCCGAGGACGAAGGCCAGCGCCAGCATGGTCCCGTAGGACCAAACAGTGAAGGGGCCCAAGCGCAGGAGCACTGGATGCATCAGCGCGCCTCCTCCCGCCAGAGAGCGATCAGGAGCAGTCCGATCCCTACCACGATGGCGACGTCCGCCACGTTGAAGATCGCTGGGTACCACCGGACATCGATGAAGTCACGGACATATCCGAAGCGCACCCGGTCGATCAGGTTGCCCACCGCCCCCGCCGCCGCCAGGGCCAGGCCGGCCTTCGCCGCCTGGCGCTGCCAGGTCAGGCGCCGGTACCAGTAGGCCATGAGGCTGACGGCCACCACCGCGATGGCGATGAAGAGCAAGGTCCAGCGGGGGAAAAACCCGAAAGCCGCCCCGAAGTTCTCCGCCGGGCGAAGGCTGAGCAACCCCGGGATGACCGGGCGCGCCCCGCCCGGGGGCACGGTCCGCCCGACGAGGGCCTTGGTGAGCTGGTCCAGCGCCACGATCGCCGCGCCGATGAGCACGAAGCGCATGTCTAAATTCTACCACGCCGGCCTGGGGCCCGGTCAAGCCTGGCCCTCCAGGACGAGGTTGTCGATCAGCCGGGTCGAACCGAGACGCACGGCCAAAGCTAGGAGGGCCGGGCCGGCGAGCTTCCCCACCGGCTTGAGATCCGGCAGAGACCTGATCTCCACGTAGTCGATCTCCACCCCGGGTTCGGCCAAGAGCATGCCCCGGACCAACTCCAATATCTTCCCCGCGTCCCGCTCCCCGGACCAGTAGGACTCCTCCGCCGCCTTCAGGCTCCGGGGGATGACAGTAGCCGCCCGCCTCTCCTCGGGGCTCAGGTAGACGTTGCGGGAACTCATGGCCAGGCCGTCCTCCTCCCGGACCGTGGGTACGGTGACGATTTCCAGGTCCATGTCCAGGTCCTTCACCATCCTCCGGATCACCAGGGCCTGCTGGGCGTCCTTCTGGCCGAAGAAGGCCTTGTCCGGCTGGACAATGTGAAAGAGCTTCGTCACCACGGTGGCCACTCCCCGGAAGTGCCCGGGGCGGGAAAGCCCGCACAGGCACTCGGTGAGGCCCTGGACCTCCACGCAGGTCGAAAACCCCGGCGGGTACATCTCTTCCACGGAAGGATGGAAGACGGCGTCCACCCCCGCCTCCTGCGCCATGGCCACGTCCCGTTCCAGGTCCCGGGGGTAGCGGTGGTAATCCTCCCGCGGCCCGAATTGGAGCGGGTTGACGAAGATGCTCACCACCACCACGTCGCAGGACGCTCTCGCCCGGCGCATCAGGGCAAGATGCCCTTCGTGGAAATAACCCATGGTGGGTACAAAGCCTATGCTCTGACTTCGGGAGCGGGCCCGGCGCACGAACTCACGCATCTCCTGGATGGAGCGGCAGACGACCATGGCCTTCACCTCATTCAGTACAGCTTCGCCAGGACTTCCTCGGGCAGATCGAAGCTGTGCTCCGCCCCTGGGAAGGCGCCTCCCGTCACTTCGTCCCGGTAGGCCTGCAAGGCCCGGACGATTTCCTGGCGGAGATCGGCGTAACGCTTGACGAACTTGGGGGTGCGCCCGAGGGAGAGGCCCAGAAGGTCGTGAGTCACCAAGACCTGCCCGTTGCAGTGCGGCCCCGCCCCGATGCCGATGGTGCATACCTCCACGGTTTCGGTGATCAGCCGGGCCAGGGGAACCGGTATGCACTCCAGGACGATGGCGAAAGCCCCTGCCTGCTGCAGCGCCCGGGCGTCCTCCAGCAGCCTCCTGGCCTGGGCCTCGTCTTTCCCCTGCACCCGGTAACCCCCGAGCTGATGGACAGACTGGGGGAGCAAGCCCAGGTGTCCCATCACCGGAATGCCACAGGAGACCAGGGCCCGCACGGTGTCCGCCACCTCCCGGCCGCCTTCCAGCTTCACCGCCTGCGCCCCTCCCTCTTGGAGGAGGCGCCCGGCGTTGCGGAGCGCCTCCTCCCGGGAGATATGGTAGGACAGGAACGGCAGGTCGCCTATCACCATGGCCCGCTCGACCCCCCGGGCCACCGCCTTGGTGTGGCGCACCATGTCGTCCATCGTCACCGGGATGGTGGACTCGTAACCCAAGACCACGTTGCCTAGGGAGTCTCCCACAAGGATGGCCTCGATCCCCGCTTCATCGACCATCCTGGCCAGGGGGTAGTCATAGGCCGTGAGCATGGTGATTCTCTGCCCGGTCCGCTTCGCTTCCCGGAAATAGGCCGTAGTGATCCGCTGGCTCATGCAAACACCTCCCTTGATCTCCGGTATGCAGCAAAAGAAAAAGCCCTCCGGCAAGCACCCGAAAGGCAGCCTCTCTACCGCCCCCGTCTCGGTCCTGCTCGGATCCAAGCGGTCCACGGCCTCATTCTAACACCGCCTGTCAGAAGGAACAACCTTTTCCTGTCAGGAGCGAGTGCCGCGGAACTCCTCCTTGTGGGGTCTCCGCCGCTGCCCCCGCCGCCCGAGGTCGTATAAGTCCTCGGTCAGTTCCCCGCCTTCGATTCCTCCCTGGCTCGGGTCGATCAGGGCGTCGGTCTCCTCCACCAGACCCAGGTCCTCGTCAGCGTTGTAGAAGGTCTCATCGTAGTTCACCGCGTCAGGGACATCCTGCGGCGAGTTGGCTGTCCCGTAACGGGCCACCGCCTGCCAGGCGTCCTCCCCGTCGAAGGCGTTGTTCTCCTCCGGATCCAGGTGATGGCTGAAACCGCGCCTGAAGTCGAGGACCTCCTCCTCGACCGGCCGCCCGCCCTCGGCCCGCTTCACGGCGTTGCGCTCGACGGCGTCCCGCTCCTCCTGGCAGGAGAGACAGGTCGTCGCCTCCGGCTTGGCCGCAAGCCTGTCCGGGTCGATTGCCGCCCCGCAGACCTCACACCGCCCGTAGGTACCCTCGGACAGCCGCTGCCGCGCCCGTTCCACCTGGTCCAGGCGGAGGCGGAGGTTGTCGCGGAGGGCGAGGTCCTTCGCCCGCTCGAAGGTTTCCGTGCCCAGGTCAGCCGGATGGTTGTCATAGGTCGAAAGCTCCCCCGTCAGATCGCCCTGACCGTCCTGGAGCCCGTGCTCCTCCAAGAACTCGATCTCCCGCCGCAGCCGCTCCGCCTCCGCCGAAAGCTGCGCCTCCACCCGCTTCCGGTCCACTCCCTCACCTCTCTCCGGCCGTCTTTCTGCCACCGCAGCTCTCCCTTCCCCTCTGTCTCCGGTGAGATCTACCGGCTGAAGGCCAGCTCATGCTCGACGATGCGGGCGATGTCGGCGATAAACTGCCCGATCACCGGCAGGTTCAGCCTGGCCAGCCGCCCGAGGAGCCACAGGAGCACCGCTGCCACCAGGGTGAACCCGATGGCGATGCCAAACCCTCGGGCGAGGCCGCCGAGCAAGTTCACCCAGACCACCCGGTACGGGCGGGCGAAGAATTCGGCGTACTCTGCGATGCCGTACTTCTGCCAGCCGGCGATGGCCTCGGAGGCGCGCAGGAGGAGGTGCGTCGCCTCCTCCTGCCGCCGTTCCCGCTTCGGTCTGCCCCTCCGTCTCATTCCGGGGCTAGCTTACCCCCGCTATGCGCTCCCCAAACCAACCCAAGGGGATCTGGGACCCTACTTGGCCCACCGGCGCAGAACGTCTGCGCAGCGGGGACAGACGTCGGGATAGTCCCGGTCCCGCCCCACCTCCGGCGCATACATCCAGCACCGGGCGCACTTCTCGCCGGCGGCCCGGCGCACGGCGACCGCCACCTTCTGGGTGCCTACCGCATCGGTGAGGGCCTCGGCCGGGCGCTCCTCCCACGGGTGGAGGGCGGCTTGGGAGACGATGAAGATGGTCGGCAGATCGGCCTCGTATTCCTTGAGGAAGACCGCCAGCTCCGGCGAGGCGTACACGTCCACCGCCGCCTCGAGCGAGTTGCCGAGCGTCTTCTCGGCCCGCGCCGCTTCGAGCGCCCGGTTCACCACATCGCGCACCTCAAGGAGCCTCTCCCACCTCGCCTCCAGCTCCTCGTCGAACCACTCCTCTTGGACCTCCGGCCAGGAGAGCAGGTGGACGCTCTCCGCCTTCCCCGCCTCGCCGGGGAGCCCGCCCGGCACGTGCTGCCAGATCTCCTCCGCCGTGTGGACCAGGACCGGGGCGACGAGGCGCACGAGGGTGGTCAGAATCTCGTAGAGGACCGTCTGGGCCGCCCGCCGCCCCTTCGCCTTGGGGAGACTCGTGTAGAGCCGGTCTTTCAGGACGTCCAGGTAGAACGCGGAGAGGTCCACCGCGCAGAAGTTGTGGACCAGGCGGTAGAAGACGTTGAACTGGTAGGCGTCGAACCCCTCGGTGACCCGGGCGACGAGCCTCGCCAGCCTGGCCAGGGCCCAGCGGTCGAGCTCCCCGAGCTCGGCATAGGGCACGGCGTCCTTCGCCGGGTCGAAGTCGGCCACGTTGGCCAGGAGGAACCGGGCGGTGTTGCGGATCCGCCGGTACCCCTCGGCCAGGTGTTTCAGGATGTTGGGCGAAATCCCGACGTCGTCGGTGTAGTCCACCGAGGCGACCCAGAGCCTGAGGATGTCGGCCCCGTACTGCTTGATGACCTCCTCCGGCGCCACGACGTTTCCTAGGGACTTGGACATCTTCCGCCCTTCCTCGTCCACCACGTAGCCGTGGGTGAGAACCTCCCGGTAAGGCGCCCGTCCCTGCGTCGCCACCGCGGTGAGGAGCGAGGACTGGAACCAGCCCCGGTGTTGGTCTGAGCCTTCGAGGTAGAGGTCGCACGGCCAGGCGAGTTCCGGCCGTTCGGGCAGGACAGCCCAGTGGCTCGACCCCGAGTCGAACCAGACGTCCATGGTGTCGGTCTCCTTGCGGAACTTCCCGGCGCCGCACTTCCCGCAGCTCGTCCCGGCCGGCAGGATCTCTCCCGCCTCCCGGGCGAACCAGGCGTCCGACCCCTCTCGGGCGAAGAGGTCCCGCACCGCCGCCAGGCTCTCCTTGGTGATCAGCGGCTCGCCGCACTCCGTGCAGTAAAAGATGGGAATCGGCACCCCCCAGACCCGCTGCCGGGAGATGCACCAGTCGCGCCGCTCCGCCACCATCCCGGCGATGCGCTCCTCGCCCCAGGCCGGGTACCACTTCACCTCGTGGATGGCCTTGAGCGCCTGGTCCCGGAACCCGTCCACCGAGGCGAACCACTGCTCGGTCGCCCGGAAGACGACCGGGTTCTTGCAGCGCCAGCAGTGGGGGAACTGGTGGCGGATCGCGCCGCTCTCCGCCAGCGCTCCGGCCGCCTGCAGGTCGGAGATGACCGCCTTGTTCCCGGCCTCCAGGTCCAGCCCTTCGTACTTCCCCGCCTCGGCGGTGAAGCGCCCCTGGTCGGAGACGGGGTTCAGGACCGGCAGGCCGTACTTCTGCCCCACCAGGAAGTCTTCCTCGCCGTGGCCCGGGGCCGTATGGACGCAGCCTGTGCCGGCGTCCAGCGTCACATGGGACCCGAGGATGACCACCGACTCCCGGTCGTAGACCTTATCCACGCCGGCCAAGGGGTGGCGGCATTTGATCCCCTCCAGCTCCCGCCCGGAGAAGATCCGCTCAATCTGCGGCGCCTCCCAGCCGAGGGCCTCCGCGAGCCCGGCCAGCAGTTCCTGAGCCACGATGTAGTGCTCCTCCCCGACCCCCACCAGGGCGTACTCGAAGTCGGGGTGGAGGCAGACGGCGAGGTTCGCCGGGATGGTCCAGGGGGTGGTGGTCCAGATGAGGAACCAGGCCCGCCCCAGCGGCACGCCCAGTCTGCCGCCGTCCTCCACCACCGGGAACTTAACGTAGATCGAGGCCGATTTCTTCTCGGCGTACTCGATCTCCGCCTCGGCCAGGGCCGTCTCGCAGGTCGTGCACCAGTAGACCGGCTTCAGCCCCTTGTAGATGTAGCCCCGGAGGGCCATCCCGCCGAAGACCTCGATCTGCCGGGCCTCATAGTGGGGTTCGAGCGTGACGTAGGGATGCTCCCAGTCGCCCCACACCCCGAGGCGCTGGAACTCCTCCCGCTGGATGTCGAGGAACTTCAGGGCATACTCCCGGCACTTCTGCCGGAATTCGACCGGCCCGACCGCGTGCCGGTTCAGGTTGAGGTCCTTGATCACCCGGCTCTCGATCGGCAGCCCGTGGGTGTCCCAGCCGGGGACGTAGGGTGAGTGGAACCCCCGGTAGGTCTTGTACCGGACCACCATGTCCTTCAGGATTTTGTTCATGGCGGTCCCGATGTGCACATGACCGTTGGCGTAGGGCGGCCCGTCGTGAAGGACGAACTTGGGCCGCCCCTCCCGCCGGGCCCGCTCCTGGACCCGCTCGTACAGGTGCTCCTCCTCCCAGCGCTTCTGGATCTCCGGTTCCCGTTGCGGCAACCCCGCCCGCATCGGGAACTCCGTCACCGGCAGGTTCAGCGTTCCGCTGTATGCTCCGCCCTGTTGCTGTGTCTCTTCCGGCACCTTCCGCACCTCCCCGAGGTCATCGCGCCGGCCTTTCTGACCGACCGGCAAGAGAAAAAAGAAAAGCCCCCGCCCCAAAGGGACGAGAAGCTGTCTTCCCGCGGTACCACCCTCGTTGGCCCGGCTCTGCCGCCGGACCCGCTCCGAAGGCCGATCAAGTCAGCCCTGCCCTCTGGTAACGGGGGGCGCTCCGTCCCGACCTACTCTCCTCGGCCGGGCGACTTCCGGGTGATCTTCGCCGCCGTTCCCGCACCGGGCTTTCACCGTCCCCGGCTCGCTTGAGCGTTCCCTGCGGGTACTCTCCCGTGCATCGTCTTTGGTTAGGAGTATATTACGGGCGGGGATGAGCGTCAAGGAGGCTATCCGCCCTCTTCGGCCAGCATGGCCTGGTATGACTCGAGCATCGCTTGGAACTGGGTGGCAAAGAGCCGCCGCTGGTTGCGCAAGGTTTCAAGCCGCCTGCTCTCCTCCTCCACCGCCCGGCGGAGCCGTTCGAGCTCGTCGGAGAGTCGCTCGGCCTCGGACCGCCCGCCCGTCTCCGCCAGCTCCGGCGTCTTCGGCGTCTCGCACACCCCCAGGCCTGCCAGGCTTGCCGTCGCCACCTCGCTCTCCCCAGCCAACCTGGCCTTCAGTGCCAGGTTTTCCCGGAGGAGTTGTTCGTATTCGATCACCACCCGGTCGAGGAACTCGTCCACCTCGGCCTCGTTGTAACCGCGGAAGGACCGGTGGAAGACCGCGTTCTGAATGTCCAGCGGAGTCAGCATCTCCATGCCCCCTGCTCTAGAAGTATCGTTCCAGCCTCACCGCCAGGCGGCCCTTCTTCGTCGTCCCCATAACCTCAGCAACTACCAGCCGGCCCCGCCCGCGAAGGGCGATGACGTCCCCCGCCTTCACCCCGGCCGCGGGATCGTCGACGGGCCGCCAGTTCAGCCGCACCCGTAGCCCCTTGATTTCGCGGCTCATCTGGGTCCGGGAGGTTCCGAAGCCGGCGCCGGCCACCGCATCCAGCCGGAGGCTGGCCACCGTGGTCCGGATCTCCTTCTTCCGCTCGGCCGGCCCCGCCACCTCTTCCGGAGTGACCTCGCGGGCGGTCACCGGGACTCCGGCGACCTCGGCGAGGCGCTCCTCTACTGTCGGCGCCAGCTCAGCCACGAGGAAGACGCTGCCGCCCCGGGCGTCGGGCAAGACGTCGCCCACCTTCTCCGCCCGGACCCCCAGCCGCAAGACAGCGCTGAGGAGTTCCTGCCGGGACGGCGGCGCGGGAAACTCGCCCTCGATCCGGACGGCGGCAATACGCTCCGGCACCTCCTCCGCCCGGAAGGCGCGGGGCCGGAGGACCAGCCGCCGCCGCTCGGCCGCCGCGTGGCCGCCCACCAGGTCGTAGGCCAAGCCGGGAGCTTGCTGCATCAAAAGACCGGCCAGCGTCTGCGCCGCCGGGTCCAGGAAATCGGAGAGCTGTGGGCGCCCGGTGGCTTCCGCTTCGGCCTGGAGGGCCAGAATCCGCTTGGCCTGGGCCCGCTCCTCCTCCGTCGCCAGAAGGGCCAGGAGCTCTTCCTGTCTCACCCGGTTACCATCCTCCCCACGCCAATCGGAGGAGCAGGACGACGACCACCCGCTGCAGGAGTCCGAGGAGAACCATGGCAACCAGCGGCGAAAAGTCGAACGGCCCCACCAGTGGCAGGAGACGCCGGATGGGTGCCAGGATGGGCTCGGTGAGGTCGTCCAGCAGCCGCATCAAGGGGTGGCGCCGGTCGAGCACAGGCAGCCAGGAGAGGATGACCCGCAGGAAGAGCGCCAGGTTCATCAAGTAGAAGAGGGCGTTGACCACCCGCAACAGGAAGCTCATGCCGGCGTTCCTTTCTTCTTGCTGCCGGAGTCATCCTGCCTCGCCCGCTGGCCCGCCAACTCCGCCGATCGTCGGGCGCCCGCCTCCACCGCCCGCAGCACGGCGCCGCGGAAGGCCGCCTCCTCCAGAACCGCCAGCCCGGCAATGGTCGTGCCGGCCGGCGTCGCCACCTGATCCTTCAGGACCGCCGGGTGCTCCCGGGTCGAGGCGACCATCTGGGCCGCCCCCAGGACGGTCTGGACTGCCAGTTCGAGGGCGACTTGGCGGGGCAGGCCGGCCTTGACCCCTCCCTCCGCCAGCGCCTCGATAAACAGGTAGACATAAGCCGGACCGCTGCCCGAGAGGCCGGTGACGGCGTCCATCAGGTGCTCTTCCAGCCAGATGACCCGCCCGACGGCCTCCATGATCTCGCCGACCAGCGCCCGGGTCTCGGCAGTCACCCCCCGCCCCTCCGCCAGCGCCACCACGCCGGCCCTTATCCGGCAGGGCGAGTTGGGCATGGCGCGCACCACCGCCACCCCGCCGGGCAGCCTCGCCTCGAGCTCCGCCAAGGTCACCCCGGCGGCGATGGAGACCACCGCCGCCCCCCCGCGGAGCACCGGCGCGATCTCCTCCAGGACGACCGGCACCACCGGCGGCTTGACCGCCACCACCACCAGGTCCGCCTCGGTCACGGCGGCCGTGTTGCTGGGTGTAACGCCCACCCCGAACCGGCTGCTCAGGGTGGTCAGGCGCTCCGGTCGGGCATCGGTCACCACCACTTGCTTGTGGCTGACTTTCCCGCCGGCCAGAAACCCCGAGATCAGGGCTTCACCCATCACCCCGCCGCCCAGGACTGCGATCTGCTTGCTTGCCCGCATTGCCTACCCCCGTCCCGCCAGGAAGAAGAGCCCGTGTTCCTTGAGGCTCATCACGTCCTCGGCGTGAATCTCCACGTTCTCCGGCGCAAAGAGGAAGATCCCGTCGGTCACCTTATGCACCGAGCCGTTCAGGGCGTACACCGCGCCGGTCAGGAAATCCACCATCCGCCGGGCGGTGTCGTAGTCCGCTCCGGAGAGGTTGGCCACCACCGGCGAGCGGCTCTTGAGGTGGTCGACCATGCCCTGGACGTCATCGAATTTGCTCGACTGGACGACGAAGACCTTCAGCGGCGGCCGCTCGGCCCGCGCCGGCAGGCTCACCAGCCGCCCGCTGCGCCAGCGACCCGGCTCCGGGGGGAACTCCTCCCCCACCTCATCGTACTCCTCCTCCTCTTCCTCGGCTGCCAGGCCCAGGAACTCCATCATCCGGCGCCACAGCTTGTTCAACCTCAGTGCACCTCCCTGATAATCGCCGCCCGGGGACCGAAGATGGCTGTGCCGACCCGGACGAGCGTCGCCCCTTCCTCCACCGCCACAGCATAATCCTGGCTCATGCCCATCGACAACTCCACAAGCTCCACGCCGGGGATCCCCAGGCCGTTCAGGCGCTCAGAGAGCCGCCGCAACTCGCGGAAGACCGGCCGGTTCCGCTCGGCCTCTGGACTCACCGGAGCGACGGTCATGAGCCCCCTGACCCTAATCCCCGGCAGCGCCGCCAGCGCCCGCAGCAATCCCTCTGCCTCCGCCGGACGAACGCCGGCTTTGGTGGCCTCCCCCGTCACGTTCACCTCCACCAGGACCTCGACCGGGGGGCCGCCCTCCGCCCGGCGGGCGATCTCCTCCCCGAGGCTCAACCGGTCCACCGAGTGGATGATTCGACACCAGGGCAAGAGAGCCTTCACTTTATTGCGCTGGAGGTAGCCGATCATGTGCCACCGGGGCGCCGGCTTCTCCCCGACCAGTGCCGCCGCCTTGGCGACCAGCTCCTGCACCCGGTTCTCCCCGAGGTCGGTCACTCCCCCCGCCAGCACCGCCCGGAGGTCGTCCAGCTCCTGGCCTTTGGTAACCGCCACCAGGCGCACGCCGTCGGGATCCCGTCCCGCGCGTTCCGCCGCCTCGGCGATCCCCCGCCGGACTGCTGCCAGGTTGTGGAGCAGCGCTGCTCTTCGTTCCTCCTCCACCGCTCCGTCTCCTCTTCTGTCCGGCTCAGAGCAGTTGGGCCGCCATCTCGGCCAGCTCCGAGCGCTCCCCCTTGGTCAGGGTGATGTGCCCGGCGATCGGTTCGCCCTTGAACTTTTCGACCACGTAGGTCAAGCCGTTGGAACTGGAGTCCAAATAGGGGTGGTCGATCTGGTAGGGGTCGCCGGTCAACACGATCTTCGTCCCCTCCCCCACCCGGGTGATGACCGTCTTCACCTCGTGGGGCGTCAGGTTTTGGGCCTCGTCCAGGATGAAGAACTGGCCGGGGATGCTCCGCCCCCGGATGTAGGTGAGGGCCTCGATGTCCACCAGCCCCAAATCGCGGAGGTTCTGGAGCGGGTTGCCGCCCCGGTCCTTGCCCCGGCCGCCCTCCCGGTTGGCGAAGATCAGCTCCAGGTTGTCGTGGAGCGGCTGCATCCAGGGGCGGAGCTTCTCTTCCATGTCCCCGGGGAGGAACCCCAGGTCGTTCCCCATCGGCACCACCGGCCGGGAGACCAAAAGCTTCCGGTAGGCGTTCTCCTCCGCCACCTTCTGCAGCCCGGCCGCCAGCGCCAGGAGAGTCTTGCCGGTCCCCGCCCTCCCGACCAGCGTCACCAGGCGGACGTCGTCGTTGAGCAGCAGCTCCACGGCGAACCGCTGCTCCTTGTTGCGGGCCTTGATCCCCCACATGTCGGCATGGAGAGTCCGGAGCGGGACGAGCTGCCCGCCCTTGTCCAACCGCGCCATCCCTGACTGCGAGGTGCCCCCCTCGTCCTCGAGGAGCACGAACTCGTTCGGGCTCAACCCCTCGCCGTCCTCCCCAAGCTCCCGGGGGTCGAGCGCTCCGGCGGAGTAGAAGCGGTTGATGACCTCGGCGCTCACCCGGACCGTGCGGTTGCCGGAGTAGAGCTCCTCGATCTGGACCTTGTTCCGCTCGAAGTCCTGCGCCAGAAGGCCGAGGGAGTCGGCCTTCACTCGCATGTTGAGGTCTTTGGAGACCAGGATCACCGGCTGCGGCTCCACCTTCTCCGCCTGGAGCGAGAGCGCCACCGCCAGGATGCGGTTATCCACCTTGTGCCGGTCGAAACTGGCCGGCAGGATGTCGGCGCTCTGGTGGTTAAGCTCCACCCGGAGCGTCCCGCCCCCCTCGAGCTCGACGCCCTGGTTCAACTTGCCCCGGCTCCTCAACTCGTCCAACTGGTGCGACACCTTCCGGGCGTTCCGCCCGATCTCGTCCAGGCGCCGCTTGTGGTTGTCCACCTCCTCGACTACGGCGATGGGGATGACCACTGTGTTGTCCTCGAAGGCGAACATCGCCTCCGCTTCATGCAGCAGGACGCTCGTGTCCAGAACGAAGGTCTTCTTCACACCCTCGCCTCCCTTGGCGTTTCTGGGTTCATCCGCTCCCCATCGGCTTCTTCCACACCCGGGTGCCGGGGGCCAGCCCGTCCACCACCACCCGCTCCCGGTCGCCGCCCCGCACCGTCACCGCCTGGAACTGGCGGCCCAACCAAGTCTCCACCATCACGCCGGCGGTATCACCCCGCTTCACCAGCGCTGACCGGGGAATCCAGACTCCCTCGTAATCCCCGAGGCAGAGCTCGAGAGTGGTCCGCCGAACCCGCCCGAACTCGGGCCAGTACTCGACGGGAGCAATCAAAAGCCGGCTCCTCTCCGGCCAGTCCCGCCGGTTGACCACCGTGGCGGTGCAGGCTGCTCCTCCCGGGACTCCCCCTCCCCGTAACCGCAAGCGAATCCGGGCCCCCACCCGCGGCAGCACCCCGGCCGTCTTCCGTGGCACGTCCACCACGAACCAGACCCGGAAGTTGTCCACCACCTTGGCCGCCGGCCGGCCCGGCGCCACGGTCTCCTGCGGTTGGACCGCCCTTGGCGTGGCCCCCCGGGCCACTTCCTCGACCGGCCCCTCCTCGTTCAGGAGGTCCAGGAGACTCCGCGGCCCGAGGATACCCTCCAGGCCGTCCACTGTGTAACTCACCGTCCCGGCGATCGGCGCCCGGGCCAGGTGGACCTGGCCTGCTGCCTGCCGGGCGAGAGCGGCCCGCTCCTCCTCCAGGGCCTGCCGGGTGGCGGCGAGCGCTGCCTGCGACGCCCCCTTCACTCTCCCGCCAGCCCTTGCTGCGGCTGCCAGAGGCGACTGCTCATCGAGGATCGCCCGGCGCTTCGCCTCGCTCAACGCTTCCTCGACCTCCCGGGGGTCCGCTCCCGCCGCCCGGGGAGGCACGATGCGGGCGACCAGCGCCCCTCGGGGAACCCGTTCGCCCTCCTGGGCCACAGGCATCACCTTGCCTGCCACGTCCGCAAAGAGGACCTGCTCCTCCCGGACCACCAGCGCCTCGCCTTCCACCGCGACCGTTACCCGGCCGTACCGGGCCGGGACTGTGTTCCACCGTGCGACCCCCTGGCGGCCGAAGGCTGCGAAAACCAGAAGGCCCGCCCCTGCCAATAGAAACACCGCCCGGCTGCGGCGACTCCGGCCGGTCCCAGGCCCTCGCCTGGGTGAGCCGGCTCTGGCTTCCCCCCGTCGTGGCGGCATCTCTTTCCCACCTTGCGCTTTTTGGTGTGCTTCGCCGCAAGGCGCGGCCATTCCTGCTGGACGTCCCCCCACTCAGGCCAGAGCAGTGGCGTGGACCACTTTGTACCCGTGGCTCTCGAGTTCCTTGACCACGGGGGTCGGGTCGGGGGTCGCCAGGCGCACCACCACGCCTCCCACCCCTTCCCGCGGGGTATAAGTGGCGCAGGAGAGGATGTTCACCCCCAAGTTGCGGATGACCCCGGCCACGTCGGCCAGCACTCCGACCTTGTCCTCAACCTCTAGCGTCACGCGGCTGCCCGCCCGCTTCAGCCCCATCAGGTCGATGAAGGCATCCATGATGTTCGTCTCGGTGATGATGCCGGCCAGTTTCTTCCCTTGCATGACGGGGAGCGCCCCGATCTGGCGGTCCCGCATGAGGAGGACCGCCTCCTCGATCGTGGCCTCCGGGACGGTGGTGAACACCTCCCGGGTCATGACGTCCTTCACCGGCATCTTGGCCAGAAGAGCGTTCAATTCGAACACCGACAGCGTGGTGGCGGGCGAAGGGGCAACCCGCATCAGGTCGAGTTGGGTCACAATCCCGACCAACTCCCCGTGTCGCATCACCGGCAGTCGGCGGATGCGATGGCGCCGCATCAGGTCCAGGGCGTCGAAGATGTTGGTCTCTTCAGTCACAGTGATGGGGTCGGGGGTCATTCGGTCACGAACCAGCATACGCTCCACCTCTCCCTAGGTGTATTCGTCTAGCCTCCGAGGTAGGCCTTCCTCACCTGCTCGTTGGCTGCAAGGTCCGCCGCGCCGCCGGACAGGGCGATGCTGCCCGTTTCCAGGACATAGCCCTTGTGGGCGATGGAAAGCGCCATGTGGGCGTTCTGCTCCACCAACAGGATGGTCGTCCCCCGCTGGTTGATCTCCCGGATGACCGAGAAGATCTCCTTCACCAAAAGCGGTGCCAGCCCCATGGACGGCTCGTCGAGCATCATGAGGCGCGGGCGGGCCATGAGGCCCCGGCCCACGGCCAGCATCTGCTGCTCACCGCCGGAGAGAGTGCCGGCCAGTTGCTTCTGCCGCTCCTCGAGGCGGGGGAAGAGCTCGAAAACCCACTTCATGCTCTCCCTGACTTCCCTGTCCGGCCGCTGGAAAGCTCCCATCTCGAGGTTCTCCTTCACTGTGAGGCTGGCGAAGACCCGCCGCCCCTCCGGCACCTGCGTGATCCCGGCCGAAACGATGGCGGGCGGAGTTGCCGCGCTCAGATCCCGCCCCTGGAACAGGATTTTCCCCTGGCGCGCCCGGAGGAGGCCCGAGATGGTCTTGAGGGTGGTGCTCTTCCCGGCGCCGTTCGCCCCGATGAGGGTGACGATCTCCCCTTCCTCGACTTCCAGAGAGATACCCTTCAGGGCGTGGATGGCGCCGTAATAGACGTGCAGGTTCTCGATCTGCAGGAGCATCAGACGGCCTCCTCCCCGAGATAGGCCTCGATCACCTTCGGGTTCCGCTTGATCTCCGCCGGCGGGCCCTCGGCGATCGTCACCCCGTAGTCCAGCACGTAGATCCGTTCGCAGAGCTGCATCACCAGGCTCATGTCGTGCTCGATGAGGAGGATGGTCAGGCTGAACTGGTCCCGGACCCAGCGGATCAGGTTCAGCAGTTCCTGCGTCTCCTGGGGGTTCATCCCGGCCGCCGGCTCATCGAGGAGGAGCAGCTTGGGCCGGGCAGCCAGCGCCCGGGCGATCTCAAGCCGCCGCTGCTCGCCGTAGGGCAGGTTCTTGGCGAGCTCGTCGGCCCGGTAGTCCAGCTCGAAGATGGAGAGGAACTCCCGCGCCTTCTGCGTGATCTCCCGCTCCTCGCGCAGGATCGGGAAGCGGACCATTGAGGCCCAAAGCGAGCTCTTAGCGTTGAGGTGATAGCCGATCTTCACGTTCTCGATGACCGGTAGATTCTGGAAGAGCCGGATGTTCTGGAAGGTCCGGGCGATCCCGTGCTTGGTCACCTGGTAAGGCTTGAGTCCGTTCAGACGGCAGCCGTCGAAGGTGATCTCCCCGCGGGTCGGCTCGAAGACCCCGGTCACCAGGTTGAAGATGGTGGTCTTCCCCGCCCCGTTCGGGCCGATCAGGCCGACCAGTTCCCCCGTTTCGATCGCCATGTCCACATTGGAGACAGCCAACAGGCCTCCGAAAGCCTTGGTCAGGCCTTTGATCTCAAGCAATGCCATGTACGTCCCTCCGTCCCGCCTCGCCCGTCTCCCGGCGCCGCCACAGATCCCGGAAGGCCTGGCTGACCTCCCAGGTGCCGAGGAGCCCCTGCGGCCTCACCAGCATCATCACGATCAGGAGCATCGAGTAGATCACCATGCGGAGCATGGCGAACTGCCTCAACATCTCCGGCAGGTAGGTCAGGACCGCGGCCGAGAGGATGGAACCAGTCACGCTGCCGAGCCCGCCCAGGACCACCATCACCAGGACCTCGACGGACTTGAAGAAGCTGAACGACTTGGGGTCGATGAACATCATGTAGTGGGCGTACAGCCCGCCGGCGAGACCGGCAAAGGCCGCCCCCACCACGAACGCCGTCACCTTGTACCGGGTGGCGTTGACCCCCATCGTCTCGGCCGCCACCTCGTCCTCCCGGACCGCCAGCATGGCCCGGCCGTGGGCGGAGTTGATGAGGTTCGAGATCACGAGGATGGTCAGCGCCGCCAGCGCCTCCGCCACGAAGAACCCCGTCTTGGGCGGGATGCCGGGCAGCCCGCGGGGGCCGCCGGTGATGTCCAGGTTGACGATGACCACCCGGATGATCTCGCCGAAGCCCAAGGTGGCGATAGCCAGGTAGTCGCCCTTCAGCCGGAGGGTGGGGATACCGACCACCACCCCCATCACGGCCGCCGCCGCCATCCCGGCGACCAGCACTGCAGCGAAGGGCCAGCGTAGGTGGATGGAGAGCAGGGCCGAAACGTAAGCCCCCACCGCCATGAACCCGGCGTGACCGATGGAGAACTGGCCGGTGATCCCGTTGATCAGGTTGAGGCTCACCGCCAGGATGACGTTGACCATCACCAGGATCAGGATGCCGTTGTAATACCGGTCGATCAGCCCCAGGCCGGAAATCACGTTGATGTAGGCCAGGCCGAGGAGGAACAATGCGGTGACTATCAGGCTCAGGTAATCCCGGATCTTCTTCCAGCCGAACTGCGTCGCCATTGCCTTCCCTCCCCGGTTAGACCTTTTCGCCCACGTTCCGGCCGAGCAGGCCGACCGGGCGAACGAGCAGGATGATAATGAGGGCGACGAAGGCGGCGGCGTCCTTCCACCCGGAGGAGATGAAGGCCACCACCAGCACCTCGACGATTCCCATGACAAACCCACCGATCATGGCGCCGGGGATGATCCCGATGCCGCCCAGGACCGCGGCGACGAAGGCCTTGAGTCCGGGCATAATTCCCATGAGCGGGTCGATCCGGTTATACACGATGCCGACCAGCACGCCGGCGGCGGCGGCCAGAGCCGAACCGAGGGCGAAGGTCACGGTGATGACCTGGTTGACGTCGATCCCCATCAGGTGGGCGGCGTCCCGGTCGTTGGCCACGGCCCGCATCGCCTTGCCGATCTTGGTGTACCGGACGATCCACTGGAGCAGAAACATGAGGCCGAAGGTCACGGCCAGAATGAGCACCTGGCGGTTGTTCACGATCAGCCCGCCCACGTTGTACACGGTCAACGGGATGACCTCGGGAAAGGCCCGGGGATCGGGTTTGAGGATCAACAGCCCCGCATTCTCCAGCAGGAACGAGACCCCGATGGCGGTGATCAGCGCTGATATCCGGCCGGCCTTGCGGATCGGGCGGTAGGCGAAGAACTCGATCGTCACGCCGGTGAGCGCCGCCACCACCATGGCCAGGACCAGCGCCGGGAAGAAGGAGAGCTTGTATACCGCAGTGGCGAAGTACCCGGCGAAGGCCCCGACCATGAAGATGTCACCGTGGGCGAAGTTGATCAGCCGAATGATCCCGTAGACCATGGTGTAACCCAAAGCGATGAGGGCGTAGATGCTCCCGAGCGACACCCCGTTGAACACCTGCTGGATCACCTGTAGGGTCAAGTCATGGGGGCTCATGCTTTCACCTCATTACGGACTCCAGTTGGGCAAAGCCCCGGGCCGGGTTGCCCCGGCCCGGGGATGGTGGTTATGCGCTCAGCTTACGGCTGGACCTTCTTGACGAATTTCTGGGAACCATCCTTCTGGACCTGGAGGATGACGGCGGCCTTGACCGGGTTGCGGTTCTCGTCAAAGGTGATCGAGCCGGACACGCCCTTGAAGCCCTTCGTTTTGGCGAGAGCGTCCCGGATGGCCTTCGGGTCGGCCTTGCCCGCCCGGCGGATAGCGTCGAAGAGCAGATTGGCCGCATCGTAACCCAGCGCCGCCAGGGCGTCGGGAGTCTGCCCGTACTTCGCCTTGTAGGCCTTCACGAACTTCTGGGTGACCGGGTCCTGGTCATCCGGCGAGTAGTGGTTGGTGAAGTAGTGGCCGACCACCGCCTCTTTCCCGATCTCGAACAGCTTCGGCGAGTCGAAGCCGTCGCCGCCGATGAGCGGGACGTTGATGCCGAGCTGGCGGGCCTGCCGGGAGATCAGAGCGACGTCGTTGTAGTAGGAGCCGACGTAGATGGCGTCGGGGTTAGTCGCCTTGATCTTGGTGAGCTGGGCGGAGAAGTCCTGGTCACCGGTGGAAAACTTCTCTTCCGCCACGACCTTCCCCCCGAGCTTCTCGAAGTTCTCCTTGAAGAACTGGCAGAGCCCCATGGCGTAGTCGGAGGTGACCTCCGGCATCACGGCGACCCTCTTGAACTTCAACTCCTTCGCCGCGAAGACCGCCATGACCCGCCCCTGGAAGGGGTCGATGAAGCAGGCCCGGAAGATGTAGTCCCCCACCTGGGTCACTCTCGGGTTGGTCGAGGTCGGCGTGATCACCGGGATTCCGGCCTGCTGGGCGATTGGCCCCGCCGCCAGGGTGTTGGTCGAGGTGACAGGGCCCAGGATGCCCACGACCTTGTCCTTGAAGATGAGCTTGTTGTAAGCGTTGGCGGACTCGGCGGCGTCAGACTTGTTGTCCTCGATGACGAGCTCGATCCGGCCGACGCCCTTGATCCCGCCCTTGGCATTGATCTCCTCCGCCGCCATCTTGGTGGCGTTCACCGCCGACTGGCCGAAGGTGGCGACGTTGCCGGTCTGCTCATACACCACGCCGACCTTAACTACCTTCTCGGCGGCGAGGGCGCTCAACCCTCCGAGCAGAAACAGGATCAGGAACAGTCCCACAGCCTTCTTCACCATGCTTCTGACTCCTTTCTTCTTCTCGTGTCTTCCTTCACCTTAACTCGTCCAAACGACAACTCCTGCAAAACCGACCGGTGCCGGCCTCGCGGGCCACTGCTTCCTCCTCACCTCCTCCCGCCGGGCAGGCCGTCGGGCCTGGAAAGGAACGACCCTGTTCCACGGGGGAACAGGGTCGCCAACCATGCTCTCGGTTGCCACTACGCCCTACTCCCTACTCGCAGCGCCCGCAGCGCCAGAATCCACATCCGGGGGCACACCCCCGCTGGTTTAGGCTAAACTTCTTCCCACCATACGGAATTCCTTCTTAGGAAGGGAAACTTTTTGCTGGTCGGTGAGCTGCCCTAGGGCCCCCCGAGGGCCGCGGCGATCGTCGCGGCACCGAGGGCCCAGACATACCAGGAGAAGATGGTCAGATGACGCCGGCGCACCACCCCGAGCAGAAGCCAGATGGCGGCGAGGCCCGAGAGAAAGGCGGCGAGGAAGCCGACGACCAGGGGGGCGCTCTCCAGGAAGGAACCGGCAGGGAGGTGGCGCAGCTGCAGCACCGTCGCGCCCAGGATGACCGGTATGGAGAGCAGGAAGGAGAACCGGGCGGCGGTCTCGCGCTCCAGCCCTCTAGCCAAGCCGGTGGCGATCGTCGCTCCTGAGCGGGAGATTCCCGGGATGATGGCCACTGCCTGAGCGACCCCCACCCACCAGGCGTCCGCCACCGTCATCTGCTCCGCGGCGCGCCGGTCACGGTACGAGGCCGCCAGCCGCTCGGCGCCCCACAGGATAAAGCCTGTGCCGATGAGCGCCACCCCCACCGCGAGCACGGAGGAGAAGAGTCGGGTGAAGAGGCCCTCCAGCGCCACCCCAGCCAGCCCGGCAGGCACGGAGCCGGCGAGGAGCAGGAGCAGCCGCCGCCGATCCCGCAGGAGGGCCCGAAGGTCCGCGCGGAAGTATACAACCACCGCCAGCAGGGTGGCGAAGTGAAGGAAGACGTCGAAGGTCACGCCGGCCTCGGGCACCTTGAGGTAGTGCTGAAGCACCACCAGGTGTCCCGAGCTCGATACCGGCAGAAACTCGGTCAAACCTTGTGTCAAGCCTAAGACCGCCGCGGTGAAGATGTTCACTGGCCTACCTCCTCCCCGCCGCTTCCCGGGTGGCCGCCCCGCCGGGGCCTCTCTTGCCGTTCGCCGCCTTTGCGGCAATTCCTTTCTCCAGCCACCGCCCTACCGGCCACGCCAGCGGCAACGCCGCCGCGGCGGTCGCCAGGTTGAAGAGGGCGTGGGCGTTGGCCACCTGCCGGGCGAAGGAGGGCGAGGTCGCAGCCACCAGGTTCGCGAGCCCTGGAACGAAGGGCAACACCGCTGCCGCCCCGGCGACGTTGAAGACCAGGTTGACCAGGCCGGCCCACCGCCCGGCCCGGCCGGCCGCCACACCAGCCAAAAGTCCCGGGAGACAGCTGCCGATGTTCCCCCCCAGGACCAGGTGGATGGCGCCGGTCAAGGTGAGCAGCCCCTGGGCGGCCAGATTCATGACCAGGCCAATAAAGAGCGTGCTGGACTGGACCAGACCGGTGAAGACTGTCCCCGCGAGCACCCCCACCACCGGCCGGTCAGCCACCTGCGACAGCCAGCCGGGGAGCCAGGCCGGTATCCCGCTGCCGCACGCCCCGCCCAACGCCTCCAGGCCGAGAAAGACCAGGCCCACGCCGAGCAGCGCCTGTCCTGCGGCGCCGGCTTTCGGCACCCGGCGGAACAACGAGCGGTGCCCGGCGAGGAGCGCTCCCCCTGCCACTGCCGCCAGCCACCCGAGGGTGGTGGTGGAGAAGCTCATCAGTTGCGCCGTGGCCGTGGTCCCCACGTTGGCCCCCAGCACCGCGCCGATAGCCGCCGGGAACCCTACTGCTCCGGCTTCCACCAGGCTGACCACGGCGACCGTCACCACGCCGCTCGAGTGAAGCAGGGCTGCCGCGCCGGCGCCCAAAAGCCACGCCAGCGCTGGATCCTGACCGTACCGGCCGAGCGACCGGCGGACCGCCCGCCCCCCGAGACGTTCCAGGCCCGCGGTCAAGCTGCGGATACCGACAAGAAAGGCGCCTATCCCGACGACCAACCAAGCGGCCGCCACAGCCCCGCCTCCTTCACCGATGCCAGCTCAGTTAAGCATATGGCCCGGCGAGCGGCGTTACTTCTCCGCAACCACTCCGGCGAGGAGGGTGCCGGGGCTCAATCCCGGCTCCAGGTAGGCGTTGGGATCCGTGGTGAGAAGGCGTTCGATCACCGCCCCGGACGGGGTGCGGCGCACCAGGAGCAAGATTCCCCGGTAGGTGACCTCCACCAGGGACGGCGGCGCTGCAGCTCCGGGGTGGTCATCGTCCCAGATCTCTTCCGGCGGGACCACCGTGTAAAGGAAGGTCACGGCCGGCCGGCCCTCCTCCCCGGCAGGCGGCGGGCAACCAGGCCGGCGACCACGCGGCGGCGGCGCGCCCTGCCTGCCAGCGGGTCACGCTCCACCACGCCTCTTCCCAGCGTCTCGTTCTTCCGTTGCCCGGCGTATTCCGCTTCGGTGCGAGGGAGCTCTCCGTCGGCCGCGGCGATCAACTCCAAGAGTTTCGCCACCGCGTCCTCCACCCCGCCCACGGCGTCCATCAGCCCCGTCTGGACGGTCTCGTTGCCGACCAGAACCGTCCCGACGTCCCGCATGAGCTCCCCCGTGCGGAACATGAGCTCCCGGAGCTTTTGCTCGCTGATCCGGGAGTGCTCCACGATGAAGCGGATAACCCGGTCCTGCATCTTGTCGAGGTACTCGTAGGTCTGGGGAACGCCGATGACCAGGCCGGTCAGGCGGATGGGATGGATGGTCATGGTGGCCGTCTTGGCGATGAAGGAGTAGTCGGCCGCCACCGCCACGGGGATGCCGATCGAGTGGCCCCCGCCGAGCACCAGCGAGACAGTCGGCTTGGACATGCTGGCCAGCATCTCGGCGATCGCCAGACCCGCCTCGATATCGCCGCCGACAGTGTTCAGAAGCACGAGCAGCCCGCGGATGCGTGGGTTCTGCTCCACTGCCACCAGTTGCGGCATGATGTGTTCGTACTTGGTGGTCTTGTTCTTCGGGGGCAAGAGGACGTGGCCTTCGATCTGGCCGACGATGCTGAGGCAGTGGATAATGGGCTCGCCCGGGCCCGCCACCGCTATCTGGCCGAACTGGCGCAGCGGGTCGGCGGGCGCCGCCCCCGCCGCCTCCCGGGAGGGCGCCCCGGCATCCCCGGGCTCTTCCTCCGGCGGCACTTCCGGCCCCCCCGGCTCAGCCTCCGCCCGCACCTGCAGGCTCTCCTCCGGCCGTACCTCTGCCACCCGCGATACCCCCTGCACCGTTCCTGCCACCACCGTAGTATGGGGTATCTTCACCTGGGATAATGCGACGCCACTATACTTCCATGATGATCGGCAGGATCATCGGCCGCCGCTTGGTCCGCTCGTAGAGGAACTGGCTCAGCGCTTCCCGGACACTGGCCTTGATGCCGGCCCACTCGTTGACTGCCCCGGTGCAGTTCCGGGAGAGGCTCTCCCGCACCCGCTCCTTGGCCTCTTCGAGCAGCTTCTCGGCCTCGCGCATATACACGAAGCCCCGGGTGACGATGTCCGGTCCAGCCACGACCTCGCCGGTCTGGGAGTTGATCGTCACGACCACGATCAGGATGCCGTCCTGGGAAAGCAGACGGCGGTCCCGCAGGACGATGTTCCCGACGTCGCCCACCCCCAAACCGTCGACCAGGACCTGGCCGGCGGTGACCTTTCCGGCCCGCCGCGCCTCGCCGTTGCGGAACTCCAGGACGTCGCCGTTCTCCAGGACGAAGGCGTTCCCTTCGGGCACCCCGACGAAGCGCGCCAGCTGGGCGTGTTTCACGAGGTGGCGGTACTCCCCGTGAACCGGCAGGAAGTACTTCGGCCGAGTGAGGTTGATCATCAGCTTCAACTCTTCCTGGCTGGCGTGGCCGGAGACGTGGACCCCCGAGAAAGCCTCGTGGATCACCTGGGCCCCCTGCTTGAAGAGGTAGTTGATCGTCCGGGCGACCAGCTTCTCGTTGCCGGGGATGGGGTTGGCGGAGATGATGACTGTGTCGCCTGGCCGGATCTCGACCCTGGGGTGCTCCGCCATGGCCATGCGCGTGAGCGCCGACATCGGTTCGCCCTGGGACCCCGTGGTGACGATCACCATCTTCTCCGGGGGGTGCTCGTCCAGTTCATCAAGATCGACCAGCACTCCCTCGGGCACGGTCAGGTACCCCAGCTCCAGGGCGATCTGGACCACGTTGACCATCGACCGTCCGGCCACGCAGACCTTCCGGTCGTACCTGGCAGCCGAGTCGATGATCTGCTGGATCCGATGCACGTTGGAGGCGAAGGTGGCCACGATGATGCGGCCGGGAGCTGCCCGGAAGGTTTCGTCGAACTTCTGGCCCACCACCCGCTCCGACATCGTGTACCCCGGCCGCTCGACGTTGGTCGAGTCCGAGATGAGCAGCAATACCCCGCGGTCGCCGTAGTCGGCGAACCGGTGGAAATCGGTGACTGCCCCGTCGATCGGCGTCTGGTCGAACTTGAAGTCGGCCGTGTGGACGAGCGTGCCCAGGGGCGTCTGGATGGCCAGGGCCAACACGTCCGGGATAGAGTGGCTGACCCGCAGGAATTCGATATCGAAGACACCCACTTGGATCCGGTCGCCGTTTTTGACCACCCGCAGATCCGGCTTGAGGTGAGGGGAGACCTCCTCGAAGCGGCCCCGGGCCAACCCGAGGGCCAGCTTGGGCCCGTAGACAGGCACGTCCAGCTCCCGGAGGATGTACGCCAGAGCGCCGATGTGATCCTCGTGGCCGTGAGTGATCAGGATCGCCCTGACCCGCTCCCGGTTTTCGCTCAGGTAGGAAATGTCCGGGATCACGTAGTCGATCCCGAGCATCTCGTCGTCGGGAAAGGCGAGGCCGGCGTCAACGACAATGATATCCGGGCCATACTCGATGGCCATCATGTTCTTCCCGATCTCGCCCACCCCGCCCAGGGGGATCACGCGCAAGACCGGTCGGTTCTTCTTCATTAAGCTGTGGAACCTCCGTTCAATCGTTCACCCGAGCAGTCCGAGCCTGGTCAGCTCGCCCCGGATGATTTCGGTTTCTTTCGGCCCGGCCTCGACCAGCGGCAGCCGCACGCCGCCCACCGGCCAGCCGACCGCCGCCAGCGCCGCCTTGAGCGGCACCGGGTTGGTGAGAATGAAGAGCGCCTTGAAGAGCGGGAGCAGCTTCAGGTGGAGAGTCGTCGCCTCCCGAACCCGGCCGGCCTGGAAGTGGTCGATCAGCTCGCCGATCTCCCGCCCGACCAGGTGCGAGGCGACGCTCACCACGCCGACCCCGCCCACCGAGAGAATCGGCAGAGTCAGGGCGTCGTCACCCGAATAGACGAGGAAGTCCGGCGGCACCCGGCGCCTCACCTCGGCGATCTGGGAGAGGTCGCCGCTGGCCTCCTTGACCGCCACGATGTTTTCGACTTCCGCCAGGCGGGCAATCGTCTCCGGCAGGCAGTTCACGGCGGTGCGACCGGGGATGTTGTAGATCATCACCGGCAGCTTGGTGCTCTTGGCGACCGTGGCGAAGTGCTGGTAGAGCCCCTCCTGCGAGGGCTTGTTGTAGTACGGATTGACCAGGAGGATTCCGTCCACCCCGGTCTTCTCCGCCTCCTGAGTGAAGGCGACGGACTCGGCGGTGTTGTAGGTTCCGGTGCCGGCGATCACCGCCGCCCGCCCCCCTACCCGCTCGACCACCGTCGAGAAGAGGCGGAGCTTCTCCTCCTTGGTCAAAGTCGGCGACTCCCCTGTGGTCCCGGCGACCACCAGCCCGTCGGAGCCGCTCTCGACCAGCTTCTCGGCGAGCCACCCCGCCCGGGCGAAGTCCACCTCGCCGCTCGGGGTGAAGGGCGTCACCATGGCGGTAATGACCCGTCCCCAGTTCAAATTCATGCTTGAACACCTCCTGGAAGTTCATCAAGGCGGAATTCCCGGTGCAGGGCGGCCACCGCCCGCGGCAAGTCGGCCTCCGGCACCAGGCAGGAAATGTTGGTGTGGGAGTCGGCGGTCTGGTAGATCGGGATCCCTGCTCCCTTGAGGGCGGCCACCACCCGGGCCATGACCCCTGGTACGCCCCGCATGCCGGCACCGACCGCCGAGACCTTGGCGAGGTTCGGCCGGGTCTCGACCGCCAAGCCTTCCCTCTCGAGGAGCGCCCCGGCCCGCGCCAGCTCCTCACCGGCCACCGCAAAGGAAACCAGGTCGGGCGAGACGTTGATCAGGTCGACGCTGATCCCCGCCCGGGCCAGCACGGCGAAGAGCTCCACCTGGCGGTCGGCCAGGTCCTGCCCGCCGGCACCGCGCACCCGCAACTGCCCCAGCGCCGGGACGTGAGCGATCCCGGTCACCACCCGGTCGCCCCGGATCTCCACCCCGGTCGGCGGCGAATCGGCGATCAGCGTGCCGGGAGCGTCGGACAGGGTGCTCTTGATCCGCAGCGGAACCCGGCCCGCCGCCGCGATCTCCACCGCTCGCGGGTGGATGACCTTCGCTCCCAGGTGCGCCATCTCCGCCACCTCCGCGTACGTCACCCGCTCGAGGAGGCGGGCCTCCGGCACGAGGCGCGGATCGGCGGTCATAACCCCCTCCACGTCGGTGAAGATCTCCACCAACTCCGCCTGGAGTGCCACCCCCAGCGCCGCCGCCGTGGTGTCGCTCCCTCCGCGGCCGAGCGTCGTGATCTCCCCTTCCCGGGTGACCCCCTGGAAACCGGCGACCACCGCCACCCCGCCCTCGTTCAGAATCTCCAGCACCCGCGCGGGAACCACTTCGAGAATGCGGGCGTCCCCGAAGGCGCCGTCGGTCACGATCCCGGCTTGCGCCCCCGTCAGGGCCGTGGCCTTCACCCCCCGGCGGGCCAGGTGCGTCGCCACCAGCACCGCCGAGATGATCTCCCCGCAGGAAAGGAGAAGATCCCGGTCGCGCATGGCGACCGGGGCTTCATCCCCGTTCAGGAGAGCGAGCAGAGTGTCGGTGGCGTAGGGGTCTCCCGCCCGGCCCATCGCCGAAACCACCACGGCCACCTGGAAGCCTTCCCGCCGGGCGGCCAGAATCCGCTCGACGACTGCCGCCCGCCGCTCCGGCGTCGCGAGCGAGGTTCCTCCGTACTTATGCACCAGTCTGCGCACACCTGCCGCCTCTCTCCACCGGACGCCTTCTCTAAGCATCCAGCAACTCGGCGATCTGGATGGCGTTGAGGGCCGCCCCCTTCCGGATCTGGTCCCCGACCACCCACAGGTTCAAGCCGCAAGGAATGGTCGGATCCTCCCGCACCCGCCCCACGAAGACCTCGTCGCGCCCCGACAGGTCGGCCGGCATCGGGTAGAGCATCTGCGCCGGGTCGTCCATCAGCGCCACCCCTGGCGCCTCGCTCAACAGCCGCTGTGCCTCCGCCACCGTCAGTTTCCGCTCGGTCTCGAGGTTGAGCGACTCCGAGTGGCAGCGGAAGACCGGCACCCGGACGGTGGTGGCGGTCACTCTGATCTCCGGGTCGTGCATGATTTTCTGCGTCTCGTGCACCATCTTCCACTCTTCCTTGGTATACCCCGCCTCGGCAAAGACGTCGATCTGCGGGATCAGGTTGAAGGCGATCTGGTAGTGGCGCGGCGCCTTGGCGTACGGCAGGACCTCCGGGGTGAACTCCCTCCCGTCCAGGATGGCCCGGCTCTGCGTCCGCAGGGCCTCGATCGCCCGGGCGCCGGCGCCCGAGACCGCCTGGTAGGTTGAGACCACGATCCGCCTCAGCCCCGCTGCACGGTGGAGCGGCCAGAGCGCCACACACATGATGATCGTGGAGCAGTTGGGGTTGGCGATAACCCCTTGGTGCCAGCGGAGGTCTTCCGGGTTGACCTCCGGCACGACCAGCGGAGTCTGGGGGTCCATCCGGAAGGCGCTCGTGTTGTCGATGCAGACGGCTCCCCTCTTGACGGCCTCCGGCACCAACTCCTGGCTGACGCTGCCGCCGGCCGAGAAAAAGGCGAGGTCGACCCCGCGGAAGCTCTCCGGCTGGGCCTCCTCCACCTTGACCCGCTCTCCCTGAAACTCCACTTCCTTCCCGGCCGACCGGCCTGAGGCCAGGACCTTCAATTCGGCGATCGGGAACTTCCGTTCCTCCAGGATGCGAAGCAACTCCTGTCCTACTGCGCCGGTGGCGCCTACGACCGCTACTCGGTGTCCGCCCAAGCTGTCTCCCCCTTGCCGTCTCTTTCCGTGGTTATTTCCCTAGGTCGCGGGTCATTCCCTCTCGCTGTCCGCCGGCTGCCGGCGGGCCGAGCAGAACCGGCTGGAGTTGGCGGCCCTCCAGCGCCGCCTCAATCGTGTCCGGCAGCAGTTCATCCCGGGAGACCAGCGAGTTGCGCTTCTCGAACGGCGCGTCCTGGCCGAACGGGACGAAGTAGACGTTCTTGGCGTTCAAGAGCAGACCAAGATTCTTGGCGTTCAGGCCCAGCCCGTCGTTGGTCGACAGGGCGATCACCACCGGCCGCCCGTTGCGCAGGTGGGCTTTGGCGGCCATCAGCACCGGCCCGTCGGTGATCCCGTTGGCCAGCTTGGCCAGGGTGTTGCCGGTGCACGGCGCGATGACCAACACGTCCAGCAGGCGCCCCGGGCCGATCGGCTCAACCTCCGGGACCGTCTCCAGCGGGCGCTTGCCTGTGAGCTGAAAGAGCTTCTCCCGCCACTCGTCGGGGGTGCCGAAGCGGGTGGTCTCGCGGGCCACCGCGGGCGAGAGGATCGGGATCACATCCGCTCCAGCCTCCACCAGCCGGCCCACCTGCTTCAACACTCCTCCCAGCGTGCAGTGGGACCCGGTCAACGCCAAACCGATCCGCTTACCGGCCAGGCCCATCGTCCTCACCGCCCCCTCTTTCGTCGCTCAAGAGCTGCGCGATGAGGCTGGGCACGGTGCGGGCCAGTATCTCCCCGGCCGTCTGCGGCGCCACCTTCCCCGGCAGACCGGGAGCCAGAATCGCCTTGATCCCCAGCTCGGCGGCGGCGGCGAAGTCGGTCCCCCCCGGCGGGGAAGCGAGGTCGATGATGAGGGAGCCGCGGGGCATCGCCGCCAGCACGGGCCGGGTCAGAACCAGGGCGGGAACGGTGTTGAAGACGCAATCGGCCTCAGCGATCCACTGCCCCAGCTCGGCAAAGGGCCGGGGGATGAGCCCCATCTCCTCCGCCCGGGCCAACTGGGCCGGATCGCGGGCGAAGACCACCGTGCGGGCGCCCAGCGCCCGGAGGTCCCGGCCGAGCGTCACCCCGCACCGTCCGAAGCCCAGGACGTAGCAGGTGCTGCCGTGGATGGTGATGGGGAGCTCCTGGAAGGCCAGCAACAGGGCACCTTCCGCGGTGGGAATGGAGTTCAGAATGGCGATGTCATCCTGTTCTCCCAGTTCCACCACCCGCAAGCCCAGCTTCTGGGCCACCTCCCGCACGCAGGGCCGGGCGTAGCCGATCAAGAGCGGCGTCCCCGGGCGAACCCGGCTCAGGCCGGCCTCGTCCAGACGGAGTTCGAGTCCGGGCTGGAGCACCGACCGCAGGCGGCCCTCGTCGTCGGTGTTGGACATCGGCGCGATGACGACCTGCGCCGTCTCCACCGCCTGGGCGACCGTCTCCACTCGGGTGACGCCCGCAAGCTCCGGCAGGTCAGGATAGCCGACTGCCGCGACGCGGGCCCCCTCCCGCACCAAGGCCGCGCACAGGACGGCCTCCCGCCGGTCACCGCCGACCACGCCGACCGCAACCCCTGCCAGCCTCGCCACCGTTCCTCACCCGCCGGTCCTACCTCAACGCTAAGGCATGATATGTTCGGGCTGGGAGGAGGTGCCTGTCCGCGGCGGCTCCGGGCCCGGAGCGACCGGCTAGGGTTCCTCGCCGAAGATGAGCTTGTCCAGGCCGTAGACCAGCCCCGAAAGGCCGGTCACCGCCCGGATCGCCAAGAGAACCCCAGGCATGAACGACTCCCGCGACAACGAATCGTGGCGCAAGGTGAAGACTTCCCCCGCATTGCCGAAGAGTACCTCCTGGTGGGCCACCAACCCCGGCAGACGGACGCTGTGCACCCTCACTCCGGCGCATTCGCCTCCCCGGACTCCCGCCACCCGCTCGCTCTCGGCGCCCGGCGTAGCCATTGGAGTCGCCGACGCCTTCCTCCGCGCCGCGGCGATGACGTCGGCCGTCTTGAGGGCGGTGCCCGACGGGGCGTCCACCTTGCCGGCATGGTGCAGTTCGATGATCTCCGCCTGGGCGAAATAGCGGGCCGCCAGACCGGCGCAGCGCATCAAGACTAGAGCGCCGATGGCGAAGTTGGGGGCGATCAGACAACCCAGCCGCTTCTCGGCCGCCAGGGACGCCACCTGGTCGATCTCCGACTGGGAAAGCCCGGTGGTCCCGACCACAGGCCGGACGCCGTGCCGTAAGGCCGCCGCAATCCGGGCCAGCAGCCCCTCGGGCCGGGTGAAATCCACCATCACCTGCGGGCGGACCGCCGCCAGCGCCTCCTCGAGGTCGTCCCGGAGCGGAATCTCGATCTTCCCGAGGCCCGCCACCTCCCCGGCGTCCTCGCCGGTCCTCCCTTGATCCACCGCCGCCACCAGCTCCAGGTCAGGGGCCCCGGCGACCGCCTTGACCACCTCCCGGCCCATCTTGCCGGCCGCCCCGACCACCATCACTGTTATGGGTGCCGCCACTCCTGCTCCCTCCTGGAAAGGCCCGGCGCCTTCCGCCGGCCCCTGGTTGCATCCATTGTCGTACAGCAGGGAGGCCTTGTCAAGCGCAGCGACGCGAAATGCAGCGACGCGAAACGGGGAAGAGGCCTCCCTCTTCCCCGTTTTACGCTCCTCGCTCCTAATGAACCTCGACTTCCTGGGCTCCGTTCTGTCGCAGGAGCTCGGCCGCCCGGTCCACCTTGGCTGAACCCGTCTTGACCAGAGCAAGCACCTTGCCCCGCTTGACCTCGTCGGCGAAGTACCGCCCCCGGCTCTCCGGGATGCCCCAGTCCACGAGGCCTCCGGCCAGCCCGCCGGCTACCGCTCCCGACAGGCCGGCGGCGATCGGCCCGGCAGCCACGATCGGCCCCAGCCCGGGGATCGCCAGGGCGCCGACCCCCGCCAGCAGGCCGGCGATTCCCCCCAGGGTTCCTCCGGTGGCTGCGCCGGTTGTCAGGTCCTGCCCCATCGTGAGCCCGCCTTCTTGCTGTTCCTCCGCCCCCTCTTCGCCCCTCGCCACCACGCTGATCTCGTTGGTAGTGAAGCCGTTGTCCCGCAGAGTCCGGACCGCCTTCTCCGCCCGGCTCTCCTCCGAGAACACCCCGATCACCGTAGCCATCGTCATCCTCCTAACCAGGTGAATTTCGACGCTAGCTTTTCCCGGTGAACAGAGGATATGCCCAGCCGACGTCAGCTGGCCGCCGTTTTCTCCTGCAACCGCAGGAACTCTGCGATCAGTTGGTCAAGCTTGTAGCTGACCTGAATGGCTTCGTCACCCCGGAGTCCCCCGTCGCCCTCCTCGGCCAGGTCGTTCAGCCGCTGGCGCAGGGTCTGTATCTCCACCATCAGGTTTTCCATCCGCGCTTCCAACCGCACGTTCTCCCTCTTCTCCGCCGCTCAGACTTCCGCCGTCACTCGCCGGTGTGGCCGAAACCACCTTCCCCACGCGCGGTGGGGTCCAGCTCCCGCACCTCCTCCCACTCCGCTTGTTCCACCCGGACCACGACCAGCTGGGCGATCCGCTCCCCCCGCTGTACGGTAAAGGGTTGGTCCCCCAGGTTGACCAGGATGACCGCCACCTCCCCGCGGTAATCCGCATCGATCGTCCCGGGGCTGTTCAGGCAAGTCACTCCGTGGCGCAGGGCCAGCCCGGAACGAGGTCTCACCTGGCCCTCGTACCCCGGAGGAAGGGCCAGCCGCAACCCCGTCGGAATCAGACACCGCTCCCCCGGGGCCAGGGTGACTGGCTTGCGGACCGCTGCCATGAGGTCCATCCCGCTCGCCCCGGGGCTCATGTACTGCGGTAACGGCAGCCCCTCAGCGTGAGGGAGCCGCTCCACCCGCAGGCGCACCTTCACTGCCCTCGGCTCCTTTCGCTCCCGGCCCCCAGGGGCCGATCGCCGCCAACGCCACCCTCGGTTCGGCCAGCAGTTCCGCCGCCAGTGCGTTGACGTCTGCCGCGGTCACTGCGTCCACCTTGGCCACCAGCTCGTCCGGGGTGTCGTACCGCTCATCGAAGAGCTCGGACTTGGCGATCCGGCTCATCCGGCTGGCGGTGGACTCCAACGACAACACCAGGCTCCCCTTGAGCTGCTCTTTGGCCCGGCGCAACTCCTCCGCCCCCACCCCTTCCGCCGCCAGACGGGCGAATTCCCTCTTCACCAGGTCCACCACCTCGTCGGCGTTGTGTGGGCTCATACCGGCGTAAATCGCAAAGAGTCCCGTCTCCCGATAACAGACGTGGTAGGAGTAAGTCGAGTAGACCAAGCCCCGCTCCTCCCGCAACTCCTGGAAGAGCCGGGAGCTCATCCCTCCGCCCAGGATCACATCCAGCGTGAACAAGGCGTACTTGCGGGGGTCGCCGCGCTTGAGGCCCTCCACCCCGAGACACAGGTGGACCTGTTCGGTCTCCTTGGCGCGGAGCACCGGTTTGGGGCTGGCCGCCGGCGCCGGCGCCTCCTCCGCAGTACGCCGTCCCCGGAAGTCCCGGAAGTGACACTCCACCTCCGCCACCACCGCCGCGTGCTCCGCGTGGCCGGCCGCCGCCACCACCAGGTTGTCCGGCGTGTAATGTCGCTCCAGGTGGGTCAGGAGATCCTCCCGGGTGAACCGGGAGACCGTCTCCGCCGTGCCGAGAATGGTCCGCCCCAGCGGGTGTCCGCCGAGGATGGCCTGGGTGAAGAGATCGTGGACCATCTCGTCCGGCGAATCCTCGTACATCTTAATTTCTTCCTGGACTACGCCCTTCTCCTTCTCCAGGTCTTCCGGGGCGAACCGGGAATGCAGCACCATGTCGGCGAGGACCTCGGTGGCCATCGGCAGGTGCCTGTCCAGCACGCGGGCGTAGTAACAGGTGTACTCCTTGCTGGTGTAGGCGTTGAGCTGGCCTCCGGTAGCGTCGAACTCTTCGGCGATCTGACGGGCGCTGCGCTTAGCCGTGCCCTTGAACATCAGGTGCTCGATCAGGTGAGACAGGCCGCTGGTCCCGGCGTCCTCGTGGCGGGCGCCGACCCCGAACCAAAATCCCAGGGCCACAGAGCGCACGTGGGGAAGGTGCTCCGTCACCACCCGGATGCCGTTATCCAGCGTAGTCTTCTGATACACCAGCCGTCTCCTCACTTCCGCGGGAGGGGGCAAACACCCATAATTTCCCCGTCCCCGCCTCAACTCCTTTGGAAATTTGCACCCCGCTCGTCGCCTTTTCCCTAAAGGAGCGAACGGAGTTGCGCCGAACCAAGTGTGTTGACATAATGTCATTAGGGTTTACCTGACCCGTCCCTCTCGGTTCACCGGGCGCGACGAGAAAGGAGTTACACTGTGCCACAAGGCCTCATCGCCACCGCCCTGAGCCTAGCCCTTTACCTTTCCGGGGTGACCGGGCCGTCCGGGCCGACTTCCTCAGGCGGAGCGACCCCCCCCGTTCCCACCCTCTCCCAGCCTGCAGCACCGGCGGCACCCGCCACCCCCTCCGGCACCCAGGTGACCTCCTCGCTCGGCGCCACCTTGACCATCGGGCAACGGGTAGGGGTCACCGGCACCCAGGTGAATCTGCGCGCCACACCGGACAATGGGGCGCCGATCGTCGCCCGCGCCGCTCGTGGCAGCGGGGCTACGCTGGAGAGCGCCGGCAACGGCTGGGCCAAGCTGCGGCTGGACAGCGGGGAAAGCGGTTGGGTGCCGGACTGGCTGCTCGACTCGCACCCGCGCTTCGTCCCCTCACCCGGGAATCCCCCCTCTCCCGCCTCGCCCCAGCTTCCCGGGGAGAAGCTGGTCTACGGTTATTATACCGTCAATTTCCCCGGCGACATGGAATCGTATAACGCGATGGTGGCCAACGGCCACCGCCTCAGCGGGATCATCCCCTTCCTCTTCACCCTGGAGTCCAACGGCCGGGTGACTGGCCTGCACAACCAGGCGGCGATGGCCGCCGCCAAGGAGCGCGGCCTGACTACCCTGGCCCTGGTGCATAACCTCTCCGGGCCGTGGTTCTCCGGCTCGGTCGCCCACTCGGCCATCGGCAACTGGGCCAACCGCTCCCGGGCGGTCTCGTCCATCGTCAGCCTCGTGAAGACCTATGGTTACGACGGGGTCAACATCGACCTGGAGGCAGTGCCCTCCTACGACCGGAACGCCCTCACCGCCTTCATGCGGGACCTCTCCCAGGCGTTGAAACCCTTGGGGAAGCTCGTGACGATCTCCGTCCCGGCCAAGACGTACGACGACCCGCGCAACAGCTGGTCGGGAGCGTACGACTACGCCGCCCTCGGACAGTACGTGGACCTGATGATGTTGATGACTTACGACGAGCACTTCGCCAACGGCCGGCCGGGAGCTATCGCCTCCGTGCGGTGGGTGGACGCGGTCGCCTCTTACGCCGCCTCACAGGTCTCTCCCTCCAAGCTCATCCTGGGCGTAGCCGGCTACGGCTACGACTGGCCGAGCGGAGGGAAGGCCAAGGCGGTCAGCTACAGCGACGCCGTGGCGCTCGCCCGGCGCTACGGGCGGACTATCCAGTGGAGCACCGCCGCCCAGTCGCCGTACTTCACCTACTACAAGAACGGGAGTATGCATACTGTCTGGTTCGAGTCGGCGGACAGCCTCGCCCACAAGCTCAAGATCGTCGAGCAGCGCGGCCTGCGGGGCGTCGCCCTCTGGCGGCTCGGGTTCGAGGATCCCCGCTTTTGGAGCCTTGTCGGCTCACGGTGGGGCTGACGCGGGCAGGAGTTCCGCCACTGTGACCAAGGTATAGGCCTGCCGGCGGAGGTCCGCGATGAGGTCGGGCAGGGCCCGGACGGTCGAGACCGTGGGATGGAGCAGAATCAGGCAGCCGGGGACGAGCTTGCGGCGGACCCGCTCCCGGATGACCCCTGGTGCCGGTTGCTGCCAGTCGATCGTGTCCGCCGTCCACATGATGGTCCAATAGCCCGCCTCGGCCGCTGTCCTGGCCATCGCCGGGTTCACTGCCCCGGCCGGCGGGGCGAACAGCGGGGCCAGGGTCCCCCCGGCTTCCCTGACCGCCTCTTCTGTGCGGCGCAGGGACTCCCGCAACTCAGCCGGGGGGCGCGTCCGGTAGTCCAGGTGCTGGTAGGCATGGCTTCCGAGGCAGTGCCCGGCGGCGGCGATTTCCCGCAGAAGCTCCGGATAGCGGTTGACCCACCGGCCCTCGACGAAAAAGGTGGCCTTCACCCCGGCCTTCGCCAGTTCCGCCAGAAGCTGCGGCAAGACCTCGTTCCCCCAGGCGACGTTGAACATCAGCGCTGCCCGGCGACCCTCCGACCGGCCCCGGTAGACCGGACTGAACATGCGGCTCACGACCCGGGGCGCCACCGTGCGGACGACCGGCTGGACAGATGCTCCAGCCGGAGCGGCCAGGACCGCCTGGAGGGTCGCCTCCACGTCCACCCGCCGCCCGTGGACCTCCGGCTGCACCACCCCTTTTGCCTCGTCCCAGCGCGCCTCCTGCGGTGGCCGGTCGAGGCGGCGGGCCAGTTCCTCGACCCGTTCCCGGATCTCCTCCGGAAGAAGCCCTCCCACCGGCTGTCCGGCGAAAGTGACCCCTTTCTTCGCCCCCCTCCGCCACCGTTCCCACCACTCCGCCAGGACCGGCCGCTCCTCGGCCCGGCTCCCCGGCAGCGGGCGCTGTTCGCCGGTTTCCCGGTCGACGTAGTAGTTTCCGGCCAGCAGCAGCTCGGACAGGGTTACGGCGCGGTAACCCCGTCGGGCGAGGAGGCGGCTCACCAGGGGTATCGCCTTGGCCGTCGTGCGCCCGGCGGTGGTCAGGCGGATGATGGCGCCGGGCGCCAGGTTCCGCTCGACCACCGCGGCGATGAGCTCCGGCGGCGGGTTCCGCCCGTCCAGAGCGTCCACCGACCAGAGGACAGTGCGGTAACCCAGCTCTCTGGCGACCAACTCGGCGGTCGGGGTCGTTTCCCCATAAGGCGGCCGGAACAGGGTGACCTTCTTGCCGGTGAGCCGAGTGAGCCGGGCGTCCGCCCGGCGGATCTCGTCGGCCTGGGCCTCGGGCGGGAGCGCATCGAGGTGAGGATAGGACTCGGTGGCATTGCCGAACTCGAACCCCTGCTCCACCATCCGCTGGGCCAGCCCGCCTTGCTGCACGAGCCAGGCGCCGGAAGGGAAGAACGTGGCCGGGAGGCGGCTTCGAACTAGCGCCGTGACGATGGCCTCCGCCTCCTCGACTCCCCACGCCGCGTCGAAGGTCAGGGCCACCACCCGCTCTGTCCGGGCCACCCGCCGGATAGAGACCGGTCCCGGGGAGACCACCGCCGCGACCTCCCCGGCCACCTGGCCGGCTCCCCGGACGGCCAGAGCCAGGCCGGCCAACAAGAAGAGGCCGGCGGCCGCCCGACGACCCCGACCTCGCAAGTCGATAACCATGCGGCTCCCCCCTGCCTGATGTTTATGCAGCAAGAGGAAGCAGCTTGAACGGGAAGAAATCCGCTAGCGGGCGAAGTTGTGGGCGCCGATGACCGCCGTCACCGGGCGGGTCCGCCAGAAATCCATCGCCACGGACTTGCGGGGGTTGTAGAAGAAGAGCGCCCCGTTGGTGGGATCCTCTCCGCTGAGCGCCCGGTCCACCGCCGCCAGGGCAGTCGGCCCCGGGACCACGGATTGCAGGCGCCCCAGCTCCACCGCCTTGAACTGACCCGGCTCCCGGATGACGGCGGTGATGGTCTTGGGGAAGCCTGGGTGGCGGATCCGGTTCACCACCACCGCCGCTACGCCGACCTGGCCCTCGAGCGGCTCATTCCCCGCTTCGGCCGTCACGAGGCGCGCCAGAAGCAACCGTTCCTCCTCCGTGCACGGGATGACGGCCCCCGCTGCGACCGCTGTCCCCTCCGGCCCGGCTGGCCGTTCCACGTCCGGCTCCCTGGAATCAGGCGTCTCCGGCTCGGGCCCGGGCGGGACCGGCGCAGGAGACGCCGGCTGGATCTCGGCCGGCGGAGTCGGTCCGGGCTGAGGCTCAGCGTTCGTCGCCCCCGGCTTGGGCGGACGCCCCACCAGCGCTCCGCGGTCGGCCAGCCACTCCGGCGGCCGCTGAGCTTCGGAGGCCGGGCGCACTGTCGCGTAGGCTTTCCCGCTCGCGGAACCCTGCCCGCCGGACGGCCGCTCGCCACCCGCTGGAACCACTTGTCCCGCCGGGTTTGGCGCCGGCGTCAGCGGTGGGGCGGCCGGTGTCACCGGTAATACCAGGCGTTGGCCAACGCGGATGAGACAGTCGGGCCCGATGCCGTTCAGCTCCCGTAGCGCCTCGACGGTCGTCCCAACCCGCCTGGCCAGGGAATAGAGGGTGTCGCCGGCTTGCACCACGTAGAAGGCCGCCGGCTCAGCGCCTCGGGCGAGCCCTCCACCCACGCCCAGAACCAACAGGGTTGCCGCCAGGGCCGCACACCCCCACTGCCGCCTCGCAGCTCCCCGGTCTGCTCTTCCAGGGTCAATGCGCACGCTGCTCGCCTCCCCGCGAGAGCAAAGAAATGGCAGAAGATCGTACTTCTGCCACAAGATTCGACGAGATGTAACGAATTTCCTTCTCGAACCGCTAGGAGGTGACTTCTTGCCATAGACGGCGCAAGGTTTTCAGGTTGCGCACGTCGTGCCCGGGGTCGTCCTGGGGCGTCTCCAGGAGGACAGGCAGCCCCCGCAGGGCCGGCTGGACCATCATCGCCCGGAACCCCTCTTCGCCGATGGCTCCTTGTCCGAGGTGGGTGTGGCGGTCCCGGTGCGAGCCCAACCCCCCCACCGAGTCGTTGGCGTGGATGACCTTGACCGCCCCCGGCCACCAGGCCTGCTCCACCTCGGCCAGCAGCCTCTCCCATCCGGTGGTGCGGCGGACGTCGTACCCGGCGGCAAAGGCGTGGCAGCTGTCGAGGCACACCCCCAGGCGCGGCCCGAGCTCCCCGGCCGCCTCCCGGATCGCCGCAAGCTCGCCGGGCGTGCCTCCGACCAGCATCCCCCCACCGGCCACGTTCTCCAGGAGGATGGTGGGACGACCGGGTTTCCCCGCTCTGGACCAGGCTTCGGCCAGCGCTTCCCCGGCCCGCCGGGCTCCGGCCGCGACTCCGTCGCCGCCGTGGCTCCCGGGGTGGAGAACCAGGTATGCCGCGTCCAGGGCCACGCACCGCCCGAGCAGTTCGGCCAGGGCCGCCACCGACTTCTCCCGGATGTCATCCTTAGACGAGGCCGGGTTGATGAGGTAGATCGCGTGGACCACCAGCGGAGCGATACCCTCGCGGGCCAGCGCCGCCCGGAACTGATCCCCGGCCGGCTGCGGAACGGGCCCACTCCGCCAGCCCCGGGGGTTGCCGCTGAAAATCTGGATCGTCTCGCACCCGAGCTCGACCGCCCGGGCCACCGCCCGGGCCAACCCGCCCCCTACCGGCACGTGCACTCCGAATCTCACGCCGACCCGTCCTTTCCCTCCGCCGGCCGCCCCAACCGGTCCAGCCAGCGCAACACCGCCACCCGCTCGATCAGGGCCGAGAGCGAGGCCCGTTCCGTGTACAGGTGGAACAGCAAGAGCCCGGCAAGCCAGCCGAGCTTGCCTGAGATCGTCCAGCTCCAGGCCACCCCCACGCCGATCAATGCTCCCAGGACATTGCTTCCCGTGTCACCCATCATGACTTCGCTGCGCAGGTCGTGGAGGGCGAAGACCGTCGCCGCGCCGGCGAGCGGCGAAACCCACACCCAGACCAGGTGGCCAGGCTGGCTGAAGACCAGCGCCAGGACCCAGAGCAAGAGAAACCCTTTGAACGCCCGTCCCGGCCGCAGGTCGAGCAAGTTGACCGCATTGGCGGTCAAGGCGATGAGCAAGAGGTTGATCGCGGCGGTGCTCCAAACCAAGGCCGGAGGCTCGCCTGCCAGTTCTCCCCGGGCCAGAGCCGCCGTCAAGGCCGGCCAAGCCGCCACCACCGCCCCGCCCAGCGCCTTCAGGGCGCCCGAGGTCAGCCGCCCCTCTGTGAGCAGCAGGCGGAAGTGTCCGCCGAAGCCGCCCGCCTCGCGCGAGCCCAACAGGTCGTCGATCAGCCCCAGCGCGGCGAAGCCCAGCAGGGCAAAGGCGCCGGTCAGCAGGGACTGGACGGGGTAGCCGCACCAGGGTGACAAGCCCAAAAGGATCCACTGCACCGTCTGAGCCAGGAGGGTCGCCAGGACGAAGACCAAACCGCCGGCCACCGGGACCAGCCGGCCCGCGTAGTTGGGCCGGACTGCCCCGGCCGCCCGCAACAGCTGGACCACCGGATCATACACCGCCCAGGCCAGAACCACGCCCAGCGCCCAGGCCGCAGTGGCGAGCAGCATCATTCCGCCGCCCCACCTCCCATCCGCCGGAGCAGCTCCCGGACCACGTGGAGGAACTGCCTCCCCCGGTGGAGGAAGCCGGCCAGGTCGCGGCCGGTCTCGCGGTGGCTCATCCGGACCGGCACCTCCCGGACCCGGAATCCCCGCCGGGCGGCGTCGATAGTCATTCCCACCTCGACCCCGAACCCCGAGGCGAAGCCCCCCAGGTCCTCGATGACCGCCCGGCGCATCGCCCGCTGCCCCGAGAGGGGGCTCTCCATCTCGAGCCCTGTCAGGCGGCGGATGCCCCACCGCGCCAACCCTTTGACCAGACCGAACCCGCCCTTGCGCCGGGCCCGGGGGAAGCGGGCGATGGTCAGGTCGGCCTGCCCGGCCAGCACTGGCGCGATCAGGTGCCGCACCTCGCTGGCGCTCTCTCCGATGTCGGCGTCCAGCGCCACGATGACCTCGCCTCTGGCTTCTGCCAGACCGGCGTTGAGCGCCCCGCCCTTGCCGCCGCGGGCCGCCCGACGGAGCACCCGGGCCCCCGCTTCCTCGGCGAGCCGGCCGGTGCCGTCCTCTGAGGCGTCATCGATCACGATCACCTCGTCGACCAGCCCCGTCGCCTTCACTGCCCGGACGGTCGCGGCGATGGTCGCCGCCTCGTTCAGAGCGGGGATGAGGACCGTCACCCGGGGCTTCCCCTCCGCCCCGCGGGTCCCCCCGATGCTCACGGCAAGCTGGCCTCTCCAGTCACTGGCAGAAGCTGCCGGGCCGTCTCCTTGACCCCGTAATTCCCGGTCTTACCCATCGCCAACCCCATGACTAAGGCCACCTGCCCCGCCGGCGTGTCGATGTTGTCCACGGTCAGCACGCCCTTCGTCCGGTAGTGTTTGATCAGCGAGACGGCGACGTCGGTCGTCTCCACCACCGCCACCGTCAAGCCCGCCCCGCGCAGGGCGTCGATCAACGGCAGATCCAGGGTGCGGACGGATTCCGCCCGCGCCTCGTTCGCCGCCCCGCCGACGATTACCGCAACCTGGGCCGGAGCTTTCGTGCCGCCGGTGACTGCCACCATCTCGGCGTCCACCAGGTAGGAGGTGAGCAGAGTCGGGGCGCCGCGGGCCAGTTCCCGGGCGATCCCCCGCAGGGTCTCGACCGGCAGTCCCTCGGCCGCCGGGTCGGCAACTCCCAGGATCCTCGCTACCCCCGCCCGGTGGGAGGCGTCCATCTGTACCGGGTCCTCCAGGAAGGCGAGCGACGTCGTCACTTCGGCCCCGGCCCGGCGCAGCACGGCCTGCAGCTCGTCGACGCCCGGCCGGCTCTCCGGCGCTGGACTCAGGCGGATCACCGCCACCTGCTTCCCGTACAGCCGGTCAGCCACGAGATAGGGCAGCACCTCCCGCCCGAAGCGGTCGGCCTGGCGCAGCGCCGCCCGCTCCTGGGACAGTTCCCGCTGCAGGTCGCGCCGTTCGTTGGTCAGCCGGGTCACGTCGCTCTCCAACCGCTCGATCAGCCGGTTCTGCTCTTGAACCAGGACCCGCTCCCCCAGGGCCGCGGTGCCGATGAGAATTCCCAGTCCCAGCGCCAGGAAAACGGCGACGAGCGAGACGATGTGGTAACGGATGTCGATGATCACTGGAATCCCTGCCTAACGTCTAAAGCCTGAGCAACGAGCGGAGATGCACCAGGGTTCCCCGCCCGATCCGCTGGATCGGTTCGGACAACCCGATCACCACGAGGACGGGGATGAGCGCCGCCAGGCCGATCTGCACGAGGTAGCGCAGGCGCAGCCGCCCCCGATAGAGCTTGTTGACCCCTTTGGCGTCGACCAGGATCGACCCGACCTTGAGGCGGACGAGAAACGTGCTGGCCATGCCGGAGCGCCCTTTCTCGAGGAAGTCGATCATGTTGGAGTGGGTCCCCACCGCCACGATCAGCGCCGCGCCCTTCCCGTGCGCCAGAAGGAGCGCCGCGTCCTCGCTCGTCCCGGGTACGGGGAACGTCTTGGCGGCCACCTTCAGCCGTTCGATCCGGTCAAGGCCTGGCGCCCGGCCGTCGGGGTAGGCGTGGACCACGATCTCCGCCCCCGAGAGCAGCGCCTTGTCGGAGACTGAGTCCATGTCGCCGACGATCAGGTCCGGCCGGTAACCCTCTTCGAGCAGCGCGTCCGCTCCGCCGTCCACGCCGATGAGGACAGGCCGCATTTCTTCAATATACCCCCGGATCGCGGCCAAGTCCTCCCGGTAGTCGGAGCCCCGGACGACCACCAGGGCGTGCCGGCCCTTCAGCGGGGCGGCCACTTCCGGTAGCGGGATGTCCCCGAGGATGAGCCCCTTCTCCCGCTTGGCGTATTCCAGGGTGTTCTCGACGAACCGGTCCAGCTCCTCGCTGAGGTGAGCCCTGGCGACCGCCATCCGTTCCTTGATCCGAGGCGGGGAGAGACGTTCCAACTGGGCCACCGCCTCTCCCCGGCGGTAGAGCGTGGTGCCGAGGATCTCGATCTCGTCCCCTTCCCCCACCAGGTCCATCACCCCGGGCGTGAGGGCGTCGAACAGCAGAACCCCGCCCTCGGCGAGGACCGCCGGGCCGAGGTTGGGGTAGCGCCCGCTGATAGAAGGGCTGGCGTTGACGACCGCCCTGACCCGGGCGGAGACCAGGGACTCGGCCGACACCTCGTCCAGGTCCACGTGGTCGATGATCGCCACTTCCCCCGGGCGGATCCGTTTGGCCAGGCGCTTCGTCCGGCGATCGACCCGGGCGACGCCGGCCACGCGTTCTGGAGAACCCACCGTCAATCCTCCCGGTTCTAGCTTGAGAGTCGCACGAGGTCGGCGATGCGGGCGATAAACGACGAGTTGGTCGGTTTCCCCGAATTCGCCCGGATGGTGGCCCCGAACACGTCGTAGAGGGCCTCGATATTCCCGAAGGTCCAGGTGTGCTCGATCACGTGGCGCAGGTTCCGCTCCACCAGGGCCGGTGAAACACCGAAGCGCCGGCCGATCTCCGGATAGAGCCTCTTGGTGACCTCGGACAGGTTCCGCTCGTCTTCCAAGACCAAAAGGACCGCCTCGCGCAGGTAACTGGCCCCTTTGAACTCCGCCGGGACGCCGAGCCGGTGCAGAATCCGGTTGACCGCGGCGACGAGGGGGATGGGGGGCGTGTGCTGCGGTTTCTTGCCCGGCTCGTGCACCACCTGCCAGATCCGGGTGCAGAGCATGTCCGGCTGGAAGGGCTTGATGATGTAGTAGTCGGCCCCGAGCGAGAGGACCTCGTTGGCCAGGCTCTCCGCCCCGACCGCCGAGAAGACGATGACCTTCGGGCGCTTGACCGGCTTGAGCCGCCCGAGTTCCTCGAGCACGCCGATCCCGTCGAGTTGCGGCATGATCAGGTCAAGCAGGAGGACGTCGGGCTGGCGCTCGCTGAGCAGCGCCAGGGCCTGCCACCCGTCGTGGGCCACTCCGACCAACTCCATGTCGCGACGGCGTTTCACCGCCTGCGATACGATGTGGCACAGGTCCCCGCTGTCATCGGCCATGAGAATCTTGATCGGCTCGGAAGTCATCCCTGCCACCCCTGTGCGGCGATGGCGTTACATTTCTACGAAGCGCGGGATTCTCCTTTTTTTACCTGGTCCGGGCCGGCGATCAAGCCGCCCTCCAGGGCCATCCACTCCGCCAGCACCCCGTACCCCCGGGCCGGATCGTTGACAAAAACGTGGGTCACCACCCCGGCCAGCCGTCCGTCTTGAATGATCGGGCTCCCGCTCATGCCCTGGATGATCCCGCCTGTGGAGGCCAGAAGGCGCGGATCGGTGACCCGGATGACCAGACTCTTGCCGGTTGGGCGGGCTGAACGTCTCACCCGGACGATCTCGATGCGGAAACTCTCCACCTGCTGCTGGCGGACCACCGTCCGGATCTCCGCCGGCCCGGTGTGTACCTCCTCCCGGGTGGCCACCGGCACGAACCGCTGGTCCCCCGCGGGCGGCTGCACTATCCGGCCGAAAATCCCGCACGCCGTGTTGCGCTCGATCGTCCCCAGGACGCCATAACGGTGATGAAAGAGGCCGATCTTCTCCCCCGGGCGCCCCCGCCGCCCCGGCTGAATTCCGGCGATGACCGCCGGGACGATCCGCCCCTGGTGGAGGGTCACCCGCTGGCGGGTGAACCCGTCCGTGATCATGTGGCCCAGGGCCCCGTAGATCCCCGTCCGGGGGTCCCAAAAGCTCAGCGTCCCCACGCCGGCCGTCGGATCCTCCACGTAGAGGCCGAGTCGCCACCGCCCCGGGCGCTCAGGCCGCCACCCCGACTGCCCGCCCGCCTCCGGCTCCTCCCCCGCGCAGGCTGGAGCTACCTTAACCTGCAGCTGCCGGCCGCCCCGCCAGATCTCCAGCACCACCGGCCGTCCCCGCCCCGCACCCACGAGCGCCCCCAGTTGGCTGGCGGTATACACCGGCCGCCCGTCCACCGCAGTCACCAGGTCGCCCACCCGCACCCCGGCCTTCCGGGCCGGCTCCTCTGTGCCCCCGTCCGCCAGAGTCACCGGCCTGAAGCCGGTCACGACCACCCCCCGGCTAGCCACCAGGACGCCGATGGACTGGCCGCCGGTAACCACCCGGACTTCCGGAAGCACCGTGACCTGGCGTTCCCGCAGAGGGATGAGCCCGAAGAGGCGCAGAGTAAGCCGGGTGCTGCCTTCCCGGACCGGGTACAGCACGAGGCGGCGCGGGCCGGTGCCAGCGAAGCCCAGGAGCAACGGCCGGCGGTCCGAGGTCTGGGCCAGGCGGAGGACCGGCTGCTCCCGGCCAGCCGCGGGCAGCGAGACGACGATGGGCCAGCGCATCTCGAACCCGCGGCCCCGGCCCAGCATGAGGTGGATCTCGTGCGGCAGCCCGGCCCCCCACTCGGCGGAGAGCCAGGCCCCTCCGAGCAGGGCCAAAAAAAAGAGGAGAACCCTCCCGAAAGACTGGAGACGCCGGGTCACCCTCATCCCTCGCCCCGGCCACTCTTGGCCTGATATCAGGCGTAGAGTGCCCGGCGCACGACAGGGCTATTCCCTCTTGAGCCGGCGCTCCTCGGCCATCCGCACCATCTCTTCCGCGTGGCGCAGAGTGGTTGGCGTGAGCTTCACGCCCCCCACCAGCCGGGCGATCTCCGCCACTCTGCCCTCCCGGTCCAGCAGGGTGGCCGACACCTGCACTCTCCCCTTCGCCCCCATCCCTTTGGCGATGAGGTAATGGTGCTCCGCCATGCTGGCAATCTGGGGAAGGTGCGTGACACAAACCACCTGGCGTTCGCGGCCCAGACGGGCCAGGCACTCCCCCACCGTCTGCCCGGCCCGACCGCTGATCCCGGCGTCGATCTCGTCGAAGATCAGCGTCGGCGTGGCGTCGACGCGGGCCAGCACCGTCTGGAGAGCCAGCATCAGCCGGGACAGCTCGCCCCCCGAGGCGATCCGGGCCAGGGGGCGGGCGGGTTCCCCGGGGTTGGCGGTGAAGAGAAACTCGATCCGGTCCCGGCCGGAAGGACCGACCTCTCCTTCGGACACTCCCACCGTCAGGCGTGCCCGGGCCAGCGCCAGCTGGGGCAGAAGCGCGGAGACCAGCTCGCCCAGCCGGGCGGCCGCCGCCCGCCGGGCCTCGCTCAGCCGGCTGGCCGCGCTCTCGAGCGCCTTCTCCGCCTCTATTCGGGCGGCTGCCAGCCCCTCCAGGCTCTCCTCCGTCTGTTCCAGGGCGGCGAGCTCCGCCGCGCACTGCTCGGCGTAGGCGAGGACGGCGGGTACGTCCGTCCCGTACTTCCGCTTCAGCCGGGCGATCCGGTCCAGCCGCTCCTCGATCCAGTCCAGCCGCCGGGGATCGAGGTCCACCCGGTCGCGATAGACGGAGAGTTCCCGGGAAGCCTCCCTTACCTGCACCCCAGTGACCTTCACCACCTCGGCCAGGGCCTCCAGGGCCGGATCGATCCGGGCCAGTTCCTCCAGGGCAGCCAGCGCCTCCCCCAGGAGGTCGCCGGCGCCCACCCCGCCTTCACCCCCGTATAGGGCGGCATACGCCCGTTCCAACTGGAAGGTCAGCTTCTCCGCCTGGCGGAGGAGCTGCCGCTCCCGGAGCAGTTCCTCCTCTTCTCCGGGACTCAACTGGGCATCGCGGATTTCCTTGAGTTGAAAGCGGAGAAAGTCAATTCGCTGGGCCCGCCGGGCCTCGCCGGCAGTCGCTTCCTCCCACCGGCGCGTCAGTTCCCGCAGCTGTTCGTAGAGGCGGGCCACTTCTTCCCGCCGGGCGAGCGCTTCCTCTCCGGCGAAGGCGTCGAGCAGGCTCAACTGCCTGTGGGGGTGGAGGAGGGACTGGTGTTCGTGCTGGCCGTGGAGATTGACCAGGAGGCTGCCGGCCGCAAAGAGTTGGTCGCGGGTGACCGTCCGGCCGTTGATGCGGCAGCGGGTCCGCCCGCCCGAGGAGAACTCCCGGCTGAAGACGTACGTGGCCTTTCCCGGCTCGGCATCCGGATCGGCGGCAATCCCCGCCTCCGCCAGGAAGGCCGTGGCGGGCGCCCCCGGCTCCAGAGCGAAGACGCCCTCCACCACGCCCGTCTCAGCGCCTCGCCGGAGTGTCTCGGGGCCGGTCCGCCCGCCGAGCATCACCTCGACCGCGTCGATCAGGATGGACTTCCCCGCGCCGGTCTCCCCGGTCAGCACAGTGAACCCGGGACCAAACGAGAGATCCACCTGCTCGACGAGGGCGAAGTTCTCGATGTGCACCTCTTTCAGCATCTCTCAGCCTCGCAGTTCCAGGAGGCGTTCGATCACCCGGGCGGCTGCTTCCCGGGCGGGGCTGGGGGGCTCGTACGGCGCCGTCCGGACCACGACCAGGATGGAGTCGTCGCCGGCCACCGTCCCCAGGACGTCTGGCCACTCCAGGGCGTCCAGGGCCGCCGCCACCGCCTGGGCTGAACCCGGGGGCGTCTTCAGCAGGATGAGGTTCTCGCTGGCGTCGACGGCCGTCATGAACTCCCTCAGCATCCGCTTGGCCCGCGCCAGCGCCTCTTCCGCGAGCCGGTCCGGCGGGACGGCGTACCGGTAGCCGCCGTCACCGGTCGCCACCTTGACCAGGCGCAGGTCCTTGATGTCCCGGGAGACGGTGGCCTGAGTCACCTCGATCCCGCGCTCCCGGAGGTATTCGGTCAGTTCTGCCTGAGTCCCGATGGGCCGCTGGTGGATCGCCTCAAGGATCATGGCGTGGCGGCGCCCTTTCACAGTTTCACCCCTCTCAGAGCGATGCGAGATGGCTGAGGCGGGTGTGGACCACCCGGAAGAACCCCGGCGGCTTCAAACGCACCAGCTTGGTCACCAGGGGAGAGCGCTCGATGGTGAGCTCGTCACCGGTGGTCAAGGCCTGGCCGACCTGCCCGTCCACGGTCAGGGCCACCTCCTCGCTGGAGGCCAGGACCCGGATCTTAAGCCGGGCGTCCGGGCGCAGGACCAGCGAGCGGGCATAGAGGGTGTGCGGGCAGATCGGGGTGAGTAGGATGGCCTCAAGCTGAGGCGCGAGAATCGGTCCCCCGGCGGCCAGCGAGTAGGCGGTGGAGCCGGTCGGGGTCGCCACGATCAAGCCGTCGCCGCGGAAGCGCTCGATCCGCTCGTCCCCCGCCACCGCCTCGAGGGTGATGATCCGGGCCACCGCTCCCCGGTTGACCACCACGTCATTCAAGGCGTGATGCTGCTCCACGGCACAGCCTCGGCGCATCACGGTCGCCACCAGCATCATGCGGCGCTCGATAGTGTAGTCGCCCCTCAGGAGCCGGTCCAGCGCCTCTTCGGCCTCCCCGATCTCGATCTCGCTCAGGAAGCCCAAGTGGCCCAAATTGATGCCGAGCAGCGGCTTCCCTTCCCGGGCCAGCGGCTTGGCGGCGCTGAGCAGGGTGCCGTCCCCGCCCAGGACCACCGCGGCCTCGACCTCTTCGGCCAGGACCGCCAGAGGGCGGGCCAACTCGGGCCGGCCGACAGCCTGCGCCTCCGTTTCGGGGACCACCACCGCCACGCCGTGCTCTGCCAGCCAGGCGAGGAGGTTGAGGGTCGCCTCATGCGCCCGTTCCTTGTTCAGGTTCGGAATGAGGCCAATACGCTTCACGGCTTGCCCTCCGTCCCCTTGTGCATAATTATTCGGTCCGGGGCGTTCCTTTCCCTTCCCCGGCCACCTGGGCATGGGCCGCCGCCACCACCCGCTCGGCCTCGACCGCCAGGTTCGCCGGAAGGGGCACCGCCACCGGGCTCGTCCAGTCTTCCCCGGTCTTGAGGTGCATCAGGAACTCCAGGTTGCCCTCCGGGCCGGCGACCGGGGAAAAGGTGAAGCCGGCCCAGGTGGCGCCGGCCCCGGCCGCTGACTCGGCCAGCCGGACCAGCACCTCCCGGTGAACCGCCGGATCCCGCACCACGCCCTTCTTGCCCACCTCGCCGCGGCCCGCTTCGAACTGCGGCTTGACGAGGATGACCAAGTCGGCGGGGTGGCGGAGGAGGGAGAGGAGATGAGGCAGGAAGAGGCGCACCGAGATGAAGGAGGTGTCGACGGTGGCCAGGTCCGGCGCCACCGGCAGGCGGGAGGGGTCCAGGTGGCGGATGTTGGTCCGCTCGAGGACCACCACTCGCCGGTCTTGGCGCAGCTTCCAGGCGAGCTGCCCGTAGCCTACGTCCACGGCGTAGACGAGCCGCGCCCCGTGGCGCAGGAGGACTTCGGTGAAGCCGCCGGTCGAGGCGCCCACGTCGATCGCCACCCGCCCTTCCACCGGGATCGAGAAGACCTCGAGCGCCCGGGCCAGCTTCAACCCGCCCCGGCTGACGTAGGGAACCGCCTCCCCCCGCACCTTGACGGGAACCTCCGGGTCCACCGGCGTTCCAGCCTTGTCCACCCGGCGCCCCGCCACCTCGACCAGGCCGGCCATGATCGCCGCCCGGGCCCGCTCCCGGCTGGCGAAGAGGCCCCGCTCGACGAGCAACTGGTCCAGCCGCTGCCGGCCGCCTCTCCTCACTCCGGCCCACCTGCAAGCCAGGCGCCGACTCGCCGGGCCACCGCCGCCGGGGTCAAACCCACGGCTTCCAAAAGCACTGACCGGCTGCCGTGGGTCACGAACTCGTCCGGCAGGCCCAGAAGCAGGGTGCGCATCCCCGACCGCCCGTGGCGGCTGAGCGCCTCGAGGACAACCGCGCCGAACCCGCCCCGCGCGGTGTTCTCCTCCAGCGTCACTACGGCTCCGGCAGCGTCCGCCACTCCCAGCAGCAGTTCCTCATCGAGCGGGCGGCAGAAGCGGGCATTGACCACCGTGGCCGGGATCCCCTCGCCCGCCAGAAGATCAGCCGCCTTCTCGGCCACCACGACCATCGTTCCAAGCGCCACGAGCGCCACCCGAGCCCCTTCGGCGCGCCGCCGCACTTCACCCCGCCCCCACGGGACGGTCGGTATCCCCGCGCCCTCGGGCAGGAGGGGGATGTCCCGCCCGTAGAGCGGCAACCCCTCCCCGCTGGCCCGCGGGTAGCGAATGGCCGCCGGGCCCGGGGCGGTGAAGGCGGCAGCCAGCATCTGCTGCAACTCCCGCTCGTCCCGGGGCGCCATCACCGCCAGGTTGGGGATGTGGGACAGGTAGGACAGGTCGAAGCTGCCGTGGTGCGTCGGGCCGTCCTCCCCGACGAGCCCGCCTCGGTCCACCGCCAGGACCACCGGCAGGTTCTGCAGCGCTATGTCGTGGACGATCTGGTCGTAACCGCGCTGGAGGAAGGTGGAGTACACCGCGAAGACCGGGCGCAGGCCAGCGGCGGCGAGCCCGGCCGCCAGAGTGGCGCCGTGCTGCTCGGCGATCCCAACGTCGAAGAAGCGCTCTGGAAAGGCCTGGGCGAACTCGGTCAATCCCGTCCCCTCCGGCATGGCCGCCGTGATGGCGACGATCCGCGGGTCCCGCCGGGCGAGCTGGACCATCGTCTCGCCGAAAACCTGGGTGTAGGAGGGCCTGGTCGGCTGGCGGAGCAGCTCGCCGGACTCGACCACAAAAGGGGCCGTCCCGTGGAAGCGGGCGGCGTCAGTCTCGGCCGGCTCGTACCCCTTCCCCTTCCGGGTCAGCACGTGGATCATCACCGGGTCGGCGTACTGGCTGGCCTCCCGGAAAGCCTCGACCAGCGCCTGGACGTCGTGGCCGTCGAAGGGGCCGAAGTAACTCCAGCCCAGTTCTTCGAAGAGCATGCCCGGCACGAGGAGGTACTTCAGGCTGTCCTTGAGCCTTTCCGCCAGACGGGCCATCCCGGGGCCGACGGCCGGGATCCGGTTCAGGAGATACTCGATGTCGTCCTTGGCCCGGGTGTAAGTGCGGTCCATGCGCAGGCGGGCCAGGTACCGCGACATCGCTCCGACGTTACGGGCGATGGACATCTCGTTGTCGTTGAGCACGCAGATGATGTGTTTCTTCAGGTGGCCGATCTGATTGAGCGCCTCGAAGGCCATGCCGGCCGTCATCGCCCCGTCCCCCACCACCGCCACGACCTGGTTGTTTCTGCCTGCCAGGTCCCGGGCGATGGCCAGGCCCAGGGCCGCCGAGAGGGCCGTCGACGAGTGCCCGGTCTCGAAGAGGTCGTGCTGGCTCTCGGCCCTCTTGGGGAAACCGGCGAGCCCCCCGTACTGCCGGAGCGAGGAGAAGGCGGCGCGCCGTCCCGTCAGGAGCTTGTGCACGTAGCTTTGGTGGCCGACGTCCCAGATGATTTGATCCCTCGGGCTGTCGAAGGCCAGGTGCAAGGCGATAGTCAGCTCCACCACGCCCAGGTTCGAGGCGAGGTGGCCGCCGGTCCGGGCGACCGTCTGCACCAGAATCTCCCGGATTTCGTCCGCCAGCCGGTTCAGCTCTTCGGCAGTCAGCCGGCGCAGGTCCGCCGGCTGGTCAATGCGCTCCAGGATCGACATGCCCCAACCCCATTTCTAGCGGCGCCGCGCCCGCCTTCGGGCCGTCCGCCGGCTGCCGTCGGCGGCCGGAAGACGCAGCCCGGTGAGGTGACCGAAGCGGTGAAAGAACCGCCCCAGGAGAAAGATGACTTCGTTGGCCCGGCGGATGGCCATGGTCTTGGCCGCTGCCTTCCCGCCCACCGTGACCGCGGCGATCAGCGCCAGGAGGAAGGCGCTGACCAGGGTCTCCGGCGCCTCCCAGGCCGCGACCAGCCGCACCACGATGGCCGCTCCCACCGCCCCGCTGATGGTGCCGAAAACATCGCCGAGCAGGTCGTTGGCCACGTTGGCTACCCGGTCGGCATGACGCACCAGGTAGATAGCCTCTCGCGCTCCGGGGACCCTGTTGGCCGCCATGGCGTGAAAGGGCGGCTCCCCGGCCGCCGTCGCCGCCGTCCCGATTATGTCTGCCCCGACGTTGAAGAGAATGATCGCCACCAAAAGAGAAAAAGCCGGCAGCAGCCCGACTTTGGTGATGACCGCATGGGAGACGAACGCCACGCCGAGCGCGATGAGGAGGGTCCAGAACCCCATCCCGAGCAACTTGCGCAGCGAATCCGGCAATGGTGTCCCTCCAGAAACAGCCTGACGCTGGGAACGGACAATATGAAGTGACGGGTGGCAGCCCAGCGAGTAAACATTGCGGCTTGAGGTCCAGCTGGTTTTCCCATAAGGCGCACCGGTCGTTGCCGCACCGGCGGTTTCCCTTTGAGCGCCCCTCGGCGGCGTCGCCGCGCGCCGGGCTGGATTACCACTTAGTCCACACTCTAATCCCCGCAGGGCTTCCTTGATGGAACAGCCTAGGAGATTTCCTCGACGGCGCCGGCCATGCCCTATCCTCTGTTGCAGCCCAACTTTCCCGCCGCACCGGCGGACGGCCTTACGCGTCGGCCGGCCGCCTGAACCCGGCGATCCCGACTGGGCCACTTCAAGGCAGGCTACGCTGCACCCAGCACAGAGCTTAAGTACGACAAGCGCCTGTTACTATGTACCGAAGTGCAGGTTCACGCCCAAGCCGTAGGTTTTCTGGTCACCCCACGCACTTGGGTCTCCGCGGGAGGGGGTCAACGCCCGCATGCCATTGCGGATCGCCCCGCACCCTTAACCCCCAGCACCAACCACCGACTGGGCGTCGGCAGCCAGCACCAGGGACTTCATCGATGTGCCCTTGACGGATCTTTAGGCCCGTCTTCGGACACGGCGGCACCGACTAGAATACTGCGCCACCCATCAAGTGGTTAGTATTATACCATGGTCCGGTCCGCTCTTCAAGGCAGGCGAGCAGGACGGAGGGCCGGATCGGCCACCAAGGCTAGCGCGGTGTGAACAGCGCGGCGATGACGACCCCCAGCGCCGCTCCGGCCAGGACTTCCACCGGGCTGTGTCCGAGGAGCTCCTTCAGCCGGTCCTCTCGGACGCGCCCGCCGTGGTAGAGGTCGTCTACGATCTGGTTGAGAATCTCCGCCTGCTTTCCGGCGGCCTGGCGGACACCGGCGGCGTCGTACATGACGATCATGGCGAAAACCCAAGCCAGGGCGGTCACCGGGCTGGCCCAGCCGGTCCGCTGGCCGATGGCCGTGGCCAGGGAGGTGACGAAGGCCGAGTGGGAGCTGGGCATGCCGCCCGCCCCTACGAAACGCCGGAAGTTGAGGCGCTTCTCCTTGACCAGGGTATGGACCACCTTCAGCGACTGGGCAATGAACCAGGCCAGGAAGGAGACTTCCAGGACCGGATTGCTCAACAGTTGCGCCAACGCTCCGCCCAAGTCGCTCGCCCTTCCTATCGGTCCCGCTGCAGGATGAAGTCGGCCAGCGCGGCCAGCACTTCCCCGCGCTCCCCGAAGCCCGCCACGGCCTGCTTGGCCTCCTCGGCGGCCTCCCGAGCCCGCCGGCGGGCCTCCTCGATCCCCAAGAGCCCCGGGTAGGTGGCCTTCGCCCGGGCGGCGTCCTTCCTCACCGTCTTTCCGGTCTTTTCGGCCTCGCCTTCGACGTCCAGCAGATCGTCGGTGATTTGGAAGGCCAGCCCCACCGCCTCGCCGTAGCGGGTCAGGGCGGCGAGCTCCCTGGGCGTCGCCCCGCCCAGGAGGGCTCCGATCCGGACCGAGGCGCGGATGAGGGCGCCGGTCTTCCGCCGGTGAATGGATTCGAGCTCGGGAACGGCCAACTGTCGCCCTTCTCCCAGGAGATCGTCGGCCTGGCCGCCCGCCATGCCCCGCGATCCCGAGGCCACGGCCAGCTCGACAGTGGCCGCCAGCGCCTGCTCCGCTGACGCGCCCGCCGCCCGCGCCCCGTTCGCCATCACCTCAAAGGCCAGGGTGAGGAGGGCGTCCCCGGCGAGCAGGGCGATCGCCTCCCCATACACCCGGTGAGCGGAGGGGCGGCCGCGCCGCCAGTCGTCATCGTCCATGCAGGGCAGGTCGTCGTGGATGAGGGAGTAGGCGTGGACCAGTTCGACTGCGCAGGCTGCCGGCAGGACCGGCTCGGCTGGCGCGCCGACCGCCTCGGCCGCCGCCACCACGAGATACCCGCGCAGCCGCTTGCCACCGCCGAGGGTTGAATAGCGCATCGCCTCGTGCAGGAGGGACGGAGGAGCCTCGGCTGGCGGCAGAACCGCCGCCAACTCTGTCTCGACCCGCCGGGCGCAGTCCGCCCACCGTTCGGCAAGAATCATGGCTGCTGCTCGCCGCGGGCAGTGAAGGGCGCCTCGACCACGCGGCCGTCCGCTTCCCGCAGGAGCTGCTGCACCCGCCCTTCTGCCTCGTCCAGGCGGGCCTTGCATACCCGGGACAAGCCGATGCCCTCTTCGAACAGCGCCAGTGCCCGGTCGAGGGGTAGGTCAGCCTGTTCCAGTTCCGCCACCACGTCCTTCAGCCGGTTGAAGGCCTGCTCAAAACTGAGCGCCGGCTCTCCGCTCTTCTTCTCCCCCATCTTTCTGTTCCTCCTTCGCCGCAAACGGCAACCGACCGGTTCCTCCGTCGGGAAAGACCCCGGTCACCGCACAGCCGAGCTGACCCCGGGCCAACACCACTTCGACTTCCTCGCCCACCGCCACCGTCCCGGCCTCCCGCAGGACCTGCCCGCCAGGCCTCCGGCAGACGGCGTAGCCCCGCCCCAGAGTCTTGAGGGGGCTGAGGGCGTCCAAGGCCGCGACGAGCGGCGCCCACTCTCCCCGCCGGCGCTCCACCAGCCCATGACCGCGGGCCTTCAATTCCGCCTCCCACCGGGCTACCTCGGTCGCTGAGCGGCGGGTCAGGTTGAGACCGGCCTGGACCAGCCGCGGCCACAGGTCGCTGTTCAGAGCTCGCTGGGCGAGCTGGGATCGGCGTACCAACCTTTCGCCCAGCAGGGCGTTGAGCTCGTCCAAGCCCTGGGCCAGTTCGCCCAGCCGGCGCTCCAGGTCAAAAGCCCGGCTCCCGGTGAGCCGCTCGACCAGCATCCGGCGCCCCTCGACTGCCGAGCGCAGCTGGTAGCCAAGGGTGGCCGCTAGCCGCTCCACCTCGTTCCGGAGCCGGAGAGCGTCCGGCGCCACGAGTTCCGCCCCGGCCGAGGGCGTGGCTGCCCGGCAGTCGGCCACGAAGTCGGCGATGGTGAAGTCGGTCTCGTGCCCCACCGCCGAGACGACCGGCACGGGGCAGGCGGCGATCGCCCGGGCCACCCGCTCGTCGTTGAAGGCGGAGAGCTCCTCGAGCGACCCTCCGCCGCGCCCGACGATGATGACCTCGACCCGGGGGTGCTGCCCGAGAACCTTCAGGGCCGCCACCAGCGACTCGGGGGCTTCCTCCCCCTGGACCACCGCGGGGGCCAGGAGAATGTCGATGCCTGGAGCCCGCCGCCGGATGACGTGGATGATATCCCGGATCGCCGCTCCCACCGGCGAGGTCACCACCCCGACGCAGCGGGGGAACAGCGGTAGGGGCCGCTTGCGCTCGGGAGCGAAGAGCCCCTCGGCCTCAAGCCTGGCCTTGAGTTCGGTGAAGGCCAGGAAGAGCTCCCCTTCGCCGTCGGGCCACAACTCCTCCACTTGGAGCTGATATTCCCCCCGCGCCTCGTAGACCCGGATGGAGCCGAACGCCACGAGCTTCTGGCCGTCCCGCGGCATGAACCGCAAATTCTGGGCCCGGCTTCGCCACATCACGCACCGCAGTTGCGCCTGGTCGTCCTTGAGGGTAAAGTACAGATGGCCTGACGGATGCTGCTGCCGGAAGTTGGAGAGCTCGCCCCGGACCAGGATGGCGGTGAGTCCGGGCGCGTCCTCAAGGAGCTCCCGGATTCGCTGGGTGAGCTGCTGCACCGAGTACACGACTGGCGTCACGGTCCGAGCCACCTGAATGCCTCCGCTTCTCCTCGCCTTTCTGCCGGGCATAACGAAAAAGAGGCAGCTCCTGGCTGCCCGCCGGTGCGCCGCCTTAGGTCGCCGGCTCTTCGCTCTTGCCCGGCGGCCTTCCAGCCAGTGCCGGCTGGCCCTGACCCGCCCGTGGGGTCGAAAGATGCCGCACCAGATTCCCCAGAATGCCGTTGACGAACTTCGCCGAATTGGCGTCGCCGTACCGCTTGGCCAGCTCGACCGCCTCGTTCACCGTGACGCTGGCCGGCACGTCGGGGACCAGCAGCAACTCGTAGACCGCTAGGCGCAGGATGTTGCGGTCTATGTTGGCCATGCGCTCCACGGGCCAGTCCACCGCGAAGACGCCGAGCAGCCGGTCGATCTCCGCCAGCCGCTCGGCCGTCCCCCGGGCCAGCTGAATCGCAAACTCCGGGACTTCCGTCTCCCCGCCCACGCTGGTCAGCGTGTTGGCGACGGCCTCCTCGACCGGAACGCGCCCCACGTCCACTTGGAAAAGAATCTTCAAGGCCGTCTCCCGGGCCAGGCGCCGGCTCATGGACTACTCCCCCGGCGGCAGGAGCCGGTTGATCAGATCGGTCAAGCTCTCGTGGGCGTCAACCCGGGACCCGAGCATCCACCCCGCCCATACGCAGGCCGCCAGGAAGAGACCACGCCAGAAACCCAGAAGGATCACCAGCAACCCGATGGCGAAGCCCAGTGCGGCACCGATGGCGCGTCCCCGGTTCTTGCTCAGCCAGGTCAGAAAGGGCTCCCAGTTCGGTTGCACGGTCTCGTCCCCCCTACTCGACCCGGGCCTTGCCCACTTCGGCTACGGCGCGGAACGTCACTGCCACCCGGCTCACGGTCACGCCCACCGTCTCCGCAATGTACCGCTCCACCCGGTGCTGGAGTTCGTCCGAGATGGCGGGGATGGCCGAGTCGGGCAGCACAGTCACTGCGAGGTGGATGGAGACCCCCTGCTTGTCCGCCCGCAGGTCGACCTTGACGTCGCGTACCCCCTGTACCTGCCGGGCGGCCCGCTGCACCAGGTTCTCCACCGCCTTCAGCGAGATGCGGATGGTGCCCAGTTCCGTTTCCCGGATAAGGGCCCGGCTCATATGGCGCCGGCGGGCGGACCAGGCCAGAACGTACCACGCGATCGCGAGCTCGGCCAAGCCGATCACCGCCGTCTCGGCGCGATAGGGGCCGAGCATGGCTTGTCCCGCGTCAGCCAGCCAGGGACGGGGGTCCCACCCGACAAGCCCCACCGCCAGCATCAGCACGCCCTTGACGAAGAGCGCGAGAAAGATCAGGACCAGCAAGACCCGGTCAAGCACGGTCATATGGCCTTCCCCTTTCCCTTGCCGGACTCCCACCCGGCGTTGCGGCAACTATTGGCTCAACGGACCCGGATTTCCTCCTGCTTCTCTTCCTGCGGGAAGTGGACCCCCTGGACGTGAACGTTCACTTCCACCACGCTCAGGCCGGTCATCGACTCGATCGCCCGCTTCACGTTCTCCTGGACCTTGGTGGCTACCTCCGGGATCTGCACCCCGTACTCGGTAATGATGAAGAGGTCGGCTGCCGCCTCTTTCTCCCCGACCTCGACCTTGACCCCCTTGGACAGGTTCTTTCGCCCGAGGAGCTCGGCGATCCCGCCGGCCAGTCCGCCGCTCATGCCGGCCACGCCCTCGACCTCCGTGGCCGCCAGGCCGGCGATGATTCCCACGACTTCGTTGGCGATCCGAATCGTGCCCATGTCGCTCCGGCTTTCCCGTTCCATGGGAGTTCCCCCCTCACCGTAGACTCGCTCGTTTGCCCGCACTGCAATCCTATCCAGTATCCCCCTCGCGAATGACTAGTCCTCGGCGAGCACCCGGCGCTGAATGAAGTTCGTGTACACCTCACCCCGCCGGAAGAAGGCGTTGTCGAGCACTTTCTTGTGGAAGGGGATCGTCGTCGGGATGCCCTCCACCACAAACTCGTCCAGGGCCCGCCGCATCCGCATGATCGCCTCGTCCCGGGTGTTCCCCCAGGCGATCAGCTTGGCGATCAGGGAGTCGTAGTGCGGCGGGATGGTGTATCCCGGGTAGATCGCGGTGTCCACCCGGATACCCGGCCCGCCCGGGAGCACCAGCCGGCCGATCCGGCCGGGGGCGGGGCGGAAGTCGAACTCCGGGTCCTCGGCGTTGATCCGGCACTCGATGGCGTGGCCCTCGAGGGCGATGTCGACCTGGCCGTAGCCGAGGGGTTCGCCGGCGGCGATGCGGATCTGCTCCTTCACCAGGTCGATTCCGGTGACCAACTCGGTGACCGGGTGTTCCACCTGGATGCGGGTGTTCATTTCGATGAAGTAGAAGTTTCCGTGTTTGTCGACCAGGAATTCGACGGTCCCGGCGTTGCTGTAGCCGACCCGCTTCACGCCGGCCACCGCTACCTCCCCCATCTCCCGTCGCTTCTCGGGGGTGAGGACGGTGGAGGGAGACTCTTCGAGCACCTTCTGGTGGCGCCGCTGGAGGGAGCAGTCGCGCTCACCCAAGTGCACCGCGTTGCCGTGCTCGTCGGCCAGAATCTGGATTTCGATGTGCCGCGGCTCTTCGACGAACTTCTCTATGTAGACCGCCGGGTTCCCGAAGGCCGCCTCCGCCTCGGCCCGGGCAGCCCGGATCGCACTCAGGAGGTCCTTCCGGTTATGGGCAATCCGCATCCCCTTGCCCCCACCCCCGGCTGAGGCTTTGACGAGCACCGGGTACCCGATCGCCGCGGCGACCTCGACTGCCTCCTTCTCCTCGGTGACCGCCCCCTCACTGCCCGGGACCACCGGCACACCGGCTGCCGCCATTCTCTTTTTCGCTGCGGCCTTATCGCCCATCTGCTCGATGGCCGAGGCCGAAGGGCCGATGAACTTCAGCTCGTGAGTCTCGCAGATCTCGGCAAAGTAGCTGTTCTCGGCGAGAAACCCATACCCCGGGTGGATGGCGTCCACCCCGGCGATCACCGCGGCCGAGATGATGTTCGGGATGTTCAAGTAGCTCTTGGCGGTAGGAGCGGGACCGACGCAGTACGCCTCGTCGGCGTACTTGACGTGGAGCGAGTGGCGGTCTGCCTCGGAATAGATGGCCACCGTTCCGATGCCGAGTTCCCGGCAGGCCCGCATCACCCGGACGGCAATCTCCCCGCGGTTGGCCACCAGCACCTTATTGAACAACGGACGTCCTCCTTGAGCCTAAGGAAGCTTCTCAATGATGAAGAGGGGCTGGCCGTACTCGACTGGCTGGGCGTTCTCCACCAGGACGCGCTCGATGCGCCCCCGGACCTCCGCCTCGATTTCGTTCATCAGTTTCATCGCCTCGATGATGCAGAGCGGCTGCCCCACTTCGACGATGTCCCCCTCCTTGACGAAGGGGTCGGCGTCGGGCGCCGGGGCCCGGTAGAAGGTGCCGACCATGGGGGCGGTGACGGCGTATTGGTTCTCCCGCAAGACGAGCTCTGTCGCCTCGGGCTCCTCGGCCGGGAGCTCCTCTGTCCGGGCCGCGGGCCGCACGGGGGCGGCGGACGACGCCGGAGCCGCCACCGTCAGTCCGGCGGCCACGGCCTTCTTGATGCTGACGCGGACTCCTTCGCTTTCGACGTTCAACTCGGAGATATCGGTCTCGTTGAGCAGCTTGATAAGCTCTTTGATCTCTTTGATGTTCAATGCGCCGACCTCCTTGGTGGTGCCCGGCGCCGGGCCGGAAGCGGCCACTTGCGCCGCGGCTGGCGCTAGTCCCGCCCCTCCGTGGCCCGCCTTCCCTTCAAGGAACTTGCGGGCAGTTTGGGGGAAGAGGGCGTAGGAGATTACGTCTTCTTCACAACGCGCCAAGCTGCCGATCTCCTGGCGCGCCTTCTCCATGCCGGGAGGGAGAAGGTCGGCGGGACGGCAGGTTATTACTTCGGCATCCCCGATGAGTATCCTCCTCACCTCCGGCGAGAGGGGGGCCGGCGGCTGGCCGTAAAGGCCCTTGGCGTACGCCTTGACCTCGTCGGGAACCACTTTGTAGCGTGCCCCCATGAGGATGTTCAATACCGCCTGGGTGCCGACGATCTGGCTGGTCGGGGTGACCAGCGGGGGGAAGCCGAGATCCTCCCGGACCTTCGGGATCTCTGCCAGGACATCGTGGAGCTTATCCAGGGCCTTCTGCTGTTCGAGCTGCGTGACCAGGTTGGAGATCATGCCGCCGGGGACCTGATGGGAGAAGACCCGCATGTCGGAGATGCGGGTGACGCCCCGCTCGAAACCGCGCCGGCGCCGTAGGTCGTCGAAGTACCGCGCCACTTCGAAGAGGAGGTCCAGGTCCAGGCCGGAGTCCCGCTCGGTGCCGCGCAGGGCGTTGACGATCGTCTCGACGGGGGGCTGCGAGGCGCCGAAGGCCATCGGCGCCGAGGCAGTGTCGATTACGTCCACCCCGGCCTCGGCCGCCTTGAGATAAGTCATGGGGGCAAGGCCGCCGATGTAGTGCGAGTGGAGCTGGACGGGGAGGCCGATCTCCTCCTTGAAGCGCCGGACGAGCTCATAGGCCCGGTATGGCGTGAGGAGTCCCGCCATGTCCTTGAGGCACAAGGAGTCAGCCCCTCGCTCGGCGAGCTGCCGGGCGGTCGCCACGTAGTGCTCGGTGGTGTGGATGGGGCTGATGGTGTAGACGACCGTCGCCTGGACGTGAGCCCCCGCTTCCTTGGCCACCGCCATGGGGTGTTCGAGGTTGCGGATGTCGTTCAGGGCGTCGAAGATGCGGATGATGGAGATGCCGTTCGCCACCGCCCGCCGGATGAAGGCGTCGACCACGTCGTCGGGGTAGTGCTTGTACCCGACCAGGCTCTGCCCGCGCAGGAGCATCTGGAGCGGAGTGTTCCGGATCGCCTTCCGCAGGGCGACGAGCCGCTCCCAGGGGTCTTCTTCCAGGAAACGGAGGCAGACGTCGAAGGTGGCCCCGCCCCACACCTCCAGGGAATGGTAGCCCACCCGGTCGAGTTGCTCCGCCACCGGCAGCATGTCCTCGGTGCGCATCCGGGTGGCCCACAGCGACTGATGGGCGTCGCGCAGGGTGGTATCCGTCAACCTGAGTCGAGAGAGCGCCATCCTTCCAACCTCCACTCCCACTCGCCCGTTCTCCTGGGCAGAAAGAACTCAGGGCAAGACCCTGAGTTCCTGCGGCAAACCCACTTCTAGCTTTGGCTCAAATTATAGAGGCCGGTCAAGCCCTGTGTCAATCGGCTTCCCGCCTTGTATACACCATTCTTGGACGCCTCTACCGCCCGTCCATGATGACGATCCGCTCCGGTGGGAGCCCGGTCATGCGCGAGGCGAGCTCACCCAGGCGAGCCGCCACGGCCACATCGGCCAGACGGCCGCGAAGGCTGAGGGTAAGCCCGCGGTCGTTCAACACCACGAGCGAGTCTTTGAACCCCTCGGCCTCCAGGAGGCGGGTCAGTTCCTGCTCCTTCTCCGCCCGGTCAAGCTCCTGCAGCAGGCGCCGCTGGGCGTCGTCCCGGGTCACGCTGCTGGTGGCCGGGTCAGAGGAGATCGCCTGGAGCCACTCCAGCCGCTCCGACCTGGCCCGTTCCCGTTCCATGGCCGTCTCCACCGCAAAGCCCCGGGCATCCCCAGAGGTCTCGTCGGGAACCGGCGCCGGCGTTCCCGACTGGTGAGGTCTCGCCGGCGGGAGTTGGTCCTGGACCGCAACCCCGGTGGTGACAGCCGGCGGGCGGGAGAAAGCGTACCAGAGCAGGGCCCCACAGCAGAGAACCAGCGCCAGCCAGGCCAAGAACCGGCGCGGCAGGAGAATCACCCGCATCGTCACTCGCCCTCCTTCGCTAAGACTCTCACCCGGTGCGGCGGCAGGTTCAGCGCCGTCTCGACCGCTTTGGCCAACTCGGCGCGGACCACGGGGTCGACCGCTCCGCTGGCCGCGACCAACACCCCCTGGATCTCCGGCAGACGGGTGACGACCACCACCGGCACGTCCTTGCCGCCGGGTTCGCCGCGGATCACCGTAACCTCCCCTTCTTCATGCTGCTCCGAGGTCACCCGGGAGGTCCCGTCCCGGTCCGATTCCTGGGTGGTTCGGGTCTCGCCCGTCGTCTTGCGGGCGTACTCGTACCGGGGCCCGCTCGCCAGGAACACCCGGACCGACACCCGACCGGCCCCCGCCACCTGAGACAACGTTCCAGCCAACGCCTCCTCCAGCCGGGCAGTGTACTCGTCGCTTGCCGCCGCCTGGGCAGGTGGGACGACCGGCGCCGCCCCGCCAGCCGCGGTTTGAGGAGAGGCCGGGGCGCTGGCCGGGGTCGATGGGAAGTTCCCGAGGGCTAACAGGAGCACTCCCAAGAGCCCCAGAAGCAACAGCCACGCGCTCTTCCCCACCTGGCGCACCTTCGCCCGCCAGTCTTCGAGCCCCGGAGTTGTCGTGCCGCTCACGGTATCGCCTCCTCCACCACCAGAATCTTGCCGGCTTCCAGCCCGGTCAGGGCGGCGGCCCGCGCCCGGACTCGAGCCCCCCTCCCCGGAGGAGTGGCCAGCATGACCCCCTCAAGCGCTCCGCGGCCGTCCACCCGGACCGCGACCCCCACCCTGCCTCCGGCTGTTTCGGCCAGCTCCTGTTCGAGGTAGGTGGTGAGCTGACGGGAGAAAAGGGCGTTCTGGAGCTGGCGGTCCGTCTCCGCCAGCCCGGAGGCCGGCCGGGAGTCGTTCCCGGTTGGGAGCCGGAGTTCCACCGCCTCGGCGATCCGCCCCAGCACGTCGCCCCCGCGCACCAGAGCGACCAGCGGTGCCAGGACGGCGGTGAGCACCAGGAACCCGGTGACGAGCCGGACGTACCTCCTCAGATTGTTGGGCGGGGCTAGAAGCTCCAGGAAGCTGACGACGATCACCAACAGCACGAGGCGGCGAACCCACTCCACTAACAAGTTCAAGGTATCCCCTCCTCGTCAGGACCCCCGCCTACCTGAGGGCCGCGCCGAACGTTCCCGCCTGGACCAGGATCGTAAGACCCGTGAAGAACATCACCCCGGCCGCCCCCACCACCACCGCCAGCACCGTCAGACTCCCCTCCAGGTGGCCCAGGGCTCTGGGCAGACGCCGGTCGGCCACCGGCTCGACCAGCGCTCCCGCCACCTTGTAGACCGCCACCACCGCGGCGATCTTCAGGACCGGGAAGAAGGCGAACCCGGCCAGGAGAAGGATACCCAACAGGCCGACCGCGCTCTTGACCAGCAGTGCCCCTCCAGCCACGACCTCCACTGCGTCGGAGAACATCTTGCCGATAACCGGGACGAAGTTCCCCGCCAGAAACTTGCCGGTCCGCAGCGCCACCCCGTCCGCCACCGGGGCCGCCACGCCCTGAACGGCCATCACCCCGAGAAAGGCGGCGAAGGCGATCCCGAGGACTCCGACCGCCGCCTGCCGGGCCAGGCCGCTCAGCCGGTCCAGCGGGAACTTCTCCGAGAGTTGCGCGGCCAACCCCAGCACCACCGAGAGGAACAGGAACGGCAGCACCACCCGGTCCAGGAGGGCCGACAGCCCGGTGACCGAGGCGTAGACCGCCGGCGAAAGGAGCGCGGCCGAGGCCGGGGTCCCGCTCGAGACCAACAGGGTCGACAGGAGCGGCAGCACCGCCTCCATCAGCGAGACCATGTCCTCCACCGCCCGGCGCCCGATCCCGGCGGCGTGCCGGAAGCTCTGGACCCCCAGGAGGAGCAGGAGGAGATAGCAGGCGGCAAAGGCGACGCTTTCCCCTTCCTCGCCGAACGCCCCCTGCAGCGACTGGAGAACGGCCAGCAAAACCGCCAGGACCACAACCTGCGCCAGCAGCCGGGCGTTGGCGAGAAGCTCCCGGAAGAAGTATCGCATCACCCCCTGGAACAGCGCTCCCCCGTCAAGCCGCAGCCCCTGCCGGGGATGCCGGACCAGGTCGCGGAGCCTGACCTCCGGCACCACTTCCCGGACCTCCGGCGCCAGCCGGCGGTAGAGGTCCTCCAGCCGCTCGGCTCCAGAAGCCCGGAGTTGTTCGTCCACAACCTCCGCCAGGGCCGGATCCCGCCGGGGAGCCGCCGCCCCGTCGGCGGCGACGGCCGTCGCCGGCATCCCCAGGACAGCCAGCCACATAGCCAACGCCAGGGACGCGACCCGCCGCGACCCTGGGCCCCGGCCGGCGCTCACGGCAGCATCCCGGCCACGGTGTCCACCACCGCCACCATGATGGGCAGAGCCATCGCCAGAATGAGAATGCGCCCCGCCAGCTCCATCTTGTCGGCCAGCGCCCGCTCACCGGCGTCCCGGCAGATCTGCGCCCCCAGACCGACCAGATAGGAGACAGCGATGACCTTCAGGATGATTCCGAGGTACGGAGCAGACAGGTGCGCCTGGTTCGCCAGGCCGGTCAGCACCCCGACAACCCCGGCCAGTCGCTGGACGACCAGCAGAAGCAGAACCACCCCTCCGGCCAGGCTGAGCGGCAGGGCCAGTTCCGGACGGGTCGTCCGCACCGTCACCGCCATCACCGCCACCACGAGGCCGAGGCCGACCAGCCGCAGCGCCTCCCGGGCGACCCCTTGGCTCACAGCCCGAAGACCGCCCGGACAGAGTCGAAGAGCTGGCTGATCAAGCGGATCACCAGCATGAACACGACCACCACCCCGGCCCAGGTCAGCAAGACCGCCTGGTCTTCCTTGCCATATTGCTTCAGAACCATGCTGAAGACCGAGATGAGCAGGCCGATCCCGGCGATCCGGTAGATGTCGGTCATGTTCATGCCTCTTCTCCCCCTTCCGGTCAGACGAGGAGCAACGCCAAAAGGAGGCCGGAAGCCAGCCCGGCGTACCGGTAGAGCGGCACGAGCCTCGCCGCCTCCGCCGCCGCCTCCCGCTCCCGGTTCGCCAGCCGTTCCCGGGCCAGCGCCAAGTGCTTCAGTTGGTCGTCCAAACCGGTCGTCCCGATGACCCCGCCGAGGAGGGCGAAGGGCTCCAGGTCAGCCGCTTCTTCCCGGTGAAGACGCGGGGCCAGAAGGAGGATCACCCGATCGCTTTCTCCCGCCAGCGTCCCGGCCGCCCGGCGCCAAGCCGCCGCGGCTGGCGCCCCGGCCTTCAGGTCGGCCGCCAGCCGGTGGAAGAAGCCCGCCGCCTCCGTCCCGGGAGCCAACGCGGCGACGCGCGCCGCCGCCTCAGGCAGCGGTGTCCGGCCGACGGCCATCTCGGACTCCAGGAGGGCCAGGGCCGACCGCAGTTCCCCCACCCGCCGGGGGCGTCTCGCCCAGCGCGCCGCCACCTCCAGGCCGAGGAGCGTGCCGGCTCCCACCGTGAGCAGCGCCCCCGTCGCCTTAATCCACCACATGCCGACCAACCCCGCCTTGCCGTCCCACTGCCCAACAGACCGGCGACTGCCCGCCGTCGAGCGGAACGACCCTTTCCACTGTCCCCGGCCCCCGGCGCCGGGAGAGAACAACCGTCCGGGCAAAGCACCCCTCGGTCAGCAGGGGGGCGAGCGCCGGGCGCCGCTCCGCCTCCGCCAGGTCCCCGGCATGGGCCGAGGCCAGGACCGCCACCCCGCAGCGGACGGCCTCCCGGACCGCCGCCACGTCCTCCGGCCGCCCCAGCTCGTCCGTGACGATCACCTCGGGCGACATGGCCCGCAGGACGAGGGCAACCCCCTCCGCCTTGGGGCAGCCGTCCAGGACGTCGGTGCGCGGCCCGACCTCGCACTGGGGCACTCCCTCATAACACCCGGCGATTTCCGACCGCTCGTCGACCACGACTACCTTGCGCCCCGGCATGGCCAGGTCGGGCCGCCCTTCGCTCACCTGGCGGCACAGGTCCCGCAGCAGCGTCGTCTTGCCGGCTTGCGGCGGAGAGAGCACCAGGGTCGAGAGAATCTCGCCCCGGCGGTTCACCAAATGCGGCAGCACTTGGTCGGCGGCACCCCGCACTTCCCGGGTAAGTCGGAGGTTGAGACCGTTGATGTCGCGCAGGGTTCTCACCCGCCCGCCGTCGAGCACCGCGTGCCCCACCAGACCCACCCGGTGTCCCCCCGGCAGGGTCAGGTACCCGTGGCGGATCTCCTCCTCCAAGGCGTACAACGAGGAGCAGGTGAGGCGCTGCAGGGCGGTCCGGCAGTCCTCCGGCGTGACCAGGCAGGCCTCCTCCGGGTGGTGGCACAACCCCCCCCTCCGGGCGACCATCCCCTCCTGCCCCCCGAAATGCACGATGAGCGGGCGGTTGGCCCGCAGCCGCACTTCCTCCAGGGCATCCAGACAGGGTCCCGGCAGGGTGGCCACCAGCCCCCCGACCCGGTCGCCCAGAAGAGAGAGTACCCTCAGCGCCTGGTGAGCCACGCCGCACCTCCGGCCCGTCCGTGGTCGGTAAATGCTATGAAAAGGGGGACCGGCTTTATGCCAGTCCCCTTGTCCAGTAGCGGCCTACCTCCCCGTAAGAAGCAGTACGTCTTTCCCGTTGCCCCTTGGGAGGAGGAAGAATAGCCTGCCAGGAGGGAAGGAGGTTGAACCAATGGGCCACCATCATCACCATAAGAGGCATGACTGCTATGAGAAGTGCGCATATGTGCTGCCCTGCCCCGTCTTCGGACCGGGCGGCGTGGGGTTCTGGGTTTTCCTGCTGATCCTGGCCCTGTTAGGGATCGCCTGGGCGCAAGGCACCGCGGGTCCGGCAGCGACCGTCTAAGCAGCCATCATCGCTTCCTCCGACAGGACTGGCGGCGAGACAAAGGGGGCCGGCAAGGGCCAGCCCCCTTTCATCCCGTTTTTAGAGTCGACCCGAAGAGGCTTTACTTCGTCTCGTCGGGATGTGCCTCGTCTTCCCCGTCTCCGCCGGGCTCGCTGGCGTACACCACCTCGCCGCAGTTCGGGCAGGTCACCTCGACATCGTCCTCATAGAGCAGGTCCTCGGCGAAGCGCACCGCCTCCTTGCAGTGGGGGCACTCCATCTCCACGAACTCGTCTTCACCGGCCTCCTCCTCGCCGTACAGCTCCTCCTCGATCTCCGCCAGGTCGTCGTCGAGGGCTTCGGCGTACTCCTCCAGTTCCTTCTGGCCGGCCTTCAACTCCTCCAACCCCTCGGCGACGGCGGAGAACAGCTCGAGCATCCGCTCCCAGACCGCGCGCTCCTTTCCTTCCTTGGCCAGGAAGTCGGACCCGTCGATTAATCCCTTGAGGTAGGCCACCTGTTCCTTGACGTCTTTCACCCCTGGCTCTCCTTTCCTCCGCTCCCGCCCGGCGCTAGGCCCGGGAGAGGTACAGACCGGTCCGGGTGTCGACCCGGATCTTGTCGCCGACGTCGACGAAGAACGGCACCTGCACCACGGCCCCCGTCTCAAGGGTGGCGGGTTTCGACCCGCCCGTCGCCGTGTCGCCCTTGAAGCCCGGCGCCGTCTCAGTGACCGTGAGCTCAACGAAGTTGGGCAGCTCGACGCCGATCACCTGGCCCTGGTAGTACTGGAGCCCCACCAGGTCCTGCTCCTTGAGCCACTTGACGGCGTCCCCAAGGATGTCCCGGGAGAGCGTCACCTGCTCGTAAGTGTTGGCGTCCATGAAAACGTACTCGTCGCCCGAGTTGTAGAGATATTGCATCTCCTTGTACTCGACATGCGCGCGGGGCAGCTTCTCGCCGGCCCGGAAGGTGCGCTCCAGCACCGCCCCGGTCTTGACGTTCTTCAGCTTCGTCCGGACGAAGGCGGAACCCTTGCCCGGCTTGACGTGCAGGAACTCCACCACCGTGAAGACCTCCCCGTCCACCTCCACGGTCACTCCGGTGCGCAGGTCGTTGGTCGAGATCACGCGCGGTCCTCCCTCCGTGTGACGGCCCCTCTGGCCCTCAAAGCCAGATACAACAATTCTCGCCGTGTTATCTTTTCCCTGCCCATTGCTTCCCTAAACTCAAAGGATTACCAGGTCCCGCCGGGCCGAGGTCAGCCGCTCGCCGCCGTCCTCGGTGACCAGGACCATGTCCTCGATGCGCACCCCGCCCTCCCGCGGGAGGTAGATGCCGGGCTCCACGGTGACCACCATCCCGGGGCGGAGCACGGTCGTCGCCGTCTCCCGCAGGCGCGGCTCCTCGTGAACCTCCCGCCCGACGCCGTGGCCCAGGCCGTGGCCGAACGCTTCCCCGAACCCGGCCTGGGCGATAACCGCCCGCGCCTCACTGTCAACCTCCGCCCCCGTCCGGCCGGGCCGCACCGCCGCCACACCGACCTCCTGAGCCCGCCGGACCACCTCGTAGATCTCCCGCCATCGCTCGGGCGGCTCTCCCACCGCCACCGTGCGGGTGATATCCGAGGTGTAACCGCCCACAAAGCAGCCCCAGTCGACCGTGACCAGCTCGCCACGGTTGATCGTCCGCCCGGAGGCCACCCCGTGGGGCAGAGCGCCCCGAGGACCCGAGGCGACGATGAAATCGAAACCGGCTCCGTCCGCCCCCTGCCGGCGCAGGAAGAATTCGAGCTCCAAGCTGACCTCGCGCTCCGTCCGGCCCGGCCGCAGGAAGTCCAGCAGGAATTCGAAGCCGGCGTCGGCGAGGCGGGCAGCCTGCCGGAGGAGGGCGACCTCCTCCTCGTCCTTCACCAGACGCAACTCTTCCAAGAGCCCCTCGGTGGGAACGAGGGTGGTCCTCTCGCCGAACCGCTCCTCCCACTGCCGGAGGATGGACACACTCACCGAGCGGCTCTCGAACCCCGTCCGCTCCGGCGCAAGTCGCGCCACTGTCTCGGCCAGCGCGGCCATGGAGTCGTGGCCGACCTGAACCACCGTGAACAGGGGGGCCTGCGCCTTCGCCTGTTCGAGGTAGCGGAAGTCCGTCAGGAGGAGGCTCTCCGTGGCAGTGAGCACGAGCACGCCGGAGGTTCCCGTGAAGCCGGAGAGATAGGCCCGGTTCGGTGAAGAGGCCACGAGGAAGGCGTCCAGCTTCTCTTCGGCGAGGCGCCGGCGCAGCGCACGAAGCCTTTTTTCGCTCATGCGCCATCCTTCCCTTCCCGGGCGGCCCGCCGTTCCTGAACCAGCCGAACGGCCGCCTCCAGCCCCAGCCGGTAGCTGAGCGCCCCAAAGCCGGCCACCTTGCCCACGCATGCCGGCGCCACCACCGAGACCCGGCGGTACTCCTCGCGGGCCTCGGGGTTGGAGAGGTGGACCTCGATGGCCGGCAGCCCCACGGCCCGCAGGGCATCCGCGACGGCGAGGCTGTAGTGAGTGTAGGCGGCCGGGTTGATCACGATGGCCTCGGCCCAGTCGCCGAAGGTGTGGATCGCCTCGACCAGCTCTCCCTCGCCGTTGGCCTGGACGATGCGCAGGGTACAGCCGAGGTTCTCTGCCGCCTGCGACAGCAGGGCATCGATCTCCGCCAGCGACTGCCGGCCATAGATTTCCGGTTCCCGGCGGCCCAGGAGGTTCAGGTTGGGACCGTGCAACACCCCGACCCGCACCGGGCCGGCTGCCGTCTCCCGCGGCCGGGCGGCCGTTTTCCCAGTCGCCGCTCGCCTCGGCCGCCGCGTTCCTGCTCTGCTATCAGCCATCCTCATCCCCCCACTCTCAGAGGCACTCCTGTACCAGCGGTTCAGGCACCTCGTCCGTCACCGTCACCTCACCGATCCCTCGCGGCAGGACCCAGCGCACCCGGCTCCGCCGCACCTTCTTGTCGCGGGAGAGCGCCCGGAGAATGTCCTCGACCCCGGCGGGCGCCGCCAGTTCCTCCCGCCGGGTCGGCAGTCCGAACCGGGCCAGAAGCGACACGATCCGCCCCGCCTCCTTTTCCGGGCAGAGCCCCAGCCGCTGGGCGAGGCGAGCCGCCACCGCCATCCCGTAGGCCACCGCCTCGCCGTGGCGGACCGGACCGAAGCCGGTGACGGCCTCCACGGCGTGCCCGGCGGTATGTCCCAGATTCAACGTCATCCGCGGGCCGGCTTCCCGCTCGTCGACCGCCACCACCGCCGCCTTGACCGCCACCGCCGCCCTGACCGCCTCTGCCAGCTCGTCGTCGGAGGGCCAGGCGCTTGCTTGCGCCTCGAGGGGAGGCCACTGCTCGAGCCGGGCGAACAGCTCCGGGTCAGCGAGGACGCCGTGCTTGATGACTTCGGCCAGACCCGAGCGGAACTCTCTGAGCGACAGAGTTCGAAGGACGGACGGATCAGCGATCACCGCCCGGGGTTGGTGGAAGGCGCCGACCAGGTTCTTCCCGAGGGGAAGGTTGACCCCCACCTTTCCCCCGACGCTCGAGTCTATCTGGGCCAGCAGGGTCGTCGGAACCTGCAGGAAAGCAAGGCCCCGCAGGTAGGTGGCAGCGAAGAACCCCGCGGCGTCCCCCACGGCTCCGCCGCCCAGGGCGACCACCAGGTCGTCCCGTTCGAGCCCGGCCGCCAGCGCCCGATGGTACAGCTCCTCGACCACCCCTAGCTGCTTGGCCGCCTCACCCTCTGGCACCACCAGGGTCACCACCTGGCGCCGGGCGGCCCGCAAGGCCTGGCGTACCGTTTCGCCGTACAGGCCGTCCACCACCGGGTCCGTCACCAGCGCCACCCGGTCTCCGCCGGCGGCCATCTGCGCCGCCGCCCCGACGGACTCGAGCAGTCCTGCGCCTACATACACCACGTACCCGCGCTCATCCAGTCGCACCTCGACCCGGCCGGCCGCCGTCGCGAGCCGCCAGTGGCCCGTCACGGTCGCCGCCACCTCCCGGGGGTCGAGGTCAGTCGTGTCCACCACCACGTCAGCCCTGGCGTAAAGGGGGGCCCGCAAGCGCAACAACTCCTCGAACCGCTGAAGAGGCTGGTCCACCGCCAGGAGAGGACGGTCAGAGGCGCCCACCCGCTCCCACAGGGCATCCGTCCGCGCCGTCAAGGCCACCACCAAGCCGGTTCGGCGCAGGGCTTCGAGGTTCCCCTCCCGCAGGACCACCCCACCCCCGGTGGCGATCACCTGGCCGCGCCGGGCCGCCGCTTCGGCCACCACCTCCGCCTCGACCCGGCGGAACTCCTCCTCCCCCTGGTCGGCGAAGATGGCCCGCACCGGCCGGCCCGTCCGCCGCTCGATCTCTTCGTCGGTATCAAGAAAGGCAAGGCCCGCGGCTTCGGCGACCAGCCTCCCCACGGTGCTCTTCCCGCTGCCCATGAAGCCGATCAGCACGAGGTTGGCGTCGCCCACTGGCGGATTTCCTCCTGGTAGGCATGGTGGGCTCGGCGGGTCTCCGCCAGGGAGTCGCCGCCGAACTTGGCAGCGAAAGCCGCGGCCAAGACCAGCAGGACCTGGGCCTCAGCGACCACCGCCGCCGCCGGCACCGCGCACACGTCCGAGCGGTGGACGTCCGCCACCGCCGCCTCGCCCGTATCCAGGTCGACCGTCGGCAGCGGCCGGCGCAGAGTGGCAATAGGCTTCATCGCCGCCCGGAGGAGGAGAGGCTCCCCGTTGGTCATCCCGCCCTCCAGTCCTCCGGCGCGGTTCGTAGCCCGCCGCAGTCCCGGCAGGATGGGATCGTGAGCCTGACTGCCCGGCACCGCCGCCAGGGCGAAACCGTCCCCGACCTCGACCCCCTTGACCGCCGGGATAGCCATCACCGCCGCCGCCAGACGCCCGTCCAGCCGTCCCTCCATCGTCACGTACGTCCCCAGGCCGGGAGGCAAGCCGAAGACCACCACCTCGAAAACCCCGCCGAGAGTGTCGCCGCGCTCCGCCGCCTCGTCGATCGCTCGGCACATGGCCTCCTCCGCCTCCGGATCGAGACAGCGCAGGGGCGCCTCCTCCGCCGCCGCCAGAGTCTCAGGCGTCACGGGCCGGGCAGCAGCCCGGATCCCTCCCACCGCCACCACGTGGCTACCGCAGGTTATGCCGAATTCGGCAAGGAAGCGCCGCGCCACTGCTCCGGCAGCCACCAGGGCCGCGGTGGCTCGAGCGCTGGACCGCTCCAGCACGTTGCGCAGGTCGGTGTGGCTGTACTTCAGGGCGCCGGCCAGGTCGGCATGGCCGGGGCGCGGCCGGCGGCAGGGGTGTCCCTCCCTGGCCGCTTCCGGTTCGGGCGGGGTGGGCGACATGACCTCCTCCCAGTTGGGCCAGTCCCGGTTCGGGACGAGCAGGGCGATCGGGCTGCCAAGAGTCCGCCCGTGGCGCACCCCGGACAGGATCTCGCACCGGTCGGCTTCGAGCGCCATCCGCGGGCCGCGCCCGTACCCCCGCTGGCGCCGGCGGAGGTCCCGGTCGATGTCCCCTGCTGAGAGAGATAAACCAGCCGGCGGCCCCTCCAGGACAGCCACCAGCGCCTTCCCGTGGGACTCACCGGCCGTGCTCAACCGCCACACTGCTACCACTCTTCCTGCGCCGGTGGACTGGGGTGATGGGGATGGGCCTTGACCTTCTCCACCGCTGAGAGCAGCGCCAGCATCGCGTCGGCCTTCGCCTGCCGGTCCGCCGTGCTGACCGCAGCCCGGATCTCTCCTTCCGGGCTGCCGACGTACTTCCCCCGCAGTTGGTTCAAGGTCATGACGATCGTGTCCCGCCGGCACCGCTCGCACCGGCAGAAGCTCGGATCCCGCTGGAGGTATTCCTCGAAGACTTGCTTGACGACGTCTTCCATGTAGTTACGGAATTGCATAGGAGCGCTCCTCTCTCCGGACTAGGTCGCTACTTCGACGGTCCGGAAAGCGATTCCTCCTCCCCCGCCTGGCGCAGCGCCGCCCGCATGGCGTCGAGCGACGGCTTCTCTCCGGTCCAGCGCTCGAAGGCCAGGGCCCCCTGGTGGAGCAGCATCTCCTCTCCACCGAGCACCGACAGGCCCCGCTGCCGGGCCGCCTCGAGGACGGGCGCCACGGCAGGGCCATAGGCCAAGTCGCAGTAGACCCTGCCCGGGGGGAGCCACTCCAGCGGCACGGGCACCCCGGCTCCGGCCAGCGCGGTCGAGGTGGCGTTCACCACCAGATCGGCTCCGGCCAGCATTCTCCGCAAAGCGGCGCCTCCCAGGCCGCCCGCCGAGAGCGCAGTCGATCCCCAACGGCCCAGAGCCCCCGCCAGCCGGTGGGCCCGCCCTTCTGTCCGGTTGGCGAGGTGCAGCGACGCCGCTCCGCCGCGCACCAGGGCGTACCCGACCGCCCGGGCCGCCCCACCGGCTCCCAGGAGGACGGCCCGGCAGCCTGCCGGATCGACGCCGAAGGCCAGAAGGGAACGGAGGAAGCCCTCGGCGTCCGTGTTCTCCCCCCGCCACCCCCCGCCGCAGTCGACCACCGTGTTCACCGCACCGATCGCCGCCGCCTCCTCTCCCACCTCGTCCAGGAGGGGCAGGATGGCGACCTTGTGGGGCACGGTCACGTTGAAGCCTCTCACTCCGAGGGCCCGGAGCCCCCTGACCGCCGCCGGGAGAGCCTCGGGCTCGACCCGCCAGGCCAGGTACACCCAGTCCAGGCCGGCGGCGGCGAAGGCCGCGTTGTGCATCGCCGGGGAACGCGAATGAGCCACTGGGTCGCCAATCACCCCGACGACCTGGGTGGCCCCCGTGATCATCCTCCCCCGTTGCATCTCCCCCGCCTCCACCGCTTTCGGCCCCGTCCCGGGGCCCCGTCTCATTCTCCGCTGACGGTCACCGGCGCGATCCGCAGGCTCGGCGATCCGGCCGAGCCGAGGAAGCGGAGATCATCACCGACCGCCTCGACTCCCGAGAGGAGGTCGAGCAGGTTGCCGGCGATGGCGACCCCCCGCACCGGTCGAGCCAAGCGGCCGTGCTCGATCCACAGGCCGGCCGCCCCCACGGAAAAATCGCCCGAGATGGGGTTGACGGTGTGCATCCCCATCACGGCCGTCACGTAAAACCCTTCGCTGACTTCGGCGATCAACTGCTCGCGGGGTGCCTTCCCGGCGGCCAGGTACAGGTTGCTCGGCCGCACCTCCGGGGTTCCCCGGAAGGACGCCCGGATACCGTTGCCCGTCGAACTCGTCCCGCCCTTCGCCGCTGTGTAGGTGTTGTGGAGGAAGCCCTGCAGCACGCCGTCCCGGATCAGCACGGTCCGGCCGGTGGGGACCCCCTCGTCGTCGACCGGCGCCGCGCCCGCCCCCTCAACCAGCCGTCCGTCATCCACCACCTGTACCAGCGGGGAGGCGACCTTCTCCCCAACCTTGTCGGCGAAGAGCGACTTCCCCTTCTGGACGGCGTCCGCCGAGAGCGCCGGGCCGATCGTCTCCAGGAATTCCGCCGCCACCAGCGGGTCGAAGATCAAAGCCACCCGCTTGGTGCCGATGGTCCGCGCCCCCAGGAGCTGGACCGCCTTCTCCGCCGCCTCCCGGCCGATCGCCTCCGGGTCGACCCCCGCCCGCCGGTGGGAGAAGAGGTAGCTCCAGCCGGTCTCGGCGCTTCCGCCGGCCTCCGCCACCACCGTGATGCTCCCGGAGACGCTGGTCCCGGAGTACCCCGCCCTCACCCCACGGGTGTTCAGGATCGCCACCGCATGATCGCCGTCCGTGTAGGTGGCCTTCTCGACCCGGGTCACCCGGCGGTCGAAGGCCCGGGCAGCCCGCTCAATGGCCATGGCCGTGTCTATCTTTGCTTCCGTCGACAGATCCCGGAGAACGGGATCGACCAGATCCAGCGGTTCGGCGGGAGTGAAGCCGGGCAGGCGGTTGAAGGGGTCGGAGGCGGTGGCGGCGGCGTTGGCCACCGCTGTCTCGGCCGCCGCCCGCAGCCCGCCGGGCGACAAATCGGTGGTGAAGGCGAATCCCAGGCAGCCCCGCCGGAACACCCGCAATCCAAGCCCGGTCTCAGTCGACTGGTGAAGCGTTTCGACCTTCCCGTCCGCTACCTCCACCACGAAGCTCCTGGACCGGGAGAGATAGGCCTCCGCCTCTTCCGCCCCGGCCGCCTGGGCCGCGGTGAGCGCCTGGGCTCCGTACTCTTCGAGGCTCATAGGCTCTCCTCTCCTTCCGGGTCGTGCGCCGTCCCCCCGACAATCAGTTCGGGAATGCGCAGCGTCGGCTGGGCGTCGGTCACCGCCACCCCCTGCCCGTCCTTGCCGCAGGTGCCGATGGTAAACCCCAGGTCCGACCCGACCCGGTCCACGAGGCTCAGGGCGCGAGGCCCGTTGCCCGTGAGCGTCGCGCCCCTCACCGCCGGTCCGATCTCGCCCCGCTCAATGAGGAACCCTTCCGCCACCTCGAAGACGAAATCCCCGTTGGTGGTGTTCACCTGCCCGCCCCCCATGCGGGTGACGTAGAGGCCCCGCTCCGTATCGGCCACGATCCGCCCGGGGTCGTCCTTCCCCGGGGCGATGTAGGTGTTGCTCATGCGGGGGATGGGAACGTGACGGTAGGACTCCCGCCGCCCGCTCCCGTTCGGTTCCGCGCCCTGCCGCCGGGCGGTGATCAGGCTGTGGAGGTACTCCTTGAGCACCCCCCGCTCGATCAGCACCTTCCTCCGTGCCGGCACCCCCTCGTCGTCATAACGCGCCGAGCCGTACCGGCCGGGTAACGTGGCATCGTCGATCACCGTGACCAGTTCAGCCGCCACCTGCTCTCCCAGGCGGTCGGCGTAGACGGAGAGTCCCTTCTGCACCAGATCGGCTTCGAGCCCGTGGCCGCAGGCCTCGTGGACCATCGTGCCACCAGCCTCGGCGGCCATGACCACCGGCATCCGTCCGCTCGGCGCCGGGCGCGCCTCCAGCATGCGCACCGCCCGCCGGGCTGCCTTCTCCGCCAGCTTCTCCGGCACGTCCCCGTCGGCCAGCTCCGGGCCGGCGAACCCCCCTAGCGAGTCATAGCCCGTCTGGATGACCCCGCCCTGCGCCGCCACGGCGTTCACCGCCAGGACCGTGCGCACCCGGCGGTCTTCGGCCAAAAAGCCCAGGGAATTGGCGATGGTCACCTCCTGGTCGAGTTCCCGGTAGTTCACTGTCACCTGGCGCACCCGCCCGTCCACCGCCCGGGCCGCCCGGTTCACCCGCTCGACCACTGCCGCCTTGTCAGCGAGGGGGACTTCCTCCGGTAGCTGCCGGACCTCCGGGTTGAAGGCAGCCTCCCGGGATACAAGCGGCAGAGTCACCCGCCCGGCCTGCCCCGCCCGGGCGGCCGCCGCCACCACTTCCGCCGCCGCCGTCAGCCCCTCCGCCGAGAGATCGTTCGTGAAGGCGTAGGCGCTGGTATCGCCCTGCACCACCCGGATGCCCGCTCCCCCGTCGAGCCCGGTGGCCGCCCGTTCAATCCGGTCCGCCTCACAGATCAGCGCCTGGGTCCGGCGCTGCTCCACGAAGACCTCGGCGAAGTCGCCGCCGCGGGCCAGCGCCCGCTCCAACACCGGCCCGAGCTCCCTGAATCTGGTCAAACCAAGCGCCCCCTCTGAGCACGCCGGCGCCCGCCACCAGCCGCCACCCCCGGCCGCGCCACGCGAAGTAGCGGTAGTGCAGGCGCCCGTCGCCGCCTTCGGCTACTAGTTTGCCGCGCATTGCCAATCTCCTGCCCGTGGCCCCGCGCCTCTCCGCCGGTCCCCGTTCCTGGCAGGTCCCCCCTCTCCCTGTCCCGAAAAAAGAAAGAGGCGAAGGGGGAAAGCCTTGTCCACCCTTCGCCTCCAGTATATGACCGACTCAAGTCGAATATACCCCGGGCAGGCCCAGCCGGTGGCGGATCACGCTCTCGATGAGCCGCGAGATCTTGGTGCCGGCGAACTCACGCGGCGAAATGGCCGAGACCAGGATGGAATACAGGCCCATCCGGTTGGCGCCCCACACGTCTGTCAGGAGCTGGTCGCCGACGGCGGCGGTGGCCCGGGGCTCCGTCCCGAGCAACTCCAGGGCACGCCGAAATCCCCCGCGGAAGGGTTTCCGGGCCCGGGCGATGAACGGGAGGCCCAACACCTCCGCCACCCCCGCCACCCGGCCCGGACGACCGTTCGAGATGATGCAGAGCCGGAAACCCCTCTCCCTGGCTTGGGCAACCCAGGCCGCCACCGGCCCCGGCACCTCGGCGCGCCCCCACTGCCAGGCGCAGAGCGTGTTATCGACGTCCAACACGATTCCCCGGATTCCCCGGGCCCACAACTCGTCGAGCTCGATCAGCGGCACCCCCGGCGCGAGCTGGGCAGGCCGGAATCTGGCGAACATGCGACACTCCTTCCCGGCCGGCGGACCGGGAGGGACTCACCGGTAACCGTCGGCGCACATCTCCTTGAACAGCTTGGCGATCGCCCGCTTCTCGATGCGGCTCACGTAAGAGCGGGAAATCCCCAGCACCCGGGAGATCTCCCGCTGCGTGCGGCGGGCGCTGTTGCCCAACCCGTACCGCAGTTCGAGGACCTTCTTCTCCCGCCGGGAAAGGCCGGCGAGCTTCTCGTAGAGCTTCTTCTGCTCCGCCTCGCTCTCCACCTGCTCCGCCACGATGTCGTGGTTGGTGCCGAGAATGTCCATCAGAGTGATCTCGTTGCCTTCTTTGTCCGCCCCGAGCGGTTCGTAAAGCATCATCTCGCTCCGGGAGCGCTTCGTGGCCCGCAGGCACATCAGGATCTCGTTCTCGATGCAGCGGGCGGCGTACGTGGCCAGCCTCGTTTTCTTGCTCCGGTCGAAGGTGTTGATCGCCTTGATCAGACCGATCGTCCCGATGGAGATCAGATCGTCGGTGTCCTGGCCGGTGTTGTCGAACTTCTTCACGATATGGGCGACCAGGCGGAGATTCCGCTCGATCAGCACGTTCCGCGCCTCCTGGTCGCCCTGCTCCATCCGGGCCAGGTACTCGGCTTCCTCCTCCTCGGACAGCGGCTGGGGAAAGGCACTGCCGTTTGAGACATAGGAGGCCAGAAGCGAGAGGCCCTGGAGCAGGAAGACCAGGGCCGCCGATAACCACGCCGGGATCAATCCGGCTCACCCCCCGAGCGAAGAGTCCTTATTAGCGTATGCCTCCGGGGGGTTAATCGTGCGCGTCCTACCTGCTAGGTGAGGCCATCCGACGCAATCCCGCTTCGTACCGGCGCTGGGCGAGGAGGTGCTCGCCGTAAGAACAGGAGAAGCGGTGGGTCCCATCCCCCTTCGCCACGAAGTACAGGTACGGGGTCGACTCCGGCTGGGCCACCGCGGCCAGGCTGGACCGCCCCGGATTGCCGATGGGTCCGGGGGGAAGCCCTGGATGGAGATACGTGTTGTAGGGGGAATCGACCTGGAGGTCGTCCAGGCTCAGGCGGCTTTTGTGCCTCCCCAGGGCGTACTCCACCGTAGCGCAGGACTGCAGCGGCATCCCCCGCGACAGGCGGTTGTAGAAGACGCCGGCGATCGTCCGCCGCTCCTCCTCGACCTGGGCTTCCGCTTCAACCAGTGAGGCCAGGACGACCATCTGGTAGAAGGTCACCTGCTGACGCAGCGGGCTCTGCTCGTACAGCGGGCGCGCTTCAGCCAGGAAACGCTCGACCATCCGGCGGAGGAGGCGCTCCGGGGGCTCTCCCCGGCTGAGCTCGTAGGTGTCCGGGAAGAGGAACCCCTCCAGGCTGGCCGCGCCGGCGAGTTCGGTAGGCAGACGGTCGCCGAACACCTTCTCCGGCGAGGAGACCAGCTCCCAGAGCTCCTCCTCCGTGCCCGCCCCGGCGCGCGCCAACCGGTACACCACTTCCCGGGCCTGCAGTCCCTCTGGTAACGTGACCCGGCGGGTCACGGTCCGCCCCTCCGCCAGAGCCGCCAGAACGGTCCACGAGGGCATCCCGGCGTTGAGGCGGTACTCGCCTGCCCGGAGCGACCGGTCCAGGCCGCGTACCCGCGCCAGCAGGCGAAAGAGCGCCGGATGCCGGAGAAGCCCCTCCCGGGCCAGCACCATGGTGGCCTCCCGGGTGGTCGAGCCCGGAGGGAGGTAAACGAGGCGGTCCGGTTGCGGAGGGGGAGACGCCGGGCCCAGGGCGACCAGGACCAGCGCCGCCAGGCCGAGCAGGGCCGCCAGACCCCGCGCCAGGAGGTACAGGGCGGCAGGATGGCGCCGCAGAAAGAGCAGCGCCTCCCGTTCCTTCTGCCCGAGCCCTGCCAGTGCTTGGCGCGCCGGGTCCATCCAATCACCTCACGCCCACCATTATAGTCCATCATCCACCAGGGAGCAAACCGGCCAAAGCGAAGGCCGCCCGCTGCCAGTGCAGGCGGCCCGTGGCGCGACCCGAAGCGCCCCATCGTCGGGAGCCCCTCCCGCCTACTCCTCTTCGTCCTCTTCGCAGAGCTCGTAGTAGCGCTGCTCCGCTGCGGCGAACTCGGCGTCGTCCTCGATGTCGACCAGCACGTCCTCGCCCTTCTCGTCCTGTTCGACCCGGAAGATGACCGCCGACTCCTCGACCTCCTCGTGCTCCTCCTCCTCGGCCTCCTCCGCCTCCTCTTCCTCCTCGCCATCGAGGTCTTCCAACGGGATGAGCACGGCGTAACGCTTGCCTTTCAACTCGAAGAGCCGGTCCACGGCGAACTCGAACTCTTCCCCTTCATCGTTTACGATCGTGATCTCCTCGAATTCTTCCATGCACTCACGTCCTCTCTGTCTCGTGCCCCGGACCCGGAAGCCGAGGCTTAGTCTTCCCGCCACTCCGGCGCAAATACCCGTCGAGGATCAGCGCCGCCGCCACCTTGTCGATGACCTGGCGGCGCCGGCGGCGGGACAGGTCCCCGGCGAGCAGGACCCCCTCCGCCTCCGCGGTGGTCAGTCGCTCGTCGAACAGCTCGACCGGTATCGGGACTGCTTTGGCCAGCTCGCCGGCGAACTCCTTTACCCGTGCTGCGGCCGGACCCTCCGAGCCGTCGAGGCGCAGGGGCAGGCCGACCACCACCTTTTCCGCCTCGACTTCTTCCACAAGGGCGGCTACCGCCGCCACGTCCGTCTCCGGGCGGCGCCGGGCCACCACTGAGTGGGCCTGGGCTGTCAACCCCAGCGGATCGCTCACCGCCACCCCGATCCGCCGCTCCCCCACGTCCAACGCCAGGATACGCATGCCGCACCTCACACGATCTTGATCGCCATCTCGGGGCAGGCTGCCCCGCAGTAGCCGCAGAGCAGGCAGCGTTCCCGGTCCACCACCGCCCGGTCTTCCACCACCGTCAGCGCTCCGGACGGGCACGCCGCCGCACAGGCGCCACACCCGGCGCACCACGCCTCTATATGGAGCCACCGTCCGGTAGCCGCCACCGCCTGCGCCAGCCGCTCAAGCTCCGGCTCATCAGGGGCGTCCGGCTCCCCGGCCAGCCGGGCGACGAGGCCGGCGTTGAAACGGACCTCAGCCTCGCTGCGCATCCCCACCGCCACCGCCGCCACCCCGGGGAGGTCCAGCGCCCAGGCGAGGCTGTCGCGGGCCGATCCCCGCAGGTGGCCGCCGGCCAACGGCTTCATGACATAGAGACCTTTTCCCATCGCCGCCGCCAGGTCGAGCGCCTCCCGCATCGCCGGGAGACCTCCCTTGACTCCCAGCCCCGCCCGGTTCACCAGCGGGTGGATCACGTCGATCTCAGGGGTGAGAGCGGCCGCCCGCACGCCCTCGGCGGAGTGAGTCGAGAGGCCGATCGCCCGCACCAACCCCGCCGCTTTCGCCCGCACCAGGTATTCCAGGGCGCCGGCGTGCCCCCGCAGCTGGGCGGCGCTGTCCACCTCGTGGAGGGAGAAGACCGCCAGTTCCTCCCGGCCCAGGGCCCGCAAGGCCGTCTCCACACTGTCCCGCATGCCGGCGGCGTCCGGAGCGTAAGACTTGCTGGCGAGGTGGACCTCTCCGGTGGCTCCCCTCAGGCCCTCCCGGAGGTGGGGGTAAGTCCCGTAGAGGTCGGCGGTGTCGAAGAAGGTGATCCCGGCCTCGTAGGCCGCCTGGACGATCCGCCCGCCCTCCGCCGGGGTGAGGCGCGCCTGCAGCGGGCCGATGGTCAGCGCTCCGAAACAGAGCCGGGAAACAGTCAGGCCGGTCCGCCCCAGGGTGCGGTACTCCACGCCTTAGAGCGCCCCTGCCGCCGGCGGGGCGATCGTGACGCGCAGCCGCCCCGACCATGAGGGGACGCGCTGGCGCGCCCCCTGGACGGTCACGCCCTTCACCCCCGGCAGAGCGCGCACCGCGGCTTCCGCCGCGGCTGGCGTCTTCCCCCGCACTGCCTGGCGGACCGCAGCCACGTCGATCGCCGAGACCACCTGACCGGTGACGGGGACGAGGAAATCCGCCAACTGCGGCTCGACCCGGCCGAACTGCGGGACGCCCGGGCTGACGGTGCGTTCGAGGGCTGTGTACCCTTCCGGGACAGTCCGGAGGAAGGCCTCGATGGCCGCCCGCTGCACCACTTCCGGCCGGTACGCCAGGCCGAAAGCGGTGGCCGCGGCGGAGGCCGCGACCTCGGCCCCCTCGTCGCCGGCGTGGGCCTTGGCGCTCACCTCAGGCGGGGAGAGGCGCAGGCTGCCAGGAATCAGGCGCATTTCTTGCGGCACCTGCTCCTCCAGCGCCGGCTGGGCCTGCCGCGCCAGGGCCGCCACGGCCTCCCGCTCGGCCCGCCCGATGTCGGCGGCCGTGACCACGGAAACCGTGCGGTCCTCGCCGCCCCGTAGCGGTTCAGGGTTGGTCACCTGCAGTCGGCCGGCAATCGCGGTCTTGAGCTTGACGATCCGGCCGGCGCTGACGTTTCCCTCGCTGCCCGGCTCGACCGCCTCGACCCGGGCCTCGGCCTGCCCCGCCCGGAGTCCGACCGCGATCTTCATGAAGTACTCGGTCTTCACGCCCGGCACCTGGACCGTCTCCTGGACGCGGAAGGCGGTTCCGGCCGCCGTGGTGACGATCGTTCCCGCCGGCACCCGGACTGCCTGGGTCTCCTGGTTGAGGAAGGTCACGCTGCCGCGGGCGCGGGCGACGCCGTAGCGGCGCCGGCCGGTGCTGGCGACCGTGGCGGAAGCCGTCACCGGGTGCTGGAGGAGGGTCAGCGGCACTTCGCCCTCGCTCAGGCGGGCGCCCACCTTGCCGTGGAGCGTCACCTCACTGGAATGCTCCTTCACCACCGGGCGGACGGTCACCGTGACCACCGGCCCGGCCCACAACTGCCAGGCACCGATGAAGAGGATCAGCAGAGGCACCGCCAGGAGATGCGCCAGCCGGGGTCGGCGGGCCGCTTCTCCGCCCGCCGCTCGCCAACCGGCCGCCGTCGGTCCCGAAAGCTTCTCCCGCTCGGGAGGAACCCACTCAAGACCGGCCTCATCAGCCAGGCGTTGGACCACCGCATCGCCGCTCACCAACCGGAGGCGCTTCTGTTCCTGCTCGGCATAGAACCGGAGGAGCCGCAGGTTCACCGGGTTGCGCAAGACCGTCGCTTCGTCGGGCACGACGAACACCACCTGGCGCGCCCCCGACTGGCAGAGCCGACGGACCAGCCCGTTGATCTGCTCGTCCTTGTCCACCACAATCAGCTCGCGCTCAGCCATGCGAACCTCACGCCGCCCGGCGGCGGCACTCCGTTTCCTAGGAGTGGTGAACTTGCTTCCGCAATACCTCTTCCGCCGCGGCCAGGGCCTCCGGCAGCCGCTCGGGCGATTTCCCGCCGGCCTGCGCCATCTCAGGGCGTCCTCCGCCCCCCCCGCCGACGGCCGCGGCCGCCGCCTTGACCAGGTCGCCGGCGTGGACCCCCCGCGCCCGCGCCCCCGGAGTGGTCATGGCAAGGAGCAGGGCTCGTCCCTCGTGGGCCGAGCCGAGGATGACCACGCCTTCTCCCAGTTTCTGGCGGAGTCTGTCCCCCGCTTGGCGCAGCCCTTCCGGATCGAGCCCGGAGAGAGTCCCCACCACGACCCGGAGCCCGTCGAGCTCGCGGGCCTCTTGGAGCAACTCTTCCACCGCATCCCCGACCAACCGGGCCCGGAGCGTTTCGACTTCCCGTCCCAGCTCGTGCCGCTCCTGGACTAGCTTTTCCAGTCGCTCCACCAGGAGGTCCGGGGTGACCTTCAGCCGGTCGGCCGCGGCGGCGACCAAATCGGCCTGCCGGAGGAGATGCTCTTCCGCCGCTTCCCCGGTGACCGCCTCGATCCGCCGGACCCCGGCGGCCACGCCGCCTTCGGAGACAATCTTGAAGAAGCCGAGCTCGCCGGTCCGGCGGACGTGCGTTCCGCCGCAGAGCTCCCGGCTGAAGTCGCCGATCTCGACCACCCGCACGTCCTTCCCGTATTTCTCGCCGAACAGCGCGACCGCTCCCCGGGCCTCCGCCTCCTCCCGGGTCGTCACCTCCACCGTCACGGGGAGGTCCTCTCTCACCTTGGCGTTGACGATCCGCTCCACCGCCCGGAGTTGCTCGGCGGGCACCGGAGAGTAATGGGCGAAGTCGAAGCGGAGCCGGTCCGGGGCCACGAGCGATCCGGCTTGTGTCGCGTGTTCCCCCAGCACCAGCCGGAGCGCCCGGTGCACGAGGTGGGTCGCCGTGTGGTTCCGGGCCGTCGCCAGCCTGCGGCCGGCGTCGACCGCGGCCCGCACCTCGTCTCCCAGGCGGAGCCGGCCCTCAACCAGGAGCCCCCGGTGGACGACCAAGCCCTCCGCCGGCCGGCGCGCCTCGGCCACCTCGACCCGGCCCGCCGGTCCCACCAGGATCCCCTCGTCGGCCACCTGGCCTCCGCTCTCGGCGTAGAAGGGCGTCCGGGTGAGCACCACCTCGACCTCGGCACCGGCTGAGGCCTCGGTCACCTCTTCGCCCCCCTGGAGCAGCGCCGCCACCACCCCTTGGTCCTCGGTCCGGTCATACCCGGAGAAGGCGGTGGGAGCTGTCCCCTCAGCGCCGAGCCGTTCCGCCAGGCGGGCGTAGATAGCCGCCGATCGGTCGAGATAAGCCCCTTCGCCCCGGGCCGCCCGGGCCCGTTCCCGCTGGGCGTCGAGCGCCGCCCGGAACCCGTCCTCGTCGACGGTGAACCCCTGTTCAGCCGCGATCTCCCTGGTGAGTTCCAGCGGGAAGCCGTAGGTGTCGTAAAGGCGGAAGGCGTCCTCCCCAGAGATGCGCCGCTCCTTTTGCGCTCCGGGCCGGCCGGTGAGTTCGGCCAGGATGGCCATGCCCTGCTCCAGGGTAGCCTGAAACCGGTCCTCCTCCTGGCGCAGGGTGGCGAGAATGGACGTCCGCTTCTCGACCAGGTCGGGGTAGGCCGCGCCCATCCGCTCGATCACCCGGTCGGCCACCTCCGGCAGGAACGACTCTTCCAACCCGAGCCTCCGCCCGTATCGCAGGGCCCGCCGGATCAGACGGCGCATCACGTATCCGCGCCCCTCGTTGCCCGGCAGGATACCGTCTTTGGCCATGAAGGTCACGCCCCGGGCGTGCTCCGTCACCACCCGGAGGGCGACGTCGTCTTCCTCCGCCACCCCGTACCGCCGCCCGGAAAGCTCTTCCACCCGGGTCATCACCGGCCGGAGCAGGTCGGTCTCGAAGACGTTGTTCACACCCTGCATGATCACGGCGAGCCTCTCCAAGCCCATCCCCGTGTCGATCGACTTCTTCTCGAGCAGGTGGTACTCCCCGGCCTCATCCTTGTGGAACTGAATGAAGACCAGGTTCCAGATTTCCATGAACCGGTCGCAGTTGCAGGCCGGGCCGCAGTCGGGGGAGCCGCAGCCGTACCCCCTGCCCCGGTCCACGTAAATCTCGGAGCAGGGACCGCACGGTCCCACCCCGATCTCCCAGAAGTTGTCCTCCTTGCCGAGACGGACAATGCGCTCCGGCGGCACTCCGGCCTTCTCCTGCCAGAGGCCGGCTGCCTCGTCGTCGTCCAGGTAGACGCTGACCCACAGACGCTCCGGGTCCAGCCTGAGGTGGCCGGTCACGAATTCCCAGGCCCACTCGATCGCCTCGGCCTTGAAGTAGTCCCCGAAGGAAAAGTTCCCGAGCATCTCAAAGAAAGTGCAGTGTCGGGCGGTCTTCCCCACCCGCTCGATGTCCGGCGTGCGGAGGCAGGGCTGGCAGGTGGTCACTCGGTTGACCGTCGGGGTCGAAAGGCCCAGGAAGTATGGCTTGAACTGGACCATTCCGGCGCCCGTGAGCAGGAGCGTCGGATCGTTCTTGGGAACGAGCGAGGATCCCGGCAGGCGTTTGTGTCCTTTGCGTTCAAAAAAAGAAAGAAAGTCTTCGCGGAGCCGGTCGGCGGAGGTCACGGGCTTTCCCCTCTCTGGAAAATCAACCTAATCATACACTAGCGCTTCTGGGCTTGTCAACGCGACCCGTCCTCGGGAAGCGGCTCTGGTTGCTTCTTTTCCTCGACGACCCCTCGAGCGGGCGGCTGTTCCCCCTGACCGTCCTCGCCCCCCCCCAGCCACCGCCGCAGCCCGAACCGGAGGACCACCCGGGCCACCGCCGCCACCGGCACCCCCAGGAGCATCCCACCCAGCCCGAAAAGGTGCCCCCCGGCGAGCAGGACGAAGATCACGACGACCGGGTGGAGCCCCACCCGGCTGCCCATGATCCGCGGCACCAGGATGAGCCCCTCGAATTGGTGGATCGCCACAAAGAGCAGGACCACGGTGACGGCTGTCCAGGCCGACCGGCCGAGGGCCAGGAGAACGGCCGGGACGGCGCCGATCACCGGGCCGAAGTAGGGGATGACGTCGAAGAGCCCGGCGATCACCCCGATCAAGGCGGCGTACGGGATGCCCAGCAGCGCCAGACCCAACCAGACCGCCAGGCCGACGAAACTCGAGATCACCAGTTGCCCTCGGACGTATCCCCCGAGGACCGCGTTCACCTGCGACAGAAGCTGGCGGGCTTCACCCCGCCCGGAGGGAGGGAAGAGTTTGAGGAGGCCCCGGCGCAGCGCCGGCAGGTCGCGGCTCAGGTAGAAGGAGATGACCGGCGCCAGAAGCAGGAGAGCCATCCGGGAAAAGAGGGAGAGAGTCAGACTCACCGCCCGCCGCCCCAGCTGGGCCACGGTCCGCTGGGTTTCCTCGGCCAGGACGGTGAGCACCGCCGCGACGTGCGCCGGCAGCCGTCGGTTCCGCCCCATGGCCACCAGGCGTTCCGCAAGCCGCCTGAGCTCGGCCGTCCGGGTGGGAAGATTGGCCAGCGCCCGCTCCGCCTCGCCCGCCACGATCGGCCAGAAATAGGCCACAGCCACCCACACCAGCCCGAAGAGCATGGCGTAGACTGCCAGGATCGCCACCACCCGGGGGGCCTGGCGCTGCTCCATCCGGACGATCAGCGGCTCAGTCAGGTAGACCAGGAAAAGCGCCGCCCCAAAGGGCAGGAGCACCCCCCGGACGGCGTACAGGAGCCAGACCAGCGCGCCGGCCCCCACCAGGAGAAGGATCACCTGCCAGGTGGAGCGGCTCAAGCGAAGCACGTGTCAGGGCTGGAGCAGGCGCCGGGCGAGCCTCCTCATCCCGCTGAAGAGCCGGCGCCGGCGCATCATCCTCCGCCCGACCCGCCACGCTCCCTGGACGTCGCGCCACTGCCGCCCCAAGGATCGGGCAGTGCGGCGGCTGAACCGTTGCGCCGAAGCCACGCTCCTCTGCCAAGCCGGCCTCCGGCGGAGAGCCAGATAGGCCAGCCCGCCGAGGATGGATCCCACTAGAAGCCCCTTCCAGAGCCTCCGCAACTCTCGTCCCACCTTTCCTTCCGGCGGTGGAAGAGCAGACAGCCGGCCGGCCCGCCCCGGCACACACCTTACCGGCGTACGGTCAGTCGGCTCTTCAGGCCGAGATCGGCCAGGCCCCGCTCCAGTTGGGTCGCAGCGCTCTGGCTGGTCAACCCCCGGGCCCGCAAACCGGCCGGGTTGAACTCAATCACGCCCTCGAGCCGCTGGACGGCCGCGCTAACCCGGTTGATCCGGTAGAGACCCACCGCGCTCCGCCAGTTGACCGCGGCCAAGAGCAAGGCGAACGCCCCCGCCACGGCGAGCCCCACGGCCGTCACCCGCCTCCAGGGAAAGCCGCGCCGCCGCCGGCCGTACCGCATCCTTCTCACCGCCTGCGGCCCTAGTATGTCCGGGGGCGGGAGTCCCCATGACCTCACGGCAGATGGGCGATCGTCCCGCCACCCAGAACCAGGTCGTCGTGGTAGAAGACGACCGCCTGTCCGGGCGTGACTGCCGGCTGGGGCTTGTGGAAACGGACCCGGACCCGCTCCTCCCCCTCCGGGAGGAGTTCGGCAGGGGCCGGCGGGATGCGGTAGCGGATCTTGACGGCCGCATTCAGCGGGGCAGGAGGTGGAGGGATGGAGACCCAGTTCACGTCCACGGCTACCAGTTCCGCCCGGTAGAGATCGGCCCGCCGCCCGACAATCACCGCGTTGCGGGCGGCATCCAGGCCCACCACGTAGAAGGGGCCTCCCGCCAGCCCCAAGCCCTTGCGTTGGCCGACGGTGTAAAAGGCCAAACCCCCGTGGCGCCCGACTTCCCGCCCCTCCACGTCTAAAAGCGGTCCCGGGCGGACCGCCTCCGGGACACGGGTGCGCAGGAACGACCGGTAGTCTCCGTCCGGGATGCAGCAGCTCTCCTGGGAGTCGGCTTTCGTCGCGACGGGCAGCCCGCGCTCGGCCGCCATCTGCCGC
>DYFA01000007.1 GCA_020725425.1 Aneurinibacillus sp.
GCCGAGTCCCACGTGGACCGCTCCATCCACGACGCCGGGGCCTTCATCCGGACCAACGTCGCCGGGACGCAGGTGCTCCTCGAGGCGGCCCGCCACCGGGAGGTCGGGCGGTTCATGCACATCTCGACCGACGAGGTCTACGGGTCTCTCGGACCGGAGGGCGCCTTCACCGAACAGACGCCGCTCGCTCCGAACAGCCCCTACTCCGCGAGCAAGGCGGCGGCCGACCTGCTGGTACGGGCCTACCACCACACCTACGGGCTGGACGCCGTCATCACCCGCTGCTCCAACAATTACGGGCCGTACCAGTTCCCGGAGAAGCTGATCCCGCTCATGGTGACCAACGCCCTGGAGGACAAGGAGCTGCCGGTGTATGGGGACGGACTGAACATCCGGGACTGGATTCACGTGCGGGACCACTGCCGGGCGATCGACCTGGCCCTCCATCGGGGCCGGGCCGGCGAGGTGTACAACGTGGGAGCCGGGGAGGAGCGGACCAACCTCGAGCTGGTCCGGGAGATCCTGCGCCTGCTCGGCAAGCCGGAAAGCCGGATCAGGTTCGTGAAAGACCGGCCGGGGCACGACCGGCGCTACGCCATCGACTCGACCAAGCTCCGCACCGAGCTCGGGTGGCGGCCGGAGGTCGACTTCGCGCGGGGGCTGGCCGAGACGGTGGAATGGTACATGGCGAACCGCCCGTGGTGGGAGAAGATCAAGTCGGGGGAATACCGGGAGTATTACGCCCGGATGTACGGCGACCGCTGAGGAGGATGGCCATGCGCGTCTTGATCACTGGAGCGTGGGGACAGCTCGGGCAGGATTTGATGCGGGCCTACGCCGACGCGCAGGTGTTGGGCCTCGGTTCGGTGGAGATGGACGTCACCCGGGCCGAACATACCCGGCGGGCGATCGCTGACTGGCGGCCGGACCTGGTGATCCACTCCGCCGCCTACACCAACGTGGACGGGTGCGAGGCCGACCCCGACCGGGCCTTCCGGGTGAACGCCCTGGGCACCCGCAACGTGGCTCTGGGATGCCAGGCGGCGGGGGCGGTCATGGTCTACCTTTCCACGGATTACGTCTTCGACGGCCGGAAGGTGGGCACGCCCTACACCGAGTACGACCGGCCGAACCCCCTCTCCGCCTACGGCCAGTCCAAGCTGGCGGGGGAGGAGTACGTGCGGGACCTCCTGGACCGCTTCTACATTGTTCGCACCTCATGGCTGCACGGTCTGCACGGCAAGAACTTCCTCCGAACCATCCTGACCAACGCCTGCCAGGGGAAGGAACTGGCTATCGTGGACGACCAGGTCGGCTCCCCGACCTTCACCGCCGACCTCGCCCCGGCGATCCGCAAGCTGGCGGAGACCGGGCAGTACGGGCTGTACCACATGACCAACGCCGGGGCCTGCTCCTGGTACACCCTGGCGAAGCAGGCCCTGGCCATCGCGGCGGAACGCCTCCCCGAACTGGCCAAAAAAACCATCCGCCCCCTGACGACGGAGCAACTCTCCCGGCCCGCCCCGCGGCCGGCCTACTCGGTCCTCCGCAACTACAACCTGGAGCTGGCCGGCTTGCCCCGTCTCCGATCCTACGAGGAGGCCCTGCGCGAGTTCGTGCTGGCCCTCGATATGGAGTGAGCTTTCCTTGGCCGGATGCACGGTTTTGATCTTGTCCACGTCCTTCGGGGCGGGCCACGTCCGCGCCGCGGAAGCGCTCAAGGAAGCCTGCCGCGGGCTGGACCCCGACGGCCGGGTCGAGATCGTCGACTTCCTGCGCACGTTCAACCGGTATCTCTCCCGCGTGGCGGAAGAAGCCTACTATGCCATGACCAAACACACCCCCCGGATGTACAAGTTCTTCTACGAGGTCGAGTCCAAGTCGGCGGCCAGGCTCGTGCGGGTCGAGACCAGGCTGGGCCGGGGGATGCTCCTGCGCATCCTCGAGGAGATTCAGCCGGACTGCGTCATCTCGACTCACTTCCTGCCGGCCGGGGTGCTGGACCGGCTGGGGGAGCGGGTCAAGGTCCCGCAGGGAGTGGTGCTGACTGACTACGAGTCCCATCCCCTCTGGCTTTATCCGGGGGTGGACGCCTACTTTGTGGCCCACAGCGGCATGCGGAAGGAACTGGTGGCGGCCGGAGTCCAGCCGGAGCGGATCCATGTCACCGGCATCCCGATCAAGGCGGAGTTCGGGGCGGTTCGGGACCGGGAGGAAGTGTGGCGGCGACTCCTCACCCGGCACGATCTGCCGCTGGTCCTGGTGGCGAGTGGGGGACGGGGCATCGGGCCGCTGCTCGAGGTCCTGGAAGCGCTCGACCAGGTGGAGGTCCCGGTTCAGGCTGCGGTGGTGGCCGGGCGGAACCCCGTGATGGTCCGCCGGCTCCGGGACTTCGCCCGGGGCTTGCGCGTCCCGACGCAGGTGCTGGGGTTCGTGGAGAATCTTCACGAGTGGATGAGCATCGCCGAACTCATGATCGGCAAGGCAGGTGGTCTCTCAGTCTCGGAGGCGATCGCGGCTCACCTGCCGATGGTCATCGTCCGGCCCACGCCCGGCCAGGAGGAAGGGAACACCAACTACCTGACCTGGCACGGAGCAGCGGTCCACGTGCCTGACCTGGCGGATCTGGGGGCGGCGCTGAACCTCCTCCTTTCCACGCCGGAACGGCTCGCCGACATGCGCCGGGCCGCTGCCCGAATCGCCCGGCCGACCGCCGCCCGGGAGGTCGTCCAGACCATGTTGAGGCTGGTCCGCCGCCGGATTCCTCCAGGGGAGGAATCCTCTGCTCTTTGACGAAAGCAGAAAATCAGAAGGAATCAATCGAGTTCCCACGCCCCAGCAAGAGAGGACGAACGAGGATGAGGGCCCCTGGTAACCCCCGGCCGAAGGCGGAGGCGGTGACCGAACCCACCCCGCGGCTCGCGATGGAGCGGATCGACGCGGTGGTGCGTGATACTGTAAGCGCCGTCCAACAGGGGAAAGAGAAAATCTTCCAGATCGGCGACCTTGCCCGGGAGGAACACATCCGCCTCACGGCGGAGATGGAAGCTCTCAAAGAGGAATCGACCAGGTTGGCAGCCCACATCGTGGAACTGGAGCGCCGGGCCCGGGCGGCCCGCACCCGTCTGGCGGAGATCAGCCACGACTTCCAGAGCCATACGGAAGAGGATATCCGCCGGGCATATCAGGCGGCGGAGCAGGCGCAGGTGGAGCTGTCGGTCGCTCACGCTCAGGGGACGGCGCTCGTGCGGCGCCGCGAGGAACTGGACCGCAGCATCCGCCAGGTCGAGGGCATGGTGACCAAGGCCGAGGAGCTGGTCAACGCCGTGGGGCTGGCGCTCGAGTTCCTCACCGGCCGGGTGGCCTCACAGCTCGCCGGGTTGAAACAGCGCACCGCTGTCGGCAGCCAGATCATTGAGGCCCAGGAGGAGGAGCGGCGCCGCATCGCCCGGGAGATCCACGACGGCCCGGCCCAGGCGATGGCCAACATCGTTTTGCGGGCCGAGATCTGCGAGAAGACGATGGAGACCGGGAAAGGTGACCTGCAGAGCGAGCTGGCCGACCTTAAACGGCTCGCCAAGGATTGCCTGAAAGAGGTTCGCCGGATCATCTTCGACCTGCGCCCGATGGCCCTCGACGACCTGGGGCTCGTGCCCACCCTGGCCCGCTATGTGGAGGAGTTGCGCAAGCAGGTGCCGTTCGAGATCAGGTTTGCTGCCTTCGGCAAGGAACGCCGGCTCGGCCAGGGGGTTGAGGCGGCGCTCTTCCGGTTCGTCCAGGAGGCGCTCACCAACTGCCGCAAGTACGCCAACGCCAGCCAGGCTGAGGTGAGGGTGGAGTTCATCCCCGGGATGGTCCGGGTGGTGGTGGAGGACGACGGCGAGGGCTTCGACCCGGAGCAGGTGCTGCGCCGACAGGGGAAGAAGAACGAGCACTTCGGCCTGCTTGGCATGAAGGAGCGGGTCGAGCTGTTCGACGGGACCTTCCAGGTCAGTTCGGCGCCGGGGAAAGGGACCAAAGTGGTGGCGCAGATTCCGCTCGAAGGGGCGGTGGACGAAAGTGCCGCAAAGTAAAGTGCGCATTCTGGTCGCCGACGACCACGCCCTGATCCGGGAGGGCCTGCGCAAGATCCTCGAACTGGAGGAGGATCTCGAGGTGGTCGGGGAGAGCCACGACGGGCCGACCACCCTCGCCCGGGCGCGGGAGCTCCGGCCGGACGTCGTCACCCTGGACGTGAGCATGCCGGGGATGAGCGGGCTGGAGGTGGCGCGCAAACTCCGGGAGGAGCTGCCCGAAGTGAAGATCGTCATCCTGACGGTCCATGACGACCAGGCCTGCCTCCTCGACGCCGTCCGCGCCGGCGGCCAGGCCTACCTGCTCAAGGACTCCGAGCCGGCCCACCTGGTCGAGGCGATCCGGACGGTTCACGCCGGCGGGACGTACTTCCCGCAGGAGTTTGTCAGCCACCTGGTGGAGGGCTACCGGAAGGTGACCAGCGAGGTGGCGGCGGCCGGCGAGGTGCTGGCCAAGAGCAAGGCGCAACTCACCGAGCGGGAGGTCGAGATCCTCCGTCTGATCGCCCAGGGGGCCTCGAACCGCGAGATCGCCGAGCGGCTCTTCATTTCCGAGAAAACGGTGAAGAACCACGTCAGCAGCCTGCTGCGCAAATTGGAGCTGGAAGGGCGCACTCAGGCGGCCATCTTCGCCCTCCGCAATCGCCTGGTGGAGTAGGACTTTGGTCCCAGAAAAATTGAGTCTTGGGACATATTCCCAATAATCTTGGGGTCATGGTAAATTAAGGCTGACAAGGGAATAGATCCTCGTTCTGCGAAAGGGCAAACCGTCCGAAAGGGCGGGGCGCAAAGCTGCGGGTCTACAGCCGGAAAGCCGGCCAGGACAGTCGGGCTGCCGAAAGACAGAGGCTTGACCGACTGTAAGGCCCCCGGTGGGACGCAGAGAGCTGGGGGTCCATCTTTTGGGGGAGAGGAGGTGCCAGAAATGCTTAAGCGGCTCCTGAAGGGCGAAGAGGGGCAGGGCATGGTGGAGTACGGTCTTATCATCGCATTGGTCGCCATTGTGGTCATCGTCTTCCTGCAGGCCATGGGCGGCAGACTCGGTACGACCTTCCAGAACATCACCAACAGCCTGCCGAACAGCTAAGTCCAGGCCAAGGCTTGAAGCGACGCGGTACAAGTCGGACAAGGGGGCCCTGCTTGAGGGATCGGGCAGGGCCCCCTTGCCAGGAAGGGAGGGGAGCGGATGAATTCGGTGCGCGGCGCGGTGCTGGCGGTGATCCTGATGGGGGCCGTGGTGAGTGACGTGCGGAGCCGCCGCATCCCCAACCTGCTCACCTTCCCCGGGCTCGCGCTGGGGCTGCTTCTGTGGACTGCCGAGGCGGGGTGGGACGGCCTCCTTGAGGGACTGGCCGGGGCGGCTACTGGAGCGGCGCTCTTGTTTCTGCCCTTCGCTTTGGGCGGTTTAGGAGCGGGGGACGTCAAGCTCATGGCGGTGGTGGGGGCCTTCGGAGGTGTTACCCTAGTCATCCAGGCTTTCTTTACCGCGGCGCTCGCCGGCGGGCTGGCCAGCGCCTTCCTGCTCTGGCGGGCGGGGAGGCTCGGCACCACCCTGCGCACCATCCTGTGGGACTGCCTGGCGCTCGTGGCGCCGGCGGTCCCCTTCCTGCCTCTGCCGCCACGGCCGGCCGGAGAGCAGGAGCGCGGTGTTGCCACCGCTTTGCCGTACGGAGTCGCCATCGCCTTCGGCGCGGCGGTTGCCTGGCTCTGGCGGATGAGGTGAGGGTCATGAGGCTGGTGCGGGAGGAGAAAGGGCAAGCGATCGTCGAGTTTGCGCTGGTCGTCTCGCTGTTCCTCTTGATGATGCTGGGGATGATCACCTTCGGCCAGCTTTTGAATGCCCAACTGAGCGTCACCTACCTGGCCCGGGAGGGAGCGCGGCTGGCGGCGCTCGGCGGGACTGACCAGGCCGTCATCAGCGCTGTCCAGAGCCTGCTTCCTCCACCGCTCGACGTAGCCCGGCTGAACGTTCAGGTGGCTCCTGCAGTCCGCCCCCGGGGGACGCCGATTACGGTGAGCGTCACCTACCGGGTGGATCTCAACATTCCGCTGGTGGTCACGGCTCTGGGGCGTGACCACATCAACCTGCTCGGCACGACCACGATGGTCTCGGAGATCTGAGGAGAGGGGTGAGCAGGGTGGGCGCTGAGGGACAGAGAGCCGGGCGGCGGCCGCGGCGGAGCGAAGGCGGACAGGTGCTGGTTTTGACCGCGTTGGCCCTCGTCGGCCTCCTCGGCTTCACCGCCCTGGTGGTCGACGTCGGGTTGCTGTATCTGGGCCGGGCTCGCTGTTTGAACGCGGCCGAAGCCGCCACCACCGCCGGAGTGCAGTTCCTGCCTTTTGACCCGGCGCGGGCGCGAGCGGCGGCGCTGCAGTACGTGCGCGACAACGGCTTCGCCCCGGAGCAGGCGGTGGTGTCCATCACCGAGTCCAACACGCGGATCGACGTGACGGTCCAGCAGGACACGGCGCTCTTCTTCGCCCGGGTGCTGGGCTTCAACACCGCCCCGGTGGGCGGCACCGCCGCCGCCCGGGTGGCGGCCCTCACCTCCCTCCGAGGGTCGGTGCCGCTCGGCGTCGAGAAGCAGAGCTTCGTCTACGGGGCCACGTACTACCTGAAGAACTCGCCGGGGTACGGCGGGAGCTACAAGGGGAACTTCGGGTGCCTGGCGCTCGGCGGGCGGGGAGCTCAGAACTATGAGGAGAACCTCCTCCAGGGGTACGATGGTGAACTGCAGATCGGCGACGTGGTGGAGACGGAGCCGGGCAATATGTCGGGGCCGACCTCCCGGGGGATCAACGAGCGGATAAGGCAGGACCCCACGGGGACCTACGAGCACCACGACCCGGCCTCGCCACGGATCATCAAGGTCCCGGTGGTCGAGTGGAGCGGCGGGAGTGGGCGCTCCACGGCCAGGGTGGTCGGATTCGCCGCCTTCTGGCTGGAGGGTGTGGGCGGAGAGGGCAACGAGAACTACGTAACCGGCAGATTCATGCAGCTCCTCACCAGGGAAGGGACGGCGGGGAGTGGGGACGACTCCAGCTATGACTACGGGCTGTACACCTACTGGCTGATCAAGTGAGGCTGGGAGGGCGAAAGGGGGCTGGGAAGGTGCAGACTAGAGCGTTGCAGGCAGTGAGAGCCGGAAAGCGCCGCTGGCCCGCGGCCGCCCTGCTCCTTCTTGCCCTGACGGTGACAGTGGCCGGCTGCGGCGGGGGGCGGCTGACTGGGCAAGCCGGACGGCTCACGGGCCGGATCGCCGACGCCCGCAACGAGGCGCCGTTGCCGGCCATGGTGACGGTGGACGGAGTGGCGTACGAGACAGTGAACGGGATCTACGCCACAAACCCCTTGCCGTACGGGATACACCAGGTCAGGGTGGAGTCGCCGGGCTACCACGCTCAGACGGCGACGGTCAACCTCGCCTTACCCGCCCAGAACCAATCTTTCTTCCTGGCTGTCATCCCTGACTCGACCATCCCCATGGTGGTCTGGAGCAACCCGAGTTCCGGGGCCACCGGGGTTTACCGCGACACCAAACTGATCCTCCGCTTCAGTGAGCCGATGTACCGGGCGTCGGTCGAGGCGGCTTTCTCGCTTTCGCCTCCCGTCTCCGTCACTTTCGCCTGGAGCGAGGATCAGCTGGTCGCCACGCCATCGTCTCCGCTGGCGGCCGGAACGACTTATACCCTGACCCTCGGCCGGGAGGCGACCGACGTCAGCGGCAACCAGCTGGCGGCGCCATTTGAACTTTCTTTCACCACGGGGTCGAGCCTCACCCCGGTCAACCGGGTGGCCTTCGCCAGCAACGGCGACGACCTGGCAGGCCGGCTCAAGCTCTATCTGATGGACCCCCTCGCGCCTCAAGCGGCGACCCTGCTGAGCTCCGACGACTGCGAGGACGAGCAGCCCTCCTGGTCGCCGGACGGGTCTCAGTTGGTCTTCGTCTCCAAGAAGCGGGACGGCACGACCACGCCCCACCTCTATGTCACGCGGGTGGATGTCTTCCGCCCGCAGCCCCTGTTCCCCGGGAGCGCCTTCTGGGACGTGGAGCCGAAGTGGTCGCCGGACGGCAGGCGGATCGCCTTCGTGTCCGACCGGGTCGGCCTGAACTTCAACGTCTTCGTGGTCGACGTCGATCCCCTGAACGGACAGGCTGTTCCAGGCACGGTGAAACAGGTCACCCTGAACGCCAACTGGGACTCGAACCCCGACTGGTCGCCCGACACAAGCGGGGCGAACGGCGTTCCCCTGCGCAATATCCTGGCTTTCTCGTCCGACCGGGCGGGAGAGAGGTGGATTTACGCCGTGGACGTGGAGGACACCGGGGGGAGCATCGGCGAATTGGCGGGGTGCACAGTCTCCGTCTTGACCCCGGACGACACGGGCGCCGACAACCCGGCCTGGTCGCCCGACGGGACGAAGATCGCCTACACCTCGGCGCGCGCCGGGAGGAAGGACATCTGGGTGATGGACGTGACGGTGACGACCGCGGCCGACGGCCGCCGGACAGTGACGGCGAGCAACCACCGCCGCCTGACCACCGATGCCGCATCCAGCCGGGCGGTGGACGACCAGCCCTCCTGGTCGCCCGACGGGAAATACCTGCTCTTTGTCTCAAACCGGTCCGGCACCCCGGACATCTACCAGTTGGAGGTCGACAACCCGGGAGCCGGACCGGTCCTCTTGGCGGCGGGGACAGGGACGCAGACCAATCCGGCGTGGTCCCGGCGATAGAAACGGAGGGTTCCGGATGCGCAACCGACGGCTTCTCCTTCTCCTGGCCCTCGGGTCGGGGTTGTTGACGGCGGTGCTGGTGTACAGCTACACCGCCTCCCTCACCAAGCAGGCCAGGCAACCAGCCTACAAGATGGTGCCGATTGTGGTGGCCCGGACGGCGATTCCCGCCCGGACAGCCATCCTGCCGGCGATGCTTGACGTGAAGAAGCTACCGGAGCCGGCTGTCCTGCCCAACATCCTCCGCGACCCGAAGGAGGCGGTGGGAGCGGTGACCAGAGACGCCGTCGTGGCGGGGGAGCCCATCATCCGAGACCGGCTCTGGCCCAAAGGGCAGCAGCCCGGGCTGACCTTCCTCATTCCTCCCGGCAGGCGGGCGGTCACGGTGGCGGTCAACGAGGTGAGCGGGGTTGGTGGGTTCGTCAAGCCGGGGGACCAGGTCGACGTCCTGGCCACCTTTGACAAGGAGTTCCTCGGAGAACACAGCACCGTTCCACTCCTCCAGGGTGTCCAGGTGCTCGCGGTCGCCCAGACCATGAAGGATGACGGGAAGACCGACGCCAAGATTGTCACGACCGCCACCTTGGCCGTGACCCTCGAGGAAGCGGTGCGGCTCACGCTGGCGGAGGAACGCGGCAAGCTGCGACTGGCCCTGCGACCGGCGGGCCAGGAGGAGAAGGTCAAGGTGAGAGCGGCCACTGCGGCGAGCCTGAGAGGCGAGCGAGCCCCAGTTCCGGCGGCGGCGCCACCCGCGATTGTCCGGGTTGACAAGCCGGCCGGCGTGCTGGTGGAGATCATCCGCGGGGCCGAGCGCGATGTGGTCCGGGTGCGGTAGGGAGGAGGAGACGATGGTGAGGTTTCAGCGCTGGCAAAAGATAACCGCCCTCTGGGCGCTCCTGCTCCTTGCGGCCGCAGCCGCCGGCCCGGCCAGGGCCGCGGAGGACGTGGAGACGCTGGTGGTTCCGGTCGGCGAGACGGGGATCATCTCCGTGAAAGGCCTGGAGCGAGTGGCGATCGCTGACCCGCTCGTGGCCGAGGTGGTAGTGGCCACTGCCCAGGAGGTGCTGGTCAACGGAAAGAAGGTCGGCCGGACCAGCCTCCACATCTGGGAGGGCGGCCGTCGCCGCTCCTTCCTGGTCAAGGTGGAGGCCAACCTGGAGGCGACCGTCGAGGAGATCACCCGGGCGCTCGCTGACCCGGCGGTAAGGGTCAGGGCGGAGGGCGGCAAGGTCCTCCTCGAGGGGACGGTCCCTGACCAGGGGGCGTCGGAACGGGCAGAGAAGATCGCCCGGGCTTTCAGCGCAGAGGTGATCAACCTCCTGCGATGGGAAAGCGGCTCTGCCGACCCCTCCGCTAAAGCGGAGGCGGAAAAGGAGGCGGCCCGAAAGGCGGCGGAGCGGGAGAACCTGCCGGCCCGAGTGGAGAAGGCGATCGGGGTGCCGACGGTCCGGGTGAGCCTGGTGGGTGACGTGCTTCTGGTGGACGGGACGGTCCCGGACAAGAACGCGGGGGAGCGGGCCAAGACCATCGCCGAGGCGTTGGCCGCCGGCGTGGTGGGCAAGGTGTCGTTCACCCTGGGGATCGCCTCTCCCGAGCCACCCCAGGTGCTCCTGCAGGTGAAAGTGATGGAGATCAGCAACGACAGCCTCAATCAGCTGGGAATCACCTGGGGAGGCATGACGAGGAGCTCCGACGGGTCGCAGCGGTACTTCGACCCCGGCGTCAACTGGGTCGGCGAGTTGGCGATCGACGGACCTTGGGGTCGTTTGAGTGAGGTCATAGGGCAGATCGACGCCATGCTGAAGGAGGGTTCGGCCAAGCTTCTGGCAGCGCCGTCCATCCTCACCCGGAGTGGGAAGGAGGCCGAGTTCCTGGCTGGGGGGGAGTTCCCGGTCGTGGTTTACGAGCAGGAGCGTTACACCATTTATTGGAAAGAATACGGAGTCAAGCTGTCCATGCGGCCGGAGGTTCAGTCGGACGAAGCGATTCTCGTCCATCTCAAGCCCGAAGTCTCCACCCTGGACTGGGCCAACGGGGCGAAACTCAGCAACGGGATCTTTCCGGCCCTGCGGACGCGCCGGGCGGCGGCGGACGTCCGGCTGCGGGACGGGGCCACCCTGGTGATCGGCGGACTGCTGAGCAGCGAGGAGGCGAAGAACTCCCAGGGTCTGCCGCTGCTCAGCAAGTTGCCGATTCTGGGCCATCTCTTCGCCAGCAAGGGGTTCCGATCCGGCAAGACGCAGCTCGTCATCTTCGTGACGCCGCATCTGATCCGGGACGGGGAGAGTCCCACGGCGGAGGAGGTCATGAACCCGCCCGAGAAGCTGCCGGAGGGCCCTCCGGGCCAACCGGCGGAGCAGCCGACCGTGCGGGTCGGCCATTAGGCTCAGGGAAGGGCGACAGGCGGTGAGCGGCGTGACGAAACGGATCAGCGTACTGGTGGTCGACGATTCCCCGGAGGCGCGGGAGAACATCCGGCGGCTCCTCCGCTTCGACGACGAGATCGAGGTGGTGGGAGAGGCGGAGAACGGCCAGGTGGCGTTGGAGCGGGCCAAGGAGTTCCACCCCGACGTCATCCTGATGGATATCAACATGCCGGTCATGGACGGAATCACGGCGACGGAGCGCCTCTCCCTCGAGGTCCCGGAGAGCGGCATCGTGATGATCTCGGTGCAAGGTGAGGCGGAGTACCTCCGCAAGGCGATGATGGCCGGGGCCCGCGAGTACCTGGTCAAGCCCTTCGCCGGGGACGACCTGGCCAACGCCATCAAGAAGGTCGCTGAGGTGGAGGGGAAGCGCCGGCGGGTGCGGCAGGCCGAGGCGGCGCCTGCCCCGACCGGCAAGGTGGTCGCCGTCTTCAGCGCCAAGGGCGGGGTGGGTAAGACGACCCTGGCGGCGAACCTGGCGGTGGCCCTGGCAACCGACTTCAAGGCCCGGGTGGCCCTGGTCGATCTCGACCTGCAGTTCGGCAACGTCGGGGTGATCATGGATATCGCCCCCCCGCGGACCATCGCCGACCTGGTCCGGGAGAAGAGCCTCGACCCGGAGCTGCTCGACTCGTACCTGGTGGATCACCCGAGCGGGGTAAGGATCCTGCCGGCCCCGCTCCGGCCGGAGCAGGCGGAGATGGTCACCGGGGCACACGTGGACCGGATTCTGTCGATCTTGCGGCGGATGGTGGACTATATCATCGTGGACACCCCGCAGGCCCTCTCGGAGACCACCCTGGCGGTCCTGGACCACGCCGAGCAGATACTGCTCATCGCCACGCTCGAGCTGCCGGCGGTCAAGAACGTGAAGCTCACGCTGGACGTCATGTCCTCCCTCAAGTACCCGGCGGAGAAGATCCGCCTGGTGCTCAACCGCTACTCGGACGAAATCGGGATTCCCCGGGAGGATCTGGAGCGGAGCCTGCACTTCCCCGTCTCGGCCCGCATCCCCTCCGACGGGCGGACGGTGGTGGCCTCCATCAACAAGGGGGTCCCGTTCTACACGGCCGATCCGAAAGCCAAGATCTCGCAGGCCATCCGTGAACTGGCGACCCAGGTGGCCGGCACGGGGGGCGGCGAGGCGGCGCCGGAAGCCGGGGGCGGCCCCAGGCGGCGGGGGTTCTCGGTAGCGGGGCTATTGCGCCGCCGGTAACGGGTAAGGAGGACGAAGGACATGTCTCTGCTGGCCCGGTTGGAAAAGCAGAAGAAAGGGCAACCGCAAGGTGAAGGGCCGGAAAGGCCGGAGCGTCCGGGAAAAGCGGCTAGCAGCGCCCCTCCGGCAGCCCCCGACCCCTACAAGAAGCTCAAGAACCTCATCCACGAGCGGCTGGTGAGCGAGGTCGAGCCGGACCTGATCGCCCAGATCGACCGCGGGGAAGTGTCCGACGAGGTCAAGGCCAAGCTGGAGGCGGTCATCCAGGGAGTCATTGAGACGGAGGCGCCGCATCTGACCCGGGCGGACCGGCAGGCGCTGGTCGCCGAGATCATCGACGAGGTCCTGGGGTTTGGCCCGATCAACAGCCTCCTGAACGACCCCGGCGTCTCTGAGGTTATGGTCAACGGCCCGCGCCAGGTCTACATCGAGCGCGAAGGGAAGCTCGAACTGACCGACGTCGTCTTCCGCGACGCCACCCACGTCATGCACGTGATCGAGAAAATCGTGGCTCCCATCGGCCGGCGGATCGACGAATCGTCCCCCATGGTGGACGCCCGGCTGCCGGACGGCTCCCGGGTTAACGCCATCATTCCGCCGCTGTCGCTGGTCGGGCCCTGCATCACCATCCGGAAGTTCTCCCGGGACCCGTTCACGATCGACGACCTGATCCGGTTCGGAACCCTCACCGAACAGATGGCCTGGTTCCTCGAAGCCTGCGTCAAGGCCAGGCTGAACATCATCGTCTCCGGCGGCACGGGCTCGGGGAAGACCACCACGCTGAACGTGCTCTCCTCCTTCATCCCAGGAGACGAGCGGATCATCACGGTGGAGGACGCCGCCGAGCTGCAACTCCGGCAGGAGCACGTAGTCTCGCTCGAGTCGCGGCCGCCGAACATCGAGGGCAAGGGGGAGGTCACCATCCGCGACCTAGTCCGGAACTGCCTGCGGATGCGGCCGGACCGGATCGTGGTGGGCGAGGTGCGGGGCGGTGAGGCCCTCGACATGCTGCAGGCGATGAACACCGGCCACGACGGCTCTCTGACCACCGGTCACGCCAACTCGCCCCGCGACATGCTGGCCCGTCTGGAGACGATGGTCCTCATGGCAGGGATGGACCTGCCGGTGCGGGCCATCCGGGAGCAGATCGCCTCGGCGATTGACGTGATCGTCCAGCAGGCCCGGCTGCGCGACGGCTCCCGCAAGATCACCCACATCACCGAGGTGCAGGGGATGGAAGGGGACATCATCACGCTGCAGGACATCTTCGTCTTCGAGCAGCGCGGGGTGGACGAGAACGGCCGCATCCTGGGGCGGCTGAAAGCCACGGGGATCCGTCCGAAATTCGTCGAGAAGTTCATCCAGTCGGGGATTCAGGTCCCCCCGGACCTGTTCGCCGCCGACTGGGACTAGACGGGGAGGGAGCGGGGTGCTCTGGCTGATCGTCGTCTCCGCCGCCGCCACCACCACCGTGGTGATGCTCTTTTTGCTTTCCCTCCCGGCCGACACCCGGAAGGTGCGGGACCGCCTGCGCCGGTTTGTCGACCAGCAGGGCATCACTCCGGCGGAAGCAGCCTTGCTCGAGGAGGCGCGGCGGCGCGGCCAGACGGAGAAGAGCCCGGCGCGCCACCTATTGCGCCTCGTCAGCCGGTCTCTCGACTCCCAGGCCGGGGCCAAGAAGCTCCAGGTCCAGTTGGAGCGGGCGGACATCCTCCTCAAGGGATCGGAGTTCCTGGTGATCAACGCCCTGGTGGCGGCGGCGCTGGGGATCGCAGGCCTGGCGGTCACCCGCGGCAACCCCATGGCGGCGGCGGGGGGACTTCTGGCCGGCTGGATCCTGCCGCGGTTGCAGCTCCAGCAGCGCATCGCCAAGCGGCAGAAAGCCTTCAACGCCCAGCTCGCCGAGGCGCTGACCGTGATGTCCAACTCCCTCAAGGCGGGCTACTCCTTCCTGCAGGCGATGGAGATGGTCTCCCGGGAGATGCTGCCGCCGATCTCGGTCGAGTTCGGGCGGGCGTTGCGCGAGGTCTCGCTGGGGGTGGCGACAGAGAGCGCCCTGGAGGCGATGGTCCGGCGGATCGGCAGCGACGACCTGGACCTGGTGGTCACCTGCGTCCTCATCCAGCGCCAGGTCGGGGGGAACCTGGCGGAGATTCTGGACAACATCTCGCACACGATCCGGGAGCGCATCCGGATCAAGGGAGAGATCAAAACCCTCACCGCCCAGGGGCGGATGTCCGGGCTAATCATCTCCCTGCTCCCCTTCGCTTTGGCTGGCTTGATGTTCGTCCTCAGTCCGAAGTACATCGGCCAGCTTCTCGCCAACCCGCTGGGGCGGGGAATGCTGGCGATGGGCTTGGTCTCCGAAGGAATCGGGATCTTCTTCATCCGGAAGATCACCAACGTCGAGGTGTAGGCGATGGCAGTGCTCATCGCAGTTCTTGCCTTCATCAGCGTGAGCCTCCTGGTCCACCTCCTGACCGTGGCGCCGGAAAACGAACGGCAGCGGCTGCTCCGGCGGTTGACGCAACTGGACGCCGGAGGTCGGCCGGCTTACGCCGAGCGGGACCGGGAGCTGGAGGTCTCGCTGGTGACCCGGCTGGCCCGACCGGTCGTGACGGAGCTGGCGCGCCTGGTCGGAAGGTTCACGCCCAAGGGGATGAGGGAGGAGATCCGGCGCAAGCTGACCGCGGCCGGGAACCCAGGCGGGATGCAGGTCCAGGACTTCCTGGCCTTCAAAGGGCTCTTGGTCATCGCCTTGCCCGTCGGCACCTTCCTGGCGCTTTGGCGGAACAACCCCACCACCGCGCTCCTGCTGGCGGCCGTGGCTTTCGCCGCGGGCAACGTGTTGCCCGATCTCCTCCTGAAGTCGGCGATCAACAACCGGAAGCGGGCCATCCAGAAGGCCCTCCCCGACATGCTGGACCTCTTGACAGTCAGCGTCGAGGCCGGCCTGGCCTTCGACTCCGCCATCGGCAAGGTGGTGGAGAAGCTCAAGGGACCGCTGGCCGACGAGTTCCAGCGGATGCTCCACGACGTCCGGATGGGGATGCCGCGGCGGGAGGCGCTGAAGGAGGTGGCCAGCCGGACCGACGTGCCGGACCTGAACACCTTTATCGCCTCCCTGATCCAGGCCGACACGCTGGGGGTCAGCATCAGCAAGGTGCTGCGGATCCAGTCGGAGCAGATGCGCAACCGGCGGAAGCAGCGGGCGGAGGAGACGGCGATGAAGGCGCCGATCAAGATGATCTTTCCCCTCCTGATATTCATCTTTCCCACCATTTTTATCGTTCTCCTAGGCCCCGCAGTGCTGCAGATCATCGATACCTTTGTCAAGGCCGGCCCCAGGTGAGGGTTGGACAGATGGATCGGTTTGTGGTGATCAACGCGAAGACGGGGGCGCGGCTGGCGGACCGGGCGGAGCTGGCCGAGAGTTTCTGGGCCCGCGCCCGCGGACTGCTCGGCCGGGCTGAGCTGAAGGAAGGAGAAGGGTTGATTCTGCGCCCCTGCAACAGCGTGCACATGTTCTTCATGCGCTTCCCGCTCGACGTGGCCTTCCTGGACAAAATCGGACGGGTGGTCGGCCTCTCCTGGAATCTGCCCCCCGGCGCGGTAAGCCGCATCTACCCTCGGGCGGTCCAGGCAGTGGAGCTTCCCGCCGGGACGCTGGGCCGGACCGGCACCAACCTCGGCGACATCCTGGAATTCCGGCCGGCGGAGCTCGAAGTGATCAAGCCGGACGGGTGGGTGAAGGACAGCTTCTAGCGGAGTGCAGGAGGAACAAAGCGGGGCGTCGGCGAATGCTTAAACCGATGCGCGCAGGGCCTGCCGGGCGACCGGCAGGCCTTTGGCGCGCGGAGGGGCCCATAATGAAAGAGGATCTTTATGACCCGCTGGAAACGGTTTACGCGGGTTTGGACAGGCAAGGGCGGGTGGCGGGCGTGTGGACCGGGGAGCCGGCGGCGGTGGCCGCCTGGGCCTCCGCCCAAGGTCTGGCCCGCCTGCGTCCTCTGACTTATCCGGTCCCGGTCGCCCTGGCGGAGGAACTGGTGGCGGCAGTGCGCCGTCGCCTCAAGAGCGGGGGAGGCGGCGGGAGAGAGGTGGAAGACCTCGCTTCTCTAGCCCGCCAGGAGTTGCGGCACCGGGGACTCCCGGCCCGTGTCCGGCTGGAGGAGCGAGGAGTGGCGGGGGAGGGGCTCCCCCCGGCGGGGCTGCGAGAGGCGCTCCGGGCCACTTTGCTGGGGAAGCGCCTGCTGGCCGCCGAAGTTCTGCGCTTCCGGCCGGCTGGGGAAGCCCTCTTCCCCGAGGCGGTCAGCCTGGCGCTGGGGTTCCTGCGCTTGAGTGGGGAGATAGAGTCGGAGGCCGCGGTGGGGAGAGACGGGGACGGAGCCTGGCGCTGCCGGCGGTGTGGGAGCGCTCGCATCCAAGAAGCTCCCTGTGCCAACTGCGGAGACCCGGCCTGCCCGGTCTGTCCCGACTGTGCGCTTCTAGGAGAGGCCCGGGCTTGTCGCCGGCTGTACTTCCTGCCTGACCGCCGGCCTTGTCCGGAGGTGATGGCTCCGGCCGGGGCGGCCACCGGGGAGAGGCCCCTGACCGCGGCGCAGCGGCGGGCCGCGGGCGCCCTCCTGGCCTGGCTTTGTGATCCGGGAGCGCCGGCGGAGGCGCTATTGTGGGCGGTTTGCGGAGCGGGCAAGACGGCGGTGGTCCGCCCCGTGGTGGAGCAGGCGCTGGCCAGCGGATGGAGGGTGCTGTATGCCTCCCCGCGGCGGCAGGTGATCCGCCAGGTGGCCTCAGAGCTCCCCCGCGGCGGGCTCACCCTGGCCACCGCCCATCAGGCCCTGCGCCACCAGGAGGCGTTCGACCTGATGGTGCTGGACGAGCCGGACGCCTATCCCTACCGGGGGAACAGCCTCCTCCGGGCGGGGGTGAGGCGGGCGGCCAAGGCAGGAGCGCGGTGGCTCTACCTCACGGCCACGCCCGACCCCGAACTTCTGGCCCGAGTCGAGTCCGGCGCCGTCCACCGGGTCCTCCTGCCCCGACGGTTTCACGGACATCCGGCGCCGGTGCCCCGCCTGCTCACCCCCACCGGCTGGCCGGGGGAGGAGACCCGCCGACAAGGAATTCCTCTACTGGCTGCCGAAGTAATAGCCGCCCGGCTGGAGCAAGTAAACCGGCGTTTCCTGGTTTTCACTCCGACCGTGGCTCTCTGTCACCGGAGCCGGGCCGAACTGGCCCGGCGCCTCCCGGTGCCGGTTGGAGCGGTGGACGCCGGCAGCCCGGAGCGCGAGGAGCTTGTTTCCGCCTTCCGCCGCGGTGATCTCCGGGTGCTGGTCTCCACCTCGGTGCTGGAGCGGGGGGTCACCTTCCCTTTCGTGGACGTGGTGGTCCTCTACGCCGACCACCCGCTGTTCGACCAGGTGAGCCTGCTCCAGATGGCCGGGCGCGCCGGGCGCACACCCGACGACCCGGCGGGTGAAGTGTGGTTTGTGGCCGGGGAAGTGACCCCGGAGATGGGAGCCGCCCGGGAGTGGGTCCAGGCGCTCAACGAGGCGGCGGGATGAGCGGGTGGCGGCGGTTGGCCGAAGGTCTGGCCGGGTACCTGTGGCCGGCGCCTGACCCGTGCCCCGGGTGCGGACGGCCGGGCAGACGGCCGGCGGGACCTGGCCGGCTCTGCCGGCTCTGCCTGCAGCGCCTGCCGCTGTTGGCGCCGCCCTTCTGCCGCCGGTGCGGCAAGCCCCTCCGGCTGCAGGCGGCACTCCAGGCGGAGTGCCGGGACTGCGCGGCGCGGGACCGGGATTTCCGGGTGGCCCGGGCGGCTGGGTTGTATGATGGGGAACTGCGCCGGCTCCTCCACCGGTTCAAGTTCCGCCGGGAGAGGCGCCTGGCGGCTCCGCTGGGGGCACTCCTGGCGGAGGCTTGGGGACGCCACGCTGAGCTGCACGGCGGCGAGCTCCTGGTGCCAGTCCCGCTGGCCCCGGAACGGCTGGCTGACCGAGGATTCAATCAGGCCGCGGACCTCGCCCGGGTGCTCGGGCAAGCGGTGCATCGGCCGGTGGCGGAGGACGCCCTTCTCCGGCAGGGAGGCGGGGCGGCACAGAGCCGGCGCTCTGCGGCAGGGCGGGCAGCGGTCGGCGGGGCTTTTCATCCGCTGCACCCGGCGGAGGTGTCCGGCCGGCAGGTGGTCCTGGTGGACGACGTCCTGACCACCGGGGCGACCGCCGAGGCGTGCGCCCTGGCGCTCCTGCGTTCAGGAGCCCTGTCGGTGGATGTCCTGACCGTCGCCACCACCGTGGTCACTGACTGGTGGCGTGTCGCCACCGAGACCAGATTAGGACGGCTTCGTCTCGCGGCCGTCAAGGAGGGATCGCCAATGGAACTGCGCAACTGCATCCGGTGCGGCAAGGTCTTCATGTACGTGTCGAAGCGGGTGTGCCCGGCTTGTCTGAAGGAGATGGATGAGATTTTCGAGCGGGTGCGGGCGTATGTGAAGGCCCATCCCGGCGCCACAGTGCTCGAGATTGCCGATGCGCTGGAGATCGAAGAGCAGTTGGTGAATGAGTTCGTCCGGGAAGGGCGCTTCGACGTGGTCACGGAAGCCATCACGGTCTTCTGCGAGCGCTGCGGAAAACCCATCCACCGGGGGCGTCTTTGCGAACAGTGCGCCGTCGAGCTGGACAAGGAAATCCGCAGCGCCTTGCCGAAGAAGCCGGAGGAGCCGGCTCCGACCAAGGAGCGAGAGCAGCACCGGCTGTACCTGGCTGATCACATCGTGGACAAGAGAGGAGATTCGCGCTAAACCCCGCCGTTTCCCCTGCCGATAACGGCAGTAGAGAGGTGAGATCCTTGCTTATCTCGTTGAAGCAGGTGCAGGACGCACTCCGGGTCCAGCTCCAGAAGACGCGGGTCCGTCCGGTGGATGAGGTCAAGAAGACCCGGCCGTCTCTGGGGACGGACCAGGTGTCCCTGTCGCCGGAAAGCAAGGAGCTCCAGGCGGTCCGCGAGAAGGTGGCGCAGGCGCCGGAGGTGCGGGAAGCCAAGGTGGCCGAACTTCGGGAGGCCATCAAGTCCGGGCGCTACAACGTCACCGGCGAGGAGATCGCCGAACAGATGTTGGCGAGGAGTCTGCCCGACAAGCTGTTCTAGACGGGGGCCGCGGGCCCGGCGGGGGATAGCGCGATGACCGAGGATGTAGCGACGCTTCTGCGGCTTCTCGACGAGGAGGCCGCGCGGTACACGATGCTTCTGCAATTGGCCCGCCGCAAGGCGGACCTGCTTTCTTCCCGGGCGGACGCCGCCGAGATCGAGGCGGTGGCCAACGAGGAAGCAAGCCTGATCGACGAAGTCCTGCCGCTCGAACGGGACCGGCTGGCGGTGATGCGCCGGCTGGCCGCCTCGCTTGAAGACAAGGTGCCCCAGCTCACGGTCTCGGCCCTCTGCGCCCGTCTCCCGGGCGACGTCTCGCATCGGCTGAGTCGGGCGACCGCCTCCCTCTCCGCTACCCTGGAAGAGCTCCGGACAGTGAACCGCCTCAACGCCGCCCTCCTCCAGCAGGAGCTGGCGCTGGTCAACTTTTCCCTCGACCTGCTCACCAACACCGCCGGGCGAGGAACGTACGCCAACCCGGCCGGGACTCCGCCCGCGGGGGGCTGTCCGGCCTTCCTCGACGCCCGGGCTTAGGGGGAACACCATGCGCAGCGCCTTCTTCGGGATTGAGATCGGGCGGCGGGCCCTCTTCACGCACCAGCGGGCCCTCGACGTTACCGGCCACAACATCGCCAACGCCAACACCCCGGGATACTCTCGTCAGGTGGTGCGGCTGACGGAGACGACGCCCTTCGCCCCGCCCAGCTTCTCCCGGCCCAAGATGCCGGGGATGATCGGCACCGGCGTCACGGTCAGCTCAATCGAGCGGATGAAGAACGAGTTCATCGAGGACCGGCTACGGGCGGAACTGCAGTCGCTGGGACGCTGGGAGACCCGGCGGGACATTCTCGCCGAAGTGGAGATGATCATGGCTGAACCTTCCGAGTCCGGTCTGCGGTCAGCGCTTGACGCCTTCTGGACTTCCCTGGAGGATCTGGCTGTCCATCCGGATCAGGCCTCCGCTCGCTCCCTGGTGAAGCAGCGGGCGATCGCCTTGGCCGACGCCTTTCGCCATACCTACGACCAGCTCGGCCAGCTTCAGGATTCCATCAACAAGTCGGTGGCGGTCAAGGTCGACGAGGTCAACCAGATCGTGACGCAGATCGCCAAACTCAACGACCAGATCATGACGGCGACGGCGGCGGGGCTTCAACCCAACGACCTGAAGGACCAGCGGGACCTTCTCATCCAGAACCTGTCCAAGCTGGTCGACGTCGGACTGGTCGAGGGACAGCGGGGCGACATCACCGTCAGCGTGGCGGGCATGCTGCTGGTGGACGGGAACGAAGCGCGCACCCTCGCGGCAGTTCCCGACCCGCTGAACTCCAACTACTACGAGGTGCAATTTGCCTCGACCGGCATTCCGGTCCAGATCTCAAGCGGAGAACTGCGCGGCCTCCTCGAGATGCGCGACACGGTGGTCGCCGGGTACAAGACCCAGGTCAACGCCCTGGCCGCGGAGGTCATCACTCAGTTCAACGTCCAGCACCAGGCCGGGTTCGACCTGAACGGCAACCCCGGGGGGTTGTTTTTCTCCGGGACCGACGCCACCGACATGGGTCTCGATCCGGCGATCGCCGCCGACGTCTCTCTGATTGCCGCGGCCCAGGTGGCGGGAGCCCCCGGCGACGGGCGCAACGCCACCGCCTTGGCCAACCTGAAGAAGCAGCCGTTCATGGTCGGCGGGATGTCCTTCGACACCTACTTCCAGTCGCTCATCGCCCAGTTGGGCGTGGACAGCCAGGCGGCGGACGTCCAGACCAAGAACCAGGAAGCCCTGCTCGGCCACCTGGAGCAACAGCAGCAGGCGGCGTCTGGAGTGTCCCTGGACGAGGAGCTGATGAATCTGGTTCGCTTCCAGCACGGGTACAACGCCGCCGCCCGGGTGGTCTCGGTGATGGACGAAGTGATAGACACCATTATCAACCGCCTCGGGGCCGGCCGATAAGTAAAGTGAGTGCGGAAAGGGGGGACGCCCGATGCGCATCACCAACCAGATGATGGTCTCCCGGTTCCTGCGGAACCTCAATGCCAACCTAGAGCTGCTCGCCGACTCGAACGAGAAGCTTTCGACCGGCAAGCGCATCCAGCGCCCGTCCGACGACCCGATCGCCGTCGCCCGGAGCCTGCATCTCCGCACCAGCATCAACGAGACGCAGCAGTTCATCCGGAATGTCGCCTCGGCCACCTCCTGGATGGAAGCTGCCGACTCGGCGCTGAGCGACGCGACCGCCGTGCTTCACCGGGCCAAGGAGATTGCCGTGGCGGGGGCCAATGGCACCCTGGTCGACGGCTCCCTGGCGGCGCTGGCCGACGAGGTGGACAAGCTGATCGAGCATTTGGTCCAGGTGGCGAACAGCGACCACGCCGGCCGGTACATCTTCGGCGGGTTCCAGACCACCGCTCCGCCGTTCACGGCCAACAGGATCCCCGCTCCCGGCGGGTGGATCCAGCCTCCCGGCGGCCAGCTCATCGGCAGCGTGACGTACAACGGCGACTCCGGCAACATTTCCTACGAGGTGGGGAGCGGGATCCAGGCGACGGTCAACGCGCCGGGCGACACCGTGTTCAACCAGGCGTTCCAGGCGCTGATCGACCTCCGGGACAACCTTCGCTCCCGCAATCAAGCCGGGATCAGCTCCACCTCGCTCAGCCTGATTGAGCAGGCGGTGGATAACCTCCTGGAGTGGCAGGCCGAGCTGGGAGCCCGGACAAACCAGCTTGAGCTGACCAACACCCGGCTCCTCGAGTTGAAGGCGAACTTCGAGAAGCTGCTCTCGGAGAACGAAGACGCCGACATCCCGGAAGCGATCATGCGACTGAAGATGCAGGAGAATGTCTACCGGGCGGCGCTGGACTCGGGGGCCCGCATCATCCAGCCGACGCTCCTGGATTTCCTGCGCTAGGGGTGAGGGCGGATGGGCGTGGGAACCCTCGAACTCAGGACTCGCCCACTGGTTCTGGCGATCGATACCTGGCCGATGCGTGGGGCCGATCTGGGCCACTACAAACCGGCCGAGTTCACGGTGCAGGCCAGAGACCGCGGACAGGCGGCCGTGCTCGACGCCATCGCCCGAACGGCGGCAGAGGGGGACCATCTGGCGCGCCTCGAGGCCAGGGGGCATCCCATCCCGGAGCTGGCGGAGCGGTACTGGACGGCGCGCCAGGTCACCGTCGACGACCTGAGCGTGCGCTTCTTGACTCTTCCGGCCATCGCCTGGGGCGGCGGGGGCATCGAGATGCGCTACCGGCCTGCGATCGACCTTCTCGTTTAATGAGGGACAGGGAAAGGGTGTCGGAGATGGAAGTGAAGTCAACCCGGTTCGGCCAGTTCGAGGTGGCAGAGGAGAAGGTGCTCCGCTTCCCCGACGGCTTGCTCGGGTTCGAGCACTGCAAGCGTTTCGTGATTCTGGAGCATGACCCGGAGACGCCCTTCAAGTGGCTGCAGTCTGTAGACGACCCGGATCTGGCGTTTGTGATCATCAGCCCGGCGGAGTTCATGCCGGAGTACTCCGTTGAATTAGGCCGGGACGATGTGGTAAAACTAGGATTGAAGGACGCAGACGACGCCGCGGTCTATGTTCTGGTAGTCATCCCGGAAGATCCCTCCGCCATGACGGCCAACCTGCAGGGGCCGCTGGTGCTGAACGCCGAACGCCGTCTCGGGCGCCAGGTGGTTCTGGCCGACGGGCGGTATCGCACACGCCACCCGATTCTGGCTGAACTGCGGGCGGCCAAGGTGGCCGAGGTCGGGGCGAAAACCGAAGCGAAAGCGATCCACCGGACTGCCCCCGTTGTTGCCATTGCCCGCTGATCGCTCTCCGGGTGTTTCAATCCAGGAGGGACTCTTGAGCCAAGGAGGGCAGGAACATGCTGGTACTGACGCGCAAGATCGACGAGAGCATCATCATCGGCGACGACATCCGGATCACCGTGGTGGAGGTCCGCCACGACCAAGTCAAGCTCGGGATCACCGCCCCCCGGGACATCCCCGTCCACCGCGAAGAGGTCTACCGCGAGATCCAGGAGGAGAACCGCCGGGCGGTGGCGGCCGAGAAAACCCCCGATCTGCGGGATCTGGCCACTCTTTTGCAGTCACCGGACAAAACGCCTCCAGCGGGCCCCGGCCGGAAGGGCACCGACTTGCCGTAGGCTGGGAGGTTTGCGGGCGAACGCGCTAAACACTTGGCCTCAGGCGTCCGATAACAGAGTTGAGCGCTGAACCGGAAGTCCACCGCCAGCCTGTCCGGCCGGAGGCGGGGCGGATGGGCCGGACCGGAACAGCTGGGGGGCGTTGGTCCGGCCCCCGCTTTCCCGGGAAGGATCCCGGGAGTCACGAATTCAAGGAGGAGGGTAACCCATGAGTCTGCGGATCAACAACAATGTGGAGGCGGTGAATGCCCACCGGAATCTGGCGGTCACGGCCCTGTCGATGAGCAAGTCCATGGAGAAGCTGTCCTCCGGCCTACGCATCACCCGTGCCGCAGACGATGCGGCCGGGCTGGCCATCTCGGAGAAACTGCGGAGCCAGGTGAAGGGCCTCAACCAGGCGATTCGGAATGCCCAGGACGGGATCTCGCTGATCCAGACGGCGGAGGGCGCCCTGAACGAGACCCACAGCCTGCTGCAGCGCATGCGGGAGCTGGCGGTGCAGGCGGCGAACGACACTCTGACTGCGAGCGACCGGACGGCCATCGACAGC
>DYFA01000052.1 GCA_020725425.1 Aneurinibacillus sp.
AGGGAGGGGCGGGACATGAGGGCGCGTCCCATGGCGAGCATCTGCTGCTCGCCGCCGGAGAGGGTACCAGCCATCTGGTGGGCCCTTTCCTTGAGGCGCGGGAAGCTGGTGAACACGCGCTCCAGGTTGCGCTTGAACTCGGCGGGATCAGACCGGGTATACGCCCCCAGTTCCAGGTTCTCCATTACGGTCATGTTGGCGAATATCTTACGCCCCTCCGGGACCTGGGACACCCCCATCTCCACGATGCGGTGGGCACGTTCCCGGGTGATGTCCTTGCCCCGGAAGACGATGCGCCCGGACCGCGGGCGCACCAGGCCGGAGATGCAGCGCAGCGTGGTGGACTTCCCGGCGCCGTTGGCGCCGATCAGGGTGACGATTTCCCCCTCTTCCACCTGGAAGGATATGCCGTGCAGCGCCTGGATCACGCCGTAGAACACCTGCAGGTTCTCCACGCTGAGGATCATTCTCTGCCGGACCTCCTAAACCGTCACCGATTTGCCCACCAGGTCTCCTCCCGGCCGTGTCACCCCGCCGCTGCAAAACCGCGGCGGCCCAGGTACGCCTCCAGCACGCGCTCGTTCGACTGGATCTCCGCCGGCGAGCCCTCGGCGATGATCTCACCGAAGTCCATGACCAGGATGCGCGGGCAGAGGTTCATCACCATGCCCATCTGGTGCTCGATGAGGAACACGGTGAGGTCGAACCGGTCCTTAATGTCGCGGATCAACTGCACCATGCTCGCCACCTCGGCCGGGTTCATCCCGGCGGCCGGTTCGTCCAGCAGGAGCAGCCGCGGCCGCGAGGCCAGGGCGCGCGCGATCTCCAGGCGGCGCTGCATGCCATAGGGCAGGTTACGGGCCAACTCTTCCTCCCGCCCCTCGAGACCGAGTATCTTCAGCAGTTCCCGGGCGTAAGCCCGGGCTTCGTCCTCCTGCTGCAGGTACCGGGGGGTCTGGGCGGCAGCATCGGCCAGGCTGTAACCGATCCGGTAGGTGAGGGGCGTCAGCACATTGTTCAACACTGTGGTGCCGGCGAAGAGGCGGATGTTCTGGAAGGTGCGGGCGATACCGGCACGAAGGATACGGTAGGGGGGCAGGCCCACCAGGTTCTCGCCTGCAAAGACAATGGATCCCTGTGA
>DYFA01000053.1 GCA_020725425.1 Aneurinibacillus sp.
CGGGAGGGCAGACCCCTGCAGCCGCCAGCCCCTCGACCAGGGCGACCTCCACTTCGAGCTGGTATCGGAGGTAGGCCTCCTCTGAGAGATAAGCCGAGAGCTTCTCCCACAGGGCGGGATTGGCGGCCCGGTAACGCCCGTCGAGCGGACTGAGGCTGGACCAGACGCCGTCCTCCACCGTCTCACCCTCCTTCAAAAAACACACGGCGAGTAGGTTTCGCAGTTGTGAAACCTACCCGCCGGGGCTTTTATCCCTCTAGGGTGTAGTTCAAAACCGGCCTCCTGAACCTGCCTTGAACCTGCATCACTCGGTCCAGACCCCGGGTTGGGCGGAACCCTAGATGCACTTCCAACTGGAGCTATGCGGTTTGACTATCCGGTTACCATGTTATCAAATCTGCCAGCAGGTTGTCAACGCGACCGCCGGTTTCCTCCCGGTGCATTCCCCGCCCCCCCGCCCGGGACGTAGGCCGGCAGCCCTTCGGCCGTCAGCCGCTCCGCCTTCGCCCGGACCGACGCCGCCTGGGCGTGGCGGAAATCCCGCAGCGCCTCCCGGAGGTGCTGGTCGCAGAGGCTCAGGATGGCGACCGCCAGGAGAGCCGCGTTCCGCGCCCCGTTGATTCCCACCGCCGCCACCGGCACACCCGGCGGCATCTGCACGATGGAATACAGGGCGTCCACTCCACCCAGCCCTTTCCCGGCGTCCAGCGGCACGCCGATCACCGGCACCGTCGTGTAGGCCGCCAGCACGCCCGGCAGGTGGGCCGCCCCACCCGCCCCGGCGATGATGACCCCGATCCCCCGCCCGGCCGCCGTCCGGGCATACTCCACTGCGTCGTCCGGGGTCCGGTGGGCCGAAAGGACAGCCACCTCGAACCCCACGCCGAACTGCTCCAGCGTCTTCGCCGCCTCGCGCATGACTGGCAGGTCCGAGTCGGAACCCATCACAATCCCCACGCGATGCCTATCCGTCATTTCCGACCCTCCTATCGCCCCTGGCCCAAACCCCGGCTGCCCCGCTGGGTAAGCGGCACTCCCCTGGCGCACAGAGGGCACTCCTCCGGCGCCCAGCTTTCCGCTTCCACCCGCCAGAGCGGCTCAAAGGGTACCCCGAAGGAGGCGGCCCCGCCGCTCCGGTCCACCAGGGCCGCCACGCCAACGACCGCCGCCCCGTCCTCCCGGAGCAGGGCCAGCACTTCTCCGACCGACCCTCCGGTGGTGACCACGTCCTCGACCACCAGGATCCGCTCCCCCCGCCGCACGGCGAACCCGCGCCGCCAGGCCATCCTCCCCTCGACCCGCTCGGGGAAGATGAACCGGGCCTCCAGGTACCGGGCCACGTCATAGGCCAGGATGGCCCCGCCGGTGAGCGGCCCGACGACCGTCTCCACCCCCGACCCGGCGAACCGTCCGGCCAGCGCGGCGCAGAGACGGGTGAGGTACTCCGGGTGCTGCAAGACGGCGAACTTCTCCAGGTAGACGTCGGAGTGGCGGCCGGATGTGAGCTTGAAGTGGCCGGTGAGGAAAGCTCCTGTTTCCCGGAACCAGCGCTCGATGGTTTCCCCCGGCAGCCCCTGTAGAAGCCCTCCGCCTCGTTCTTCACCCACGCCGCCGCTCACCCCCGGCAGGCCTCCGCGACGCCCCCGCGCCCAGGGAGCGCCACCCCCGTCAGCCTGTCCACCCGTCTGATTCCCCGGTCGCGGCAGAACTCCTCCAGCCCCGCGATAATCTTGAGCGGGCTCAACGGGTCGGCGAAGAGCGCCGTGCCGACCGCCACGAGGCTCGCCCCCGCCATCAGGAACTCCAGGGCGTCGGAGGAGGTGGAGATGCCGCCTGAGCCGAGGATCGGCACCTTCACCGCTTGCGCCACCTGGTAGACCATTCGTACCGCCACCGGCCGGATGGCCGGGCCTGACAACCCGCCGGTGACGTTCCCCAGCGCCGGCCGTCCGGTTTCCACCTCGATCGCCATGCCAAGCAGCGTATTGACCAGGGATAGCCCGTCGGCGCCGCCGGCCTCGGCGGCCCGGGCGATCTCGACCACGTCGGTCACGTTCGGGGAGAGCTTCACAAAGAGCGGCAGGTTCGTCCGCTTCCGCAACCGGCGGGTCAACCGCTCCACCGCCGCCGGGTCGGTCCCGAAGGCCATTCCGCCCTTCCGCACGTTGGGGCAGGAGAGATTGACCTCGAGCGCCCTGACCCCCGGCTGCCCGGTGAGGCGTTCCGCCAGTTTCTCGTACTCGGCTTCGTTCTCGCCGGCGATGTTCACCAGGACAGGGAGGCCGAGGGGGGCGAGGGCCGGCAGGTGGTGGGCGATGACCGCCTCCACCCCGGGGTTCTCGAGCCCCACCGCGTTCAAAAGCCCGGCCGGCGTCTCGCAGAGCCGGGGTGCCGGGTTGCCGGCCCGGGGCGCCAGGGTTGTCCCCTTGACGATGATCCCGCCGAGCCGGCCGGGGTCGAATATCCCGGTGTAATCCAAACCGTAGCCGAAGGTGCCCGAAGCGACCAGGACCGGGTTGGGGAACCTGATCCCCGCCGCTGTCACGCCGAGGTCGACCCCGCCCGTCGCCGCTCTCCGCCGGCCCGTCATGCGCGCACCACCTCGAAGCAGGGCCCGTCCCGGCAGACCCGGAGCGGGCCACCCCCTCCCCCCTCCCCCGGGGCTTCGCGGGAGGAGGCGAGCCGGCGCAGGGCCAGATCCGGAGCGAGCCGGCCGTCCGGCCAGGTGCACCCGGCACAGGCGCCGACCCCGCAGGCCATCCGCTCCTCGACGCTGACCTGGCACCGCAGGCCGGCCTCGAGGGCCCGCCGGGCGACGGCCACGAGCATCCCCCGGGGGCCGCAGGCGTAGACCGTCGCCGGCGGTGGACCGCCCCCGGCCAGCCTCCGCTCGACCAGCGTCGTCACCAGCCCCCGCTCCCCGGCCGAACCGTCCTCGGTGGCCACCGCCACCCCGGCGCCCGACCGCTTAAGCTCATCCGCCCCCACCACCTCGTCCGCCGTCCGACCGCCGAGAGCCGCCCAGACGGCGCCCCCGGCCCGTCGCAGCTCGGCCGCCAAAAAAAGGAGCGGAGCCGTCCCGACCCCTCCGCCGACCACCCAGGCGCACGCCCCGGCCGGCGGCAGGGTAAACCCCCGCCCCAACGGGCCGTGGAGCCCCACCGGCTGCCCCGGCGACAAGCCTCCCACCCAGGCGCTCGCCGGCCCGACCACCCGCACCAGAAGCCGGATAAGCCCCTGCTCCCGGTCGATCCCGCTGACGCTGAACGGCCGCCGGGTGATCCGGCGCGGCCCCCCCTCCACCATCACGAACTGGCCTGGAACCGCCGCCTGAGCCGCCTCGGGGGCCTCAAGCCACACCGCCCGGAGGCCGGGGCCCAGCGCCGCCGCCTCCCGGATTACCGCGGCCATCAGGCCCTCCGGGCCCGGGGAACCTCCGTCCCCGTCCCGCCTCCGACGTAATCCTGGAGCGCCGCCACCCGCACCCGACCCTCCCCGGCCGCCCGGGCCCGGAGGGCGTGAAGGATGGCCGCTGCTGTATCGAGCGAGGTGACGCAAGGCACACCCTGCTCCGCCGCCAGCCGCCGGACCTGGAAGCCGTCCCGCTCGAAGTCCCGGCCCCGGGTGAAGGTGTTGATCACCAGGTTCACCGCGTCCTGCCGGATCAGCTCCGGGATCTGCCGGGAGCCGCCGTGGATCTTCCCCACCACTTCGACCAAAAGTCCCGCCCGCTGGAGCGCCTCCGCCGTGCCCTGGGTGGCGTAGAGCTTGAAACCCAGCCTGGCAAAGCCTTCCGCCAGGCCGACCGCCTCCGCCTTGTCCCGGTCAGCCACGGTGAAGAGGACGCTCCCCTGGTCGGGGATGGCGATCCCGGCGCTCAACAGCCCCTTGAAGAGGGCGTTGGCGTAGTCCGTGTCGAGTCCCAGGACCTCCCCGGTGGACTTCATCTCCGGCCCCAGGTAGGTGTCGACCTGGCGCAGCTTGGCGAAGGAGAAGACCGGGACCTTCACCGCCACGTGCGGCAGCGGCTTGAGGACCCCGTTGCCGTAACCCAGCTCGCTCAGCCGCTTCCCGAGGATCACCTCAGTCGCCACTTTGACCATCGGCACTCCGGTCACCTTGGAGAGGAAGGGCACCGTCCGGGAGGCCCGCGGGTTCACCTCCAGGACGTAGACCTCCCCCTCGTGGAGGACGAACTGCACGTTCAAGAGCCCCTTGACCCGGAGCGCCCGGGCCAGGCGGGTGGTGTACTCCTCGACCTGGCGCAGGGCCTTCGCATCGAGACTCTGCGACGGGTAGATGGCGATGGAGTCGCCGGAGTGGACCCCGGCCCGCTCCACGTGCTCCATGATCCCCGGGATGAAGACGTCCTTCCCGTCGGAGATGGCGTCGACCTCGATCTCCTTACCGGCGAGGTACTTGTCGACCAGCACCGGGTGGCGCGGCGTGACCTTGACCGCCGTCTGCATGTATTGGAGCAGTTCCTCGTCCGAGTAGACCAGCTCCATCGCTCGGCCGCCCAGGACGTAGGAGGGGCGGACGAGCACGGGGTAGCCGATGGCGTGGGCGATCTCCAGGGCCTGCGGCACCGAGGTCGCCGCCCGGCCCGCCGGCTTGGGAATCCCGAGCTCCGTCGTGAGCTGGTCGAAGCGGTCCCGGTCCTCCGCCGCGTCGATGTCCTCCACCGCCGTGCCGAGGATCCTCACCCCGGCCTGGTGGAGCGGCTCGGCCAGGTTGATCGCCGTCTGCCCGCCGAACTGGACGATGACCCCCTCCGGGTTTTCCTTTTCCACGATGTGCAGGACGTCCTCGGGGGTCAGAGGTTCGAAGTACAGCCGGTCGGAGGTGTCGAAGTCGGTCGAGACGGTCTCCGGGTTGTTGTTGACGATGATCGCCTCGTACCCCGCCTCCCGCAGCGCCCAGACGGCGTGGACCGAGCAGTAGTCGAACTCGATCCCCTGTCCGATCCGGATCGGCCCCGAGCCGAGGACGATCACCTTCTTGCGGGGCGAGGGTGTCGCCTCGTCCTCCTCGTCGTAGCAGGAGTAGTAATACGGCGTGACCGCCTCGAACTCGGCGGCGCAGGTGTCCACCATCTTGTACACCGGGCGGATGCCGGCCTTCCTCCGCAGCCAGCGGATCTCCTCCTCCGTCTTCCCGGAAAGACGGGAGAGATCCGGATCGGAGAGGCCGAGGCGCTTCGCCCGCCGCAGCAGCTCCGGGAAGAGCCCCGCCCCTGAGACGGAGGCCACGGCGATTTTGTTCTCGAGATCGACGATGTTCCGGATCTTCTGGACGAAGAACCGGTCGATCCTGGTCAACTCCGCCACCTTATCCACCGTCATCCCCCGGCGCAGCGCCTCAGCCACCGCCAGGAGACGCTCGTCCTTGGGCGTGACGAGGTTGCGTTCCAGTTCCTCGTTGGACCACTCCTCGGCCGCCGCCAGCCGCAAGCCCGAGAGGCCGGTCTCGAGGGAGCGGATCGCCTTCAGGAGCGACGCCTCCAGGGTCCGGTCGAGGGCCATCACCTCGCCGGTCGCCTTCATCTGGGTCCCGAGGCTCCGGTCGCCGGTGGTGAACTTGTCGAAGGGCCACCGGGGGATCTTGGTCACGACGTAGTCGATCGCCGGCTCGAAGCAGGCGCAGGTCTTGCCGGTGACGGCGTTGACGATCTCGTCAAGGCGCAGCCCGATAGCGATCTTCGAGGCCGCCTTGGCAATGGGGTATCCCGTGGCCTTGGAGGCCAGGGCCGAGGAACGGCTGACCCGCGGGTTGACCTCAATGACGTAATACTGGTAGGAGTTCGGGTCGAGGGCGAACTGGATGTTGCAGCCTCCCTCCACCCCCAGCGCCCGGATGATGGCGATCGCCGCCGAGCGCAGCATCTGGTACTCCTTGTCGGAGAGGGTCTGGGTCGGCGCCACCACGATCGAGTCGCCGGTGTGGACCCCCATCGGGTCGATGTTCTCCATTGAGCAGACGATGATGCAGTTGTCGGCGGCGTCCCGCATCACCTCGAACTCGACTTCCTTCCACCCGGCCACCGACTGCTCGAGCAGCACCTGGTGGATGGGCGAGGTGTGGAGGCCCGTCGTAACCTTCTCCGCCAGGTCCTCCGGGCCCAGGACGAAACCGCCGCCTGTCCCGCCCAGGGTGTAGGCCGGCCGAACCACCAGGGGGTAGCCGACCTGCAAAGCGAAGGCCTCCGCCTCGGCCAGGCTCTCGACGATGGCGCTCTCCGGCACCGGCTGTCCGATGGACCGCATGGTCTCCTTGAACAGCTCCCGGTCCTCAGCTTTCCGGATGGTCTCCAGGGGGGTGCCGAGCAGGCGCACCCCGTGTTTCTCCAGCACCCCCTGTTCGGCCAGGGCGACCGCCATATTCAGTCCCACCTGCCCGCCGAGAGTCGGCAGGAGGCCGTCCGGCTGTTCCCGGGCGATGACCTCGGCCACGTAGGCGGGAGTCAGCGGTTCCAGGTAGACGCGGTCGGCGATGTTGGCGTCGGTCATGATCGTCGCCGGGTTCGAGTTGACCAACACCACCTCGAGTCCCTCCTCGCGGAGGGCGCGGCAGGCCTGGGTCCCGGCGTAGTCGAACTCCGCCGCCTGGCCGATGATGATCGGGCCCGACCCGATCACGAGTACCTTGTGGAGTCGCTTGTCGATGGGCACGTGCCTCTCACCTTTCCATGAGTTCCAGGAATCGCGCGAAGAGATACTCCGAGTCGTGCGGCCCGGGGCTCGCCTCCGGGTGGTACTGCAGCGAGAAGGCGGGAAGCTGGCGATGGACCAACCCCTCGACCGTCCGGTCGTTGAGGTTCACGTGGCTCACCGCGGCGTCCGCCGGGAGGCTCTCCGGGTCCACCGCGTAGCCGTGGTTCTGTGCGGTGATGTAGACCCGCCCCGTCGCCAGGTCCTTCACCGGGTGGTTGGCCCCGCGGTGGCCGAACTTGAGCTTGTAGGTGTCCCCGCCCAGGGCCAGCCCGAGGATCTGGTGACCGAGGCAGATCCCGAAGAGCGGCGCCTTTCCCAGAAGCTCCCGCACCGTCGCCACGGCGTACGGCACCGCCTTGGGGTCGCCCGGGCCGTTGCTCAGGATCACGCCGGCCGGCTCCGCCGCCAGGATCTCGTCTGCCGGCGTCGCGGCGGGGAAGACGGTCACGGACAGCCCCACCGCCACCAGGCACTCGACGATGTTGCCCTTGCATCCGAAGTCCAGCACGGCGACGCGTTTCTCCCCGACGCCGGCGGTGAACGTGTTCCTGGTGGTCACCTCCGCCACCAGGTCCTGCTCACCCAGGGCCGGGACGTGCCGGGCCGCCTCGACGAGCTCCATCGGATCGGCGTCGCCCGGAGCGATCATCCCCCGCATGGTGCCGCGCTCCCGCAGCCGTCGGGTGAGGGCCCGGGTGTCGACCCCCGAGAGCGCCACGACCCCGTGGAGCTGCAGATACTCGGCGAGGGTCCGCTCCGCCCGCCAGTAGTTGGGGGCGGCGCACAGCTCCCGTACGACCAGTCCCCGGGCATGAACCCCGAGCGACTCCTGGTCCTCGGAGTTGGCCCCGTAGTTGCCGATGAGCGGGTAGGTCATGGTGATGATCTGCCCGGCGTAGGAGGGATCGGTCAGGATCTCCTGGTAACCGGTCATCGAGGTGTTGAAGACAACCTCCCCCCCCACCGGCCCCTCGCCGTGCAACTCCCCGCTGAACACCGACCCGTCCTCGAGGGCCAGAAGTCCCCGCCGCGCCGACAAAAGCTTCACCTTTCCACCGCCTCTTCGATATCTCCGTTCATTCTACCACCTGCTGCATAGTTATGCAACAAGTTGCATATTTTCTCCAAATCCTGCCGGGCTGCCCGGACCGCCTCCCGGGCGGCCGCGGCATACTCCTCCGGGCTGAACCGCTCCCGGTAGTCGGGCCGGCGGAAGGCGAAGATGATGCTCCGGGCGGCGTTAACCACCGCCCCCCGCCCTCGCGCGTCGAAGCAGGGAGCCACGTCGGCCGCCCGCCCGCCCTGGGCTCCGTACCCCGGCACCAGGAAAGGCGTCGCCGGCATGGCCTGCCGGAGCCGGGCAGCCTCCGCCGGGTCGGTTCCCGCCACCACCGCTCCGAGAGCCGACCAGCCGCTCTCTCCCCGGTAGGGCGCTCCCCACCGGCTGACCAAGTCGGCCAGGTGGTCCGAGAACTTCCGCCCGCCCCCGGCGGCCCCGAAGTCCTGGACCTCCCGCCCGGAGGGGTTCGAGGTGCGCACGAGGGCGAAGGCTCCCTTCCCCTCCCCGGCATAGGCCAGGAACGGAGCCAGCCCCTCCCAGCCGAAGAGCGGGTTCACCGTCACGGCGTCGGCGTCCAGACCCGCTTTACTCAGGCAGGCGGAGGCGTAGGCCTCGGCGGTCGCGCCGATGTCCCCCCGCTTGGCGTCGAGGATCACGAGCAGCCCCCGCCGGTGCGCCTCCCGGACTGTCACCGCCAGCGCCTCCCAGCCGGCAGCCCCCAGCGCCTCGAAGTAGGCCGCCTGGGGCTTCACCGCCGGCACCAGGTCAGCCACGGCCTCCAGGATCCCGAGAGTAAACTCGCGGACCGCCGCCGCGGCCGCCCGCCGCCCTTTCCCGTGCCGCCGCTCCGCCTCCTCCACCAATCGCTCCGGCAGCTCGGCGAGAGCGGGGTCGAGCCCCACCACGAGCGGGGTGCCCTTCGCCTCCACGGCTGCCGCCAGCCGGTCGGCAAAACCCTTCATACCAGAAGCTCCCCCTGCCACATGAGGAGCCGTCCGGCGACGATCGTCGCCGCCGGCCGCCCCTTCAGCCGCCAGCCGGCGAAGGGGGTGTTCCGGCTCTTCGAGGCAAATTCGTCCGGATCCACCGTCCACTCGGCCCCCGGATCGACCACCGTCAGGTCGGCGGGCGCGCCGGGAGCGATGGCATTCAGCGGCAGCCCCAGCACCCTCGCCGGCCCGTACGACAGGCGCTCCGCCAACCCGGCCCAGCTCAACCTCCCCGTCCGGACAAGCCGATCCACCACCAGCGCCACGGCTGTCTCCAGTCCCACCATCCCGGGCGCGGCCAGGCCGAACTCGACCAGCTTCTCCTCACGGGTATGCGGGGCGTGGTCCGTCGCCACGGCGTCGATCGTCCCCTCGACCAGCCCCTCCTGCAGGGCGGCGCAGTCCGCCTCGGTCCGGAGCGGCGGCGACACCCGGGCGTTGGTGTCGTACCCCCAGACCGCCTCCTCGGTCAGGAAGAGGTGGTGGGGTGTCACCTCGCAGGTCACACGCACTCCCCGGGCCTTCGCCTCCCGGATCAGCCGGAGCGCCCCGGCGGTGGAGACGTGGGCCACGTGCAGGCGGGCTCCCGTGAGCTCGGCCAGGAGGAGGTCCCGGGCGACCATGACCTCCTCGGCGGCCGCCGGAACCCCCGGAAGGCCCAGCCGGGTCGAGAGCGCCCCTTCGTTCATGACCCCATCGCCGACCAGGTTCCGGTCCTCGGCGTGGACGATCACCGGCCGGCCGTGCCCCCTGGCGTACTCCAGCGCCCGGCGGAAGAGGGCGGCGTTCATCACCGCGCTCCCGTCGTCCGAAAAGGCCACCGCCCCCGCCCGGGCCATGTCCCCCATCTCGGCCAGCTCCTCGCCGGCCCGCTCCTTGGTCACCGCCCCGATGGCGTAGACCCGCACGGCGCCCTCCCGCGCCGCCCGGTCCAGCACGAACCGGACCAGCGACTCCCGGTCGATCGCCGGCCGGGTGTTGGGCATCGCCGCCACTGCCGTGAACCCCCCGCGGGCGGCCGCCCGCGTCCCGGTGCGCACCGTTTCGGCGTCCTCCCGCCCCGGTTCTCGCAGGTGCACGTGAGGGTCGATCAGCCCCGGCAGGACCACCATTCCGGCCACGTCGCGAACTTCAGCCCCGGGACCCGGCAACAGGTCTTCCCCCACCTCGGCCACCCGCCCGTCCGCTATCCGGACGTCGAGCCGGCCGTCCAGTCCCTGCTCCGGGTCCACCACCCGGCCGCCCCTAAGCAGCAGTTCCATCCGTGTCCCTCCCCAAGAGCAGGTAGAGCAGGGCCATGCGCACCGCCACCCCATTCGTCACCTGGTCGGAGATGACCGAGCGCGGGTCGCTCGCCACCTCCTCGGAAATCTCCACCCCGAGGTTGGCCGGCCCCGGGTGCATCACGATCACGTCGGGCGGGCAGCGGCGCAGCCGCTCCCGATTCAGCCCGTACTCCCGCGAGTACTCGGCGAGCGAGGGCAGGAGCCCTTTCTGCTGCCGCTCCCGCTGCAGCCGCAGGACCATCACCACCTCCGCCCCGGGCAGGGCGTCGTCCAGGTCGGTCGTCACCCTCACTCCCGGGACGAACCCTTCGATCCCCGGCGGAAGGAGCGTCGGCGGCCCGCAAAGTGTCACCTCGGCGCCGAACTTGCTCATCCCCCAGAGGTTGGAGCGGGCCACCCGGGAGTGGGCGATGTCTCCCACGATGAGCACCTTCAGCCTGTCGAGGCTCCCGCGCCGGCGCCGGAGGGTGAAGAGGTCCAACAGGGCCTGGGTGGGATGCTCGTGCGCCCCGTCGCCGGCGTTGATCACCGCCGCCCGGGTATGCCGGGCGACGAACTCCGCCGCCCCCGCCTGGGAGTGGCGCATCACCACGGCGTCCGCCCCCAGCGCCGTCAGGGTCCGGACCGTGTCGAGCAGGGACTCGCCCTTCTGCACGCTGGACCCCGAAGGCGAGATATTGATCACGTCGGCGCTCATCCACTTTCCGGCCAGCTCGAAGGAGCTTCGGGTGCGGGTGGACGGCTCATAGAACAGGTTGACCACCGTCCGCCCCCGGAGCGTGGGGAATTTCTTGATCTCCCGCCCGAAGACTTCCCTGGTCGACTCGGCTGTGTCCAGGATGAGTTCGATCTCCTCCCGTTCCAGGGGCTCAAGCCCCAGGAGATCCTTACGCCTCCACTGCACCGCCTCACCCCCACAAAAAGGGGGCCTCCCGGCCCCGCCGTTCAAGCTCGTCCGCCTGGCGCACCCTCGTCCGGCAACTCCCGGATGACCACGCGGTCCGCCCCGCCGTCGGTCTCCCGGAGCAGCACCGCCACCACCTCCCGAGTGGAGGTGGGCACGTTCTTCCCCACGAAGTCGGCCCGGATCGGCAGCTCGCGGTGGCCCCGGTCGACCAGCACCGCCAGTTGGATGGCCCGCGGTCGCCCCAGGTCGATCAGCGCGTCCAGCGCCGCCCGCACCGTCCGGCCCGTGTAGATCACGTCGTCCACCAGGACCACTGTCCGCCCGACGATCGGGAAGGGCACCTCGGTCCGCTGCACCACCGGCTGGTTGGCGACCGTGGTCAGGTCGTCCCGGTAGAGGGTGATGTCCAGGATGCCGCAGGGGATCTCCCTTCCTTCGATCTCGCCGATCAGCCGGGCCAGCCGCCGGGCCAGCGGCACCCCCCGGGTCCGGATTCCCACCGCGCAGAGGTCGCCCGTCCCCTGGTTGCGCTCGACAATCTCGTGGGCGATGCGGACCAGCGCCCGCCGCACTGCCTCTTCATCCATGATCTGCGCCTTGTCCCGCATCTCCCTGGCCACCTGCGCCGCCCCCTTCACCGCCGCCCTCGCCGGGGCGCATGACAAAACGCCTTCCTGCCGTCCGGCAAGAAGGCGTCGACACGCAGAACCACCGGGTCCCCGCCTTGTTAGCCTCGCCGGACTAACTTAAAGACTCAGGCCCTCCGCTTCCCGGTACATCTTAGCACGCCGGCGGAGCGGAGTCAAACAGAAACTTCTATTGGCTGCTGGTGGGAAGACACCGCCACGGCTACGATCATCACCGCGACCATAATCGGCGGCGCCGGGACTAAGACCTGCCGGAAGAGTCCCCGTTATCCGGCTCGTCCGGCACCCGCCAGCCTTGCGCCAGCTCCAGCAGTTCCTGCTTCGCCGCCTGGGTCTCCCCGTTCACCTGGGCGACCAGGGAGTAGACCGCCTTCATGTCCTGCCGCGCCGGGTCCGGCCGCGGCACCATCAGCCAGTACTCGAAGGTGGGTTCGGTGAGGCCGGAGGCGGCGGGTGGCGTTCGCCGGACCAGCGCCAGGGTGGACTGGCCGGCGGGGAGGTCGACCTGTTCCCGGGCCGCAATCTCAGCGTGGTTCCCCACCGCCGAGCTCCACCATTCCTTCAGGTCGGCTCTGACCCCCACCGTCTCCAACCGCAGGTTCACCTGGCGCCCGCGATACGGCTCTGAGTCGGCGGCCGTCAACACCTGGCCGCCGGGCAGCGCCAGCGTGGCCTCTTCGTGAGTCACGGCCGTCGGAGGCGCCCCCTTCGCTGCCGAGACGAGCTCCATCGGGGCCGCCTCGGGTGCCGGCCTGGTCTCGTCGGTCTCGGTCGCCTGGGTGACGCTGCCGGGATCATCGCCGGAAGGAGGGGCGGGCGTCGCCGGTCCGGACGGGGCGGGATGCCCCAGGAACGCCAGCGCCAGGAGGAGCGCCAGGAGGACCGACAAGGGATGAGTGTGCATGCTCTCCACCTCTCTCTAGCGTGCAGTCAGCTAAGGTGAAAGTGGTTGGCTTTGGCTTCCAAGGCCAACCATCCCCTCCCCCTCAGTTTAGCAGGGCCGGAGAGGATGGCCCAAGAGTAAGTCCTGGGGAAATGGGCGCGGTGTGAATCTGCTGGAAGCGGGTCTCACCAGAAGGAATCGCCGGTCACACCGGCTAAGAAAAGGAGAAGAAATCTCCGAGGGGAGGCATGTCCCGTGAACCGTCGCATCGTGCTGACTCTGGCCGTCCTCGGCCTGGTGGCCCTGGGGACGCGGCTTGCGGCGCCCGCTAGAGTGGAGGCCGCTCCACCGGCGGAGCGGATCAGCGAGTCCGTCGCGGTGCTGCGGGAGATGGTCCAGCAGTCCGACGCGGAGGCCATGGCCCGCCTGCTGAAGAAGGCGAAGGGCGTGGCTGTCTTCCCCTCGGTGATCAAGGCGGGGCTTTTGGTTGGCGGCCGGTACGGGGAAGGCCTGGTACTCCGCCACGACCCCCAGACTGGCGCCTGGTACGGCCCGAGCTTCGTCACCCTCAAGGGGCTGTCCTACGGCCCGCAGTTCGGCTTCCAGTCGACCGCCCTGGTCCTCGTGATCACCAACGACCGGGGCATGCAGGGCTTTCGGGGCGACAAGGTCACGCTCGGCGGCGACGTGGCGGTGGCCGCCGGCCCGGTGGGGCGCCACGCCGAGGCTTCCACCGACGCCGAGTTCAAGGCGTCCATCTACAGCTACTCCATGAGCAAGGGCATCTTCGCCGGCCTCTCCCTGGAAGGCGCAGTGATCGCCCCGGATGATTCCGCCAACCAGTCTTACTGGAAGACCGCCCTCCGCCCCGACGACGCCCTCAACCGGCCGGCTGCCAGCGGCACCATCACCGCTCTCCTCCAGGAGCTCGAGCGGCTCATCGCCCGGGGGAAGTAGAGCCTGCGAGTTCAGCCAGACGATGGCGTAGTTGGGGACTGCGGCCACCCAGACCGGCGTGAAAACCCAGCTCGACGGGGTAAACGCCGGCTTCGCCAACGTCGGATACCAGTCCCATACACCCATCGCGGTGAAGAGCCCATCGATGACCCACCCCCACGATACGTTTGTGACGGCCTTCCCCCCTCTCTACCCCCTCAAGGTTATGATCGACAAGAAGGTATTGGCCGAGTCTTGCCTAATATGGCAATGTCATCCAATGTGGGGTGTGGGGCAAAGAGCCCCGATTCTGTAGCGAGGTGGCGAAAATGCCTTTGATGCGTTATCGGTACGGCATAGTCACGCTGCTCGTTATCTCCGCGGTCCTTGCGATAGGTTGCAGCGCCTCCGCAGCCAGCGAACACTTCACAAAAACCGGCAAGCACTTCGAACAGGCTGTCGGTCCCGAAGGCGGGGAAATCCGTTTTCAAGGCTTGACTCTGATCATTCCCCCCGGCGCTTTGAATCGATCTCGGACAATCACTGTGGAAACGGTCAAACCTAAGGCCAGCCATCACCGCCGCGGTTTGATCAGTCAGGTTTATGAGTTTGGACCGGAGCACACACGCTTCCCGAAACCGCTGACCATAATAATCCCGGTTCGCTGCTCTCCCTCTAACCTCCCACCACATCTGGGGATATACTGGTTCAATCCTGTGTCGGAGTCTTGGGAACGCTTGTCAAGTTCCCACTACAACGCCGAGTCGCAGACGGTAACCGCCTCGATCGATCACTTCTCTTCATACGCAGTTGCAGGCGGTCCGGCAGATGACTTTTCCGATGGGTTTTCGCCATACAGGATGTACTTCTGCAACAACTCAGAGGTCGTGAGCCCTCAGACGGGGACACTACGCATCTTGAGGAGCCAATTCGACTTGCCAGGAAGGGTTGGCCTTAATCTGCGTATGGCTGACGTCCTTGATTCTGCAGTGTTCGATCCAACGGGGTCATACATCAGGGAGAGCGACAGAGATCCTCTGATGGAGTTTGTACCGTTGCTGCCACAGGTGGAGTATCTCAGCCACTATCATAAGGCTCAACTCGAAGGCGACGACATCGACATAACCACCTCTGATGAGACTAGAGTCTCCTGGAACGGAGGCAAGTACGACGTTACCTGGTCGGGTGTCCAGAGCGTAGCCGGTGGGAGGCTCCGTAGCGGGTCAGTTCATTCTGGCGGCATAGATTTTTCGATTGAGGTCTACGAAACTTGGGCGAGTTACGCGTATACTCCAAAGAACGCCACCATATACGACTCCGACGGAACAAAGTATTACTTTGCTGATGGCAGGACATTGAGTTCCATTACCGACAAGACGGGAGGCACAACACTGACCTTTAGCGTCAACAAGACCACAACATCGGAGAGCATAACCCTCAGTGACGCGTTGCAGCGCACCATTACTCGTACGAGAAACGACGACACCGATATCACGCAGGCAATTCTCGGGCCGGTGAATCGTTCGTTTCAGACGAAGACCACAACTCTTGATGTCAACCTCACCACCTACACTGAAGAAGCCACATATACCGACCCAGCAGGCAGAATTACCCGCTACACACTGAAGGCAACCGGGAACGCGGAGAGCGGCGCTATCAGCAATGCCTCCCTTCAAAGCCTGACTATCGAGTATCCAACGGGCGGTAAGTCGGTATACACCTTCCAGAACATATTGGCTGGGAATAATGGAAGCGACTACTATCGAGCAGTGGTAAAAGAGCACAAGAGGTATGCCACCAAGACTGACACGACGCCGGTGAGCACCACGACCTTTCAGTACACACTGAACGCCACGACACCACATCGAGAGTTCGACGAGGTCTGGTATAGTACACCAACCGTGTATGATATAGGTGCGTGTCTTGTGAACGACGGAATCACCAAGACACGTTTGGAGTTCGACGCTCCCCTCAGATACGTATCCTATAATGCCAACATCACCAAGATTCCCTCTTACAAGGTACCCGGCCCAAAGTACATTACAATTTGGGATGCAAGTGTTCCCGACTCCAGCTTGACGCTCAGCAATTTCCTTAAACGAGTAGAAAACGTCTATGATCCGGTTACAGGCAATCTTATAGAAACAAGAGTCTACAGATCGGGAAGCTCCGTCCCGGCTCAGGTTATCCAAAGGGCTTACGACGACTGGGGCAACGTGACGTACGAAAAGGACCCTATCGGACATGAGAAGTTCTACTCTTACCTCAACACCAGCTCTGCCAACGTCTTTCCCTTAAACTCATACGGCTTCTCCAACAGCTTCTATGATAACACTGCGGTCAATCCCCGAGTGCATAACCTGATGGCGGGGTCTGCCGAAGTGCAATCCGTTGGCGGACGAAGAATCGAAACTTATGTCAAGTATGACCCAAGAGGGATTCCCGTCGAAAAGAAGCAACTACACCGAGGTAACTGGACCTATACCCGTTGGGGTTCCGACCAATATGGCAACATCACTTCGTTGACCGACCCCGACGGACACACGACGACTTACAACTATGGACCGGAATACTACTCGGCGTACTTGACTAAAGAATCGCAGTCTATTAGTGCTCTCTGGATCAACAACGCCGAATCCTCGACCATAGAGGTCGCCAAGCAGTATGCATATGACATTCAGACTGGTGAGAGGACCAAGGTCATAGATCCAAACGGCAACACCACGGGCTATGTTTTCGACAGCATAGGGCGCCTCAAGGACATATCCTTCCCGATAGTATCCAATGTGGCCGCCCATCGTTCTGCCACCTACGACGACGTCAACAACACGATAACGGTCAACGACGAAAACGGCGTTCCCACCAAGTACTACTATGACGGACTCGGACGCCTATCGAAGATCGAATCGCTGAAGAAAGACACCTCGGGCAACTATACCATCACTGCCTTCACCAAGAGTCTAACGTATGACTCGAAAGACAAGGTCGTCATGGAGACAGTTCAGGCCGACGGAAAGTCCTACGTTACAGGTTATACCCACGACGCGTTGGGACGTCTCACCACGACGACCTTCCCAGACGGGACGACCACGAGGATCGAGTACATCGACAATTACTCAAGTGCCGGTACTGCTGCTACCCTGGCAAGGCGAGTCTGGGACGAAAACGGACAGTTAAAAGAATACGGATACGATGCTGCCGAACGCTTGCTCTGGGTCAAGGAGTACCCAATCAAGGGTAATTCGGTGAGCTTTATCAAGACCTCGTATGAGTACGATGAACTAGGGAGGCTGGTGAGAGTCACCGACGGGAACACGCCGGCACGAATCACTTCGTTTGCCTACGACGAGTTCGGCCACCTGCTTGCTACCACCTACCCCGACGGCACGACAAGTGTGAACGATTGCCGGGCGAGCGGGGATGTCGTAGCTCGTACAGACAGAAAAGGCCAAACCATCACCCTCACCTACGACGAGGCGCACCGATTGAGAAAGACCAGAGATCCGAACGGGAATGTGCTGTCTGAGTACTGGTATGACAAGCCCGGCAACCGAGCTAGGACTAGCAGTTCCGGCGTGACGACCACTTACACGTACGATGCGCGAAACCGGGTTACGAACATTACCCGAACCATCGGGGGCAAGTCCTTTCCGATTTCTCTAGACTACGACCCAGCCAACAACCGGAAGTCCTTCGCCGGCCCCGACCTGACCGCGCGAACTCTTGTCTACGACGAACGGAATCGTCTTAAGAGCGTGAGCGGATTCCAGACGGGCGGGGCAGCGAAACACCTCTTCGAGTACTACGACGTGGGGCCGCTCAAGAGGGTGACGTTCGCCAACGGCATCTTAGCCGATTATGCCATTGACCAGCGGCTACGCCCGACCACCGTCGGATTCGCCATGGGGACAAACAACCTCCTCACACTGTCCTACCGCTACGATAACGTCGGCAACGTGGTCTTCTATGACGGGGTGACCTACGAATACGACGGCCTCAATCGCCTGGAGAAGGGCCTCTGAGGGGGTGGGGACGATGAGAGAAGTGAGTCGTATGGCTCGGATGGCACTTCTGCTACTCGCGATTCTGATTCTAGTAGGAGCCCAGCCGGTTCCCGCCGCCTTGGCCGCTGAGACCTCGATTTCTGTAAACGTCTCCAGCGGAGCCCCGTCGAATCAGAGCGGAATCGGATCGCGGTCGCCCGTTGACACGCTCATCTCACATGAGTCGGATCTGCCGGGATTCACCCGGTCGTCGCGACAGCGTGCCTGCCGGGTTTACTTCAGTGAGCATGGAAACGCTCCTACTCGGTTTGCAGTAGGGGGGAGCTGGATCGAGTTCCGCCCTGTGGGGGCCACCGCATCCATGGGCAGGTTTACCGCCAACCAGGCGAGATTCGAGCGCATCTGGCCAGCGACAGACGTGGTGTATTCGGTTGAACCTGGCCTGCTCAAGGAAGATGTCGTTCTCTCCAGCCCTGAGGCTGGCAGCGTCTTCACGTTCCGCGTCACGCTGAACGATGCGTACCCCCAGCTCAAGGAGGACGGAGGAGTGTCTTTCATCAACTCTGCGGGGCAAGAGGTCTTCGAAATCCCCGCACCCTTCGCTTACGACAGCACTCCTGGGAGTCCGCAAGTGGGATACGTCGAGGCCGTGCTGAGAGGCGATCAAGAAGGACTCCTGCTCGATCTCGTCGTTGATCCCGCATGGCTGAACGATCCGGCCAGAGTGTTTCCGGTCACAGTCGACCCGACGGTCGCTGTGTCGGGCTCGGGTTCCACCGGCCAAACCGTCTACTTCAACGTCAGCGCCCCACAAACAATCACCTGGAGCTGCAATGTCTACGGGTACACGTATTCAAGGCTGGAGTCTGACACCTACTATACTGGCTACTTCGCCATCTACGACCCATCAGGGGCTCAGGTGCTACTTAAGAGCCAGACCGGAAACGGAAGCATGTGGTACTCCGGTACTGTCACTGCGAGTTCAAGTCAGGTTGGAAACTGGCGTGTCAAGGTCTGGGGCACCCATTCTTACGCCGGCGGCAAGGGTACCGTGGCCTACTACAGCCAGGTCCCTTCTGGTAGTCCCCGCACGGCATCTGTTTCGGGTGCAGGCTCCACCGGGAACACTGTCTATTTCAACGTCAATGTCCCGCAAGAACTCATCTGGAACTGCAATGTTTACGGGTATACCAAGGCTGGTCTGGAAGTAGACACCTACTACACCGGTTACTTTGCCATCTATGATCCGTCGGGGGCTCAGGTGGCTCTAAAGAGCAAAGCAGGAAGTGGGAGCGAGCTGTACTGTGGTGCGGTGACCGCCAGCGCAAGCCAACTCGGAAACTGGAAAGTCAAAGTCTGGGGCGACTACTCCTCCGCCGGCGGCAGCAGTAGCGTGACCTACTATGTGAACCAGCCTCCTTCCTCCAGCCCCAGCAGTCCTACGGGAGGAACTGACGTCACCACCCTGCGGCCGACTCTCACCTGGACGTATACTGATCCGGAAAGCAAACCTCAGGCCAAGTTCCGGGTTCAGGTCTCCAGCGACCCCAATTTCGGCACTCTGTTCAAGGACACTGGATGGGTCACTTCATCCGGCCAGAGTTGGACCATCGACTCGGATCTCTTCGACCACACCACCTACTACTGGCGGGTCATGGTGCAGGATTCCGATGGCATACAGCAGACCGGCTGGTCAACCTCGGCCAGCTTCAAGACGAAGGTGGTGCCGTTGCCCTTGTACACCTTCACGTACAATGCCACAGGGGACCGGCTGACGCAGACCAAGTCGGATCAGACGCACACCTACAGCTATTCAGATGCCGGCCTTCTGCAATCGGTCACCTATGGAACCACCACGGAGCACTACTACTACGATGCTAACGGAAACCAGACGAAGCGCACCATCACCACAAACGGCATACTGAGCGAGACGTGGGAGTACGAGTACGATGTGCTGAATCGCCTCACGGCCGTCTACCTGACCAAGGTTGGAGGTGCCAGGAACTGGGTGGCGAAGTATGTCTACGACCCGGACGGGCTCAGGGTGCGGACGGTGATGAACGCTACTCCCACCAGCCCGGCGAGGACCACGGTTCACATCTACGACGGCCTGAACGTGGTCTACGAGGAGGTGTTCGAAGGGGTCTCCGATCCGACAGCTTTACTTGTGGGGCTCACGCCGAGCCTCAAGGTGGCCTACGTCTGCGGCGGAAACACTCGTATCGCCAAAGTGGAGACGGATGCTTCGGGGACCAGGCGGGAGTATTATTACTTGAACGACCACCTGGGTTCCACCAGGGCAGTGACGGACAGCGCCGGCAACATCGTGGTCAGGATGTCCTATGAGCCCTTCGGAATGCTCAAAGATAGCTCAGGTAGCGTCGCCAGTGAAGCTTACCGCTACACCGGGAAACCATACGATGACCCGATTGGCCTCTACTACTACGGCGCAAGGTTCTATGATCCCTCAATCGGGAGGTTCATCACGCAGGACCCGGCGCAGGATGGGGTAAACTGGTATGTATATTGCAGCAACAATCCCATCGCGTACATTGATCCTACCGGCATGTGGGGAAAGAACGTTCACTATGACCACACATATGCGTCTGTTAGGAGTTGGCTCGGGCCAGCCTTGGCTCACATGGTTGCAGAATGGTGTGACCGTGTCGACTGGATTCCCACGTTGGACCCTGTCAGCGACAACTTGGTCGGCACTGGTATCCACTTCGACCGTGACTTTGGTCCGAATGATTCTAGGGACGCCATAGCCAAAGACTGGGTCAGGTGGGCCGCAACTAGCCTGGCCCAGGGGAAGTGGCAAGACGCCTATCGACGACTAGGCATGAGCTTTCACCCAGTTCAAGACAAGAGCGCGCATCCTTCACCAATGGATAGCCACCTTGGTGCATCTGAGTATGACGATCCTTACTGGGCGGGCCCTAAAATTGGTTATGTCGGCACAACCAGCGAGAATCCAAGGTTCAGGGCTATGGAACAAGCGACGGAGAAAAATTCGAGAGCATTCTGGGATGCATTTGTCAAAGCCTGTAAGGAACTCCAAATCGAGGATCCCTGGTTGCGCGTCAAGGAGACGTTTCAATAGAGCCGCAAACTAGTCCCTAGTCGAATCTGTTACCATAAGAGACAGACGCCGACAAGTATCCGGGGGGTGGATACATGGCTCAAGAAGAGCGTGCGCTCAACCTGTCCAAGAATGTACTTAGGTTGACAGTAGTCTTTATCAGCGGTCTGCTAGCACTTTTGGGGACCGCACTAAGTCTATTCTATTGGAGTCGCCAACCCAACAGCAACATTCGGAATATCGCTGATCACTTACCCTATAGTGCTGGGCTAATCCTGTTATACTGCGTGATACCCGTTTGGATAGCAGGGACGATCGCAACCTTAGCGCTGATTTCCAGAGGTAGACAGACTCGATCTGCCATATACCGAACCATACTTGTCCTTTTCTGGAGTGGTATGTTCTGGTGGACATGGTTCGCCGCGGGCCTGATGGCAACCGGATAGTACACGTCAGTCGGTGTGCGTCTAGCTTCTTGGGGTGCCTGGCTATCTATTGGAGGGGAACGCGGCTCATGGCTGGATCCGGGCGGCAGGCGGCGGCAAGCTCACCGTCTTCGTCTACGACGGGTTGAACGTGATCTACGAGGAGACCTACTCGATCACGTCAGACCCCGTCTCGGCACTGACCATGTCCCTCGCCGGCCTGACCCCCACAAGCACCGCCGACTACGTCCGGGCCAACGGGCTGCTCGTGGCGAAGATCGTCCCGGGAACCGACCCCTCCGGCCGCCTCTCGGGCGAAGTGGCGACCTACTACCACCCGGACCACCTGGGTTCCGTTCGGGTAATGACAGACTCCTTCGGCAAGGTGGTGGGCCGAATGGACTATGAGCCCTTCGGGGCGTTCATGGGCGGGGCCTTCGGGGGCGAGCGCTACGCCTTCACCGGCCAGCGGAACGAGGACACCCCGGAAACCGCGGCCGCCAATCGCATCGGCCTCTACTACTACGGCGCCCGGTTCTACGATCCGGCGGTGGGGAGGTTCATCACGGCTGATAGCTGGACCAACCTGCCGGATGACGAACGCGGATACATGGTGGGCGGAAACCCGGCAGGATACAACCGGTACACGTACGTGGTGAATAACCCGCTACTGTACAACGATCCGACGGGGCATGATGTGGGCTTCGCTGGACGGGACGGAAATGATGATTGGTGGAAGAAGAACCCGGAGGACTTATTCAAGCAGACACTACACTCTACGATCGGCAAAGTCATACTAGACGGGGTATTCGATCTCCTACTGCAGCAGAACGCCATGATTGCACGTGCGCACGGGCAGACACTACCTTGGTTTAGTCGAGTCTTTGACTGGTTCCCTAAGATGGTTGACACTGGCGCACCGTGGGACATCAAGTCTTGGAAGGGTTCCTCGGGCCGCAGTTACGTCTACAAAGGACAGAAACTGACATATGACTACGTAGGTAACATCCATTTTGGATATGTGGGGACTGCGGCTGGCATCGACAGGTTTACGCTGCACTTGGGAGCAGGAGCCAACCAAGTCTATAGCCACTTCAAGAATCCTGCACACCATCCGTTGGAATTGGGATGGATCAGGACTCTTGGTGATGATCCACGTGATTTCTCTGCTATAGACTGGGGTATCAGGATCTATCAAGCCGAGCGGTAGGGGGTGTGACTTTGCTAAGGGCTGTTGGTCAACTGGTCGCGTGGAGCCTGATTCTGCTGACGAAGGCTGTCCTGGCTGCTCTGCTGGTGAAGATGGCCTCGTTCGCACACCCCCTGTTGATCGAGGCACTAGTGTTGTACGTTGCCCCGGCAGTGTTGACGGGGATAGGGTTTTCGCTAACGCATAGCTGGCGTACTACGCTCATAGCGATGCTAACTGGAAGTATTCTAGCGATTGTTGCTGGCAGCCTGGTCACTCCACCATCCTCACTAGGTATGGGGGTCATCTGGGCTGGGAGAATAGTCGTGGAGGGACTCAGTATCCTGGTCACAGGAGTGACGCTCGCCTTGCTTCTTGCCTGCCAAAAACTAACGGCGAGGGGGGTTGATAGCCCCTAGGACGCTTCCGGGCGGTCAGTTCAGTCCGGGTGCGTATTCCGGCTGAAGCCGACCAGCTGTTCCGATTCAAATCGACCACCCGTTCCGGTCCAAGTCGACCACCCCGAGAGACGAGGCGGCGCAGGAACAACCCGCCGCAGGCGTTCCCCGCCGTGAGCTGGAAACCCTTGCTGTGAGCTCACGAGGAAGGAGAAACGTCTGTGGCCAACAGGAGGGTATCCATGCGCAAGATCAAGGAGATGCTTCGTCAGCACTACGAGATGGGACGGTCAAGTCCGGAATGTGGTGTAAAATGCTCCTCCAACGGCGTTCGGGTAAGTTAGGCAGCCTCCTCCTTCCGGCGCATGTCTGAGGTCACGGCGTTCTCCTGCGCTTGCTTCCACTCCCAATAGGCGTCCATGTTCA
>DYFA01000054.1 GCA_020725425.1 Aneurinibacillus sp.
GGTCAACAGTCCCACCTCGACGCCGTGATCCAGAAGGGCCGAGCGCAGATGCTTGGCCCGGTCCACCGAGTTGACCGAAAGGAGCACCCGGAAGCCTTCCCTCCGCCAGCGCTTCACCTCCACCGCCAGCCGCTCGACCCTTCCATGGAAGAGCTCGGGGGTACGGGCGGGGAAGGCGACGGTCCGGACCGGGCGGAGGCCCGGGGCGCGGGTGCCGAGGGTGGAGAGGTAGACGGCGGGATGGTCGCTGTTCCCCCACCCGGCCTGGAGGTCGCCCCACTCGACGAAGAGCGAGAGTTCGGCCGGGAGCGCCTCGCCCTTCTCCACCCGGTCCAGCAGGGTCTCGGTAACCTCGGTGAGGCCTTGGACGGCGGCCTCCCGGGCGCGGACCGGCTCATCCACCACCACCAGAGCGCCGGGAAGATAATCCAACAGCGTCGCCAGGCGGGGGACCAGGAACGGCAGGTACTGCTCGACACCGGGGAAGTAGTGGCGTTCGGCCAGCGCCTCGGCATGGGTCTCCACCCGCTCCCGCAGGCGGCGGGCCGCCGCCCGGCGGCCGGTCGAGCTCAGCCGGGCCGCCTCGGTGGCGGCCGCCTCGTGCAGGCGGGAGCGGGCCTCCTCCACGGCTTCCGGCGGGAAGACCACCTCCCGGGCGGGGACCAGCGCCAGCCGGGCCACCCGCTCCAGCGAGCGCTGGGTGGCCGCCTCGACGCGCCGGAGAGAGTCCACTTCATCACCCCAAAGTTCGATGCGGTAGGGGTAGTCGCTGGTCAGGGGGAAGACGTCGACGATCCCGCCCCGGACGGCGAACTGCCCGCGGTTGTCGACCAGATCCACCCGCTCGTAGCCCATGAGGACCAGCCGGCGCACGAGCTCGCCCAGGTCGATCCGCTGGCCGGAGGTCAGGGCGAAGGTGTGGCGGAAGAAGGCCTCGGGGGGCAGGAACCGCCGCATCAGGGCCTGGACGGGGACGACCACCAGGGGAGCCGTGGCCGGCTGCCCGCTCCCCCCGGCGGCGGAGACGTCGGCCAGAAGCTCGTACGTGCGCAGCCGGTGGACGAGCGGCTCCGGGTCCTGCACGATCTCCTCGTGGGGCAGGACTTCCAGGGCCGGGAAGAGGGCGAGCGACTCCGCCCCGACGAGCGACAGCAGGTCCCCGTGGAGCCGTTCGGCCTCGTAGGCGTTGTACGTGACCACAAGGAGGGGGCGGTTCAGCGTTCGCCGCAAGGCTGCCGCCAGGAGCGCCTTCTGGGAGCCGGCCAGCCCTGTGACCAACTGGACTGGGGCCGGCCCCTCGGCCAGGCTCCGGACTTCTGCGCTCGCCGCCAACGCTTCAACCAGGGGAAGATAAGCCACTTTCCCAAACCCTTCCTTCGACTTAGCCCTGCCGCCCCCACCGAAGCGCCAGAGCGTTCCAGGCGATGTGCAGGCCGACGCCGGCCCCGGTCGCCAGGAACGGCGAGCCGGTGCTCGCCAGGGCGGCGTTCGTCGCCGCGCCGAACAGGGCATGGCCGAGCAGGCTGAAGAGGCCGGCCACGAGGCCGCGCCACTCCCCGACCGCGGCCTCGAAGCCGGCTTCCGCCAGCCCGAAGATCACGTGCGTTCCGAACAGGTCCGCTCCGGAGAGCATGGCTGCCAGATTCTTGGCCGCTTCCTCCACGGCGGGGACCACGCTGACCAAGACCGCCCCGGGGCGGACCGCCGGGCCTCCTGGTGATGTCCGCGCCCTTTCCTCAAGCCCGCTCAGGAACGCCCGGTCGGCCAGGAAGGCCATTTCGGCCGCCAGCAGGCCCGCTAAAAGGGTGGTGAGAGTGCTGTTCACGCCGGTAGCTTACCCGGAAGACTCCTTGGGACGCGGAAGCGGCCGGCTCTCCCGCCGGCGCCGCCGGAACACGGTATACTCCCGGTACCCGCAGGACCACAAGAGATCCACCGCCCGGTCGAAGTCCCGCCCGCAGTCCTCCGGCTCGTGGGCGTCGGATCCGACGGTCACCGGGACGCCCAGCTCCCGGAAGCGCCGGAGCAGCCACTCACCAGGATACATTTCCCCGACCGGTCTCCGCAACCCTGCCGTATTGACCTCCACCGCCACGCCCGCCGCGGCGATGGCCCCGATGGCCGGCTCAGCCAGGTCGCTCCAGGGAGGACTGGGGTACAGGCCCATGATCTTCACGAGGTCCGCGTGGCCGATGACGTCGAAGAGTCCGCTCGACGCCGCCCCGGCCAGGAGTTCGAAGTACCGGGCGAAGACCTGCCGCCGGTCCCGCCGCTCCCACTCGGCCATACAGGCCTCGTCGCCGACGAAGTCGAAGCCCCACCCGTCCAGCCAGTGCACCGACCCGAGGACGAAGTCGAACGGCGCCCGGCTCAGGAAATCCCGGATCTCCTCCTCTTTTCCGGAGACGTAATCCATCTCCAGTCCGAGCCGGAGCGGCAGCCCCTCGGCCGCCATCCGGCCCACGAAGCCGGCGTACTCCTCGAGGCGCAGGAGGTGGTGGCTCCGCACCCAGGGGTTGTCCAGGACCGCCAATCCCTCGACGAACCGGTGTCCGTGCTCCGTCACCCCGAACTCGGTCACCCCGCGCGCCCGGCCCGCGGCGAGAAACCGTTCCAGCCAGTCGCGGGTATAGGGGCCGCGCTCGAGGTGAAAGTGATAGTCAGCCAAAGGGGTCATCGTCCTACCTCCACCAGCTCAGGATCTGCAGAAGCCACCGGTCCCCGAAGAAGAGGAAAAGGCACCCGAAGGACAGGAAAGGGCCGAAAGGGATGGGGTCCCGCCGCCCCTTGCGCCCCGTCAGAAGGAGCCACAACCCGACGACCGAACCGGCGACGGCGCCGAGGAAGAGGCTGGCGAGGGCCCCGCGCCACCCGACAAAGGCGCCGATCATCGCCAGGAGTTTCGCGTCGCCGTAGCCCATCCCCTCCCGCGAGAGCAGGATGATGAGCAGAATGGCGCCGGCGCCGGCCGCCGCCCCGATCAACCCCGACCGGAACGAGAGGGGAGCGAAGAGGTAGGGCAGGTGGGCGAGGGAGACGCCGAACGGCGAGGGACGACCGGTCCACTGGGCTATAGACGCCCCGAGACCGAAGGCCAGGCCCAACCCGAGGCCGGGCAGGGTGAGGGCGTCCGGCAGAAGCTGGTGGTCGAGGTCGATGAAGGTCAACGCCAGAAGCAGGGAGGCGAGGAGGCCGTACGGGAGGAGCGCCCACCGCCAGCCGAACCTCAGGTAGAGCGCCAGGTAGAGAAGGACGTTGGCCAGCTCCACCAAAGGGTAGCGCGCCGGAATGGAGGCGGCGCAGTACCGGCAGCGCCCTCGGAGGGTCAACCAACTGACCAGCGGAATCAGGTCTCTGACCGCCAGCGGGTGGCCGCAGGCCGGGCAGCGGGAGCCCGGCCAGGCGACCGACTCCCCCCGCGGCAGGCGATAGATGAGGACGTTGAGGAAACTGCCGGCCAAAAGGCCGAGCAGGGGGACGAGCAAGACCAAGAGCTGCCTCACTTGGCCTCGCCGGCCGCATCAGTCGCCGGCGGCGGCAGCAGGGCGGGGGTGGAGGGCCCCTCTCCTTCCTGCAGGATGTGGGCGGTGATGAAGATGACCAGCTCGCTCTCCTTGGCGTCGTTCTTGCGCCGGGAGAAGAGCCCGCCCACGATCGGCAGGTTGCTCAACCCGACGATCCCGTTCCGGTCCTTGACCTCCGTCAATTGCTTCAAACCGCCGATGGCCACCGTCTGCCCACTATTCATCCGCAGGACCGTGAAGGCTTCCCGTGTCCGGATCTGGGGGTAGCCGCCGGGTGTCCAGCCGACGATCGTGCTCACCTGGGGCTTGACCGTCGCGGTCAGGGAATCCGAGCCGTTCAGTCGGGGTGTGACCGTCAACTCGATGCCGACGTTGATGTAGTCGATCTTCGTCACCGGGACGCCGTCGCGGATCTCCTCCACCGCCACCGGGATGCGGTCGCCGATGTGGATCTTCGCCTCCTGGTTGTTCACCACGGCGATGCGCGGGTTGGCCAGCAGGCGGGCCTCACCCTTCTCCTCCAGGGCTTTGAGGTACGCCGTATAGGAGAGATTGACTCCCGGCACCGGGCCGCCCAGCTTGGCCAGTTCGGTGTCCTTCAACTCCCACTTCTCCGGCCACTCGATCCCCAGTTCAGTCAAGGCGTCCTTACTGATCTCCTCAAGGCGCGCCTCGATCAGGATCTGCGACACTCCGGTGTCCAGCCGGTCGATCAGCCGCCGGGCTTCCGCCAGCTCCTCGGGCGTCCCGTTCAGCACCAGGGAGTTGGTGCGGCTCTCCGCCAGGACCGCGTTGGCCGGCAACACCAGCCCAAGGGCGTTTTTGACCTCCTCCGCCTTGGCGAAGCGCAGCGTCACCACTTCCACCCGCTTCTTCCCCGGCTCCTCCACCGGCGCGGCGAGCGGCCGGGCGGGTTCAGCCCCCGCCGGCCGGGGCACGTCGATCCGGGCCACGATCTGGCGGGCCTGCTCCAATTGCTCGGGCGTCCCCCGCACCAGGATGCTCCGGCTGCGATTCTCCAGGGCCAGGTTGGCGTCGGCGACGAGGACGGAGAGCGCTTGGCGCACCTCGGCGGGTTCAGCGTGCTTGAGGGTGAAGACCTCGACCCGCAGGGACTCGGCCGGCCGGTCGCCGGCCGCGGCGGTCACGAAGACCGTCCGGCTGTTCACCAGCCGGCCTTCCAGCCCGGCAGCCTTGAGCACCAGATCCAGGGCCTGGGAGAAGGGGACCTCGGTGAAGCTGAAGCTGACCTCCCCCTTGACCGTCCGGTCGGCCACGATGTTCAGCGATCCCAGGCGGGACAGCATCTGCAGCACGTCCCGGACGTCCGCCCCCTTGACCTCCAGCGTCACCGCCGGGAAATCACCCCCGGCGAACTGGCCGGAGAAGCCGGCTCCGGCCTGAACGGGCCCCGCCACCGCCAGGCATATCAGCAGGGCCGCCTGAAGAAGGCACCGACCTGCACTCCGCTTGCCCATCGCTAATCTCCCTTCCGCTCGAGCGCCAAGCGCTGACTCCCCTTCGCCAGCCGCACGGCGCGAAGGGTCACTGACTCCACCCGCCAGCCGTTTACCAGGTCGCCTGTCTGGACCACCTTCGTCTCCCCCTCCGGCCAGGCGAGAATGGCGTAGAAGCGCCTCCCGTCGGAGCCCACCCCCGCGATCCTGAACGCCTCCGGTCGGGGCGTCCCGCTCGCCGGCTCCCCGTCCGGGAGTTCTTCCGCAGGGGGCGCGGCTGTGAACGGGTCCGAGGCGCCGATCGGCGCCGGGTCGAGCGGGCCCGGAGGCGGGACAGGCGCCTGCCTCTCTTGGGACAAGCCCTCGGCCGCCGCGAGCACCCTCCGGAGGTCCGCCTCAGCAGCCGCCCCGACGGCTTCCCGGGCGCCCTCCGGTTGGCTGAGCGCCAGAAAACGCCCCGCGCCCTGCCACGCCAGCAAACCCCAGGCCATCAGCCCAACGAGGCAGACCGCGGCCCGCGCGGCGGTCCGCCTGGCGAAGCGGCCGGCCAACACCTCGTCCAGGGCGGTGCGCGGCGCGGCTTCCGGCCGGGAACCAGGCCGCCAGGGCCATCCTACGGCAAAGCTAAGGCGCACTGGTTTTCCCTCCCCCTTGCGCTGGACCGAAGAGGGCCACCGTCAATCGCACCTCGAACGGCCCCCTTCTCCCGGTTTCCGTTCCTCCGGCCGCCTGCTTCAGTTCCAGACTCTCGACCCGGACGGCATAGGGCAGAGAGGTCAGCCGGTAGAGGAATTCCTCGACTCCCGCCGAGTCGCCCCGGAGAACCAGCGCCACCGGATAACGGGCGAACCCCTCCTTGGCTTCCGCCTTGCCGGGCTCGACTGAGACCAGCTGGGCACGGCTCCGCCGGGCGAGGACCTCCGCGTCGGCCGTGAGATGGGGCAGGGCGGCCTCCCCCAAAAGCCGGGCTTCACCTTCAGCCACCTGGCGCGCCAGGTCGCTGACCCGGCCCGCCAAGGATTCCAGGCGCTTGACCTGGCGCCGCCCTGTCTCCACTTCCAGTTGCAGCTTCTGGTATTCCGCCTGTTGTTGGCGGAGCGCCTGCTCAGCCGGCCAGGCGCAGAGGCCCGCGAAGGCCGCGACCGAAAGCGCCACCAGTCCCGCGAGAAGGGCGAGGTCCCGCCGCGAGAGCGCCGTCCAAAAGGCCTGGTGTCGCCTCATGAGCCGGACGCCCCCCTCACGCCGAACTGGATGTGGTACTGAACGCGGCCGCCTTTCTCGTCCAGGTCCGCCCGCTCCAGCTTGACCCCGGTGTACTGCTCCTCTTGCAGCCAGGTGAGAAGGCGGGCCACGTCGCCATAGCTCTGCGCCGTCCCGCGGAGGGAGACGCGGCCGCCGGCTTCCGTCCGCAGCGAGGCGATGCACACCCGTTCGGGGAAGCGCCGCCGGAAGGAGGCGAAAACCTTCAGCGCCGCATCGTCGGCCCCGATGAGCGGGGCGAGGACGCTCAGCCGGGCCGCCAGCGCCTTCTCCTCCCTCTCCAGGCGGCGCACGTGGTCGTGCACCAGCTTGTACTGGCCGGACGCCTGGCGCAGGGCTGCGATCCTCTGCGCGCCGGCCGCCCGCTCCGCCTGCAGCGCCGCCTGCCAGGCCAGGAGAACGGCTGCGACCGCAGCAAGGGTCACAAGGAAGACTGCGCTCTTGGTTTCCTTCTGCCGCCAGGCCCGATAGCGCGGCGGCAGCAGGTCAATCCGGATCACGGCGCCACCTCCCGCAGGGCGAGGCCGACCGCCACTCCGAGTTCGTCCCACGGCACAGGGATGGAAGACGACGCCGTCACCGCCTTGGCGACCGGCAGCAGCCGGGCGGGGATCCCCGTCGCCTCCCCCAGAAACTGGACCAGCTCCGGAGCGCCGGCCCCGCACCCGGTGACCGCCAGCTGGTCCACCTCCAGCCACTGGTGCTGGGCGCGGTAGTAGTCCAGCGACCGCTGAACCTCGTGAGCCAGTTCCCGCACTGGATCCATGAGGTCCACGTAGGCGCCGGGCGGCTCCTCCGCAGCCGCGGCCGCCTGTGTCAACACGGGCGAAAGGGCCTGGCGCCCGCCGGGGATGACGCGTCCGAAGACCAGGTCGTCGCCGCGGAAGAGCCCTACTTCCGTCACGGCGTGGCCGAGGTCGATGGTCGCCACCATCCGCCCCGCCCCGGTCCAGCCCACCGCCTGCAGGGTCCGCCCCAGCGCCAGCGGGGCCGCGTCCACTGCGCCCGGCTCCAGTCCCGCCTTGAGGACGGCGGCAGTCACCGCCTCCACCCAGGCGGCGCGGGCCGCGACAAAAAGAACCTCCATCTGCTCCCCGGCGCCGGGGAACAGATGAAAGTCGAAAACCGCTTCTTCCACCGGAAAAGGCAGCGACTGGGCCGCCTCCCACTTGACCGCTTCCCGGGCCTCCGCCTCGGCGAGGCGCGGCAGCGACAGGAGGCGGAGCGCCAGGCCCGTCCCGCCGATCCCCACCACCGTCCGATGGCGCGGCGAGGCCTCCACCCCCGCCTGCTCCAGGGCGCGGGACACGGCCCCGGCCAACTGTTCGCTGTCCGGCCTCTCTGTTTCACTCCCCGGCTGCCCCGGCAGGGGGGTCCAGCCCGCCCCCACCAGCCGCCGGGGGCCATGGCCGGACTCCAGCGCCACCACCTTGACTGCCGCCGACCCGAGGTCGATTCCGAGCAGCAGCTGCCTCGGCCTCAAGACCCTCCCCCTCCTGTCACCCCGCTGGACCTCCGGTGGGCGCAGCGGTGGACGGCCGAGCCGGACCGCCCACCGCGACTCCCTGGCCGGAATGGACTCCCGCCACCCTGGCGCTCACTATGGCGCCGGCGCATGCACGCTGCAGTAGGCAATCCCTTCCGCACTGACGGAGTAGGTGCCTCCACTCGGGCATACAGCCACTCGCTTCAGGTAGTCTGTCGTGTTGAGCGTGTTCACGATGTCCTCGGGAACCTCCGCAGTGGGATGGTCGGCCCTCCAGACGTCGAAGGCGGTTTCCAGAGCGGCCCGGTTGGCCTGGCAGGCCGCGACCCTGGCCGACTCGGTCCCCCGGCCCAGCCGCGGGACGGCGATCGCCGCCAGGATACCGATGATAGCGATCACGATCAACAGTTCGACCAGTGTGAAGCCCTTCTCATGGTTCCGTCTCATCTGTGTCACCTCCTTTCGGCCAAAGTCGAGCTGGGGTCCTTTCTAGAGGTCAGTGGGTCATGGCGGTCGCCATCTCGAACATGGGAAGCATGACCGAGGCGACGATGAAGGCCACGATGACCCCGACCACGAGCATGATGGCGGGCTCGAGGGCGGTGGTGAGGCCTTTGACCCGATTTTCCGCCTCCTGTTCGAAGAAGCCCGCCACGTGAGAAAGCATGGAGTCAACCGTTCCGGTGGACTCCCCCACCTCCACCATCTGCACCAGCAGGCCGGGGAACATCTTCGTCTGCCCCAGCCCCTGGGCGAGGCTGGCGCCGCCCCGCACCGCCTCCGCCGTCTCCTCCAGGGCCCGCCGGAAGTGCACGTTGCCCACCACCCCGGCGGACATCCGGAGCGCCGACAGGGCGGGGATCCCCGACTTGAGCATCGTCGCCAGCGTCCGGGCAGTCCGGGTGACCTCGATGTTCTGCGCCAGCCGGCCGAAGATGGGGAGGCGCAGGAGGCGATAATCCCGCCAGGACCTCCCCCGGGGCGTGCCGAACCAGGCGCCGGCCCCCGCGGCTCCGGCGACGACCAAAAGGAGCGCCCACAGTCCCTGGGCCTTGACGAACCGGCCCAGGGCGAGAAGCGCCCGGGCGGGCCAGGGGAGCGTGATGCCGCTGCTCTGGAAGATGTTGAGGAAGTTCGGCAGGACAAAGAGCAACAGGACCGTGATGACGACCGCCGCCACGAAGACGACGATCACCGGGTAGATCAGCGCCCCGATCACTTTCTGGCGGAGGTCGTGCTCCTTCTCGAAGTGAACCGCCAGGCCCGCAAACGACTCGTCGAGCGTGCCGCTGAGCTCGCCGGCCTCGATCATGCTGGCGACCAGCGGCGGGAAGAAACGTCCGACTGCTCCGAAGGCGGCGGAGAGACTGTCTCCCTTCTCCACCTGCAGGCGGATCCGGGTCAGGGCGTCCCGCCAGGCGGCGGTGTCCGCCTGGTCGCCGCAGATGCGCAGGGCGTTGGTCACCGGGACCCCCGCCTGCACCAGCGTGGCGAACTGTCGGCAGAACACGGCCAGCGAGCGGGCGGGGGCCGTCCGGCCCGCCGAACCGGCTGCCCGGCGGGCGGCGGAGGCCGACTGCGGCCGGAGGCTCGTCACGAGGTAACCCTGGGAACGCAGCCGCATGACGGCGGCGCCCTGGGAGTCCCCCTCGACTACCCCCTGAAACAGCCGTCCTTGAGCGTCACGGGCCGTGTAGACGAATTGCGCCACGCTTCAGCCCTCCGTTGGCTAGACTGTCCCCGTGCCGAACAACTCGAGTTGCTCGCGCTGCAGCGCCGCCACTGTCTCCTGGGCGACCAGGCCCTTGCGCACGAGCTCCTTGTACGCCGCTTCGAACGTCTGCATGCCCACCTTGCCGCCGGTCTGCAGGAGCGTCAGCATCTGGTGGGTCTTGCCTTCCCGGATGAGGTTGCGGACCGCCGCGGTGGCCACCAGGACCTCCACCGCCACCACCCGCCCGGCGCCGTCACGGCGAGGCAGCAACTGCTGGGCCAGGACTCCCTGGAGGACTGCCGCCACCTGGGTCCGGATTTGCGGCTGCTGATGGGGCGGGAAGACGTCGATGATGCGGTCGACGGTCTGGACGGCGTCATTGGTGTGCAGAGTGGCGAGGACCAAATGGCCCGTCTCCGCGGCAGTAATGGCGGTCGAGATGGTCTCGAGGTCCCGCATCTCGCCGACGAGGATGACGTCCGGGTCCTGGCGCAGCGCCGCCCGGAGCCCCTCGCTGAACGACCCCGTGTCCAGCCCGATCTCCCGCTGGTTGATGATGGACCGCTTGTGGCGGTGCAGGTACTCGATGGGATCCTCCAGGGTGATGATGTGGCAGTCCCGCTCGTTGTTGATCAGGTCCAGCATCGAGGCCAGGGTGGTCGACTTGCCGCTCCCGGTCGGCCCTGTCACCAGCACCAGCCCCTGGTGCTTCTGGGCCAGCGTGTGGACGATCTCCGGCAGTCCGAGGGCGGTGTACGAGGGCACCTCCGTCGGGATGATGCGCAGGGCGGCACAGTAGCTGCCGCGCTGACGGAAGGCGTTGACCCGGAACCGGCCCAGCCCCTGGACTCCGTAGGAGAAGTCGAGCTGACCCTGGTGCTCGAGCCTCCCCTGCTGGTCGGGGGTGAGCATGGAGAAGACGAGGACCTGCGTCTCCGTGGCGTTCAGGGGCTCCTGACCCGGCAAGGGGACGAGCCGCCCGTCCACCCTGAGCATCGGCGGCATGAACGCCGTCAGATGCAGGTCGGAGGCTCGCCTATGGACCGCTTCACGCAGCAGTTCCTCGATGGACAACGCCGTCCCCCCCCCAGCCCGATGGGCGTCAATCGCTCGAGAACGTGACCCGCAGGACCTCTTCCACGGTCGTCAGCCCTTGCCGCGCCTTGGCCATGCCGTCCTGCCGCAGGCTGATCATCCCCGCCCGCTCGGCCGCCTCCCGCACCGCCTCTTCGGGGGCGTTGGCCGCGATGAGCTGCCGGAGCTCGCGGGTGACCGGCAACACCTCGTGGATCGCCAGCCGGTCGAAGTACCCGGTCTGCCGGCAACGGGGGCAACCCTTCCCCCGGTACAGCCGGAGCTTCTGCGCCCCGGCCTCTTCCTCGGTGGCCGCCAGCCCCGCCAGGATGATCTCCCGGGGCGTGGCCTCATAGGCCTCGCGGCATGACTCGCAGACCGCCCGGACCAGCCGCTGGGCCAGGATGAGCCGGACCGAGGAGCCGACCAGGAACGGCTCGACCCCCATGTCCACCAGCCGGACCAGAGTGGCCACGGCGTCGTTGGTGTGCAGGGTGGAGAAGACCAGGTGGCCGGTCAAGGCCGCTTGAACCGCCAGCCGGGCTGTCTCCAGGTCGCGGATCTCCCCGACCATGATCACGTCCGGGTCCTGCCGCAAGAGAGCCCGCAGCGCCGTAGCGAAGGTCAACCCGGCCTTGGGATTGATCTGCACCTGGTTTACGCCGACCAGCGCCCGCTCCACCGGGTCCTCCAGAGTGACCACGTTGCGCTCCGGCGAGTTGACCTCCTGCAGGGCAGTGTAAAGCGTCGTGGTCTTCCCGCTCCCCGTCGGCCCCGTCACCAGGATCATCCCGTGGGAGTGGCACAGGGCGTTGCGGAAGTACTCCAGGTTCCGCTCGGAGAGCGCCAGGTCCCCGATCCGTTTGACGTTGGCGGTGCTGCGCAGGATGCGCAGGACGGCTTTCTCCCCGAAGGTCGTGGGCAGGGTGGAGATGCGCAACTCGACCTCGCGGCCGTCCACGGTCAGCTTCACCTGGCCGTCCTGGGGGATCCGGCGCTCCGCGATGTCCATGCGCCCCAGCACCTTGATCCGGGTGACCACGCCGGCCTGCGTGCGTTTCGGCGGGCGCATCACCTCGTGCAGCATCCCGTCGATCCGGTACCGGACACGCACGTCCTTCTCCCCGGGCTCGATGTGGATGTCGCTGGCCCGGTCGCGCACCGCCTGGTTGATGATCAGGTTGACCAGCGTCACGATCGGCGCGTCGTCGCTGAGTTGCCGCAACTTGTCGGCGCTCTCAGCCTCCTCGCCCTCTTCCTCCGCGGCCGGCTCCTCCTGTTCCAGGTTGCGGAGGACCGCCTCGGCCGCCCCGTTCACCCCGTAGTGGCGGTTGAGCGCCTCGGTCAGTTCGGTCTCGGTGGCCAGGACAACCTCGATCTCGAGGCCGGTCCGCTGCCGGAGGTCGTCGACCGCCACCACGTTGAAGGGGTCAGCCATCGCCACGACCAGCTTGTTCCCGGTGCGCCGGAGGGGCAGCACCTGGTGGCGCCGGGCGAACGGCTGGGCGACGAGGCCGATGACCTCCGGGCTCACGACGACCCGGGAGAGGTCCACCTTGGGTATCCCGAGCTGGAACTCGAGCGCCTCGACCAGTTGCTCCTCGGACAAGAGCTTCAGCTCGACCAGGGCCTTGCCGAGGCGGATTCCCTGCTGCTTCTGGTAGTCCAGGGCAGTCTTCAACTGGTCGGGGCTGATCAGCCCAACCTCAACCAAGAGCTCGCCGAGCCGGCGCCGTGCGGGCGAAGTGGCCGCCAAGACCGTCAACTCCCCTGACCCTGTGCTCTCGGATTTCGGTGAACTCGCCTAGATTTCCTGCAGGCGCTTTACCAACAACTGGTCATTCGTGTGGTTTTGTCGCGCTTTCTTGTTGTTTGCTCTTGACGCCCCGACTCGGCGCTGCTGATAATGGAAAGTGGAAAGGGCTGGGACCAGTGAAGGGGCTCACGCTGATCGAAGTGCTGGTGGCCGTGGCGATAGTGGGGCTGGCCATCGTTCCCCTGACGCTCCAACTGGGCCAAGGGACAGCCTGGCTGGGGGACGCAAGCACCCGCGTCCTGGCATTGGACCTGCTCCAGCGCGCCGCCGAGGAGACCAAAGCGACTTCCTATGCCAGCGTGGGGCCGATTTCCCCGCCCCAGGCCTATCCGCCCGGGTCGACCTCTTTTCTGCTCTCCCGTGAACTCGCCGCCGTTCCCATGAACGACTCCGACGGTCAACCCCTGGCCCGGCAGGTCACCCTGAGGATTCTGCGCAGCTCCGACCAGAAGGTGATGGCTGAGTGCACGTTCCTGATCTATCGCGACGGCGGATACTGAGGGTCTCCCCCGGCGTCTCACTGGTCGAAGTCCTGGTGGCGATCTCGGTCACCGGCTTCCTCGTGGCCGTGTTCGTCAACGCCCTGAGCCTCGGTCTGCGGAGCCAGGCCGCCGCCAACTCGCGCTACATCCGGGACCGCTCCTGGCAGCGGGCGGAAAGCCAGATGCTGGACGGTACGACGGGGCTGCGCGCCGCCGGAGACGTGGAAGTCGCGGCCGGCCCGACCGCCAGCTATGAGAAGGCTTTCGCCTTCTCCGCCGGCGGCCGTAACGTCACCTACCGCTACCTGGTTCCGGGACGGACGTACACCGTCACCGGCGGGGAGCCGGTCACCGTCACCACCGGCACGCTGGTGCGGGAGGAGACGGCCGGGTCGAGCGCGACCATCACCACCGGACCGGGGCAGGTGGTCCTCGAAGGACTGCTCGCCTTCGACGTGACTCTGGCCGGTGAGACCGTCGCCCTCTCGGCCGACCTCGGTCAGGGGTTCGCCCCGACCACGACGATAAGGTTGAGGAACCTGTGAACGGCAGGCCAAGGCGGTTGGACCGCACCGAACGAGGGTTCGCCCTCACCACGGCCCTCTTGCTCGTGGTGCTTTTGGGCGCGGGCGCCCTGCTCGTCCTTTCCCTGGCCGGGAGCGGCGTCCGGCGGGTGAGGGCCAGGCACGACTACCTCGCCGCCCTCTACGCCGCTGAATCCGGGCTCAACGAGGCGCTGTGGCGCCTCAACCCTGACGCCCGGGACGAGACTGGCGTTAGGCCTGAGCTGCCGCCTTCCCGGACCTACGCGCCAGACGGCAGTGTAGACGCATCGTTCAGCGGAACGCTGGACTCGAACACCGGCTACGAGGTCTGGGTGGATCACGAGACTGACCCGGCCCACATCGCGGTGGTGTCGCTCGGCCGGCGCGGCCAGGCGCGGCGCCTGCTCCGGATACAGGTCGACCGCTACACCCTGAGCGACCGGATCATCTCCTACCGGGACGACTGGGATCAGCGCCACCACGTCACTCTGGAATACCTGTCGGGCGACGAGGAACATAACGGACCGCGCCGGGTGGATGAGCTGCCGACTCTGCAGCTCCCGGCCGGCACGTGGGACTTGTCCACCTATTCCGCCTCACCGATCTCGGGAGACTGGACAAGCCCGAAGAACTACCACTTCACCGGCAACATCGCGGCCACGGGGAACGTTGTGATCCGCAACAACTGCACTATCGACGGGGACGTGGTGGCCGGCGGGTCGGTGAGCATCGGCAACAACAGCAGAGTGACGGGAAACGTGGTCGCCCTCTCCGGCTCGGTGACTCTGGCGCAGAACGCCACGGTCGAAGGCAGCGTGCTGGCCAAGACCGGCGACGTCAGCATCGAGAACAACGGCGCCGCCGTCCACGGCCTGGTCTACGCCGGCGGCAACGTCAGTATCAGCAACAACGCCAGCGTCCTGGGGCTGGTCTACGGGGCGGGCACGGTTACTGTCCACAACAATGGCTCGGTGCAGGGAGCGCTCATCGGGGGAAGCGTCTACGCCGAGAATAACGCCACCCTGATTTACGACCCGTCGGCGGTCACCGGCCTCGACCTCATCGTCACCCAGACTTATCTGACTCCGCGGGACTGGCGGGAGGGCTATAATTGAACCGCTGCATGGCCTGTTCGACGCCGACGGCGAGGATCGTCTCCACCGCCTCCGCCGCCCGCTCCAGCGCCTCCTCGACGAGCGGCCTCTCCTCCTTCGCGAAGGGCGAGAGGACGTAGCCGATCCCCCGGTCCTCCCCTGCTCCGGCCGGCTCCCGGCCGATGCCCACCCGGACCCGGGCCACCTCCCGCGTCCCCAGCGCTTCGAGCACCGAGGTCATCCCCCGGTGGCCCGCCGGACCGCCCCGGGGCCGGACGCGGATCCGCCCCGGCGGCAGGTCCTTGTCGTCGTAGACCACGATCACCTCAGACGGGGACAGCTTGTACCAGTGAACCAGGCCGGCGACCGCCTGCCCGGAGAGGTTCATGTAGGTCTGCGGCTTGGCGAGAGCCACCCGCTGGCCGGCGAGGACCCCCTCCCCGACCAGCGCCCCCCGGAGCTTCCTCCTGACCGGGATGCCGTTCTTCCGGCTCAGGCGGTCAACGACGAGAAACCCGGCGTTGTGCCGGGTGTTCGCGTACTCTCGACCTGGGTTGCCGAGCCCGACGACGAGCCACACCGGGCTATTTCTCCTCCTTGCCCTTCTGTTCTTCCTCGGCCTTCGCCTTGGCCACGACCTCCGGTTCGGCCCCCTCCTCGGCCTCCGGCGCCGCCTCCTCGATCTTCTCCCGGGTCGGCGCCACAATGGTGACTACCACGTCTTCCGGCGGGGTGACGGCCTTCACGCCTTTCGGCAGCGCCAGATCCTTCACCTGGAGGGCATGGCCGACGGGCAGCCTCGAGACGTCCGCCTCCACGTGCTCCGGGATATCCGCCGGCAGGGCGGAGATCTCGAGGCTGTGCAGGACGTGCTGGACGATGCCGCCCAGGTTGCGCCGCTTCTCCTCCCCGTGGACCACGATCGGCACGTGGGTGGTGACGGCGTGATCCATCGCCACGGCGTACAGGTCCAGGTGGCGGACGGAACCCCGGACGGGGTCCCGCTGCACCTCCTTGATCAGCACGGGGGTGGGCTTCAGCTTCTTCTCCCCCTCGTCCAGGTGGAGGTGGATCAGTCCCGAGGCGCGGCCCGAGGCCAGAAGCCGTTCGACCTCCCGGGCGTTGAGGGCCACGTTCACGTTCTCCCGTCCCACGCCGTAGACCACCGCGGGGATCATCCCCCGCCCCCGCAGGCGGGCGGCCGCCTCCTTGCCCCTTTCCGTCCGCCGTTCAGCGCTGAGCGCCACTTCCGTCACCGGTCACTCCTCCTCGTTCTGCGATCCGCCGTCGGTCGCCTCCACTCTCATGGCCGGCCCCCTCCGGCGGCGGGCCACCCAGTCCTCCACGTTGCGCTGGCGGCCCCGGGCCACCCCGAGGGCGCCCGGCGGCACGTCGGCGGTGATCGTCGATCCGGAGGCGACGTAGGCCCCCTCACCGACCCGGACCGGCGCCACCAAGTTGGCGTTGGCGCCGATGAAGCACCGGTCCTCGATCACCGTCCGGTGTTTGCGCTCCCCGTCGTAGTTGCAGGTGATTGTCCCGGCGCCGATGTTGACCCCCCGGCCGATCTCTGCGTCCCCGATGTAGCTGTGGTGCGGTACCTTGCTGCCCGCCCCCACCCGGGAGTTCTTGATCTCCACGAAGTCCCCGACCTTGGCGCCGGCCTCGACCTTCGCCCCCGGCCGGAGGTAGGCAAAGGGCCCGATCGACACGTCCTCCCCTACTTGTGCTTGGTCCAGGACCGAGAACTGGACGGACACTCGGTCCCCCAGCTCGCAGTCGCGGAGCCGCGCCTGGGGCCCCACAGTGCACCCCTCGCCGATCCTGGTCTTCCCCTCGAGCCAGGTGAAGGGGAGGAGCACGGTGTCCCGGCCGACCTCCACCCCGGCGTCCACAAAGGTCGAGGAGGGATCCATGATCGTCACGCCCGCGGCCATGAGCTCACGGTTCTTCTCCCGGCGCACGGCAGCCTCCACGGCCGCCAGCTGCTCGCGGGAGTTGACCCCCTGGACCTCCTCGGGATTGCCAGCTGCCAGAGCCGCCACCTTTCCTCCCGCTTCGCGGATCAGGGCGATGGCGTCGGTCAGGTAGTACTCGCCCTGGGCGTTGAGGGGCCGGAGCCTGTCCAGGGCGGGGAGGAGGGCGGGCAGGGCGAAGCAGTAAATGCCGGTGTTGATCTCCCGGTAGGTCTTCTCCACCGGTGAAGCGTCCTTCTCCTCCACAATGCGGAGGACGGCCCCGGTCTCCGGCTCGCGGACGATGCGTCCGTACCCGGTGGGGTCGGGAAGGATCGCCGTCAACACGCTGGCGTCGGCCCGCTCCCGCTCGTGGAAGCGGACGAATTCGGCCAGGGTCTCCGCCCGCAGGAGGGGGGTGTCCCCGTACAGCACCAGGAGGTCGCCAGAGAGCCGCTCCAGCCGTTCCCTGGCCTGCAACACGGCGTGGCCGGTCCCGAGCTGCTCCTCCTGGTGGACGTATTCCACCCCCGGGCCGATCTCCGCCTCCACCTCGGCGGCCCCGTGGCCGATGACCACCAGCGGCCGCTCGACACCCAGCTCGGTCGCCGCCTCCAGCACGTAGGCCAGCATCGGTCTGCCGGCTATCCGGTGAAGCACCTTCGGCCGGCGGGACTTCATCCGCGTCCCCAGGCCCGCCGCCAGTATGATGCAGTGCAGAGCCAAACAGAACCCCCCTGGCAAATAGCGTAATACTCCGCTGCCTCGGTCATTCCCTTCCCCGGCACCGAAGTTTCCCGGCAGCCGACAAGGCGAAGGGGGGCGCTCCGCCCCCCTCTCTCTTCTCCGATTCCCCGCTTTCTCCAGTCTAGATGGTGTCGATCCCCAGGCCAGCGGCCTTGGCCTTCATCGCCCGGTCGGTCGTCGCCAGGAGCACCCGCCAGTCCGGCCGGTGCTGCTTCAAGCGGCAGGCCACCAGGATGACCTGATCCTCGTGGCTCTCCGACGTCAGCCCGGGGGCCGCCGGACACTCGTCCCGGTGCAGGCTGAGATACTCCACCTCGCCGTTGGCGATCGATTCTTTCAGGAGCAGGGCGATCTGAGCGGCCAACCAGGACTTGTCCGGTTCGTCCGAATGTCTGGCGTACCAGTCGAGCTTGGCCAGCACGGTGTCGGGGATGACCCCCTTGACTCTTTCCGCTCTGGCGCCAGCCAAAAGGGAGCGCGGCAGGCGCGGCGGACCGGTGAGCAGGTACGAGGTGTCGAAGACGACGACCGCCGGCGAGCGCCCGTCCTTGAGCAGAAACCGCCTCAAGGCGACCCCCAGCGTCAAAAGCGACCCGAGCAGAAGCAGGATGAGCGCGTTCAACAGCCCTGCACCTCCACGGCACCTAGACCTTGAACCGTTGGATCGCCTCCTGAAGACCCCGGGACAGCTCCGCCAGGTTATCGGTGGCTGCCACGATCTGCCGGATCTGGCTCGCCTCTTCCTCGATCGCGGCGTTGACCTCCTCGGCCCCGGCGGCCGACTCCTCCGTAATGGCGGCGATGCTCTCGACGGCTTCGACCGCCCGCCGGCTCTCCTCCGTCATCTCCCGGGTGGCGGCGGAGACCGCCTGGATCTCCCGGACCACCTCGGCGACGGAGGTGGCGATCTCCTCGAACGCCGCGCCTGTCCGGCGGACCACCTCGCTCCCGGCGGCAGCCTCCTTGGTCCCGCTTTCGATGGCCGAGACCGCCTCGGAGGTCCTCCGCTGGATATCCGCAATCAGCGCCGCGATCTGGTCGGCGGCCTGCTTGGACTGGTCGGCCAGTTTCCGCACCTCCTCGGCCACCACCGCGAAGCCTCGTCCCTGTTCGCCGGCTCGGGCGGCCTCGATGGCGGCGTTCAATGCCAGAAGGTTGGTCTGGTCGGCGATGTTGGCGATGGTGTCCACGATCACGGTGATCTCCCGGGAACGTTCGCCCAGCGTGCGGATGACGCCCGCCGCTCCATCGACCGTGTGCTGAAGGGAGGTGATCTGGTCGACCGCCTCCGAGACCGCTCGCTTACCGCCCTCTGCAGTCTCCGCCGCCCGCTCCGTGCTCAACACCACAGTGCGGGCGGAGTCCTCGACCCGGGCGATGGCCCGGCTCACGCTGTCGACCACCTGGCCGGCCGCCGTGGCCGACTTCGCCTGTTCCTCCGTTCCTGCCGCCAACTGCTCCATAGCCCGGGCCACCTGCTCGGTGGACCCGCCTACCTCCTGGGCCGAAGCCGCCAGGTCATGGCTGAAGTCGCGGACCCGGGTTGCTGCCTCCTGCACCTTTGCGATCAGCTCCCGGAGGTTATCGACCATCTGGTTCAGGTGGCGCGCCAGGACGCCGATCTCGTCGTTCTGCTCGACCTTGGCGCTGTCCGTCAGATCGCCCGTCGTGGCCTTCTGGACGACCCGGACCACCTCCGCCACCGGTTCGGAGATGGACCGGGCGATGATGACCGCCGGGATGAAGCCGGAGAGGAGGGCGAAGACACCGATTCCGGCCAACGCCAGGTGCGCCAGGTCGACGGTTTGCACCGCCTGCTCTTTAATCCGGTTGGTGGCCGCCCGCAACTTCCCCTCCTGAGCGAGTTCGAGTTGGCCTGCCCGGCCCTCCCGCACCGCCTCAAGCGCCACTGCGCTCATCTGATCGACGGCCTCCTGAAGCCGGGAAAAGCCGATCATCCCGACCGAGGCCACCATGGCCATCAGCACCAGGAGCACTGTATAGGAAATCAAAAGGCGCGGGCCGATCCGCCAGAGGCAAACCCACTTGGTGAACCATTTAATCAGGTCTGCCACGGTCCTCCCCCCTTCCACCGTGCCTTCACTGTGGCATTTCGTGACCGTCCGGGAAAATCCTCCCAGTCGTCGAGGAAAACTTTGGGGGTTTTTATAGCTTTGTCAAATGGACTGTTCCGCCGCCGGCGCAGCGACCCCGGCTCCGGTGAGGCTGCGCCTGGTTTGCGCCAATGGCCTGGTCGGCTTTCCGCCGTGTGGGATTTTGTAGTATTGCGCCCTTTCTCTCTCAGGCGCTCCTCTGCCCCCCGGGGAGGATTTCACTTTCCGGTCGCCGTAGATACCGGCGGGCGGTTGTGCTAAGCTTCCCGTAGGGGGAGAGAGATGAAGCTCGTCATCGGGCACCTGTACCCGGAACTCATGGGGATCTACGGCGACCGCGGCAACGTACTGGCGCTGGCCCGCCGCGCCGCGTGGCACGGCCACGAGGTGGAGGTCCGCCACCTTGCCCGGGGGGAGCGACCCCACCTGGCCTCCGTAGACGTCCTGGTGCTGGGCGGGGGACAGGACAAGGAGCAGGTGGTGGTCTGCGAAGACCTCCAGGGCCCTCTTGGCGGGGAACTCCGGGCAGCTATCGAGGACGGGCTGGTGGTGCTTTCGATCTGCGGCGGCTACCAGCTTCTCGGCCACTACTACCAGCCCCACCGGGGGGACAAGCTCCCGGGGCTCTCCGTCTTCGACGCCTACACCGTGGCCGGCCCCGAGCGCTTCATCGGCAACGTGGTCATCTCCTCGCCGCTGCTCCCTGAAGGGGCGCAGACGGTCGTCGGCTTCGAGAACCACTCCGGCCTCACCTACCTCGGTCCGGGGGTCCAGCCGCTCGGCACCGTGCTCAAGGGGAAGGGTAATAACGGCCGGGACGCCACAGAGGGGGCGGTGTACAAGAACTGCTTCGGCACCTACCTCCACGGCCCCGTCCTGCCGAAGAACCCCCGGCTGGTGGACCACCTCCTCGCCCGGGCGCTGGAACGCCGGTACGGGAGCGCCCCCCTCAACCCGCTCGACGACCGCCTGGAAGTCGCAGCCCACCAGGCGGCGGTCCGCCTGCCCCGATGAAGGCCATGGCCCGTCTCCGCCTGGCGCTGGCCGTGCTTGCGGCCAAGGGAACCGCCCGGCTCATCCGCCTTCTCCGCCGGGGATACGGGGCCACCCTCCCCGGGAAGGTGGCGCGCCGCCTCGCGCCGGACATCCTCTCCCGGTTGGCCGGGCAGGTCCGGCTGGGGACGGCCATGATCACCGGCACCAACGGCAAGACCACCATTACCAAGCTCCTCGCCGCCATCCTGACCGAACGCGGGTATCGGGTCTTCTACAACCGGGGCGGCGCCAACCTGGTCAGCGGGATCACGGCCGCCTTCGCTCTGAACGCGAGCCCCGACGGGCGGATTGCCGCCGACTTCGCCCTGCTCGAGACGGACGAGGCCACCATGCCCAAGGTGGCCCCGGAGCTTCGTCCCCGGCTCATCCTGGCCAACGACTACTTCCGCGACCAGCTCGACCGGTTCGGCGAGCTCGACTCGGCCGTCGAGTCGCTGCGCAAGGCGCTCCCCTACCTCGCCCCCGACGGGGTGCTGGTCCTGAACGCCGACGACCCCCTCTGCGTCGGAGCCGGGATGGCCGCTCCCCAGCGCAAGCTGTATTATGGAGTGGAAGCGGATGGAGTAGAAACGGCGGCTGCCGCGGCAGACTCCTTCTCCCAGGCGGCGGACGCGGTTTTCTGCCCGCTCTGCCACGGGCGCTTCGCCTATGCCCGCCGGAGCTACTCCCACCTGGGCGACTGGGCTTGTACCCGGTGCGACTACCGGCGTCCCCTTCCTGAGGTCTACGCTGAGCGAATCGAGTTCCTCGGGATGCGCGGCTCCCGCGTGACTGCAGTGACCCCCGCCGGCCGGCTGGACCTCCAGGTGCCCCTCCCCGGCCTCTACAGCGTATACAACGTCCTCGGCACCATCGCGGCCGCGCTCGCCCTCGGGGCTCCGCTGTCGGCGGTGGCGCCGGCGGTGGAGAAGGCGGCAGGCGGCTTCGGCCGGGCCGAGTTCTTCCGCCTCCAGGGCAAAGAGGGCTGTCTGCTCCTGGTCAAGAACCCGACCGGGTTCAACCAGGTCCTGGCCACGCTGGCCCTGGACCGCGACCCCAAGACCCTGCTCTTTGCCATCAACGACCGGATCGCCGACGGGCGCGACATCTCCTGGCTGTGGGACGTGGACCTCGAGCAGTTGTGGGGGCGCGACGAAATCGCCCGGACGGTTCACGTCACGGGCGACCGGGCGGAGGATATGGCGCTCAGGCTCAAGTACTCCGGGCCGGAGAGCGTACTGCCGACGGTCGTGCGCCCGCCGGAGGAGGCGCTCCGCCGGGCTCTGTCCGCCACCCCGCCCGGCTCCACGCTCTACGTCCTGGCCACCTACACCGCCATGCTGGAACTCTGGGAAGTCATCCGCCGGAAGGGCGACCCCCGCCTGGCCCGCGCCGAGCGGGCCCCGGACGCCTGACTCTAGGGGGCGGGCGGCCCGACGGGCGCCGGCGTCTGCCAGCGCTGGCTCCAACCGCCCGCGGGAGGCGCCGACGTCTTCGCTGCGCCGTGGCACACCGGGCAGAGCTGGCGGACGGACGGCGTCCTGAGGAACGACGGGGTTCCCGGCCCGTGGACCTCGTGGCAGGTGCCGCAGCCGCCCTTCAAGGCTCCGGTGGCAGGGTCGCGGTACAGAGGGAGGCGCAGGCCGTCCGGTCCGACTACCGCCGGCCGGCCGCGGTGGTCCGTCCCTACCGGGCCCGGCGTGGCGATGGCGTCCGGAGGTGCCGGGTACGGGAATTCGACCCTGTGCCGCTTGTGGCGCTTGACGGTGGCGCGCTCGGCCAGCTTCTCGGCTTGGCCGGTCCCGAACGAGGCGTGACCGTCGTGACAGCTCATGCAGAGAGCGGAGCTGGGCAGGGCGATGCGGCTCGAGGTCGGAGCCCAGCCGTAGTCCTCCCCGAAAAGCGCCTCGCTCTTGGCGGCGGCGTGGCTCCGGTGGCAGGCGGCGCAGGGATCCTTCCCCGCCAGTTGAGCCAGGTTCGGATAGGCAGTGTTCGGCCCGCCGTTGGCGGGACTCCGGAAATCGTGAACGCTGCCGGCCACCTTGGCCGTCACCTGACCAGCCGATCCTAGAGCCAGTGCCAGCACCACCAACAGGATCGCCTTCTGCGTCATCGTTCTCCCCCCCACTCGAGCCTGTACCATCCTCTTTCATCATCTTTCTGGCTTAGCGGCCAGCCCTACTTGGAAGTATTCGCCACACCGCGATCAAGCCCTCCAGCTTCTGCCCTGATCAGCTCCCGGAACGCTTCCCGGTCGTCCAAGGTCAGCGTTTCCGGTTCCTGTCTCCCCTGAACAAAAAGAGGAGTTCCCGTCGCGGGAACCCCTGTTCCATTCCTGGCTGGGGCGCTAGGATTCGAACCTAGGAATGGCGGATCCAAAGTCCGCTGCCTTACCATCTTGGCTACGCCCCAAACTGCGTCCTCAGTGTAGCAGACCCACCCGCGCCTGTCAAGGAAGGGCGGGCCTTGGTACAGCCTCCAGCCGGCCTCAGCCGACCTTCTCGTAGGCCGCCAGGACCGCCTTCTGGATCATCTCCCGGGCCTCGGCGGTGATGGGGTAGGCGATGTCCCGGAACTCCCCGTTAGGCGCCCGCCGGCTCGGCATCGCCACGAAGGGCCCTTTCTCCGTCTCCACCACCCGCAGGTCCCGCACCACGAAGACGCCGTCGATCACAATCGAGGCGGTGGCGCGGGTCTTGGTCTCCCCGTTGACCTTCTTCACATGGACCTCCGTGATCTCCATCCGCGCTGTCTCCTTCCCGGCACCGGCCCCTGGCAGGAAATTGCAGATAAGGCAATTCGCCGTCCCTCAAAAGCTTCCTCCTCCAGCCGGCCGGCTCGGGCAGAACAGGGAGCTACCCCTGAACGGCCTTGCCCGAGGTCGCCCGGGACCGGTAGTGGCGGGTGACCAGTTCCAGGTCGGAGGGCTTATCCACATCAACGCCGATTTCCGGATAGCTGGTCTCGACGGCGGCCACCGGGCATCCCAGGACCTTGGCCACCCTCTCCTCCGCCTCCCGGAGCGAGAGCGACTGCAGGAGGAACTTGACCATCAGGCGGAAGCCGAGGAGCTTCGCCATCCCGAGGACGCTCTTGCGGACAGCCACCGCCCGCTCGATCTCCCGGCGCCACTTGATCACCACGGCGGGGTTGAGGATGAAGATGTTGCCCCCGGTGAAGACCCCCTCGCGCAGGGTGGCGTACGTTCGGCGCATTCCCGGGTACTTGGCCTCGTTCTCTTCCTTCCGGCAGATGGGATAGTAGATGTCCGCCTCCCGCTCCCGGCACCGCTCGATGAAGTCGTCGATGGCCGCGGTGGTGAGGAGCGGGATGTCGGCGGCGACCACCAGGATCTTGCCGGCGGGTTGAAGCATCTCGATGCCGATGATCAGGTTCTCCACTATGTTGCGACCGGATTGAACCACCCGGTAGACCTTGCCCGCCAGGACCGGCCCGAGGACGTGCTCCGGGCCGACGACCACGATCCGGTCGACGTTGGCGGAGTGGCGCAGGGCGTCGACCACGTACTCGACCATCGGCCGCCCCTGGATGTCGATCATGGCCTCATAGGGGGTGTCGGTGCACGCGGCGAGCGATCCGTTGTTGTCGGCCCCCGCCAGCACCACCGCGTCCAGCTTGGTCATGCCGTATCCTCCTCCGGCCTCTAGCGGTCGGGCTTGAGCCCGGCCTCGCGGATCACTTCCATCAGGCTGTTCTCGGCGTTTTCGATGTGCTCGTAGGCCAGGTTCTGCGCCAACTCCGCGTCGCGGCTGGCGATGGCGTCGACGATCTTGCGGTGCTCTTCCACCGCCACCTTGACCCGGCCCGGGTAGGAGAGGGAAGTCAGGCGGAAGCGCTGGATCTGCTCGCGCAGGTTGCTCACCAACTGCGAGAGCCGGGAGTTGTGCGACGCCTTCATCAGCTCCTCGTGGAAGTCGGTGTCGAGGGCGACTGCCCCGTCCAGGTCGTCGATCTCGGCCACTTCGGAGATCTTGACCAGCGCCCGCTCGAGCCGGTCGATCTCCTCGTCCGTCGCCCGCTCAGCCGCCAGGCGCGCCGCCAGGCCCTCCAGGGCCCGCCGGATCTCGAAGACGTCGGCAATGTCCTTCATGGAGAGCTGGGAGACGTAGGCCCCCTTGCGGGGGATCATCAGCACCAGACCCTCCAGCTCCAGCTTGCGGATGGCTTCACGAACCGGCGTACGGGAAACACCGAGCTCCTCCGCCAGTTGGATCTCCATCAGGCGTTCCCCGGGGCGGAGGCGCCCCTGGATGATCGCCTCCCGGAGAGACTCGAAGACCAGCTCACGCAGCGGCTTGTAGTTATCCAGCGTAATCGGGTTGACGCGCGCTGCCACGGCGCTTCTCCCCTCTCATGGCCGCAGTTTACTTCGGGCTGGACGCCCTGGTTTCCTTCTGGGACCGCCGGACCCCGAGGTCGAGCTGAACGCCGCGCCCGACGGTGCGGGTGAGGAACAACTCGCCCGGCAGCCCCCGCACCGCCGCCGCCAGCTCTCCGGCCTCCGCTTCCGACCCGGCCAGCGCGAAGACGGCGGGCCCGCTCCCCGACATCAGCGCCCCAGCGGCCCCGGCGGCGAGGAACCGCTCCCGGGCCTCCCGGACCTCCGGGCGGAGGTGCTCGGTCACCTGGGCCAGGTCGTTGTAGAGGGCCTGTCCCAACGCCGGCAGATCCCCGGCGGCCAACGCCTCGACCGCCGCCGCCAGCCGCGCCTCGGCCGCCTCGCGGCCGGCCCATTCGGGGCCCACCGGGCGGGCCTCGTCGAGGCGGGCGTAGACCTCCGCGGTCGAGACCCCGCCCGGCGGCTTCCACACCACGAGCCACACGCCCGGGTGCGCCGGCAGGGAGGTCAGTCGCTCGCCGGTCCCCTCGGCCCGGGCGGTGCCCCCGACAAGGCAGAAGGGCACGTCAGCCCCGAGCCGGCCGGCCAGCTCCGCCAGGCGGCCGTTGTCCCCCGGCCGGTCGTACAGGTGTGACAGGGCGAGGAGCGCCGCCGCCGCGTCGGCGCTTCCGCCGGCGAGCCCCGCCGCTACGGGAATCCCCTTGTCCAGCGTGACGCTGACCGGATCGCCGACCCCGAACTCCTCCCGGAAGGCGGCCACCGCCCGGTGGACCAGGTTGCGCTCGTCGCGGGGGACGTCCGGATGGGTGCAGCGGAAGTGGATCGACGGCGCCTCCGTCCGGGCAAGGGTCACGTCGAGCGTGTCGTGGAGCCCCACCGACTGCATGAGCGAGAGCAGCTCGTGGTAACCGTCGGGCCGGCGGGGGCCGACCGCCAGAAACAGGTTGATCTTGGCGTACGCCCGGGCGCGCACCGGCATGTCGGTCCTCCTCCCGGCACAGATGGTGCCCCCTATACTTCCCGGTCCACCTGGCCGACTCCTCTCGCTGCCGCCGGGCGGAGCAGGGCGCCGCCCATACGGCTTCAGCGCCGGCCGAGGGTGACGACGTGCAACAGCCACCGCCCCACCATGAGCAGGAAGGCCACTACCGGGTTGACCCGCTTCACCTCCCTTTGCGCCACCGCCGGGACGGGGGGCGTCAGGGTGCCGTCCGCGAGGCGCAACCGGACCTCCCCGACCACCTGGCCGGTGCTGATGGGAGGCTTGAGCCCTTTCCGGCGGGTGAAGACCACCTTGGCGGCCGGGCGCTTCCCCCGCTCCGCCACCACGGTCACGTCCCGGCCGGCTACCGCCACCACCGGCCGCCCGGCTCGAGGCAGGTCGAAGGTCGCCACCCTGCCGCCCCGACGTACCACGGGCACCAGGGCGAAGTGGGTGAAGCCGTAGTCGAGCAGCGCGGCCGCCTGGGCCACCCTGGCCGCGTCGCTCCCGGCGTCCAGGATCACCGCGATCAGGCGCATCCCGCCCCGTCGGGCCGTCGCCGCCAGGCACCACCCTGCCTCCGCGGTGTGGCCGGTCTTCAGACCGTCTGCCCCCTCGTACCGGTCGAGCAGGCGGTTGGTGTTCTCGAACCTGTTCTGCCCGTTCCGGATCTCCCACCTCCGGAGGGAGGTGTAGAGGAGGATGCGGGGGTGTTTGAGCAGTTCCCGGGCGAGGACAGCGAGGTCGGCGGCGGTCGAGTAGTTTCCCTCCTGCCCGCGGGGGGCGGGCAGGCCGGTGCTGTTGACGAAGCGGGTGTCCCGGAGTCCGAGTTCCGCCACCCGCCGGTTCATGGCGGCGACGAAGTCCTCCTCCGTGCCGGAGAGAAACTCCGCCAGCATTACCGAGGCGTCGTTGGCCGACGCCACTGCCACCGCTTTGAGCAGGTCGTCGACGCTGAACTGCTCCCCTTCCCTGACCCACATGCTGGACCCGCCGAAGCTGGCGGCCCGGCGGCTCGCCGTCACCCGGTCAGTCAGGGAGAGGCGGCGGGCCTCAAGGGCTTCCATCACCAGGAGCATCTGCATGAGCTTGGTGAGACTGGCCGGGGGGTGGCGCCGGCCGGCATCTTTGGCCCACAGCACCTGGCCGGTCTCCGCCTCGGTCAGGATGCCCATCGGCGCGGGAACGTCGAAGCCCTGGGCAGCGGACGGCGCGCCTCCCGCCAGCAGAATGGCCAGGCAAAGGCTCGCGGCGGCCGCCCGGAGAGCGGTCCAGTGGGGCCGGCGCGCCTTCGCCCGTATGCTGGAAACCTCCTTCATATCTGGTTGCTCCTTCTCCGTCTGCTTAGAGGATTCCCGCTCGTCCCGCAATTCTTTCCTGCCTTGACAGCCGGCGGAACGGGTGGTATGCTTGACTTGAGAACGGTTCTCAGTAGGCTTCTATTGATAATGGTTTTCAAAACCGGGTGCGCCGGCCGGCCCGCCTGGCCGGAGCCGGTCTGAGGCCCCGGCTGGCGCCGTAACCTTTAGGGAACCCCCAGGAGGTGACGCAAGACCGTGTTTCGGCGAGCCGACTCGCTCCTCTCCTCCGCGGGCCACGGAGGTTCCGCCCGCCCCCGCGCGCCCCGGGCCCTCCACGGCCTGCCGAAAGTGGTCATCGTCGGCAACCCCAACGTGGGGAAAAGCGTCATCTTCAATTACCTGACCGGCGCCTACGTCACTGTCTCGAACTACCCCGGCACGACGGTCGAGGTCTCCCGGGGAAAGTGCCGGATCAGCGGCGTCGAGTTCGAGGTGGTGGACACCCCCGGGATGTACAGCCTCCTTCCCATCACCGAGGAGGAGCGGGTCGCCCGCCATATCCTCCTGTCCGAGCACCCCGAGCTCGTCCTGCACGTGGTCGACGCCCGCAACCTGGACCGGATGCTCCCCCTCACCCTTCAGTTGATCGAGGCGGGCCTCCCCGTCGCCCTGGTGGTCAACGTCCTGGACGAGGCGGAGCGGGCCGGCATCGCTCTCGACCTCGGGGGCCTCTCGGCCCGGCTCGGTATCCCGGTGGTCGGGACGGTCGCGGCCACGGGGCGGGGAATGAAGGATCTCCTCCGGCTGGTGTACGCCGGGCGCTGCCCCGCCCAGGCTGCCTGTCCGGCCGGCCAGGGCGATCCCCTCACCGCCGCGGCGGGGCGCAAGTCCGGGTGCGGCCGGCGCTGCTCCACCTGTCCCCACGCCGCCGGGGTGGCGGAGGGGCTCGTGCGCCCCCAGCCGAGCAGGCTTTCGGAACAGGTCTACCGCCCGGCTCTAAAGGAGTGGATCGCGCAGGTCGCCGCCTCGCTCAAGGCCGACTACCGCCTCTCCCGCCGGGCGATCGCCCTGTTGCTCCTCCAGGGCGACCACGAAGTGGCGGAGCTCGTGCGGAAGAGCGAACCCCCCCAGTCCTGGCGTGCCATCCAGGGCATGCTGAAAAGGGCAAGCGACGCCTTCGCCGAGCCCCTCCCCTACGTCGTGGCCCTCGACCGCCAGGCCGCCCTGCGGCCGGTCGTCTCGGCGGTCATGCGCCTCCCGACCTCCACGGGCCCGACGCTCGCCGACCGCCTTTCAGCCCTGACCATGCGCCCACTCACCGGCATCCCCCTCCTCCTGCTCGTCCTCTACTTCGGGCTCTACCAGTTCGTGGGCGTCTTCGGCGCCGGGACAGTGGTCGACTTCCTGGAAGAGGTGGTCTTCGGCCGATACCTCCTGCCGCCGGTCAGCGTTCTGGTCAGGCACCTGATCCCCTGGCCGGTCTGGCAGGACTTGGTCATCGGCGAGTACGGCCTCCTGACCCTCGGCGTGCGCTACGCCGTGGCGATCATCCTGCCGATCGTGGGCACCTTCTTCCTCTTCTTCTCCGTGGCGGAGGACTCGGGCTACTTCCCGCGGCTGGCGATGCTGGTGGACAAGGTCTTCAAGCGCCTCGGCCTGAACGGACGGGCCGTAATACCCATGGTCCTCGGTTTCGGCTGCGACACCATGGCCACCATGACCACCCGCATCCTCGAGACCCGCCGGGAACGCCTCATCGCCACCTTCCTCCTGGCGCTGGCCGTCCCCTGCTCGGCCCAGCTCGGGGTGATCCTCTCCCTGCTCGCCGGGAAGCCCCTGGCGATGGCCGTCTGGGCCGGAGTGGTCCTCGGCGTCTTCCTCCTGGTCGGGTGGCTGACGGCCCGTCTCCTGCCGGGGAGCGAACCCAGCTTCTACATGGAGCTGCCTCCGCTCCGCCTGCCGAAGCTCAGCAACGTCCTGGCCAAGACCTGGGCCCGGATGAAGTGGTACTTCCTCGAGGTCTTCCCCATCTTCCTCCTGGCTTCGGCGCTGATCTGGCTCGGCCGGCTGACCGGGCTCTTCGGGTGGCTGGTGGGCCTGCTCGCCCCGGTGGTGCAGGCGCTGGGCCTGCCCCGGGATACAGCGGTGGTCTTCCTCTTCGGTTTCTTCCGGCGGGACTACGGCGCGGCGGGCCTCTTCGACCTGGCCCGGTCCGGGGGGCTCACGGTCCAGCAGTTGGCGGTGGCCGCCGTGACCCTGACGATCTTCATCCCCTGCATCGCCCAGTTTTCGGTGATGCTGAAGGAGCGGGGGGTCAAGGCCGCCCTGGCGATGGCCGGCTTCATCTTCCCCTTCGCCTTCCTGGTGGGGTATACGGTGAATTGGGTCTGGACCGCCGTAGCAGCGCTTCTGGCGCCTTAGAAGGGAGAAGAGGCGATGAGAAACAGGCGCAGATTCCGGCACGGAAACCCCGCCGGCGGCCCCGCTCCCGCCGGAGTACGCCTGGCCGACTTGCCGGAAGGGACCGCCGGCCATGTGGCCGCCCTGGTCACCCGGGAGCCGGAGCGGCTGCAGAAACTGATGGCTTTCGGGATTCTGCCCGGGATGCCAATCACCCTGCTCCAGCGCCGCCCCGCCTTCGTCTTCCAGGTGGGCCAGACGCAGGTGGCGGTGGACGAACGCATCGCCGCCGACATCCTGGTCACTCCCAGCCCGGACTGACCAGCCCGTCGACCTGTTCCCGCCGACGAGTCACACTGAAGCGGTGGCGTTGGTGGTCAGAGAATAGGCTTGGGGAGCCGGTTCTGAGGGACCGCGGACATGAACCCCGGAAGTCGGGGGATCGGCAGCCGCGACGAAGCCGCCCGTCCGGGCGGCCTCCTGGGTAACGACGCCCCGTTGCCGGGCGGAACCAGATCGGAGTTCGGCTTCTCGGATTCAAGCAGCAGCCACCGAACTCCGGCCAGTGGAACCACTGCCTGCCGCAGCCTGGCACCGGCGGGGTGCTTGACGGTTTGGCAAACCTGGAGTATAGTGGTATTAAAATTATACTAGATGGGTATAGTTTAGAGATGGAGGCGTGCCCGATGGAGCTGACGATTGAAAACAAACTGGGTGTAACCAAGGGGACAGTGGTCGAAGAGGCGGTCCGGAAGAACTTCAACGGCGAGAACTGGGAGGTCGGGTGGTACTTGGCTGCCTCCCGCCAGGCACAGCGGGAAGGTTTCCCTGAGGTCGCCGAGGTTTTGAAGGCCATCGCTTTCGAAGAGGCGTGGCATGCCGCCCGCTTTGCCGAACTGAACGGCGAGATCGGGCAGACGAAGGAGAACCTGGACAAAGCCGTGCGCGGCGAAATCATGGCCAACAAGGGCAAGCGGGAAGCGGCCTTGCTGGCGAAGGAGCACGGCATCGACCCGGCGCACGACTTCTTCGACGAGTCGGCCAAGGATGAGGCCCGTCACGCCCGGGCTTTGGAGGGCATGCTCAAGCGGTATTTCGGTGAGGCCCAAGCGGGCTAAACCACCATGCAGCTCAACCAGGCCACTGACTACGCCTTGCGCGCCATGCTGGTGCTGGCCAGCCTCAAACCGGGGGAGGTGGTCGACGCTCAGACCATCGCAACCCGGGAGAGGATCCCGATGCGGTTCCTACTACGGACTCTGCGGTTGTTGGTCAAGGCAGGCATCGCCACTTCCCAGCGGGGGGTCGGTGGGGGTTATGCCCTGGCTCGGTCCCCCGAGGAGGTCACCCTGCTTGACGTGGTGGAGGCAGTGGAAGGTCCGATACGGATCAACCGGTGCCTCCTCGACCCGGAATACTGCGGCAAGCGTTGGGCCGACCACTGTCCGGTGCACCAGGCGCTGGCCGGGGTCCAGTCGGCCCTCCGCCACGAACTGGCCAGGCACAACTTCGCCGAGTTGATTAGAGGCGCCAAAGGAAACCAGTCCACCAGGGATTCCAGAGAGTGAGGTGACTCGCATGGGACATGCCGTCTTTCGGCAGCAAAACGGCCTCATGGCGGTGGGGATCGTCACCGCCTGTGGCTTGATCACACCAGAGCAGCTCCAGGGAGTGGCCGAACTAGCTGAACCCCTTGGAATCGCCGGGTTCAAGCTTTCGACTCGCCAGACGCTGATTGCCATACTTCCGGAGGAGAAGGTGCCGAATCTCCAGGCCGAGGTGGACAAGCTGGGGTTGCGCATCGGCTCCTTTGGCGAGGTGGTGCGCAACGTCAAGGCCTGCTGCGGGACGAGCGGCTTCTGCGTGCGCTCTCAGGCCGATGCCCACCATTTGGGCCTGCGGCTCCAGGACCGGTTCATGAACGAGCCTGTACCCAAGGACTTCAAGATTTCCGTCGCGGGGTGTCAGCGGGGTTGCACGGACCCGTTCTGCGCCGATTTCGGCTGCATGGGCAATCCGGCGAGGGTGCGCGGCGGGTTCGATGTCATCATCGGCGGCCGGGGGGGAAGCCGGCGGCCCCGCCACGGCCAGCGCATCCTGGAGAGCGTCTCGCCTGATACGGTAGAGCGGGTGCTCGCCTATGTCCTGGACCGGTACCGGGAGCTGGGTCAACCCCACGAACGCCTTTGCCACACCATCGACCGGGTAGGCCTGGACGCTTTCATCCCTCCCCGCGAACTGGTGAAGGGGGAGGAAGAGGCGGCGGCCGGCCAGGAGGGCGGCGCTCCGGTGGATATGGACTTTCTGAACTTTGCCGCAAGCGAACGGTGATTGGAGGTGAAACCGTGGCCGGCGCAAACATCGATTTCCCCGTCTTGGCTGAAGCGGTACAGCGGTGCTGCAAGACGGTCGAGGAGTGCGGGGAGTGCGATAAGCTGCACTGCCTGGTCGGGTTCGCCATGACGGTGGCCAAGTACGGGGCGGAGAAAGGAGTCGCCCGGGTCGACGGCGGCGAGCGCCTGCTGCCCCGGAATGATTATCGGGCGTTTTATGAGGACGAGGTGGTGGCGGCGATCGCTGCTACGCTTCACCAGTGCAAGAACTGCCGTGATAACCACGAACAGGACTGTGGCGTGAGCCTCATTCGCCTCGCCCTCGAGCGGGCCTTGCTGGGCGAGAATCTGGAATATCACGGAAGTGTCCTAACCTACCTCCTGGATCTCGAGCGGCGCCACGCCCGCTTCGGAAGGCTGGTCAAGGAGGCGTTCGAGCGGCAGAGGGCCGGCGCATCAGCCGGCAAGGTGGGCTGACATGATATCATTCACCCCTTTCGAAGAGACGCACGATGCCTGCCTGCCGCGGGAGATCAACCTGGGGCAGCTCCTCTCGGCCATCTCCCTGGCGTTCGATTTCGCTGAACGGGCCCAGTTGAACCACGCCCGGCGGGTGGCGTATGTATCCCTGAGCCTGGGCGAACTGCTCGGACTGGGAGAGGGCACGCTCCGGCGGGTGCTCTTGGCGGCCCTGCTCCACGACATCGGCGCCACCGAGAGCTTCAACGAGTTGAAGGACGAGGAGCTAGTTCCGACGGGGGTCGTCTACCAACATCCCCTGCGGGGGGCCGAGATGGTGGCCGGCCTACCGCAAGTCTCCGACCTGGGGCCGATCATCGTCCAACACCACGAACGCTGGGGCGGGGGCGGTTACCCCTTTGGCTTGAGCGGAGAGGCCATCCGTCTGGAAGCCCGCCTCCTGCACCTGGCTGACCGGTTCGAGTTGGTCTACGCAGCCGCCGGGTGGGAGCAGGGGCTGGCCCGGGTGGAGCGGGGAAGGGGCGGCGATTTCCAGCCCGAGCTGGTGGATGCCTTTTTCAGCCTGGCCCGCATCCCGAAGGTCCAGTTGGATCTGGAGGAACGCAACATCGGGCGGGTTATCGGCTGGGAGGTGGATCGCTTGGCCCAGGTCGTCGTGACCGCCGAACTGTGCCGGGTGGCAGGCGTGTTTGCCGGTCTCATCGACAACCGAAGTCCCTACACCGCCAACCACAGCCAAGGGGTAGCCCAGCATGCCGGCGTCCTCGGGCGGCGTTTGGGCTTGGAAAGCGTGGCTTCCCTCCAAGTAGCTGCCCTTCTCCACGACCTCGGCAAGATCGGCGTGCCCAGCCGCATTCTGAATAAACCGGGGCGCCTCACGCCCGAGGAATACCAGGTGGTTCGGGTTCACCCATACTACACGGAGCACATCCTACGGCAGGTGAAGGGTTTGGAAGACATCGTGCCGTGGGCGGCCCAGCATCACGAACACCTGGACGGAACTGGTTACCACACCGCGGCCAAGGCGGGCGCGATCCCGCTGGAAAGCAGGATCGTGGCCGTGAGCGACGTCTATCAGGCTCTGACGTCAGATCGCCCGTACCGTCCGGGCCTTGCGGTGGACGACGCTTTGGGAGTGATGAGGCAGATGGCTGCGGCGGCTCACCTCGACCCCGAGGTGGTGCAGCAACTGGCCGTCGTCTCATCGTAAACACCCTCTTGTTTTGGACCAACGTCGTGTCCTGTCGGGTCATTGTATCCCCGCTCGTCATGCCCCCGCCGTAGACGTAGGAAACCTTCCGGTTCAGCGTGAGACCCACGAGTGTCAACGCCGGGTGAATTTTGCGTGGCGGCCGTGACCCTGTCCAGGCCCCACAAATCGGAAGGGGCTTGAGGGTCGGAGGCTGAATAGTGCCCCGAAGGGGTGATGAGGTTTGCGCGGGAGCGCGGTAGCCAGAGCCATCGTCTGGCTCGTTCTCCTCACCGTCCTGGCTGGCTCAAGCGTAACAACGGCCAGCCCGGTCTACCCCAAGCCCCAGGGCTGGGTGAATGATTACGCTGGCGTGCTCAACCCGGACGAAAAGGCTCGACTGGAGGACACTCTCTCGGGTCTGGAAGCCACCACCGGTTTCGAGGTCGCCGTGGTCATTGTGAAGTCCGTGCCGGACGAGACGAGTCCCAAGCAGTACGCCACCGGTCTCTTCAACGCCACCCAGGAGTCGAGTACCACCCATCCCATCACTTCCGCCGCGCCCAACTCCCCCCGGTTTGCTGGGCATCCTTCTCCTCGTCTTCGGCACCTTCCTGACGTTTGGCCTGCTCATTTGGTTGGTCTCGGTCCTGATCAACCGGAGCTCCTGTCCGAAGTGCAAGTGGTCCATCTCGTTTACCGCCCGGGAGCTGAGAGCGCCGACGTTCTTCCGCAACGGCCGTGAGGAAAGAACGTACGTCTGCGAGCACTGTCGACATTCCTTCGTCCGAACGGTCGCGATACCATGCCTGTTTCTTCAAGGGCTGTACGGCCTGCTCAAAGCCGGAAGTGGGTTTGGCGGTGGCGGTGGCGGCGGAGGAGGCTTCAGTGGATTCGGTGGCGGTTCCTCCGGGGGCGGCGGAGCCGGCCGCGGCTTCTGAGCACCAACTCGGGTGATCGACCCGTTCCCGCAGACGAGTCACATGGAAGCCGTGGCGCTGGCGGTGAGAGAATAGTCTTGGGAAGAGGGTTCTGAGTGCTATACGGAAACGATGGATCGCCCCGAGACGGGCGGTCTGTGCGTCAACGGTGTGTCGACGGGCTGTTCCCCCTCGAGCCGCACTGCTTCAGCTGTCCTCGCCCTCGGTCAGGCCCGTCCCGACGCCGTCCCGGGGCGCGACTGCCGGGCCCTCGAGTGGGCCGCCGAAGGCGGGGCGGCCCAGCGAGCGGATCGGCGCTCTGCTCGACCGGCATGGGCTGGAACGGCTTCGGGCGAGGGTGAAGGCGGCGCTCAGAAACGAACGCCAGCCGTGACCTGAACGACCATCCACTCGGGGATGACCGCGAGGTCAGCAAAGCCATTCTCGACCTTGACTCCGGCGCCCAGGGTCAGCACGTCATGGTGGACAAAGGCTATGGGAGGATCGTAAGGCATGTCGTGGTAAAAGCCGGCCCGTAGCGCAAGCGATCCCTCTTTCCCGAAGGGCCGGTACTCCAGCCCCACCTGATGGGCGTTGTCGCCATACTCGCTCCCCAGAGCGTACTTTAGCTGGGAGGCGTCGTAGATGTCGATGGCAAGCGTCAGCTTGTCCGTCTCCAGGCTGATCGAGGGGCGGATGTTCTGCCGGTAAATGTTCGACTCCGACGGCCCGCCAACATCTTGAACCAGCAGGCCGAGGTTCACCATGCCGGAACGATACTGTGCTGACAGGTCAAAGCCGGAACTGCGGTAACGGTTCGGGGTTTCCGGGTCAACCCCGGCAATCTCTCGATATGCTCCACCCACCGCCCACTGGTCGTTCAACCTCACCCCGGCGGCAAAGGTGTTCCAGGTCTCGTTGCCGGCCCAGGGGGCCAGCTTCGTCTGGCCGAAGCCGAGGCCCAGCCGCTCGTTGGGCTTGACCGCCGCGCCGAGGAAGGAGTTGTAATTCGTGTAGTCCTCGGGCGTCGTCACCGTCACGGAAGCCTCTCCCAATTCCTCCGTGAAGGCCAGTCCCGCCTGGTTCCAGTAAATCGCCAGGACACCTGTGGCCAGGGAAGTGTAAGCCCCGCCCATGCCCATCGCCGCGGCCCCATAGCAGGCCAAGGCGGGAAGGGTGGTGCCGACCAGGAACAGGATCGTCAGGAGAACGGTGCCGAGTTTCAGGAAAGCGAAGCGCCGCAAGCCACCACCTCCTTTCCTGCAGAATCTGGCAAGGGATTCGCCGCCGGCCTGGGCGATCCCTACCGCACCAGTTCGGCCCGCTGGGCCTGACCGAGAAGATAGAGAAAGGCAAAGGCCGGTATACGCATGATCCTGCTTTCTTTTCCCGTCGGCAAAGGTCCTGTATCCTCAGGCCGCTTGGTGACCACGACCGCCGCCAGCGTTCCCTTGTTCCCAGCCCAGTCGAGCAACGCGTCCTTAGGCCCGAGGGTGGGATTCTCACGGTACTTGACTTCGAGGAGCACATGGCCTGAGGGCAGTGACACCACGATGTCGATCTCCTTCCCGGTCTTGCTGTCCCGGAAGTACCCGACCTTGGGCAAGGCGGCCTCATAGAACTGGGCGACATGCTTATAGACTGCCGTTTCCACCAGAAGGCCCAGTTCACTAGAGTTGGACAGAACCTCCTCTCCCATCAGCAGAACAGCGTTGCGGATGGCCGCATCAGCCAGGTAGACCTTGGGACGGCTCCGCAGCGCTTTCTTGCCACTGAGCTCCGCTGGGTTGCTGAGGTAGATGAGGTTAGCGATCTCCAGCAGGTTCAGGTAATTCTGCACTGTCGGTCTGGATAGACCGATCGCGCCTCCCACCGTCTCCAGGGACAGGATTCCCCCTGAATGCAGGCAGAGGTATACGAAAAGCTTCTCCAGGTCTGCCACGTTGCGGACGCCGAAGAGGGCCGTCAAGTCTCTTTTCAATACCTTATCCACGATGTCTTCCCGCATAAGCCGCTGACCGAAAGCCAGGTCACCGGCGAGCGCAATTTCCGGAAACCCGCCGAGCAGGAAATAGCGGTTGAAGGCCCGCTGCAAGGGGCTGAGCCGATGAACCAGGCGGACGAGTTCGGTCGGTTTCCATCTGGTCAAAGCAGCAGGTTCAACCTCCCCTTCGACCGGAGGGCACTCTGCCGCGGTCAAGGTGAGGTATTCGTAGAAGGATAGGGTCGGCACCCGGACCGTGGTCCACCGCCCCACCCCGCTTTCCGAAGCCTTGAGCGCCAGGGCCGGGCTCGCCGAACCGGTGGCAACGATTCGGAAGTGGGGACTCTGGTCATAAAGGGTCTTCACCCAGCGGTCCCAATCCTCGGCGTATTGGACTTCATCCAAGAACAGGTAGAGCGGTCCCTCTGCTGGGGCGATCGCCTGCTGGTATGCCTCGACGATCCGGCCCAAGGCACAAAGCTTGAGGAGGGGGTGATCAAGCGATACATAGAGTACTGCCGAAGAAGAGAGCCCTGCTTGAAGAAGTTCAGCAATCAATTGGTATAGGATAGTGGTCTTGCCCACCCGTCGGGGTCCGGAAAGAACCACGGCCCTCCGAAGGGGAGCGTGCCGCAAGAGGCGCTGGGTTTCAAAAAAGGCGAAGCGCCGCACCGGTTTGGCGATGTCCAGCGGAACCGCCCCCGTGGACCACCAAGGGTTAAACCTGAACAGCACCTGTAAAAGCTGCTCGTCGCTGATCAGCGTCATCTTCAATCACTTCCCCAATTCATTCTATACTATTCTCGGTCAATAATGCAATCATACTTTGACTATTTCGGTGAAACAAACTAACAAGCTGCCCCGAAATCGCTTTCGGGACAGCCAGTCCCGCTCGGTGTCCGCCGGCTTGGTAAGCCGCCGAGTTCACCTACGGATCCAGCACCTGGCTGACCGTACCGAAGCCCAGGCCCGACCGGCGGATCCCGCTGATGATCGCGGGCAGGGCCGCTGGGGTGTTCCGCCCCGCGTTGTGCATCAGCACAATGGCGCCGTTTCCGACTGCGGCCAACACTCGGTTGGCGATCTCCTCGGGGGGCGGCGGAGGCTCTATCCAGTCCAGAGAATCCACCGTCCACATGATAGTCCGGTAGCCGAGCTCAGCGGCGACATTCAGCAGAGTCCGGTTGTACTCGCCAAACGGCGGGCGGAACAGGTTCACGCGCCGGGCTGTCCTGGCCTCGATGGCCTGAGTGGCGCGGGTGATCTCACTGGCCATCGCGGCCGGTGACAGTTGGGTCATGTGCGGATGGGACATGCTGTGGTTGCCGATTTCGTGGCCGGCCGCCTCGATCGCTCGAAGGAGGGTCGGGAAGGCCTCCGCCCAGATGCCCGAAATGAACCAGGTGGCCGTAATGCCTTCCCTCGCCAGGATGCTCAACAGCGCCTCGGTCTGGTTGTCTCCGTACGTGGCGTCGAAAGTCAACGCCACCAGGGGTTTCTGAGGATTTCCCCGGAAGATGGCCACGGGCTCGAGGTGTTGTGGGCGCGGGCGATAGCCCAGAGAGTGTCCCCCGCGTCACGATCCCTCTGACACCTCCGGCTGTGGTTCGACGTGGACGATAACCGTCTGATAGCCTAACGCCTTCTCCACCTGGCGTTCGACCGCCTCCTCGATTTGGTGGCTGTCCTCGACGGACAGGGTGCGGTCGACCTCCACATGGATGGTCAGCACCCGTTGAGCCACGTAGTCGTGGCACTCTACTCGGTGCAGGCTCTTCACTCCGGGAACGTGTCGGACCACCCGCTCGATCTCGCCCACTTCATCCGGGCTCAGACTGTTCCCCAGGAGTCGACTGGAGGACTCCCGGAACAGGCTCACCGCCACCCAGATGATCAGCAACGCCACCAGGAAACCGAACACCGGGTCGACCCAGCGGGAGCGCGGAAAGAAAAGAGGGAGGAGAACCAGGGCCGAGGCGATGGCGTCGCTGCGGTGATGCCACGCGTCGGCAATGATCATGGGCGAATCGGCACGTTTCCCAAGGTAGACAGCATAGCGAGCCATGGCCTCCTTCGCGATCACGCTGAGGGCGAAAACCCCGAAGACCGGCCAGGAGAAGCGCACCGGCGCGAAGTTGACGAACTTGTCGTAGGCCGCCCCGATGAAGTTGAAACCGACCAGGGCCAGCAACACCGCGATGACGAGGGTGGAAATCTGCTCCCACCGGCCGTGACCATAAGGATGCTCGGCGTCGGGAGGGAGGGCCATGGTGTGGGAGCCGAATAGCACCACCGCCGACGTCCCTACGTCAGACAGGGTGTGGAAAGCATCAGCCTGGAGGGCAATGCTTTGGGCGCGGAGACCGAGGAGGTACTTGGCGGCGAACAGGACCACGTTCCCGATGATGCTTACCCAGGCTTCGACGCGTCCAAGCGCCCGCTTGTCGTGAAGATCAGCCTTCAAGAAAGATACCTCCTCCGTCCCGGGGCGGAAAACACCGCTCTGGCGCGGAACAACAAAAACCTGTGGTGCTGCCAGTCCCACAGGTCTTTCCTGCTGCTCCGACGGAGCCCGGCCCCACCGGCCAGCGGCCGGTCGCCTGCTCTGAATGCCCGCTGGGGTTGTTTGCCATTAGTATACCTCCCGGCCCAGCATTTGACAACAGCCACCGGGCGACCCGGCGCTTCGCCTTGACGTCTTTTCGGACACTTGATAAGGTGAGGTAAAGCTCGGGTAGCGCGGGGTCGAACAAAGATGACCCGTCGAGGTGAGCTTGGCATGCTGATGACCGTGCGCGAGGTCCTGGCGCTCCCATCGTACGAGGGGGCCAGGTTGCTGGCCGGGAGCAAAGGGCTGGACAACCGGGTGATCAGGGTCGACGTGATCGAAGTCCCGGACGCCGTCGAGTGGATGCGGGGCGGCGAGTTCCTGATCACGGCGGGTTACGCCTTCAAGGACCAACCCCACCGCCTCGCCGGCCTGGTCCGTGGTCTGGCCGCCAAGGGATCAGCCGGGTTGGCCATCAAGGTGCAACGCTTCATCAAGGCGCTCCCCGGCGAAGTGATCGAGGCGGCGGAAGAGGTCGGGTTCCCCTTGATCGACCTCCCTCCCGAGATCCCGTTCGTGGAATTGACGACCCCGGTCCTCACCCAGATCCTCGCCGAACAGACCTTCCTTCTGGAACGGGCCACGCAGGTACATAAGAAACTGGCCCGGGTCGTCGTGGACGGGGAAGGGTTGACGGGGGTCGCCAAAGGCCTGGCCGAGGCGCTCAACAACCCGGTGGTGATCGAGAACGAGCGGTTCCTTCCCCTGGCCTGGCATGTTCCTGCGACGGCCGCCCCCTTCCTGGACCAATCGGAGCTGGAAGCGAACCTTACGGCCCGGGTCTGGGGCGAGATCGAACAGGCCGGCTTGGCCGCGCAGCTCCACACCCGGCTGGACACCGTGGAGTGGAAGGGCCGGCAGGAGCAGGGACAGGTGGTCCGCCTGCCGAGGCTCATCGCCCCAGTCGTGATCGACCGCAAGGTCCGCGGGTACGTGACCCTGCTGCAGGTGTCCAGGACGCCGCAGGGCACCGCCGAACTCTACCTGGAACAGGCGGCGATCGTGACGGCCCTCGAGATCTCCAAACAGGAGGCGATCGCCGAGGCGAAAACCCGCATCCAGGAAGACCTGGTCCAGGATCTCCTGATGGGGCACTTCGACTCCCCCGACCTGATGGTCAGGCGGGCGGCCTACTTCGAGTGGGACCTGCAGCGCCCCCTGGTGGTCATCGCGCTGGACGTCGACTGTTTTGAGCGGTACTATCTGGGATTCTCCCGCACCGAGGACGAGATTCAGCGGCTGAAGGAGCGCCTTCTCCAATCGACCAGGGAGGTCGCGGTCGGCCTCGACCCCCGGGCGATCGTCTCGTCGCGCTCCGATAGCATTGTGGTGTTGACCAGCGTGGCCGGGAGGGGACCGTCGGAAAAAGAGGCGGCCGTCGCCACCGCGGAGGCCATCAAGTCGTACTTGGGGGAGCAGGTAGGCGAAGTCAAGGTGACGGTGGGTATAGGAAGCCAGAGCCGTTCCCCGGCCGACATCCCCAAAAGCTACCGGCAGGCGAGGCAGGCGCTGCGCATCGGCAAGCTCCTCTCCGGCGGAGACCGGGTGTTCCACTATTCCGACCTCGGCCTGTACCGCCTTCTCCTGGAAGTCGCCGAGCGGCCGGGACTGCAGGAGTTCTTCCGGGAGACCGTCGGCAGCCTGGTCGACTACGACCGGGAACACGGGACGACCCTCTGCGAGACGCTGGAAAGGTTCCTGGAGTTGTCTGGCAATCGCAAGGAGTCAGCCAGGCAACTGTATATCCACCGCAACACGCTCAATTATCGCCTCAGGCGAATCGAGGAGCTTCTCGGTGTCGACCTGGGTGACCCGGAGGCGCGGCTGAAGCTTTTGGTGGCGTTGAGAGCCCGGCACTTCGTCGGCTACAACAAGGCTCCCGCGTAGCAGACAGCACCAGGACCCTGATTTGTGCAACATGCACAAATCAGGGTCCTTTTTCTTATGCACGGCAACCGTAGAGGGCGGCCGGCTTGGGGTGCTATAATCGTACCAATTCTGAAGACACGAGGTTAAGATGCACACGGTAGGTGTGATCCGGGTCCTGACGACCGGCGACCCGGAGGTCCTCGAGGCCCACGGGCGCCTGATCGAGCGGAGCTTCCCCGACTTGCGGGTCCTCTCCCGCTGCCTGCCCGACCTTCCCCAGGGCGTTTTCGACCAGGAGACCCTCGGCATCGCTGAAGCCCGGATGGTCGGCACTGCGCAGACCTTGCTCGGGGAAGGCGCCGAGGCTCTTATCGTCAGTTGCATGATGGATCCCGGAGTCGAACTCCTGCGCAAGCACGTCAGCGTCCCGGTCATCGGTGCAGGCTCGGCGGGCGCGGCTCTCGCGCTGGCCTACGGCGGCAAGGTGGGCCTGCTCGGGATCATGGACGAAGCCCCGGGGCCGGTAGGCCGGATTCTGGGCGCGGCCCTGGTGGCGATCGCCGGACCGGCGGGGGTCAGGACCACGGTCGGACTCCTGAGCGAGACCGGACGGGCCGCCGTCTTCGCGGCCGCCGCCCGCCTCCTGGAACAGGGGGCGGAAGTCCTGCTCTTCGGGTGCACCGGCCTCTCGACGATCGGCGTAGCGCCCGAGCTGCGAGCGCGGTTCAAGGTCCCGGTGATCGATCCCGTTCTCGCCAGCGGTTTGCTAGCCTGGTACGTCGTCCGGAGAGCCGGCGACCCGGGATCGGCCTCGGCCAGGACCCTCTAACAGAGACGGAGGCTCGAAGCATGGCTTGGCGGCAAGTGATCGAGATGTACGATCTCCTGGATTCGGCGACGGTCCGCGGCGACGACGTCCGCGAGGCACTCCTCGCCCGCGGCCAGGCGACCGTCACGGTGAAGACGGTGTGCGGGCCCAAGGGCGCCACCGACTTCGTCAAGGTGGTCATCCCGGGTGCGGAGGGGCGGTCGGCCGGAGGGGACGCTCCGACGCTGGGCGTCGTCGGCCGCCTGGGAGGGTTGGGGGCGCGGCCGGAACGGATAGGCTTTGTCTCGGACGGCGACGGCGCCCTGGCGGCCCTGGCCACGGCGCTCAAGCTGCTCGACATGCAGGCCAAGGGCGACGTCCTGCCCGGCGACGTGATCGTCGGGACGCACGTCTGCCCTGACGCCCCGACCCGCCCTCACGATCCAGTGCCGTTCATGGACTCCCCGGTCGACATCCGGAAGATGAACGAACACGAAGTCGATCCCGCCATGGATGCCGTGATTTCGATCGACACCACCAAGGGCAACCGGATCATCAACCACCGGGGCATCGCCCTGTCGCCGACGGTCAAGGAGGGCTACATCCTGAGGGTCAGCGAGGACCTGCTCGGGATCTTGCAGACAGTCACCGGGCGTCCTCCCGTGACCTTCCCGATCACCATCCAGGACATCACTCCCTACGGCAACGGCCTTTTTCACCTCAATTCCATCCTGCAGCCTTCCGTGGCGACCAAAGCCCCGACCGTCGGCCTGGCCATCACCGCCGAGGTCCCCGTGCCGGGGTGCGCCACTGGAGCCACCCAACTGATCGACGTCGAGCAGGCCGTACGGTTCTGCGTCGAGGTGGCCAAGGAGTTGGGCGCCCGACGGTGCGCCTTTTACGATCCGGACGAGTTCGCGCTCCTGAAGCGCCTCTACGGTGACCTCAGCCATCTGCAGACCCTGGGCCGGGGTGCGGCGCGGTGATGCCGATGCTGGCCCAGGTCACGCTGACGGTCCCCGTCGGCAAGCGCCTGATCGCGGCCGGCCTTTGCCGTACGGAGGAAATCCGGAGGGCTCTGGCGGGCGGGAGGATCTGGCTCAAGGGAGGGACAACCGTCTCCGCGGTCGCCGAGGAATTGGGGTTGCCGCCGATGCGCATCTCCGGACGGGTCAGTCCCAACGGCACCCGCTGCAGCCGGGAGGACGGCGGAGGGCCTCACCACTACGTCTGGACGGGCGGGGAGTGGGTCCCCGGCGACGAGCGCCTGGCGGAACTCGTCTCGGCGTTCGGGCCGGGGGACGTGGTCGTCGTCGGGGCCAACGCCCTCGATGCCCTGGGGCACGCCGCCTTTCTCACCGGGTCGCCCCTCGGCGGGAACACGGGTCGGCTCCTCCACGGCGTGGCCGCGGAGGGCGCGGCTGTCCTGGTGGCTGTGGGCTTGGAGAAACTGGTGCCCGGCGACCTGACGGCGACGGCCCGCCGGGCAGGGCGGCGGAAGATCGACGCCGGCCTGGGCATGGGTTGCGGCCTGATGCTTTTACCCGGGCGGGTCTTTACGGAACTCGACGCCCTGTACACGCTCGCCCGGGTGGAAGTAACCGTCGTGGCCAAAGGGGGAATCGACGGCGCGGAAGGGGCAGTCACTCTTCTCCTGGAGGGAGCTGAGGCCGATGTCGAGGGCGTCTTGCGCCTGATTCAGGTCTGCCGGGCCAAGGCCGGGTCGTCGCCGGCCAGCGGTTCACCGGAGAGCCTGATCGAGTGTGTGAAACCCGGCCCGCACTGCCCGGCGCACACCGGCTGCAATTTCCATCGCTACAGCTAGAAGCAAGGTGGTGGTGAGTGAAGAAGTAAGCAGCATTACGGCTTGACAGTGAGGCGTAGCTTGTCCGCCATCAAGTAGAGTGAGGAGGGTGAGTAGGTTGAAAAGGTTCGCGTTCCTGACGGCGGCGCTTCTTTTGCTCTTTGCGCTCAGCGGGGCTGCGCCGGCTAAGAACGTCGTCACGATGAGCCTCAACCAGGAAATCGGAACGATCGACCCGGCCAAGGTCACCGACTGGACCGAGGCCATGGTCATGGTCAACCTCTACGACAGCTTGGTCACTCCCGACGCCAAAGGGGAAATCCAGGGGCTGATCGCCAAGTCGTGGACCGTCTCCCCCGACGGGAAGGTGTACACCTTCCACCTGAACAAGGGGGTCAAGTTCCATGACGGTCGCGAGGTGACCGCCGAAGACGTGGTCTTCTCGATGGAGCGGGTGCTGGCCCTGAAGTCGGGCTACTCCTGGCTCTGGGCGGACTTGGTCGCGGAGACCAAGGCGGTGGATAAATACACCGTGACCTTCCGGCTGAACAAGCCGTTCGCCCCGTTCCTCTCGACGCTCCCGTGGCTGGCGGTGGTGAACAAGGCCGCCATTCTGGAACACAAGAAGCCGGGGAACTTCGGGCAGTACGGCGACTACGGCCAGGACTGGCTGCTCAAGGCGGACGCCGGCTCGGGCGCCTACACCTTCAAGAGCTGGACCCGCGGCAACGAAATCGTCTTCGCCAAGTTCGACGGGTACTTCAAGGGTTGGCGGAAGGGCGCCATCGATGAGGTGCGGGCCAAGGAGGTCTATAACGACGCCACCATCATCGCGGAGATGAAGACCGGAGCGCTGACGATCGCCGACCACTACCGGGCGCTCGAGACCTACTCGGCGCTGGCGAAGATGAAGGGAGTCGCCATCAAGAAGGCTCTCTCCGGCGAGGCTTTCTACCTGAAGATCAACACCCGCAAGGCGCCCACAGACAACGTCCATGTCCGCCGCGCCATCAACTACGCCTTCGACTACGACGCCTTCCTCCAGCAGATCGACCCCGGCGCCGAGCAGGCGCGCGGTCCGATTCCGGCGACCATCCCCGGCTTCGACCCGACCACGCCTCAGTTCAAGCGGGATGTCAAGAAGGCCAGAGAAGAACTGGCCAAGAGCGGCCTGAAGCCGGACGACCTGACGATCAACTTCTGCTATGTCCAGGGCTTCGCCCTCGAGGAGAAGCTGGCGTTGCTCTTCCAGGCCAACCTGGCCGAAGTCGGCCTCAAGGTGGTCCTCCAGCCCGAGACCTGGGGCCGGATCACTGACATCGCCGCCAAAGTGGAGACCACGCCCCACGTGACGGCGGTCTTCAGCGCCGCAAACTACCCGGACGCCGACAACTACCTCTACACGGCCTATCACTCGGACGCCGTCGGCACCTGGATGTCGATGGAATGGCTCAAGAACCCGGAGATCGACAAGCTCATCGAGACGGGACGGGTCACCGTGGACCCCAAGGCCCGCCAGAAGATCTACAGCGAGCTCCAGCACAAGATCGTGGAGCTTGCGCCGGACGTCTTCATCTACTCCCTGCCGAAGCGCTACGCCATGCAGACCTGGCTGAAGGGCTTCGAGTTCGTCCCGGTCATGAGCTTCGAATACGACTTCCACAAGATGTGGGTGGAGAAGTAGCCTGCCACCGCGGGGAAGGGGAGGCCCCGCCTCCTCTTCCCCGCTCGATCACTGAAAGGATTCGCGATGCGCTATCTGACGCATGTGTTTCGCCGGACCGGCAATGCGCTGATCGTCTTGGTCGGGTTGTCGATCGTGATCTTCCTCATCTCGCGGGTGCTTCCGGGTGATCCCGCCCGGATGGCGCTGGGGCCGTACGCCACCGAGGAACAGGTGCGACACCTCAGAAGCGAGATGGGGCTCGACCGGCCGCTGGTCGTACAGTACGTCCGTTACGTGTCCAACCTGTTGCGGGGGGATTTCGGCAAGTCCTTGGTCTCGGAACGGAACGTGAGACTCGACCTAGAGGCCCATCTCCCGGCGACGGCCGAACTGATCGTCGTGACGACCCTGTGGATCGTTCTGCTCGGAATTCCGCTCGGGGCCCTCTCCGCCGTAAAGAAAGACACCTGGATCGACCACGCCATCAAGGCCTTCACCTTCACCGCGGTGGTGACGCCGGGGTTCATCGTGGGGATAGCCTTCCAACTCCTGTTCGGCTACGGTTTGGACTGGCTGCCGGTGACCGGCCGGCTCTCCCCGGGCGTCCTGCCCCCGGAGAGGGTCACCGGGTTCCTCCTGGTCGACAGCGCCCTGGCCCGCGACTGGCCCCTCTTCCGGGACGCCCTGATCCACATCCTCCTGCCCTCCCTGGCGCTCTCCTTCGCCGGGATGGGCCAGACGATCAGGATCACCCGTTCGAGCATGCTGGACGTGGAGAACCGGGATTTCATCCAAGTGGTGCGCTCCTACGGCGTTCCGGAGCGTCTCGTCATGTTCAAGTACATGCTGAAGCCGGCGTTCATACCCACGTTGCAGGTGATCGGGCTGACCTTCGCCTCCCTCTTCGGCAACGCCTTCCTCATCGAGAATGTCTTCTCCTGGCCGGGGATGGCGAAGTATGGCGTCACCGCCCTGCTCAAGAAGGACCTCAACGCCCTCATCGGCGTGGTTCTCGTCATCGGCACGGCCTTTCTGGTCGTGAACCTGGTGGTGGACGTGCTGATGGGTTTCCTTGACCCGCGCCTCCGCCTGAAGGGGGCCGCGCGATGAGGCCCGTGGTCGGAGCCGACGCCGCTCCCGGGCGGCAGCGCCTGCGGCTCGCCAAGTTCTGGTACCGTTACTCCCAGAACAAGGCGTCCATCGTCGGGCTTGTCGCCGTGGTGCTCATCATCGCTCTCACGGTCCTGGCTCCCTATGTCACTCCGTACCCGGAACACGCCGGGGTTTACGTGAACTTCGGAGAGGCCTTCCAGCCCCCCAGCGCCGCTCACTGGTTCGGGACGGACGAGGTCGGACGCGACATCTTCACCCGGACTATCTTCGGCTACCGTTTCTCCCTGCTCCTGGCCGTGGTCGTGCTCGGGATCGGCGTGCCCCTCGGAGTGCTCCTGGGGTTGGTCGCAGGCTACTACGGTGGATGGGTCGAAAGCGCCATCATGAAGGTGACGGACATCGTCCTCTCTCTCCCGGCGCTGGCCATGGCCCTGGCCGTGAGCGCGGTTCTCGGGTCGGACCTGGGCCACAGCATGCTGGCGCTCGCCGCCATCTGGTGGACCTGGCACGCCAGGCTCGTGCACGGGATGGTCCGCTCGCTGAAGAACGAGGAGTACGTGGAAGCCGCGAAGGTCATGGGGGCAGGTGACGCCCACATCATGTTCAGGGAGATCCTGCCCAACTGCATCCCGGCCATCCTGGTCAAGACGGCGCTGGATGCGGCCTTCGTCACGGAACTCGGGGCGGGTTTGAGCTTCCTCGGCCTGGGGGTCCGGCCGCCGACGCCGGCCCTGGGGACCATGGTGGCGACCGGCGCGGGGTATCTCCCGGCCCACTGGTGGATGGCGGTCTTCCCCTCCCTGGCGATTCTGCTCTTGATCTTCGGCTTGAACTGGTTTGCCGACGGCTTGAGGGATGTGTTGGATGTTGACCTCTGAGGTGGCGCCGCTGCTTGAGATAAGAGAACTGGGGTTGGAGTTCAGCCGGTTCAGCGGCAAGGCCCGGGTTCTGGACGGCGTGAGCCTATCAGTGTGCAAAGGGGAGAAGGTCGGCGTGGTCGGGGAGACAGGTTGCGGGAAGTCCCTGACCATGAAGGCCGTCATGGGGCTTCTGCCCACCCGGCGGACCACGGTGACGGGCGGCGAGATCCTGTACAAGGGCCAAAACCTGCTGGGGATGAACCTGTCCGCGCGACGGAGGATCACCGGCAAAGAGGTGGTCATGGTCTTCCAGGACCCTAACGGCTCGCTGAACCCGGTGTTCACCATCGGGGAGCAGATGGAAGACATCCTGGGCTGGTCGAGCAGGGAACCCGCTCGCCGCAGCCTCCGGTTCGGCTTGCCGAAGGCGGTGGCGGCGGAAGCCCGAAGGCGGGCGGCGGGCGTTTTGGCGCAGGTAGGACTGGCGGATCCGGAGCGCATCTTGAACAGCTACCCCTTCCAGCTCAGCGGCGGCATGCGCCAGAGAGTCCTGATCGCCATGGCCCTGGCGAACCAGCCGGAGCTCCTGATCGCCGACGAGCCGGGGACCGCCCTGGACGTCACCACGCAGGCCCAAATCCTGCGGCTCCTGGACGACCTCGTCCGGGCCCGGGGGATCGCCATCTTGATGATCACCCACAATCTGGGGGTGGTCCGGCAGGTCACCGACCGGGTCTACGTCATGTACGCCGGGACGGTGGTCGAGACTGCCCCCACGGAGCGGCTCTTCGCCGACCCGCTCCACCCGTACACGCAAGGCTTGCTCGCCTCGGTGCCGCGTCTTGTGGGCGGAGGGTTGTCGGAGGGCATCGACGGAAGCGTGCCCGACTACCTCTCGCCTCTGCCCGGGTGCCGGTTTGCGCCCCGCTGCGCCCGGGCGACCGAACGCTGCCACCAAGAGAAACCGGTTCCGAGGGTGGCCGGCGAGGCGCACCTGGTCGCCTGCCACCTGGTGAAGTGAGGAAGCATGGAGAAGCAACCAGCTGCCGAAAGACCATTGATCGCAGTGCAGAACCTGCGCAAATACTTCCCCCTCCGCCGAGGCCTGCTCAAGCAGAAGGCGGGCTTCGTCCGGGCGGTGGACGGGGTCACCTTCAGCATCGCTCCAGGAGAGGTCCTCGGACTGGCCGGCGAATCCGGCTCGGGGAAAAGCACCGTCGGGCGCCTACTTTCAGGCCTGTACCAGCCCACCGCGGGCGAGGTGTTCTTCCGGGGCCGGACCCTCTTCCCGTCCGAAGCGGGCTGGCGCCCGGTCCGCCAGGAGATCCAGATGGTTTTCCAAGACCCGGGGTCGTCGCTGAACCCGCGCCGGACGGTGGGCAAGACCCTCGAGGTCCCGCTCCGGCTCCACCGGGCGGACCGGTCCCGGCGCATGGACGAACGCATCGCGGAGCTCCTGGCCATGGTGGAGCTGCCGCCCGACTTTGCGGACAAGTTGCCTCGCTCCATGAGCGGCGGCCAGCGACAGCGGGTGGCCATAGCGAGGGCCCTGGCTTGTCAGCCGTCCTTTATCGTGCTGGACGAACCGACCTCGGCGCTGGACGTCTCAGTCCAGGCCAAGATCATCAAGCTGCTCCTGAAGCTGCGCGAGCAGTTCGGGCTGTCATACCTCTTCATCTCTCACGATCTCGGGTTGATGCGCAACGTGGCCGACCGGACCGCGGTCATGTACCTCGGGAAGATCGTGGAGCTGGCGCCGACGGACCAGTTGTTCAACCAGCCGCTCCACCCGTACACGCAGCTCCTTCTCTCCTCCATCCCGGTGGTCTCCCCCGAGGAAGAGGCGATCCGGCCCAAAGCCGCGGCGGTGGAGGGGGAGATACCCAGCCCGGTGGATGTCCCCCCGGGGTGCGCCTTCAGCACGCGCTGCCCGTCGGCCGCCGCCGGCTGCCGGGAGGAGGACCCGGCGCCGGTCGAGTTCAGCGACGGCCACCTGGTCAAGTGCCATCTTTTCGCTCACAGGAGGTGTGGAGTACGATGAGGGAAGTTGGAGTGGGACTCCTGCAGATGGAGTGCGTCCTCGGCGACCTCGAGGCCAATCTCGAACGGGCCGAGCGGTTGATCGCCGAAGCGGCCCGGCAGGGGGCGCAGGTCGCCTGCCTCCCGGAGATGTCCACCACCGGCTACAATCCGGAGCTTTTGGGCGAGCGCTTCCCGGCCCTGGCCATCGCCCCGGACGGGCCGGAAGCGACCCGCCTCGGGAAGGCGGCTGCGGCCCACAGCCTCTGGCTGATCGCGCCGGCGGTCGAACGCCGGGGCGACGGGCGCCTCTACAACTCGGCGCTCGTGTTCTCCCCAGACGGCAAGCCGGCCGGGTCGTACGCCAAGACGCACCTCTGGGCGGCAGAGCGGCGCCATTTCACCCCCGGTCCCGGCTTCCTGACCATCGACGCCCCCTTCGGACGGTTCGGCGTGATGATCTGCTACGACGCTGGATTCCCGGAGGTCGCCCGGACGCTCGCGCTGGACGGGGCGGAGCTCATCTTCATGCCTTCGGCCTGGCGCATCCAGGACAAGGACATCTGGGACCTGAACGTTCCCCAGCGCGCGCTCGAGAACACGCTGTTCGTCGTGGCGGTCAACCGGGTGGGACGCGAGGGCGACCTCCATCTCTTCGGCAACTCCAAGGTAGCCGACCCGCGCGGCCGGATCTGCTGCGAACTGCCGCTCGATCGGGAGACCGTGACGGTCGCCCGCCTCGATCTCGCCCTCGTGGCCTCGCTCCGCGCCGAGATACCCTACCTGCGCGACCGCCGAGCGGAGCTTTACGCCGGCCGGCTGTAGCTCCCACGACTCTTCACCCTCGCCGGCCAAAAGGCCGCCGCTCAGCCGTCCGCCGGCTGGGGGAGGGCGTCTTGCGGCTCATCGAACGGCTCGACGTGGGAGATCACCCGGCTGACGCCGGGGTAGGTCTCCCGCACGGCGAGTTCGATCTCGTGCGCCAGGCCGTGGGCGGCCTCCACATGCATGTCCGGGTCCACCTGGACGTGGAGGGTGACCTCCAGGTCGTCCTCCCGCCCGCGGGTGACGATCCGGTGGCAGGAGCGCACCCCCGGCACGGTCGCGACCACCTGCTCGATCTGGCGGGCGTCCATGGCCGCCGTGTCGCAAAGGATGTCCGAGCCGCGGCGGACGATCCCGACCGCGGCGCGGAGGATGAGACCCGAGATCACCAGGGCCGCCACCACGTCCAGCCATGCCCACCCCAGTTTCACCGCGACCAGGGTGGCGATGACCGAGAGGGAGACGTAGAGGTCGCTCATCGTATGGAAAGAGTCGGAGACGAGGATGTCGCTCTGCAAGGCCCGCCCTTGCCGGCGTTCCCAGGTCATCACGCCGAAGTTGACCACCAGAGTGGTAAGCATGACGGCGAAGCTGGCCAGAGTGACTTCAGGTCCCGGGCCGCCCGGGTGGAGCAGCCGCCGCGCCACCCGCTCGATGATGTCGAAGGAGACGAGGGCCAAAAGGCCGGCGATGGCAAGGGCGGCGAAGGTCTCGTACTTCTTGTGGCCGAGGGGGTGGTCGTCGTCAGGGGGGCGGGAAGCCAGGCCGATCCCGATCAGGCCCACGATGTTGGAAGCTCCGTCGGCCAGGGAGTGGTAGCCGTCCGCCGTCATGCTGGCGCTGCGGCTGATTATCCCGTAGATGACCTTGGCCAGGGCGACGGACCAGTTCAGAACCAGGATGATGATCAGGACCCGGCGGATCCTCCTGAAGCGCTGCTCGTCGGACACGGCTGCACCTCCATATGAAAAGACCTGCGGGCACCAGACACCAGTCCCACAGGTCTTCCCTGCTGCTCCAACGGAGCCCGGCCCCACCGGCCAGCGGCCGGTCGCCTGCTCTGGATACGTTTTATTGTAGTTCGCCGTACCGTATTTGACAACGGGACGGTGGTTCCTGCTCGCTTCCTCCCGGACGCGACCACGGGAGGGGCCGGCCGGCCAGTGCCCCGGGGTAACGGAGCAGGAGATCCCACACCGACACCGGCCATCCCAGCTTCACGACGGCCGGCGGGTGGCGGGGATGATCCGCCGTTCCCCCGCCGGCTCTGGCGGAGGGAGACGGTGCGGCCAGAGTGAAAGTCCCGTAAGACACTCCCACCCACGCCTGCCGCGCCGGCCCATCCTTCGGGGACGCCGCGGCCGCCCTCCCCGTTTCCCACGTCTCCCCCGTCCCCCCCGCCCGCCGGGCTGCCAGGAGGAGTCCGCCCGGCAGGCGCGCCGCTCCGCCCTGCACCACGATCCGGGCGAGGGGGAGCCGGTCTCCGGGGCGGCAAGGCTGTCCGGCAGGAGAAGGCGCAGGCGCGCCCGTCATGCGGCCCAGCGCCTCCAGCACCACCAGCCGGAGGGGCAGGTGCTCCTTCAGCGGCAGAGACAGCCGGGGGATGGTGAACATCACCGGTTCCAGGCCCGCCGCCGCCAGGACCCGGCGGAGAGCAGCCAGAGGGAGGGCGTCCCGGACGTAGCCGTGGATGACGAGCGGCTCCCCGCCGACCCGTAGCACGGGCAGGAGGAGGATTTCCGGGTCGGCCGCCAGCGCCGGCAGGTGATGCGCCCCGTCAAAGATGACCATCCGCCAGATCCCCGCCCGCTTCGCCAGGAGAACGCTCCGCCAACCCGCCGGGGTGAGCCGGCCCAGGTCGGCGTCGGTGCAGTCCACCATCAGCCGGGCCCCCAGCTTGGCCGCGGCCCGGGTGACCGCCAACACCCGCTCCCCGTCCCCTTCCTCGCCGCCGCTTCCGCCCCCGGAGCCGGAGGCTCCCCGGAGGCGGCCCCCCGGCCGGAAGACCGCCGGGGTGTTCAAGATGACGAGCACCTCGGCGCGGTTCCGCCTCTTCCCGCGACCCCCGTCCGGCGGTCCGGTGGCGAGGCGGCAGGCCGTCCGCCCGTCGAGGAACCGCACCCGGCCGGCCCGGATGGCGTTCCGCTCAGCAGGGGTGAGCCGGGCGGAGAGCGCCGCCTGCGACCCTCTGGAAGGGGCGAAGAGGCGGATCGTCGCCAGCCCCGCCGCCGTCCAGAGCGCTGCCCCGGCCGCAGACAACGCCACCGCCGCTCCCCACCGCCGCCACCTGCCGGCCGCTCTTCGCCGCGCCCCTCCTGCCGCTATCGCCCCATGCCCTTCACCCGGGGCTATAGTGCCCCCCGCCTGGGGCGACAAAATCCTGCCGGCGAGATCCTGGATTTTGACAGGAATGGTTGCCTCCCTGGAGAAATGTGAACCTCTGGAGACGAAAACTGGTACAGGGGGGGAATTCGGATTGGGCAAGTACCTCAAGGTCAACCATGAGAAATGCACCGCCTGTCGCCGGTGCGAGCTGGTGTGTTCGTTGAAGAGGTCCGGGGAGTTCAATCCGGCCAAGGCCTGCCTCAGTGTGGCCACTTTCCTCGACGACGACTTCTACTTCCCCGTGACCTGCCAGCACTGTGAGGAGCCGCTCTGCCAGAAGGTTTGCCCGGCCGGGGCCGTCGTCCGGAACGAGGTGACCGGGGCCGTGGAGATCGACCAGGACCGCTGCATCGGTTGCAAGATGTGCATCATGGCCTGCCCCTTCGGCGCGCCGGTCTCCGTTCCGGAAACCGGCAAGGTCACCAAGTGCGACCTCTGCCAGGGCGAGCCGGAATGCGTCAGTTTCTGCCAGTGGGGCGCGCTGGAGTACGTCGAGGCTGACCGGGCGGCCGTGGCGAAACGCCGCGAGGTGGCGCGCCGATTGATGGACGTCCTGCGGGAGGTGGCAGGGTGATGTACGGCTGGATCGGCAAAATCGGCCGGGTGGACCTGAGCCGCGGCATTGTGACGGTGGAGGACCTGGACCCGATGGTGGCCAGGGAGTACGTGGGGGCCCGAGGGCTCGGCACCAAGCTCTTCTGCGACGAAGTCGACCCCCAGGTGGATCCGTATGCGCCGGAGAACAAGCTGATCTTCGCCACCGGGCCGCTGACCGGGACGGCCGCCATCTCCGGCGCCCGGTACAACGTGGTCACCAAGTCCCCTTTGACCGGCGCCGTCGCTGCCTCCAACTCGGGCGGCTACTTCGGCCCGGAACTGAAGTTCGCCGGCTTCGACGCCCTGATCATCGAGGGGAAGGCCCCCAGCCCGGTCTATCTCTGGGTGGAGAACGGCCGGATCGAGGTGCGCCCCGCCGGGCACCTCTGGGGCAAGACCACCCACGAGACGGAGGACATCCTCCACGCTGAGACGGATCCTGAGGCCAAGATCGCCTCCATCGGCCCCGCCGGCGAGAGCCTGGTGAAGTTCGCCTGCGTGGTGAATGACAAGCACCGGGGAGCGGGCCGGTCCGGCGTCGGCGCCGTGATGGGGTCCAAGAATCTCAAAGCGGTCGCCGCCCGCGGCACCGGGGGCATCAAGGTGGCCGACCCGGCCGGGTTCCGGGAGGCGATGCGCGACGCCTTCGAGAAGACCAAGGCCCACCCGGTGACCAGCACCGGCCTGCCCACCTACGGCACGGCTGTCCTGGTCAACATCATCAACGCCCACGGCATCTTCCCGACGCGCAATTTCCAGACGGGGGTCTTCCCGGGGGCGGAAAGGATCAGCGGCGAGGCGATGGCCGAGCGGACGCTGGTGCGGAAGAAGGCGTGCTTCGCCTGCCCCATAGCCTGCGGCCGGGTCACCCGGGTCAAGAGCGGGAAGTACCAGGGCGCCGGCGAGGGCCCGGAGTATGAGCCGCTCTTCTCCCTGGGCTCCGACTGCGGCGTCGACGACCTCGAAGCCGTCACCAAGGCCAACTACTACGCCAACGAGCTGGGTTACGACCCGATCTCCTTCGGAGCGACACTGGCCTGTGCCATCGAACTCTACGAACGGGGGTACCTGCCGAAGGACGACGCCGGGGTCCCGCTCCGGTGGGGCGACGGGGATCTGCTGGTGGAGATGGCCCGGAAGGTCGGCTACCGGGAGGGCTTCGGGGACTTCCTGGCGGAGGGGTCCTACCGGTTGGCCGAGAAGTACGGCCATCCGGAGCTCTCGATGAGCACGAAAAAGCAGGAGTACCCGGCCTATGACCCGCGGGGGGCCCAGGCCATCGGCCTCAACTACGCCACCTCCAACCGCGGCGGGTGCCACGTCCGGGGTTACACCATCTCCCCCGAAATCCTCGGGGTCCCGGAGAAGCTCGACCCGCTGACGACGGAGAACAAGGCGGCCTGGGACAAAGCCTTCCAGGATGTGACGGCCCTCGTCGACTCGAGCGGGATGTGCCTCTTCACCACCTTCGCCCTGGGGGCTCCGGAGGTTGCGGCGATGCTGGCCGCCGCCACCGGGGTGGCGTACACGGTGGAAAGCGGGCTCCTCGCGGGGGAGCGCATCTGGAACCTGGAGCGGCTGTTCAACCTGGCGGCCGGATTCACGGCGGCCGACGACACCCTGGCCCCGCGTCTTTTGGCCGAGGCGCTGCCGGAAGGGCCGGCGAAGGGCAAGGTGGTCGGCCTCGCCGAGATGCTGCCGGAGTACTACCGGCTCCGCGGTTGGGACGCCGAGGGCGTGCCGACCCCGGAGACGCTCGAGAGGTTGGGGATCACGTGGAAGTCCAGCTCTTCTCGCTCCTCCGTCGCCTGACGAAGACCGGCACGGTAGAGGTGCAGGCGGGGACGGTGAAGGAAGCGCTGGCGGCGCTCGTGGAGCGGTTTGGCCCCGCCCTGGCGGCGGAGCTGTTCGACGCCTCCGGCGAGGTCAAACCGCTCTACAACCTCCTTTTGAACGGGCGGAACATCGCGTACCTCTCGGGGCTGGACACGCCACTCGCCGAGGGCGATACGCTGACCATCATCCCCCCGGCGGCGGGGGGCTAAGCGAGGTGTGACCGTGCGGTACGTCATCGTGGGCAACAGCGCGGCCGGGCTCGCCGCGGTGGAGTCCCTCCGGGCGGCGGCTCCCGGGGCGGAGATCACCCTGGTCGCTGCGGAGGAAGGACCGGCCTACTCCCGGGTCCTGACCTCCTGTTACCTCGCCGGGCAGGTCCCGGAGGAGCGGCTCTTCCTGGTCGATGAGGGATTCTACCGTTCCCGGAACGTCGAGACGCTGTTCGGGCGGGCGGCCGTCGGGCTCGCGGCGGGGGAGAACCTCCTCCTGCTGAGCGACGGTACCCAGCTCGCCTTCGACCGGCTGCTCGTCGCCACCGGGGCCTCGCCGCAGCGCCTGACCGTCCCCGGCGCCGATCTGCCGAGGGTCTTCACCCTCCGGACGCGGGCGGACGCTGAGGCGATCCGCCAAGCGGCCCGGGGGGCGCAGCGGGCGGTCGTGGTGGGCGGCGGGATGGTGGCCCTCAAGGCCGCCGAAGCCCTTTGCGCCCTGGGGCTGGCCGTCACCATGGTGGTCAGCTCCCCCCGCCTCCTGTCGCAACTGCTCGACCCGGCCACCGCCGACCTGGTCCTCCACCGCCTCGAACAGCCCGGGTTGACCGTGCTGCTCAGGGAGAACGTGGCGGAGATCCAGGGGGACGGCCGGGCGGCTCAGGTGGTGACCGACCGGGGCCGGGAGCTCCCCTGCGACCTCGTCGTGGTGGGGAAAGGGGTCCGCCCCAACGTGGAGTGGCTGGGTGGGAGCGGGGTGGCGGTGAACCGGGGAGCGCTGGTCGACGAGCGTCTCCGAACCTCCCGGCCGGGCGTCTATGCGGCGGGGGACGCCGCCGAGACCTGGGATGCGGCCTGGGAGGAGAGGCGGGTCAACGCCCTGTGGAGCAATGCGGTGGAGCAGGGGCGGGTCGCCGGCCTCAACCTGGCCTCCCCCTCCGGAGCCAGCCTGGCCTACCCGGGCTCTCTCGCCGAGAACTCCCTGCACTGGGGCGACCTCTCTCTGATCGCCGTGGGTTGTGTGCACCCGCCGGCCGACGATCCCCGCTACCGGGTGTACACGCGGCAGGACGGCGACCGCTTCTACCGGCGGCTCGTCTTCCGGGAGGGGCGGCTGGTGGGGGCCGCGCTGCTGGGGGACGTCCGGGGGGCGGGTGTCCTCCGCTCGCTCATCCGGTCGGCCGCCGGAGGGTGGGAGGAGCGGGCGGCCGACCTCCTTTCCCCCAGCCTGAGTTACGGCCGCCTGTACCGCCACCTGGCAGCCGCGCTTCGCCCGGCCTGAACCGGCCCGCTGAACGATCAGCCTTCCCGCGGTCCGCCCAGATAGGTGAAAACCTCCTCCAGGCGTTTGCGGCCGGGAGACTTGGGCCTCTCCGCCGGCACCCCCAGCGGCACCAGGGCCACCAGGCGCCACCGCTCCTCGACACCCAACAGCCGCTCGATCTCCCGCGCCGCCAGGACAGGGGCGCACATCCAGCACGTCCCGTACCCTTTCGCGTGGGCGGCCAGCAGGAGAGTCTGGACGGCCGCCCCGATGCTCTGGAGGTCCGGGCGGGCCCGCAGGCGGTCGATCTCCGCCGCCGCCAGCCCCCGGGCCTTGAGGGCGTCGTCGGTCCGGGAACGGTACTCCTCCCCGAAGACGGCGATCACCACCGGCGCGTCGGCGAAGAAGAAGCTCCACCCCTTCATCCCGCCGACTCCTTTCACCCCCGGAACAGCCCGGGCCAGCTCGTCGATGGCCCGCTCGACCGCCTCCCGCATGGCCGCCTTCACTCCGGCGTCGGCCACCGCCACAAACTTCCACATCTGCCGGTTGGAGGCGCTGGGAGCCAGCGTCGCCCAGCGCACGATCTCCCGCACCTCCGCCTCCGGCACAGGGTCGGGCCTGAACCGGCGCACGCTCCGCCGGCCCGCTAGAACCTCATAGAACTCAGCCACAGGAATCCTCCATCCTTCACGACCGCGCCGCGGCCGCGGTTACCCCCGGGACCGGCACTGACGCCGGAACGTCGCCCGCGCCGCGGGCGGCACCGGCCAGGCTGGCGACCAGACCCACCAGCTCCCAGAGGTCGAAGGGCTTCGCCACCAGCGCCTGGTAAGTGCCTTCCGGCGGCAGGAGGCCTTCTCCCGGAACTGTCCCCGTCATGATGATGACCGGAATGTCCCGTAAAGCCGGGTCGGAGCGCATGCTCTCCACCATCGCTTTCCCCCCGAGCCGGGGCATGGACAGGTCCGTGATCACCAGGTCGGGCAGGGGTTGAAGCTTAAGCTGCTGAAGGGCCGCCAGGCCATCCGGGGCCACTACTGCCTCATAGCCTTCCCCAGTCAGGACGCGTTGCAGGACCATACGTATTCCCGGCTCGTCTTCCACCACCATGACGCGCACTGCTCCGTCCTCCCCCTTGTTACAGGGCCGCGCGGGCCCACGGATATGTGAACATCATATTCTCCTTTCCCGTTGGGATATCCTGCCAGAGGGGGAAGCCTTGTCCAGCCGCCGGAAGACAACCGCGAGTGCCCCAGACCGAGCTCTTAGACGATCAGAGTCAGGCGAAGGCGCGCCGGGGCCAGGGCGAGGTTCCAGGCGGTGATCGTATACCTCCCGGGCGCCTCGGGCACGAACCGCTCCACTGCCACCTCCACCTGTCCGGGCCCGAGCACCGCCTCCCGGATCACCGGGGCGTAGACGCGGTCGCGCGAGGCGCGGAAGACCTCTTGCCCGTCCCGGGTGACGAGGAACTCCGCCCGCTGGGTGGTGGGGTAACGCAGGATGAGCGGCGTGGGACCGGCGTTGAGGGCGATGAGCCGCATGGTCACCGGCTCGCCGACCCGGGGGCGGACGGGGCCGACGTGAAGGGCCAAGAGAATCTGGTCGACGAAACCCACCGCCAGGTGGGGAAAAGGCAACCCGACCCGCCACATGCGCTCCACCACCGCCGCCCGGGGGGCTTCATTCCCTTCCTCGCTCATCTCCTCGCCCTCTGACCCCACAAGCCAGGCGTGCCGGGGCACCCACCCCCCTCCCGGGAAGGCCCTCGCCGCCAGTTCCCCGGGCAGGTCCGGCACCAGCAGCGGCCGCCCCGGGCTGAGCGCTTCCGGCCGGGCCAGGTGGTTGGCGGCGGCCAGCGCTTCCGGAGAGACCCCGAACCGCTCCGCCAGGCTGTTCAGAGTGTCCCCCGGCTCGACGAGGTGGGTGAAGGCCATGGGATACGCCCCCTTCCGCCGCCATCTTATGTGCCTTTCGCCCGAAATGCGTTTCGCCCGAAAGGAGTAAGGAAGGCGAAGCCCGCGGCTCACCGCGGGCAGGCCGGCACGGAGATATCTACCCCCCCTGCAACGGCTACAGCTTGCGGATGACCAGGATAACCCGGCCGAGGATGGTGACGTTCCGGGCGTAGATCGGCTCCATGGCGGGGTTGGCCGGCTGCAGCCGGATCCGGTCCGCCTCCCGGTAGAAGAACTTGACCGTCGCCTCATCATCCACCATGGCGGCGACGATCTCCCCGTTGCTGGCGGTGGGCTGGCGCCGGACAACCACCAGGTCGCCGTCGTGGATGCCGGCCTCGATCATCGAGTCCCCCCGGACGGTCAGGGCGAAGACCTCCCCCTCCCCGACCAGGTCCCGCGGGAGGGGCAGCTCCTCCTCCCGGTTCTCGGACGCCAGGATGGGCTGGCCCGCCGCGATTCGACCGAGGAGGGGCACGTTCACCGTCGGCCGGGACGTGTGGGGCAGCTCGATCGCCCGGTGCTTGTACGAGCCGCGCCGGATGAACCCCTTGTTCTCCAGGGCCGCCAGGTGCTGATGGATCGTGGCGGTCGAAGAAACGCCCACCGCTTGTGCGATCTCGCGCACGGTGGGCATCTGACGTCCGGACGCCGAGACGTCCTCGAGGTATCTGAGCACCGCTTCCTGTTTCGGCGAAAGCCCCTTCACCCGCCGCCCGCTCCTTCCGTCCCAATCATTTCCTCCCTGATTTTAACACACCGCGGGCGACAAGGCAAACAAATTTTCGGTCGGCCATCCTACTCACCTCCCGGTTATCTGCTGGCGGAAGAGCGCCTCCCGGCCCTTGAACTCACCGACGAGTCTGACCGTACGCAGGATGGCCTGGGTGACCGGTTGCCGCTCCAGGAAACCCGGCTCGAAGGATTTCACGCCTCGATCAACCTCCCCGCCGGGGCGCCGATACCCAGGGCCGCCAGGTGGTTCGCGACGCTCTCCATGGCTCAGCCTGTGCTCAGAGCTGGTTCACGATGAACGACATCACGCCCATGACCTTGTCCATGGGTATCTGAAGCGCGGCCCAGTAGATACGGGCGCCGCGGAGATAGAAGTAGTGGTTCATCCCGTTCCCCCGGGTGGAGAAGTAGACCTTCCCCCTGATGCTGAGCGGCTCCGGCCGGGTATAGGTGGTGGGGTTGGCCTCCATGCGCTCCAGCATCTTCCGGAACAGCTCCTGGGCCTCCTCCTTGGTGGCGGAGGCGGTCATCCAGACGATCACCTTCTCCTGGCCGCTGCCGTACGTGGCGATCTCGGCCGAGGCGGCCGGGATTTCCTTCCCGTGGAGCTTGCTGATCTCCGCCAGGGCCGCGGCGCCGGTGGAGTGGGCCGTCCGGGGGAGACCGTTCACCTCTGCCGGGAACGGCTTCCCGTCGTTGGGCCCGGGCCCCTGGTCCAGCTCGGCGACGTTGAAGTCGGTCGTTCCGGCCGCTCCTGCTGGTGCTTCGGGACTGGCGGCCGGTTGCCTCGCGGCCTCCCCGATCCCGTCGCCGGGGGCCTGGGCGAGGTCGGGCGCCCCTCCCGGATGGGTGCGGCGGAACTCCAGCTGCCCGCCGACCACCGCGGCGACCAGAAGCACGATTACCCCGATGAGGAGAAAGTAGTTGGTGCGGCTCATGCCTTCTTCCTCCCGACGACCTCTTTGAGCAGAGACACCTCCCGGGCCAACTGGCGCTGCTGCGCCGCAAGGTATGAAGCGTAGCCGAAGAGGGCCACCCAGACCAGCGTGTACCCGATGAACAACATCCTCATGACTCAAACCCCCTCGCGCAGCTCGTCCTTCAAGTCCGCCACTTCCCGGCGGAGCTCCTCCAGGCGGAGCCGCTGCTGCATGAACCAGAAATAGAGCAAGGTGAAGGCAGCGATCCCTCCCAGCATGGCCGCCACCATCTCGGGCGTCATGTGAAAGCCCCGCCGGTCGATCACCACCGGATGGATCGTCCGCCACCACCGGATGGAGAGGAAGACGATCGGCACATCCACCCACCCGATGATCCCGAAGACCGCCGCCAGCCGGGCCTTGCGTTCGTTGCCCTCGGCCGACCCCCGCACCACCAGGTAGGCCAGGTAGATGAACCAGAGAACCAGGGTGGTGGTGAGCCGCGGGTCCCAGGTCCAGTAGGTGTTCCAGGCCGCCTTGGCCCAGATCGGGCCGGTGAGCAGGACGATCGTCGTGAAGAGCACCCCGATCTCGGCGGAACAGTAGGCCAGCGTGTCCCAGTTCCGCCTCCGCGTGCGCAGGTAGGCGACGCTGGCTACGAAGACCACCGTGAAGGCCAGGAGCAGCCCGACCCACGCCGCCCCGACGTGCCAGTAGAAAATGCGCTGGATGGGGCCCATCGTGACCTCCTCCGGCGCGTAGACCAGCGCCAGGTACAGCGAGACCGGGATCCCGGCGAAGGTCGCCCAGGACAGCCAAGCGCTGCGTCCACCCATAACCATCCCTCCCGGTTATCCCTCCAGGACGTACTCGAAGAGCAGGAAAGGCACCGCCAGGAAGACGGCGCCGTACACGCCGAGGACTCCGAGCCACGGCAGGTACTCCGTAAGCTGCGCTCCCGCCAGGATCGCCCGGGTGGCCTGGACCGCTCCGATGACCACCGGCACCGCCACCGGGAAGAGGATCACCGGCAGCAGGATCTCACTGGTCCGGGTGTTGGCCGCCAGAGCCGAGAGGAACGTTCCCACGGCGATGAACCCGAAGGTGGCCAGGACCACCACCGCCCCGAGGAGCGCCCAGGACCCCTGCAAGGTGTAGTTGAAGAGGACAAAGAAGAGCGGGAGCGAGACCGCCTCCACCACCAGGGTGAAGACCAGGTTGGCCAGGACCTTGCCGAAGTAAATGGCGGACCGGTCCACCGGGGCCAGCATCAGACCGTGCAGGCAGTCGTTCACCTTCTCCGCCACGAACGACCGGTTCAGGCCGAGCATGGCCGCGAAGAGGAAAGCCACCCAGATCACCCCCGGCAGGATGAAAGCCAGACTCTGCCGGGTCGGGTCGAAGGCGAAGGCGAAGATCACGATCACGAGGAAGGCGAAGATGAGCATCGCCGAGGATGTCTGCTTGGTGCGCAGCTCGGCCCGGAGATCTTTGGCGGCGATGGCCCACACCCGGCTCAGGAAGGACATCCGGCCACCCCTCCCACCCGGGCCAGGTACTCCGCTGGAAAGGCCGCCCGGTCCACCTCGCCCCGGGGCGCCTGGTAGACCACCTTCCCCCGGGAGAGGATCATCACCTGGTCGGCCAGGGAGAGACCCTCCTCGAAGTTGTGGGTGATCATCACCACCGTCCGGCGGTCGGTCTTCAGCCGGGCGAGTATCCGGCTCAGCACGGCGCTCCCCTGTGGATCGAGGCCGGTGTACGGCTCGTCGAGGAAGAGAAGCGACGGCTGGTGGAGGATGGCCCGGGCGATCGCCAGCCGCTGCTGCATGCCGCGGGAGAAGTGCCGGACCGGGTCGTGGAAGTAGAGGGCGAGGCCCACCTCCTCCAGCGCCTCCGGGATGCGCCGGTCCACGTCGGCCACGCCGTACATCCGCCCGTAGAAGCGGAGGTTCTCCGCGGCGGTCAGGTCGTCGTACAGGTAAGTGTGATGGGAGAGGACGCCGATCGAGCGGCGGAGCGCCTGGGCCGAGTCGTCGTCCACCGTCACCCCGTCGATCCAGAGCCTCCCCTCGCTCGCCTTGGTGAGCAGGCAGAGGATCCGGAGCAAGGTGGTCTTGCCCGCCCCGTTCGGCCCGAAGATGGTCAGGAACTCACCGGTCGGCAGGTCGAGGCTGATCCCCGAAAGGATCTGCCGGTCACCGATCCGTTTCCCCAGCCCCTCCGCCCGGATCATGACGGCCACCGCGCCGGCCAGAGGGTCATCAGAGTACCGAGGACCAGCGTCCACATGCCGATCCAGACCCAGTTGACGAGGTAGTTCACGAGCACCTTGAAAGTGGCGTCCTGTCCCCCCGCCCCCCAGGAGGCCAGGATCACGTAGAAGTCGGAGAGGAGGTTCCCCTTCACCGCCACCTCGGAGGAGGTCTTCTCCCCCTGGCCGGTGTTGGCGTAGTCGGGATGGAAGGAGATCCCCGGCTTGAGCAGTCCGAAGGCCTGCCCCCGGTAGGTCACCTCGACCGGGGCGTAGACCAGCGTCACCCTTCCGGCGCGCTCCTCCCGCAGGCCGGTGAAGGTCATGGTGTAGCCGCCGAGCGAGAGCTGGTCGCCGGGGTGCAGGGTCTTCTGGACCTCGACGTTCCAGGCGTTGCCGCTGAAGCCGACGATCATCATCACCACCGCCAGGTGGACCACGTACGCCCCCATCCGCCGCCGCTGCCGGACGAACAGGTGGCCCAGGGCGGAGAGCGGGTTCTCGCCGGACCGGGCCATCCGGTCCCGGACCTCGAGGCCGATCTGGATGAAGGTGTTGAGGGCGACGAAGGCACACACCGCCAGGGCCAGCAGAGCGAAGGGGTGGCGCACCCCCAAGGCGAACAGCGCCGCGGCCAGGAACAGTGCGCCCGCTCCGCTCCAGAGCACGTCGGCCGGCACCCCGCCTTGCTGCTCCTTCTTGTTCTGGGCCGTTCCGTTCAGCTTCCAGGGGAGGCGGGTGCAGAGGCCGAGGACCACGAGCAGCCCCAGCGCCAGCGGGATGGTCACCGAGTTGAAGAAGGCCTTCCCGGTCGAGATCTCTCGTCCGATGAAGGTCTTGGAGAGCCAGGGGAGCATCGTGCCGTAGACCACGGCGAAGGTCGCCCCCGCCAGGATCAAGTTGTTCAGGAGAAACGTCCCTTCCTTGGTCAGGTAGTCCTCCACCTCGGCCGCCCCGGCCAAAAGCCGCCGCCGGGTCGCCATAAGGCAGGCGCCGCCGCCCGAGACGAGCAGGATGAGCGAGAGGAAGACCACGGTCATCAAGGGGTTGGCCGGGAAGGCGTGGACTGACTGAAGGAGACCCGAGCGGGTCAGGAAGGTGCCGAAGACGCAGAGCGAGTAGGTGGCGATGATCAGGCCGGTTGTCCACCCCTTGAGCATGCCCCGGCGCTCCTGCATCATCACCGAATGGAAGAAGGCGGTGCCGACCAGCCACGGGAAGAGCGCGGCGTTCTCCACCGGGTCCCAGGCCCAGTAGCCGCCCCACCCGAGCTCCACGTAGGCCCACTGCCCGCCGTAGATGAGGCCGATGGAGAGGAACATCCAGGCAAAAAGTGCCCAGCGCCGGGCCGGCTTAAGCCAGGCTCCCCGCTCGTCCCCCGCGAGGAGGCCGGCCAGGGCGAAGGCATAGGGCACCGCAAAGCCGACGTAGCCGAGGTACAGGGTGACCGGGTGGATCACCATGCCGAAGTTCTGGAGGAGCGGGTTGAGCCCCATCCCCTCCGGCATCACCCGCGGCATCCGCTGGAAGGGGTTGGCCAACAGGGCCACAATCACGAAGAAGAAAACGGAGATGGCGGTCAGCACCGCCGATACGTAGGGGAGCAGCGGCTGCTCCTCCTTTTGGATGGAGTTGGTCACCCAGGCGGCGAAGAGCGTGTGAAGCCAGAGCCAGAGCAGAAGCGACCCGGCCTGCCCCGCCCAGAAGGCGGACAGCTTGTACTGCCAGGGGAGGTCGCTGGAGGTGTACTCGAAGACGTACTGGACGGAGAAGTCGCTCGCCAGGAGCAGGTAGACCAGGGCGGCCGCGGCGAGGCTCGAGAGGGCGGCGAGCACGGCGGTGAGCGAGTTGGCCGTGGAGAGCCAGGGAGAGCCCGGGCGGCGCAGCCCGAGCACATAGGCGAACAGCGTGACGACGGCGCCGGCGAGCCCCAGCCCGAGCGCCCACGATCCCAGGTTGGCGACCAACGATGTACCTCCCTTACTGGCCGGTTTTCACCTTGGCCTCATACTTGGAGGGGCACTTGGTCAGGACGTTCTCGGCAATGAAGACCCCGTCCCGGAAACGCCCTTCGACCAGAACATCCGACCCGTCCTCGAAGGAGCCGGGGCGCACCCCCTTGTAGGCTACGGGGAGCGTGCGCCGTCCGTCGGTCAATTCGAACCTGAGCAGAACCTGGTCCGGGTCGAAGGTCACAGAGGAGCCGATCAGCTTGCCGTTGACGCGCAACTGCTGGTCGGCGCGGGCCGCCGGCTGGCTGAGGAGTTCCTCCAGAGTGACGTAATAGGTCTGCGATCGGGAGAGCCCTAAGACCATCAAGGCCGCCATGGCCAGAACGATGAGGCCGATCCCCAGAAAGACCTTGGTTCGCTTCTTCACGCCCAGACCCCCTCGTACATGCTACCATAATTTCGACGCCCCCGCGCCCTCCCCTGCTGAAGGTTTGTGGAAGGGAAGGTTCGGCCGCAGGGCGGTCGAAAGATATCACCATGAACCGTACACGCCGCACCGCCCTGCCGTGCCTGCTGGCCCTGGCGCTCCTGGCTGCCGCCGCCGCGCCTGCCCTTCCCGCGCCGGCCTCGCTTTCCGCCCCGGCGCCGGAGGTCCCCTACGCCGACGGCTGGACGCTCACCGCCGTCCTGCTCGCTGCCGACCCGGCCGCCGGGGCCGCGGTCCGGAACGGTCTACAGGGGTCGGTGGCCGACGCCGCCATGCCGGCCGTCACCCTGCTCGCCGAGGGTCCGGGTGTCGCCGCCACCCTGGCCGCCCTGTACCTGGCCGGGGAAGAGGAGACGGCAGCCGAGGCGGCCCTCTCCGTCGCCTGCGCCGGAGTGCTCGTCACCGGGGCCAAGTGGGCCGTCGGCCGCGGCCGCCCCGATTCCGACGCCCCCAACAGCGTCCACTACCTCGCCGGCCGCCCGGGCTACGACTCCTTCCCCTCGGGCCACACCGCCACCGCCTTCGCCCTCGCCCGGGTCCTGGCCCGCCGGTATCCCGAGCGGAGCCGCCTCTTCTACGTCCTGGCGGGGCTCGTGGGGCTCTCCCGCATTTACCTCAACCGCCACTACCCGGGCGACGTCGCCGCCGGGGCCCTGGTCGGCCTATACGCCGCCGACCACGCCCGCTCGCTGCCGTTCTGGCGCACCACCTTCTAGCCCCTCCAATACCTCTCCACGCCGCCATCGTACAGCAGGAGACAATATGGAGGAATGATCCTGATGTGGGAGAAATTATAGGATCGTCGTTCCACGTTTTTCCAACGCGGATGAGGGACTGAGGTGAAGGTGAAAGGAGTGTGCAGACGGTGAAACGGAGACTCTTCCCGGTGGTAGTGTCCCTGCTCCTCGTAGGCCTGGCAGCCGCAACCGCCCTGGCTGCCCCCCCGTTGCGCCTGGTGACGGCAAGGGAGGGGCCCATCGCAGCCATGCTCCAGGCCAAAGGGCTGATCCCGCCGGGAGCCGACCAGGACCAGATCGACGCGATCGTCCAGGCCTACCTGAACAGAGTCCGCTCCAAGTCCAACGACTGGGTGAACCCCAAGGCGGCGGCGAAGCTGGCTGCCCGGGAGACGGCCGCCAGCGAGCACGGCAACCTCCTCTACGGGAAGAAGCTCGGCAAGCTGGTCGGCGTGGCGCCGGCGGTCAACGTGACCTACGGCGACCCCGCCGAGACCGGCAAGATCCTGGTCATGCTGGTCGAGTTCACCGATCCGGCCCATAACCTGCTGCCCGAGCCGGACCGGACAGTCAACAACACCGACTACTGGGTGCCCGACTTCAGCGTTGCGCACTACCAGAAAATGCTCTTCGACCGGACCCCCGGGGCCCTGACCATGGCCAACTACTACATCCAGCAGTCCAACGGCCTGTACACGGTCGAAGGCCAGGTGTACGGCTGGTACCGGGTGAACAACCCCGAGTACGTCTACGGTCGCGACTCCGAGAGCGGCATCGACAACGCCATCAAGAACCCGGCGGAGCTGATCCGGGACATGCTGCTCCAGATGGAGGCGGACGGCCGGATCGGCGAGGTCCCCTGGAGCGAGTATGACGGCGACGGTGACGGATTTATCGACCACATCATGATCGTCCACGCCGGCGCCGGCCAGGAAGGCGGCGGCGGAGCCCAGGGCGACGACGCCATCTGGTCCCACAGCTCCTTCGCCGACTGGGGGAACAATGGCATCCCCATCCCGGGCACGAACCTCCGCATCGGCCCCTACACCATGATGCCGGAGGACGGGTCGATCGGGGTCTTCTGCCATGAGTTCGCCCATGACCTCGGCCTGCCCGACGAGTACGACACGATCTACTCCGGTGAGTCCTCTCCGGCCTTCTGGACGCTGATGGCCTCCGGCTCCTGGCTCGGCGACGACCAGGCGCTCGGCACCTGCCCGTCCAGCATCAGCATCTGGGGCCGGTACGTCCTCGGCTGGGTCAACCCGGCGGTCGTCACGCTGGACGACCTGAGGAGCGGCGCCCAGACCTTCAAGCTGGATCACTCAAACCACCTGACCGACGAGGCGCAGGCGATCCGGGTCAGCTTGCCCAAGAAGCCCTTCACCATCAGCGTCAACCTGCCGTACAGCGGGCTGTACGAGTGGTGGTCGGGGATGGGCGACCAGGTCGAGCGCTGCCTGAGCCGTGTCTTCGACCTATCGATGGTCTCCAGCGCCCACCTCAACTTCTGGACCTGGTACGACATCGAGCAGGACTGGGACTACGGGTACGTCGAGGTATCCACCGACAACGGCGCCACCTGGACGTCGCTTCCGGGCGCCATCACCACCAACGACGACCCGAACGGCCAGAACGCCGGGAACGGCATCACCGGTTCGAGCAACGGGTGGATCCTGGCGAGCTTCGACCTGACACCCTTCGCCGGCCGGGAGATCATGCTCCGCTTCCGCTACTGGACCGACATGGCGGTGCAGGGCAAGGGCTGGTGCATCGACGACGTCACCATCCCGGAGATCGGCTTCTTCGACAACGTGGAGTCCGGCAACCAGGGCTGGTTGAAGACGGGCGGCCCGGGCGAGTGGACCATCTTCGAGGGCACCTCGACCAAGATGGTGACTCACTACTACCTGATGGAGTGGCGCGACTTCACGGAGTTCGACCGGAGCCTCAGGACCTGCTACAACTACACCGGCGCCACCTGGGCGGAGCGTTTCTCCTACAACCCGGGCCTGCTCCTGTGGTACCGCGACACTGCCTACGTCGAGAACTGGGTCGGCGTGCACCCGGGCCACGGCTTCCTGCTCGTGGTGGACTCCCACGACACGATCCTGCGCACGCCGAACAAGGGCCTGCCGTGGCGGACCCGGATCCAGGTCATGGATGCGCCGTTCGGCGTCGAGCGGACGATCGAGAACACGCTCACCCGGGACGACAAGAGCCGCACCTACCAGTCCCTGCCGCCGGTGCCGAACTTCGACGACAACAAGACGTACCTGAGCCCGGCCTACCCGATCAGCGGCGTCCTGCTCCCGAACTACGGCGTCAGCTTCCGGGTCCTCGGCGCGGCGCCCGACCAGTCGGCCGCTCTGGTGAGCATCCACACGAAGCCGTAACAGACAATGGACATCGCTCCTTAGGCGTACGGCAGGCTGCCCCAGGGCGAACGGGGCAGCCCCTTTTTCATCGGCGATCAACTGAGCGCTGACACTCTTGCCGGCCTGTGCTATGATGTATGTGATGATGTATAAGAGCGGAGGGGGGGATGCCTGATGTCCCGTCTGATTCGCAAGCAGCTCTACCTCGAGCCCGCTCAGGACGCCCTGGTCAAAGAGTGGGCTGCCAAACGCGGTCTCAGCGAGGCGGAAGTGGTCCGTGAGGCACTGAATCTCTACGCCGCCACGGCGCAACAACTCCGCCTTCCCCGGAACCCGGCGGCTTGGGCAGAGGAAAAGGCTTTCCTGGAGGCGCAGGGCTGCCGGGAGACTGTACCCGGACGGCGGGAATGGGAGCGGGAAGATTTGTATGAAGACTGACTGCTTTCTCGACACCAACCTGCTTGTCTATGCTTACGACCGTTCGGAACCGGACAAGCAGACCAAGGCTCAACAGCTCCTCAACTATCTGGCGGAGCGGGGTCTCGGGTCGGTCAGTGCCCAGGTGCTATCCGAATTCTACGTGGCCGTCACCCGTAAAATCGCAGCCCCGTTGAGCAGCGCCGAAGCTGCGGAACGGCTTCGGAATCACTTTCAGACCTGGACCGTTCTGGAGGTCACCGGACCCATCGTCCTCGAAGCGGCCCGCGGGGTTACCGAACACCAATTCCCTTTCTGGGACGCCCAGATCTGGGCAACGGCCAAGCTGAATCAGATCCCGCTGGTACTCAGTGAAGATTTCCGTGACGGCGCGTTCGTGGAAGGAGTCCGTTTCCTGAACCCGTTCCGGGAGGGCTTCGAGCTGGGCCAGCAGCTTGACAGGGACCCCTGCCGTCCTCGATAATGGGGCCAGAGCCTGGAGGAGTGCCACCGTGGGGTATCGTCTGCGAACCTGGTCATCCTCTTCGGGTCCCTGGCCCGCGGCGACGTGGGGCCGAACAGCTGTCCTGGACAAGTACTACATCCCGACGCGCTATCCGGACAGCCTCCCGGGAGGTATCCCGTCAGAGGCCTTTGAGCAACGGGATGCCGACCGCGCCCTGGAGTTGGCGGAGCAAATCGTTGATCCGGATAACCTTAGCGGAACCGTCCTTGTCGTCGGGTCATCGGAATCAGTTTGCGGGGGACGACTTCCCCGTATCTCTCCAGAATCAGCAGGGCGCTTTCCCGGACGCTCTCCCGGAGCGCCCTCGGCTCCAGCACCGCGGCGGACTCGCCGAAGCTGCGGACCCAGACCCTGATCTCATTGAGCCCGGACACCATGTCTGTAAAGAGCAGGGTCCCACCCGGTTCCAAGGTCAGGCTGGCGTCGCGGCGGTGGGCCGTCTCCTTGCGCACCCGGGCCAAGACATTGAACTGGTCCCAGAAGCGGATGACCACCCGGTGGAGTTTCCCATGCTCCACCCCCCAGGAATAGCGGAAGTACTCGTCCAGGCAAAAGCCGGACGGATAGGAGAAACGCTCTGTGAGTTCCTGAACCCGCTGGAGACGGTCCAGGCGGAAAGTCCGGATTCCCCGTGCCCTATGGCAGTGACCGACCAAGTACCAGGCGGCCTGCACCCAGTAGTAGAGCAACCCGTAGGGATCCACCCTCCGCTCCGCAACTTCACCCGTGCCGGCGCTCCTGTACCGGATCAGCAACCGCTGTCGAGCGCGGATGGCCCTCTCCAGGCGCCGGACCAGCGCCTCTGGCTGGCCCGGGTCATAGACCGGCCGGACACCTTTGACCACGATGGGCCTCCCCGGTTGCGGAATCTCCCCTTCCCCGTCTGCGCCACCTTGCCCTCTCCGGCCTGACCTCAGCTGGGGATTCCCCAAGAGAGCCTCCTTTAGGCGCTCCCGAACCGCCCGGAGGGCAGAATCCGCTTCCGTCCCCGACTCAGCCCAGGCCGGTTGGAGAGCTTCAAGCAACGCCCACGTCTCGACGGCCGTGAGCGGAAGGGGAGGAAGGAGATAATCGGACGCCTGCAGATGCCAGGGACGCTCAGCAGTATTCCGTTCAGCCAGGTCGTCTTCTTCCCCGCTCCCTTCTCCATCAGCTTCGTTGTACAACGGAACGTTGGCGTATTCGCAGAGCAGGCGAAGGTCTTCCCTCACGGTCGCCGGAGCCACCCCACAGACGGCTGCCAGCTCTGCCTCGGTGAGACCTTGAGGCGCGGCGCGCAGGGCATGCAAGAGGCGGATCATCCGCCCGAGCGCCGCTTCGTCGAACCGGCTCGCCATTTCACCGCCCTCCGTAGCGGGCCACGATCCGCCGCACGCTCTCGATGAGTTCCTCGCGCAACTCGGCCGGCTCGAGCACCTCGGCGGAACTGCCGAAGCTCCTTACCCAGACCCGAATCTCATGGAGCCCCGACACCTCGTCCGTGTAGATGACCGAACCGCTCCCCTCTTCCTCGATCTTCGCCTTAGTCCGGTGGGCCGTTTCGCGCTTGAGCCGCGCCATCACGTTGTACTCGTCATAGAACCGGATCCTGACCCGATGCAGTTCCCCCCGCTCGACCCCCCAGCACGGCGCCAGGTGTCCCTGGAGGTCGAATCCCTCGGGCGGCGTGAACGTCTCCTGCATCACCCCAACGTCGGTCATACGGTCCAGGCGAAAGTGGCGCAGAGCCTCCTGGCCTTGAGCGGAGCGCCCCCCGGCCACCAGATACCAGGCATCGTGAAACCAGTAGTAGACCAGGCCCAACGGCGCCACCGTCCGTTGGCTCGCCTCCCCCGCCAGGGTGGTGTAGAAGAAGCTCACCAGGCGTCTCTCCTGGCAGGCCCGTTCGAGTAAGTCCACGCGTTCCTCGATCTCCGGCGGCTGCAGATAGTACCGCCCCTTGACCAGGCGGACGGGGTTGTGGCGGCCTTCTGCTTCCCGCAAAACGCTGGAGCCGGCCTCCCCGAGCAGGCAGGAGCGAAGCTTCTCTTCCGCGCTCCGCAGCGCCTCTCCGCGAGGCAGCAGTTGCCGCTGAATGTCCAGATAGCTCAGGAGGGCCAAGGCTTGGTCAGGAGAAAGGGTGAGGCGGGGCAGAAAGCCGCCGCCAGGGTAATACCGCCCCTCCCGCAGGTCAATCAGGCCGCGCTCCTGGAGAGAGGCCAGGTCCCGCAGGATCGTGCGCTCGCAGACCTCGAAGCGGCGCGCCCCCCTTTCGCAGAGCCCAGCCGGCGCAAGGGAACCCGGTTCTTCGTAGATCCACTTGAGCAGGGAGAGCTGGCGAACCTCCCGCTCCGTGGCCGGAGCCGTCGCTTGAGGAGCGTCTTCTTTGATGGACACCAGGCATAACCGGTCACCTTGGCGGGCGACTTCAATACCTCGCCGGCGCATTTCTCCCAGGTCCCGCTGGACGGTGCGCCGACTGACCGCCAGCCGGGCGGCCAACGCCTCCACGGTGAAAGCCCCCGGCTCTTCGGCGAGCAGGGCGCAGAGTGCAGCCTGCCGACGTGCCTTCTCCACCGCACTCCACCCGCTTTCGACCGACATGTCTGACTCTAGCCATTCGCTGGAGTGCGAGGAAATTCCTGTCTGGGTTCTGCCCCCTGGCACAGGGTTGACACGCGGACTATCACTCGACAGAGGGATAAGAGAGACTCTGGGGAATTCATGCGATAGAAGAGTCGCAGGCACTAGCGAGAGGAATGCGAGATGCGCGAAGAGTCCGGGTTGATCTTCGACGTCCAGCGGTTTTGCCTTCACGACGGTCCCGGCATCAGAACGACCGTCTTCCTCAAGGGGTGTCCACTCCGTTGCCTGTGGTGCAGCAACCCGGAGTCCCAGAGCGGCGTACCTGAACTGCTTCATTATCCCCAGCAGTGCATCCGGTGCGGCCAGTGCCTCGATGCGTGCAGGTATGGGGCAATACAACCTGCAGCCGGAAAACCTGAGAATTCAGCGCTGACACCGGTGATCGAGCGGGCGGCCTGCAAGGGGTGTGGGGCATGCGCCAAGGTTTGCCCGTCGGGCGCCCTCAGGCTGGCGGGGGAGGTCATGACCTCCACCCAGGTCCTGGAACTGGTCCGCCGTGACCTGCCTTTTTTTCAGCGGACGGGCGGCGGGCTCACCCTGTCGGGGGGCGAGCCTCTGTTACAGCCGGCGTTCGTGCTGTCGACCCTGGAGGGGGCGCAACAACTGGGCGTTCCGGCCGCGCTCGAGACGGCCGGCCTCTGTGCCGCCGACGACCTCGTCAGGGCCGGAAGGCTGTGCGAGGTTGTCCTTTTTGACCTGAAGCACGCTGACCCGGTCAAGCACCGGCAATTGACCGGTCACGGCAATTCTGAGATCCTGGAAAACCTCCGCCTCTTAGTCGAGCGCGGTTGTCGCGTGACGGTCCGGATCCCCTTGGTCAATGGCTTGACCGCGACGGTGGAGAACGCCCGAGCGCTCAGCGCTATCTTGAAGGAAGTGGGAAAGGCTCACTGCCGGGCCGCGCCGGAAGGCGGGATCATGGGTGTGGAACTGATGCCCTATCACGAACTGGGCGCCGGCAAGTATGCCGCCCTGGGAAGACCGAACCCCCTTCCAGACGCCATGAGAGCATTGGTGGGCGAGGGGGTGACCCCGCACGTCAGTCAGGAAGTAGTGGCCAACCTGCAAAGGATAGTCACCGAGGACTCCGGCTTCCCCTGCCGCGCTCCGCGCGAGTTGAGGGGCACCTAGGACCCGGCGCCCCGCGGCTCAACAGCGCGCGATGATCTGGTCTTGGATGTCCCGGTCAAGGGTGACGAAGAAGGCGCTGAACCCCCACACCCGGACCAGGAGGTCGCGGTAACTTGCAGGGTCAGCCTGGGCCTTCCTGAGAGTCTCCCGATCGACCAGATTGAATTGGATCTCCATGCCTCCCAAGCTGAAGTAGGTTCTAACCATCGCCTCCACGAGCTCCTGCTGATCAACAGCCAGGAGAGAGACAGGAAGGGCCAGGTCGAGCGCCATTCCGTTGGCGGCCCGGGAAAAGTCGATCTTACTGACCGAGCGGATGACGGCCGTGGGTCCTTTGGTGGCTGTCCCGGCCGCGGGTGAGCAGTTGGCAGCGATCGCCGCTCCGCTCAGCCGCCCGTCGGCCGACGCGCCGATCTGTTTCCCGGCGGCGTGATACCAGGAAGCCCAGAAAGCCGGTTTGAAGGCGAAACCGTATGGATTGCGTTGCGCGAGAATCACGTCGCAGCAGTGACTCGCGATCTCCCGGGCGAGGGAGTCGACGTAGTCGTCGTCGTTTCCGAACTTGGGGCACCTTGAGATGATCTCCGTGCGCAACCCTTCATACCCCTGGAAGTTCTTCTTCAGCGCCTGGACGAGTTCGGGCAGGCTTATCCGTCGTTCCTCGTAGACCAACTTGCGGATGGCGGCGAGCGCGTTGGCGACGTTGGGCAGTCCGCGGCAAGCCGTCCCAGTGTAGTAGTACTTGCATCCACCAGCGGTGCGATCCAAGCCTCTGAGCATGCATTCCTCGAAAGTGGCCGACAACAAGGGAGTTGGGCAGATGGAACTGATGTGGGACATGACCCGGTTGCACTCTCGGGCTTTGCGTTGGATGGCGTACTCGAGCTGTGCCTTATAAGCCGCCATGAGTGCCTCGAACCCGCCACGGTCAAGCGCTTCGGCGTCACCGGTCGGGGGGCCGCAGGTGTCGCCGGTGTCCATGACCGCGCCAAAACCCAACAGGGCTTTGGTCTGGTCGGGGGCGTGATCACCGGTGAGAATGGGCTCACCGTTATTCAGGGCCAGTTCCAGGTACTTGAGGAGTTCCAGCCAGACGCCGATCATGTGATCGCCTGTCTTCCCGGGAACGAGCGGTTCCACGCAACCCTGGCAGGCCCAGTTGACCGCGTCGGCCCGCTCGATCCCCACTGATTCCAGCGCTGGGATGACGGCCTCGTCGTTGTGGAAGGCCAGCGCCCCCGGGGCGTGACGCAGCACGGCAAAGGCCGCCCGGTACAGTGAAGCGGACGTCCGGGAGTGGCAACGGATGGAGAAGGTGGGCGTCCGGACCGGCAACCCAACCCGCGCCCAAAGACATAGGTAAGTCAATTCGTTGGCGGCGTCCGAGCCGTCCGGCAGGATTCCGCCCAGGGTGATCGAGGTTCCGTTGTCTGCGTCCCGCCAGTCCCCGAAGATGTAGTCGGCGTAGTTCAGTTTCACGTAGAATTGTTCGAGCAGCTCGAGGGTGCGCTCTTCGTCCAGCAGATTGCGGTCCAGGTCCCGGCGCCAGTAAGGATAGAGGAGTTGATCCAGGCGACCGAGAGGCACCTGACAGGGCCCTACGGTCCGGAAGACGGAGTAGGTGAACCAGAGGGACTGCAGCGCTTCGTGGAAAGTGGTTGCCGGGCCGGCGGGAACTCTTTCACACAGGCTGGCCAAGGACAGCAGGTGCTCCCGCCGGGCGGCGCCAATGTCCGGCTGACCTGCTTGTTGTCGTAGGAGCGCGGCGTAGCGCGCCGAGTACTCCACCACCCCTTCACAGGCGATTCGGGCGGCCTTCCAGAAAGCAACTTGCTCCGGTGTGGACGGGGAGCATGCCGAGAGGTGCTCGGCCGCTTGAGCCGCCAGTCCACCGAAACCGAATTCCAGCACACGGGTGAAACCGGGAACCACGTGGGAGAACTGAGTTTCCGGTCCTATACCCAGGTGTTGGACCCGGACCCTTTCCGACTCCGAGGTGAATTCGGGGAACGGCATCGTCGGGCGGCACCCGACCAATTCCTCGTCCTCACCGACCCACAGCGGAACGTGTCGAAGCAGCAGTCGAGTGGCCAGGGCTTGGCGTATGACGATAGGCTCCTCCATGATTGACGCACCTTCGTGGTCCACCAACCGCAGGCGGTCGTGGCGCACCCACTTGTCCGTGCTCTTCTGCAGTTGGGCGATGAGGGCCCCGGTCCGCGGCTTCACGTGCACTCCCTCCGTTCAGGCCAGCTCTTTCGCCGCCTTGATAGACTGGTCGAGCACCTCGAGGATCAAGTCGATCTCTTCCTTCGTGATTATGTAGGGAGGCATGAACGTGATTCGGTTGCCGAAGTAACCCACCCGGAGCAGAATGACACCCCTGCGCAGGGCCTCGCTCGCCACCCGCGCGGCCAGTTCAGGCGCAGGTTGCTTGGTTCGCTTGTCTCGTACGAACTCCACCCCCAGGGCCAACCCCAAACCGGCGGCGTCCGCCAGAACCTCGTGCTCGGCTTGAAGGGCTTTGAGGCCGTCGAGGAAGTAGTTCCCCACTTCCGTGACGTGGGCCAGCAGGTTCCGCCGTTCGATCTCCGCGATCACCTCGAGAGCCGCCCGGCAGCCCACGGGGTTCCCGTGGAAGGTGCCCATGTGCTTGTCGGGGCGGTTCGCCCAAGCCTCTGCGATGTCCCGGCGCGCGATCAGGGCCGACAGCGGCCAGATGCCCCCCGAGATCGACTTGCAGATGGTGATCATGTCCGGCGTGACCCCGAAGTGCTCGCAGGTGAACCACTTGCCGCTCCGGCCGATGCTCATCGGAATGGCGTCGCTCAAGAAGATCAGGCCGTAGCGGTCGCAGATCCGGCGCAACCCCTGGTAAAACTCGGCCGGGGGCACGATCATCCCGCTGTGCGTCTGCACCGGCTCCACGACGAGCCCCGCTACCAGCGAGGTGCCGGTATTCGGATCGTACACCCCATACTCGGCCGACTCGAAGAGCCGCTCGATCCAAGTAACACAGAACATGTCACAGGAGGGGTACGTCCGCTCGAAAGCGCATCGGTAACAGTAGGCGTACGGCACTCGGATAACGTTGAAGTTTACGCCCGGGAACCCCTCCCGGTTATAGGCGTTGGCGGCCAGATTGACGCTGGCCACCGTCCGCCCGTGATAGCCGCCGAAGAAGGTGATGATGTCCCGGCGGGGCGGCGGAGAAGCGTAGTGCATGAGTTCCAGGGCAAGGTCCACCGTCGGGCCGCCGCCGAGTTCGAATTGAACCTGGCCGTGCTTCAGAAAGCCCGGAGCGATCTCGAGCAACCGCTGCGCAAGCTCGGCCCTGGGGATGTTCGGCCAGTCGGAGACGTGCATCAAGCGCTCCGCCTGTTCCATGGCCACCTTGATCAGTTGTTTCGGGGAATACCCGAGGCACGAAGTGGCGAACGCTCCCAAGGTCTCGATGTACACGTTCCCGTCAACGTCCGTGACGTAGATGCCGTCCTGGCTCTCCAGTACCGGGACCTTGGCCGAATCGTCCATCACCGCCCGCCAGAAGGTCCCTCCTGTTTCATTGCGCAGCAACAGGTCGTAGTACTTGCGTGACAGTTCTCCCGGTATATCCCGGAGCATTCCCGGCCTCTTTCCCTTCATGGCTCTTACCTCCCAGTACGTGATATTGGGAACACTTAGTCTGCCAGGGCGCCTCACCGGCAACCCGCTAGAACTTGACCAGGGTTTGCTCGGTCTGAGCGTCGAACAGGTAAACCGAGGACGGATCGAAGTCCAGGGCTACCCTCTCCCCGACCCCGGGGGACTTTGAGGCCTGAGTTACGGCCACGACCCGTCCCTCCTCGGTTTCAAGATGGACGTGAGCCTCCTCTCCCAAGTACTCCACCACGGCCACCTTCCCCCGGAACAGAGCGCCTTGGGTCCCGGACGTCAACGCTACTCTCCGCGGGCGAACCCCAAGGATGACCTCCTGACCGTCCTGTTCGGAACGGAGCCGGTCGCATGCCGGGCGGGGCACCGCAAGGCGGAACCCCCTCGTCTCAACCGTCCAGGGGTTCTCCTGGGCGCCGGAACCTGCCTCTCCTCCGCGGACAAGCCTCCCGGTGAAGGTATTGATCGTGGGATTGCCGACGAACTTGGCCACAAAAAGGTTCGCCGGGTTCTCGAAAACCTCGGGCGGCGTACCCACCTGCTGTAACCGTCCGTGGTTCATGATGGCGATGCGTTCGCCAATGGCCATGGCCTCTTCCTGGTCGTGGGTGATGTAGATGGCGGTCACTCCGACGTTGTGGCACAGAATCTGGATCTCGGTCCGCATCGTCACCCGGAGCTTGGCGTCCAGGTTGCTGAGCGGTTCATCGAGCAGAAACAGATCGGGCTTCCTGACCAGCGCTCTGCCCAGGCAGACCCGCTGGGCCTCTCCCCCCGACAGTTGGCTCGGTTTGCGGTCCAGCAGGTGATCAACCCTCAGAGTGGCGGCGATGCTCTCCACCCGGCGTTTGATCTCCGCCGGGGGCGTTTTCCTGATTTTCAAAGGGAAGGCGATGTTTTCGTAACAGGTCAGGTGAGGATAGAGGGCGTAGGTCTGGAACACCATCGCGACGTTCCGATCCTTCGGTTCGAGATCGTTGATGAGCCGGCCGGCTTTGTAGATCTCGCCCGCGTCCGGCTTCTCAAGGCCGGCCGCCAGGTTGAGGACGGTCGACTTGCCGCTGCCCGAAGGCCCCAGGAGCACCAGAAGCTCACCGTCCCGCACGTCCAGGGAGAAGTCGCTGACGGCGGCCACCTTGCCGTAGTTCTTGGAGACGTTCCTGAACGAAATACTCAACGTCTAAGCCCCCCCGAAGCCATGTTGTGGTATGATCCTTTCTTTACCGCTTGACGGTACCAAAGGTCATCCCGCGCACCAGGTAGTCTTGGATCAGGACGGCAAACGCCAGAACCGGTAAGGCGATGCACGTCCCGAGGGCGCCCACTTCGCCCCAAATCTCCCGCCGCCGGGTTCGGATGCCGGCAGCCATGACCGGCAGGGTCTTGGCTTCTGTCCCGGTCAGCACCAGGGCGAAGAGGAATTCGTTCCAGAGGGTGATGAAGCAGAAGAGCGCCGTGGCCACCATACCGGGTAACGCCAAGGGGATCACGATTCGGCGCAGCACCCCCAGGGTGGAACACCCATCGACCATGGCGGCTTTCTCCAATTCGATTGGTATGTCGGAGAGGAACCCCTTCATCAACCAGACGGCGAGCGGAAGGGCCTGAGCCGCGTAAATCCAAATGAGACCCACTCTGGTATCGAGCAGGCGCAGTTGCCGGAACATCAAGAACAGCGGCACGGCGACAGCTATGGGAGGCAGCATCTTCGTGCTCAGCATCCAGAATGCCAGATCTTTGCTGCCCCGGAACTTCAGCCGCACAAACCCGAAGGCGGCCATGGTCCCGAGCAGGACCGCGACCAGGGTCGCACTCACGACCACGCTCAGGCTGTTCAGCATGTATCGAAACAGCTGCCGCTCGGTGATGACCTGCACGTAGTGTTCGAGGGTCGGCTTGAAGAGCCAGACCGGCGGCAGGGTGAACGTCTGGACCCTCGATTTCAGCGAGGTCGCGAGCATCCAGTAGATCGGAAAGAGGAAGACGAGGCTCACCAACCCGATGGCCAAGAGGTAACCGATGCTCCGCATCAACCTGGCCCGGCCGGCTGCTGTCCGCGTGTCGCGCTTCCCGTTGCTCATGACGCTCCTCCCCCGCTGTACTGTTGACTTGGCGCGGCGGTCAGCTTGACCAGGCGAGTGGTCGCCACGATGCTGGCCACCAGGAAGATATAGGACAAGGCAGAAGCATAGCTCACGTCACAGAGCACGAAACCCTGCTTGTAGATGTACATGCTGAGGGTCTCCGTGGCCGAACCCGGCCCCCCTCCGGTCAACACGTAGATGACATCGAAGCTCACCAGCAGTGAAAGGAGCCGGAAGAGAGTGGCTACGGCGATGATCGGCCGTAACATGGGCAGCGTTATGTAGCGTAGCGTTTGCCACCTGGTGGCGCCGTCGACGCGGGCTGCCAGGTAGGCCAGGGGAGGCAGCGATTGCAATCCCGCCAGCACGATCAGCACGACGAACGGAGTGGACTGCCAGATGTCGACCAGAATCAGCGAGAGCTTGGCTAAGTTGGGGTAGGCCAACCATTCCACGGCTCCTGCTCCCACAAGCGACAGAAAGTAGTTTAGGATTCCGAAATTGGTGTTGTACATGAGCGCCCACATCAAGCCCACCACCACCGGGGTGACCATCATGGGCAGCAGGATACAGGCCCGGAAAGCCTTCAGGCCGCGGCTCTTACGGTTCAAGAGCAGCGCGATCCCTATCCCGAGAACCAGTTCGATGACGAGAGACGGAACAAGGATCTGGAAGGTGGTGACCGTCGCCTGCCACAGGCGCGGATCGCGGAGCGCCCGGACAAACTGGTACAGGCCTACGAACCGTCGCCCGAACGGGTCGGTGAGGTTGTAGTTCTGCAGGCTCAGGAGCACGGAGTAGACTAAGGGCACGATCGAGGTCGAAAGCAGAATCAAGGTAGCCGGCCCGACCAGGACTAAGAGCAGCAGTCGGCGTCTTCTCGTCTCCATTCTATCCTTGGTCCCTCCCCCGGATGGCCAGTCCATGACGAGTTCAGACGGGGGCTGGCGGAAACCGACGGGTCCCGCCAGCCCCTTGAGCCCTCATTTGTAGTAGCCTGCGCCGCGCATCACGTCGTCCAGTTTGGCTTGGGCATCGTCTAGGGCCTCTTTCGGCGATTTCTGCTTTGACGCGGCTTCCGACAGTGCCAAGCCCACGATTTCCAGGATGGCCGGAAACTCGGGGACCGGGGGCGGTGGGGTGCTGTACGCCGCGGTCAGGTTGGAGGCCGGCCCGTGCGGGAATCGCTTCGCGACCTCCGCGTTTTTGTAGGTCGACACCCTCATCGGGGCTGCGCCACCGCTCAGCGTCACTGCCAGGTCGGTCTCCTTGCTGAGAAGCCACCTGATGAACTCCTTGGCGGCTTCCTTGTTTCTGCTTTGCTTATTGATGCCGATTCCCCAGCCGCCGAGGAGTGAGCGCTTAGTCACCTCACCGGGCGTAGGCGTGTAACCGAGCTTCCCGGCAACCTTGGACTTGCTGGGATCCTCGTATTCCCCCATGAACACGTTCCAGTTAAGCTGGATGGCGACGTCACCCTTCTGCATGGCGGCGGTCATGTCGCCCCAGCCATAACCAAGCGTGCCCGGCGGGCAGTAGTTGTGGACCATCGTCACGAAGTCGGTGAGCGCCCTGACGTTCGTCTTGCTGTTGAAGACCGGCCGCTTCGTCTTGGGGTCGATGATCTCCCCGCCGTAGGGGTACATGAAATGGGTGAAGGCACAGTAGATGGGGTCGTCGCGCTGCATTTGCGTGGCGGTGCCCCAGAGGTCGATCTTTCCGTCTCCATCGGTGTCTCGGGTAAAGAACTTCACCACGTCCATGAACTGCTTCATAGTCTCCGGAGGCTTGAGGTCATATCCGTACTTGGCCTTGAACTCGGATCTGTATTTCGGTGACTCGAACAGGTCCTTCCGATAGACCTGAAGCATCTGAACCGGGATGAAACCGACACCGATCTGGCGATCCTTGTACCGATAACCCTCCACATGACGGGAGAGGAGGTCGGCGAAGTCGAAGTCACGGTCGTTCTTGAGTTCGTTAATGAAAGAGTCCAGCGGCAGGAGGGTGTCGGTGCGTCCGAAAGCCCCCACGAACCAGAGGTCGAACCCGACCAGGTCGGGCTTCCCGGTTCCGGAGATGAGTGAGAGAAGCTGCTTCTCCATCAGACTGGAGAGGGGATATTCCGTGATGGTCACGTCGATTCCGGTGAGCTTCTTGAATTCGGGCAGGTGTTTGCGGATCGCGTAGACTTGCGGGTCATCGACCATGATGAACTCGAGCTTCACGCCGTCAAAGCGCCGGTAGCTCCGGGCCAAGCCCGGAGTGCAAGCCGCGCCCAAGACCAAAGCCAGGACGAACGCGAGTGACAGAGCCCTTTTCATCTTTTCTTCCCTCCCCGGATTGAATCTTGGATAGCCGGTCCGTTCCTAGATACCTTACCCCCGCCTTGTCCGGGCCTCCGTCACGACCCGGAGGAAGGCTTGCGCCCTTGCCGTCACGACATCCCACTGCTCCTGTGCGACCGCACTCCGGTTCACCAATTCGCCGCCGACACCCAGCGCGGCCGCCCCCGCCTCAATGAACCCTGCCGCATTATCGAGGTTGACTCCCCCTACGGCCATCATCTCGACTTGCGGCAAGGGCCCGCGGAGCTCCCTGAAGTAGCGGGGACCCAGCGAACCGGCCGGGAAAACCTTGACGATCTCCGCCCCAGCCGACCAGGCGGATAGGATTTCCGTCGGGGTCATAGCCCCTGGTACCGGGAGTACGTCATAGCGATGGCACGTCTCGATGACCTCGAGGTTTAAGTTGGGCGCCAACACGAAAGAGGCCCCTGATAGGATGGCAGTGCGGGCTGTGTCGGCGTCCAGGACGGTACCGGCGCCCACGATCAGCCCAGCGGCGTGCTTGTCCACCAGTTCCTCGATCATCTTCGGCGCCCCCCGGGTGTTGAAGGTCACTTCGATCGCCCTTATCCCTCCTTGCCTTAGGGCTTCACACAGTCTACCCAGGGTCGACGCGGAGGTGCCCCTGACGATTGCCACCACTCCGGATTCTCTGATCACCCGGGCAATCTCGTCGCGTTTCACTGACAGCCCCCCTTCTTTCCTGTCTCACCGGTCGTACGGGTCAGCACATCGATGGTGTTCTGGGCCGCCATCATGCTCATCCTTCGCACGGCCTCCCTGGTGTAGCCCCCCGTATGGGCGGTAATGAGCACGTTCGGCAACCCGCAGAGCGGGCTGTCCATGGCCGGCTCATGCTCCAGAACGTCAAGCGCCGCCCCGGCGATGGTTCCGGAAATGAGGGCCTCATGGAGTGCCTGCTCGTCGACGATACCGCCGCGGGCGGTGTTGATGAGATAGGCGGAGGGTTTCATGAGCCGCAACTCCCGGGCCCCGATCAAGCCCCTGGTCTGTTTGTTCAGGGGGACATGGAGAGTGACGAAGTCCGAGGCGGCGAGCAGCGCATCAAAGCTGGTGTAGGTGGCCTCGTTGGCATCTGCCCATCCTGGATCCGGCACCGCGTCGAAGCAGAGAATCCTCATCTGGAAGCCCCGGGCCCGCTGCGCCACACACCTTCCGATTCGGCCGGTACCGATAATCCCTAAGGTCTTCCGCCACACCTCGCTCCCGAGGACCCGCTGCCACCGCCCGCTCCGGACCTGCCCGGCAGCATCCATGAGCCGCCGCGCACAAGCCAGGACGAAAGTCATCACCAGGTCCGCCACCGACTGGTCGTTCGCCCCGGGCGTGTTCGTCACCACGATGCCCCGCTCAGCGGCTGCCTGCAGGTCGATGTTGTCCAAGCCCACCCCGTAGCGGGAGATGACTTTCAGCCTGGCGGCCCCGGCGATCACAGAAGCATCCACCCTGTCGTTGCCGGTAATGAGGGCGTCGGCGCCCTTGATTAAGCCCGCCAACTCTTGCGCGGATAAGGGACGATCCAGCCCACTCCTCACCACCTCGCACCCAGCCTGGTGCAAGAGCGCAAGCGGTTCCTCTGACCCTTCGCCGAAGGAACGTGCCGTAACGACTACCTTGAAGGCTGTCACGTTTTCCACCACCTACCGCTCGAGCGCGGCCATTTCCTTAAATAGAGGCTGCAAACCGTCGTGGAGCGACTTGAAGACCCGGTACGCCCGTTCATAGTGCGCCGCCCTCTCCGCATCGGGCTCGTAGCGGGCCTCAAGACTGACTACCCGTTGGACCGCCTCAGAAGCGTCCTTGTACACGCCGACCCCCAACCCGGCCAGGATGGCGGCGCCGACCACCCCCCCCTCGAAGTTCTTCAGAGTCACAATCGTCTTCCGGTAGACGTCTGCCTTGATTGACGACCACAGCGGGCTCCTGGCGCCGCCACCCACTGCTCGCACCTCTTCAATCCGGATTCCCTCGGCCTCGATCAGATCGAGGCTTTGGCGCAGGTCGTACGCTACCCCCTCCATGATCGCCCGGACGCAGTGTCCCAGAGTATGGCGAGGCGTCAGGCCGAAGAACACCCCCCGGCTGTCGCTTGTCCCCAGCGTCCGTTCGCCCAGCAGATAAGGAAGATAGAACAGACCTTCCGCCCCTGCTGGAACGTCCTGGGCCTTGCGGTTCAAGAGTTCGTAGGCGGAAATCCCCGCCGCCCGGGCCTCGGCGACTTCAGCCGCGGCAAAAGTATCCCGAAACCATTTGTAGCTGCCGCCCCCCGCATCCAGGATGCCGAACGAGATCCACCCTCCCCCCGGGATCACATGGTGAAGGTGCATGAGTCGCCGGTCATAGAGGGGCTGCGGGACATACACGGAGACGTCGGCCGCGGTCCCGGTGACGTCGCAGGCCTGCCCGGGCAGCGTGATCCCCGCTCCAAGCAGGAGGCACATCATGTCCCCACCGCCGCAGACGACCGGCGTCCCCTTGGGCAACCCCGTGACCTTGGCCGCCTCCGCCGTGACCGAGCCGATCACCGACGAAGACTCCACGATGGGCGGCAATTTGGAGGGATCCACCCCGAGGAGGTCGCACAACTCCGGAGACCAGCGGCGGGTCCGGGCGTCGAAGAGATATGTGCCCGAAGCCTCGGAGTAGTCGGTGTACCTCTCGCCGGTCAGGCGCAGGTTCAGATAGTCTTTGCAGGTCAGGAAGGCTTCCGCCCGGTCGTAAACCTCCTGCTGGTTCTCCTTGAGCCACCGGAGCTTGAAGCCGGTCCAGGCTGGGACTGGGGCGTTTCCTGTGAGGCGGAGCATCTCCCCCTCGTCCGCCTGTGCCGCCACGGCTGCACACTGGTCGGCACTCCGCTTGTCACACCAGAGGAGAGCGTCCCGGGAGACGAGCCGGCCGGAGCGATCGACGGGGACAGTGGCGTGCATCTGGCCCCCGACGCCGACAGCCAGGACCTGCGCCCCGGACAGAGTCGCCAGGACGTCCCGGATGTTCTCGACCGTGCTCTCCCACCACAGCTCGGGATCCTGCTCAGCCCAACCCGGCCGCGGACAGCGGAGAGCATACGGTCGGGACGAACTCGCCAGGACACGCCCCTCCAGGTCGAGAAAGGCCACCCGGCCGCTTTCCGTGCCGATATCGACACTCAATAGACCCGCTGGCTTCGTCATCCCTCATCCCCCCGCTTCTTCACCCGCGGTCCGTCTTCGGGTGCCCGTGGCATCCGGAGAGCACCCAGAAGTACTCAAGTACCTCGTGATGCGGGTTGAAGGTGGTGTGAAAGAGGCCGAAGGGCACAAGAAAGGTGTCGCCGGCCTTGATCTCAAACTCCTCCTCTCCGATCCGCATCCGGCCCGCGCCCTTCGTGACGTGGTAGATCTCCTCGTATTCGGCGTGAGCGTGACCTGAGGTGCGGCAGCCGGGGTAGATCACGGTGTAGCCGGCGGTGAGGTTGTCAGTGGGGGCGTTGGCCGGGGAGAGGAGGATGAACGAATCCCGCAGAACCTTCGTCTCCTCACCCTGGAGCAGGGCGGAAAAGGACTTCGGTCCGGGCTCGGCTTCCGTGCGCTCGATGTTGCTGACCGTGATGGCCGCGGTTCGGCCCGCGCCGTCGGCGACCAGTTCGGACAGCCCCAGCCGGCGCAGGGTCTCTCCGCGCACAATCCCCTGTTCGTCCCAGCCCCGCTCCTGGTAGTATTCCTGTAGCATCTTCCGGTAGATCTCGGGTTCGACGCGCCGCCCCTGAGCCGGGCCGGCCGGCAATACTTCGCTGGTCAGTCTCTCCGGAAGCTGGTCATCCTTGGTCGTTATCCCTTCGCGGTTGAGGCACAGCCGCTCCAAGGAGTAGATCCGCTCACCGATGGTCATCAAGTCCGACGTCAAGTCCAGCCCTGTGACCAGCTTGAGTACGACCTCCCTGGGTGATTCGGTGAAGCCGAGGGGCTTTCTGGCGTTGGTGCAGAGACCGAGCGAGTCCACGTAGGCCCGGGTATCTTGGGCGGTGCGGACCAGGTGAGCCTTGCCCTCGCCGCTCAAGGGATCATACTTCCCCGAGAGCAACTCCTCGGAGATCGTCCATCCGCCGACGTTGTGGCAGGCGCCGCGACTCGACGTCCCATAAGCCAGACCCATTCCGAGAAGACCCCGCGGATCATACGCCGCCAGGGGAGAGCCCTTCACGTGCATCAGGTACTTGCTCCACTCCGGGTGTGCCTTGGCCACACCCAGGACGCCTTCGGCCAGGAGGTTCCCGATGGCTTTCCGCTCGGCGATCAGTCGCAGCCCCTCGACCAGCGCGGTCGCGTTCCCGAAAGAGAAGGCGATACCGTCCGTATCATCCAGGGTGATGAGCCCGCGCTCGAACAGCTCCATCGCCAGCCCAACCATGTACCCCCCGCTCATCGTGTCCATGCCGTAGGCATCGCAAAGCCAGTTGGCCTTGACCACCGCCCCGAAATCAGCCACCCCGCAGTGCCCACCCAAGGCCCAGATGGATTCGTAGTCCGGGTCGGACTGGGCGCCCGCCCACGGCCCTTGGTTCACCTGACACCGCTTGGTGCAGGCAATGGGACAGCGCCAGCAAGCTTCGTTCTTGACCCAGTAGCGGGCTTTCATGGTACGGGCGCCGAGTTCCCCGGCTCCTTCGAAGGTGGCCGTCGAGAAGTTGCGCGTCGGATAGCAACCATGGGAGTTGATGATCTCCGTCAACTGGTTGGTGCCGTATTCGGTAAGATCCAGCTTGCCGGCGCGCACGTCCTGACTCAACTGAGGCAGGACGGCTTTCAGCCCTTGGGGGTCAGCCACTGGCACGCTCCCGTGCCCGCTGACGGTGATGGCCTTCAGCTTCTTGGCGCCGAAGACCGCTCCGGCCCCACCCCGTCCGAAACTTCGGCCGTCCGCCTGGACGGTCGCGAATCGAACCCCGACTTCGCCGGCCGGGCCGATACAGACCACACTGGCCCCAGGCCGCTCCTTAGCCAGGGCTTCAGCAGTCGAAAAGGCGTCCTTCCCCCAGAGGGACGCGGCCTCATGAAACTCGACCTGCCCGTCTTCTAGGCTGATCCACGTCGGTTCCGCGCTGGCGCCCCGAATGATCAGGCCGTCAAACCCAGCCTGTTTGAGAAACGGGCCGAAATCGCCCCCGGCGTTGGAGGTGGTGTAGTGTCCGGTCTCGGGCGACTTGGTGGCCAAGGAAAGCTTGGTGCTCGCCGGGACACTGGTTCCAGTGAGAGGCCCCGTCATGATGATAAGGCTGTTCTCGGATCCAAGAGGATCGCAGCTGGCCGGCACTTCCTTGACGTAGTAGTAGGCAGCGAGGCCCCGCCCTCCAAGGTATTTGCGGACCTCCGCCTCACCGAAAGATCTGACTTCGGTCTGCTTGGTAGTTAGGTCGACTGTGAGTATGCGCCCGTTAAACCCTCCGACCAACTGGATCTCCTCCTGTTCACTGATTCTTGGGACGACCGACAAGCTCCACTTCGTAGGCGTATCGATCAGCCCGGCTCGCCGCCATCACCAGCTCCAGGGGCCGGCCGTCCGGTCCGTAGGTAACCCGCGTGATATGCAACAGCGGCGCGCCGCGGCGCACTCCCAGCATGGCGGCTTCCGCCGTCCCCGCCGGTTTCGCCTCGACTCTCTCGTGGGCCCGGGCCAAGACCAGGTGGTACTTTTTCTCAAGCGTTTGATACAGGGAGCCTTTCACATCCTCGGCGCAGAGACCCGGCACGAGTTCCGGCAACAGGTAGTTGGTCATGGCAGTGACCGGCCCGTCGGGAGTGCAGCGGAGGCGATCGATCTTGACCACCGGTGCTTCAGGCGGGATTTCCAGAGCGGCAGCCACCTTGGGCGGCGCCGGGACGGTCTTGATTTGGATGTCGCGTGTTTCGGTAGGCACACCGCGAGCCGCCATGGTCTCCGCCCAACTGGAAATCATGTTTAACTTTTGACTCACTTTGACTGCGGCCACGAAGGTCCCCTTGCCCTTGCGCTTGACCAGCAAGCCTTCGTGAACCAGATCCTGGACGGCGCGTCTGACAGTGACTCGGCTCACGTCGTACATCTGCTCCAACTCCGGCTCCGTGGGAATTGCAGCAGATTTGGTGAACTCCCCTGTTTCAATCCTGCGGCGCAACTCTTCCTTTAACTGGTGATACAGAGGGATCGGGCTCTCCTTGTCCAAAACGGCCATCTCTCTCCCCCTTTACCGAGAGTAGAAACTCAATGCTCATTGACCTGTTGACATTATAACATACTCATGATACATTGACAACGACGACCTGTAATAACGTTATAATGAGTTATGTACCCACCCAACATGTGGCACTCTCTGTCTGCTATCCGCCGGGGAGGTGACATCTCCAATATCCCGAAAGCTCTGGCTAGGCTGACTCGAGAAAGGAGGGGGACAGCTTGAACGGCAACGGTCCTCAGGTCAGGACCGACATTCCAGGCCCCAAGAGCAGAGAGCTTCTCCGAGCTGACCAACGGCACCTATCCCACGGCAGCGCCTACGGAGACATGTTCGGGAGTGGACTTCACGCTCCGGTTTTCGTCGCCTCCGAAGGTTGCTATCTTATCGATGCCGACGGCAACCGGTTCATGGATACGTCCGGCGCCTACTCGATCGGAGTCCAAGGTTATTCGCCCGGGCCTCTGATTGATGCCGTCTGCGCGCAGATGCGACAACTGATGCATCTGCCGAACATGCCCAACATCCCGATGCTGCAATTGGCCGAGAGTCTCCTGGGGATTTGCCCCGGCGAACTCAAGGAGGGCCTTGTCCAGTTTGAGGTGGGCGGCGGTCCGACCATGGACCTGGCCTTCAAGCTGGCCTATCACCACGCGGTCTATGGCAAGGGTGTGTCACACCCGGTCACCCTTGCTTTCATGGGCGCATACCACGGGCGCTCCATCGGGGCCAATACGTTGACCGGCTACGCCTACTACCGGGACGGCATGCCGAGAACGCCCGATGTGGTTCACCTCCCGTTTGCCTATTGCTACCGGTGCCCGTATGAGAAGGAATACCCGTCCTGCGACATCCTCTGCGCGCGCCTCGTCGGCAAGCTGTTGGAGTCCAGCAACTATACCTTCCGCGATCCCAACACCGGACACAACTCAGTCGCAACCCTTGTGATAGAGCCGATTCAGGCCCACTCCGGGATGATCGTCCCGCCCGACGAGTTCATGCCCACCCTGGCAGAAGTCTGCCGCCAGTACGGGATCACCACCGTCGTGGACGAGATCTGCATGGGGATCGGGCACACCGGGAAGTGGTTCGCCTGCGATCACTGGGGGTTCGTGCCGGACATCATGGCGGTGGCCAAAGCCCTGACCGGCGGCACCTGGCCTCTGGGTGCGGTTGTGGCCAAGAGACCAATCTATGAGGTCTGGGGTGCCCTCCCCGACAGGCACATGGGAACCTACCATGGAAGCCCCGTGGGTTGCGCCGCCGGCCTGGCCACCCTTGACCTGATCAAGCGGGAGAACCTCCTGGAGAACGCGAGCCGGATGGGCGCATACTTCCTGGCCGGCCTGCATGAGCTCGCCGACCGGCATTCGCTGATCGGCGAGGTTTGTGGCAAAGGCCTCGCGCTCGGGGTGGAGTTCGTCCGGGACCGTACCACCAAGGCCCCGGCCGCCCGCGAGGCGGGACTCATCGTGCTCGAGGCGGCCAAGAAGGGCGTGCTGATTCTGCGCAATGGCTACTTCAACAACCGCATCACCTTCATGCCGCCCCTGAACGTAACCAAGGACGAGGTCGACATCATCCTGAAGGTCTTGGACCACGCGATCAGGCGGGTTGCATTGTAGCACGAGCGTAGGAGGTGATCCGAACGGCGTCCTGCGTTGCCAGCCCGGGTAAACAAATTCTAGGGGGTGAGAGAATGAGATCATTCCGAGGATTGGCTCTGGTGCTTGTGAGTGTTGTGTTGGTGTTTGGCATGACCTCCGTCTGCTTGGCCGCCCAGGCCAAACCTTTCGCCGGTACCCACCTCAACATGATCGCCTACGCCAGTCCAGCCGTCGATGCCACCAAGGCATTGCTCCCCGAGTTTGAGAAGGAGACTGGAATCAAGGTCACTATCACTGACGTGCCGTACGAACAACTCCACGAGAAACAGATCCTTGAGTTGACCGCCGGCCAGGGCGCGTATGACATAATCATGAACGACTACCTCTGGGTGGGCGAGTACGCCGCCGGCAAGTTCATCTTGCCGCTCACCAAGTTCATGAAGGATCCGAAGCTCAATCCGCCGGATTTCGACCCGGGGGACTTCATTCCCAAGACTCTGGAGGCCTTCGGCACCTGGAACGGTACAGTGTACGCTCTGCCTTACCTTACCGTGGTGCAGCTTCTCTTCTACCGCAAGGACCTGTTTGAAAAGGAAGGCGTCAAGGTACCTGAGACCTGGGAGGAGTATCTTGCCGCCTGCAAGCACTTTACGCGGGACACGAACGGTGACGGCAAGATCGACTTCTGGGGTCACGGCTCGGCCTCTCGCCGAGGGATGGACGTCTTCAACGAATTCGGTATCTGGTTGTGGACCTTCGGCGGGGACATCCTCGACAAGGACATGAAGCCTATCTTTAACCGCCCCGCCGGCGTGGAAGCCCTCAAAGCTTACCGGGAACTGATTGCCAAGTATGCGACTCCCGCTGCCTCCTCCAACGCTGGTTACGAGGCAACAATGGAGTTCATGCAGGGCAAGACCGCCATGCTGCTGTTCTGGACTGAAGTAGCGGCCATGGTGGAGGATCCCGCCCAGTCACTGGTCGCCGGCAAGGTCGGCTACGCCGCACCTCCCAAGAAGGTGGCCAGCGTCCCGAACTTCGGCGGGTATGGGCTGTCGATCGCGCGCAACTCCAAACATCCGGAGGCGGCCTACGTCTTCATCTCCTGGATCACCAGCAAGAAGATCCAGAAGAAGTACACTCTGCTGGGAGGCACGCCTACCCGCAAGTCGCTCCTGGCCGACCCGGAGCTGAACCGGAAGTTCCCCTACTTCGAGGCTGCCCGCAAGGGTCTGGTGACCGGCAAGTACTTCCCGCGGATCCCCGAATACCCGCAACTGGAAGAAGCCATCGCGCTGGAAGTCCACCGGGCGATTCTCGGCCAGAAGGATCCCAAGGCCGCCCTGGACGACGCGGCGGCCCGCGTCCAGGAGATCCTGGCGAAGGCTGGTTACTACAAGAAGTAGCATTAAGGCTCGAGGCTGGCCTGCAGCGGAGTCAAGGGCCCGGCGACCCGGGCCCTTGACCCCCGGCGCTACTACAGGAGGCATCGTCCGATGATCGGCCTGGCCCCGCCAAAACCTCGCAAACGGCAAATGACCCTGGAACGCCGGACGCCTGCTCTCATGGTGACGCCGGCCGTTGCGTTGCTGCTGCTCTTGACGCTCTTCCCGATGTTTTACTCTTTGTTCCTCAGCCTGCACGACTGGAATATGGCCCGGCCCCAACACGGGAGAACCTTCATCGGCCTGGGAAACTTCTCGCGCCTCTTGAACGACCCGTATTTTTGGGAAGCGCTGGGCCGTACAGCCGTTTACGTGGTGGGCGCCGTCACTTTGCAGATGGTTATCGGGTTCGCCCTGGCGCTCTTGTTCTCGTCCCGTACCCGCTTCGTCTCAGTATCCCGAGCGCTCCTCCTTTTTCCAGTGATGCTGTCCCCCATCGTCGTCGGAGTCATGTGGCGCATCTTGTATCATCCCAGCTTCGGCATGGTCAATTTTGCGACTTCGTTCCTTGGGCTTGGGACTCGAGCCTGGCTCGGCGACCCTAAAACGGCGATGCTGGCGATCATCCTGACCGAGGTATGGCAGTGGTCGCCCTTCGTGATGCTGCTCGTGCAATCAGGACTGGCCGGCTTGCCACCAGAACCTTTCGAGGCGGCGCTGATCGACGGCGCTTCGTCTTGGCAAGCTTTCTGGAGAATAACCGTTCCTCTTGTCAGTCCAACCCTCATCACTGCAGGACTGCTCCGCATGATGGATGCAATCAGGTCATTCGACACCATTTATGTCATGACGAAGGGCGGCCCTTCTAACTATACCGAGACCCTTAGTTTCCTGACCTACAAGACCGGGTTCATGTTCTTCGATATGGGGATGGCCTGCGCTTTATCATACGTCCTGCTCCTGATCGTGCTTACGCTCAGCCAGGTCCTTACGCGGGCCAAGGTGTTCAAGGTGGACGTCTCGTAGGACGGAATCATCAGACAGGAGTACATCGGTCCAGGAGCGTGGTCAACATGAAGGCAACCTTCCAGGGCTTGAACTCAATGTACCGCAGAATCCCACGGAAGAACTTGCAGGCGTTCGGCTTGGCGTTGGCTCGGGCCGCCCTCCTTCTGGCCTATCTCTTCCCCATAGTATGGGTCTTTCTCACCTCGATAAAGCCACCGATCCTGACAGTCACGCCTAAGCCGGTATGGATCTTCCAGCCGACTCTCGTGAGTTACCAGGCTCTCTTCCGCAAGTACGATTTCGGGCGTTTCATTAGTAACTCATTGACCATCGCCTTCTGGTCAACCTTGATCACCACTGCCCTGAGTACCACCGCCGCTTACGCTCTCAGCCGGCATGCTATCCGCAGGCGGGACGACATCGCATTCTGGATCCTGTCCACGAGAATGCTTCCGCCCATCGCCAGCGTATTACCCGTATTCATCCTGATGAGGACTTGGGGCCTACTGGACACGAAGCTGAGCATGATCGTCATGTACAGCGTGTTCAACATCCCCCTGTCCGTCTGGATCATCAAGGCCTTCATGGCGCAACTGCCGAAGGAACTCGAAGAGGCGGCGCTGGTCGACGGGTGTTCTGTGTTGAGGGCGTTCACCAGGATCGCTCTCCCTCTGTCTCTGCCCGGTATTGTGGCCGCGGCCACACTTACGTTCATCCTGGCCTGGAACGAATTCACCTTCGCCCTGGTCCTGGCCCAAATGAAGGCCAAAACCTTCCCCGTGGCCATCGCCGGGTTCCAGGCGAAACACGGCCTGTTTTTGGGCGAGTTGTCGGCCGGCGCGATCGTCGGAACCCTTCCCATCCTCGTGGTTGCGCTTCTCTTGGGCCGATATATCGTGGCCGGCCTGACCGTCGGGGCGCTTAAGTGAAACATGACGACCTGAAGGAGGACGGGTAACCATGAATGTACCGCGAACTGGACTGATCACCGTTTCCCTCGAGGGGGAACGCCTCGATCTGGCGGAAAAGTTCGACCGGACGGCACGCCACCAGTTGGCCAGGTTCGGCCTCGAAGTCTTGGGTGACGGGATCCCCAAGACCCACGGGCGTGAGGTGCTGGCGGCCGTGGAGAGCGTCAGGAGGGACGGCGCCGAGTCCATCGTGTACCTCATGGGCACCTGGGTTTCGGCTCCGGACGTCGTGACCGCGGTTCAGCTCGCCGGCATGCCTATGGCGGTCTGGGGTGTGCCCGAAGGTGCTTCCTTTTCTTCCGTCGGCGCCAACGTGGTGCATGGAGCTCTTGAGGAACTCGGCCTCAAGCACAAACTGGTCTACGGTCTGCCGGACGATGAGGAAACCCTCCGCGAATTGGTCTGCTTTCTACGGGCCGCTCGAGTCAAGCACGCGCTTAACGGAGCGCTCCTTGGACTCATCGGCGGCCGCAGCCTGGGGATGTACCCGTCCACAACCGACCCTCTCCAGGTCAAGCGAGTCTTCGGTCTCGAAATCGAACACGTCGACCAGCTCTTGCTGGTTGAGACCGCCCGGGGGCTGGATGAGGAGAAGGTCACCCAGGCCTATGAGGAGTTCAAAGGGGCCTATGGGCAGATCAACGTGCCGATGGAGATCATGTCGAAGTCGCTCCGGATGTACTTTGCCCTCAAACAACTGGTCTCCGAGCGTCAGTTCGACTTCGTCGCCCTGAAATGCCTGGAGGAGGTGATCAATACTTACGTCTCCTGTTGTCTGCCGATCGCCCTGGCGAACGACGAAGGCCTTATCACGGCCTGCCAGAGCGACATCAACGCGGCCATCGCCATGCAGATCATGCATCTCCTCACCGGCAGCGCGCCGATGTTCGCCGATGTGAACGTGGTAGACAAGGACACTGGCGTCGCCAGACTCGTCAACTGCGGCACCATGCCGACGGTATTGGCTACAAGCAAGAAAGACGTGGAGTGGAACTGCCAGTACGAGTACATGGGCAAAGCCCGGGGCGCCTGTCCCACTTTCTGCTGCCGGGCCGGCCACGTCACTTTCGCCGCCCTGAGCCGCATCAAGGGAGACTACGTGATGCAGATCGCCTCCGGCGAGGCCTTCGAGCAGCCGAAAAGCGTCCTGGCGGAGGTGCGTGACGTCTGGCCACAGGCCTTCGTGAAGCTTCACGGCGACCCGCTGGATTTCTACCGCAACCTTCGCTCCAACCACATGGTCGCGGCCTACGGGGACGTCACCAACGAGCTCATAGACTTCTGCGCGCTCTCAGACATTCGACCTATACTGACATAGCAGGAGCGCAGGGGTGGAGTTGCCCCGATTTCGTGGACGGGTTGATGTTAGGCAGCAGGGATCTGAGTATCGGTTTCGCCCTGGAGGTACCACCTCCTCTCAAACTCCAAAGGACTGAGATAACCCAAAGTTGAGTGTCGGCGGTGACGGTTGTAGAAGCCCTCGATGTACGCGAAGACGGCTGACCGTAGAGACTGCCGAGTAGGCCACTGGCGCCGGTCGAGCAGTTCCGTCTGCAGGGTGGCGAAGAAACTCTCCGCCACCGCATTGTCGAGAGCATCGCCTACGCTTCCCATGGAGGCGTAGATGCCGGGGCTCTGCAGAGTGTTTGCAAAGACCAAGGCCGTGTACTGGGCCCCATGATCGAAATGATGGATAACCCCCGCAGAAGGCTTGCGTCTCCAGATGGCCATGTTCACGGCCTCAACTGCGAGCTCAGCCACCGGACGCTCACCCATGGCCCAGCCAACAACCATGCGTGAGAAGGCGTCGATGACTGCCGCCAGGTAGAGCTTGCCTTCGCCTGTCCCATGTTCAGTCATGTCCGCCACCCACAACCGGTTAGGGGCTGGCGCCGTGAACTGACGTTGAACCAGATCTGGCGCCAGGTCATGTTTGGAGTCGCGGCGGGTGAAGCCGCGGTTTCGCCGCCGACGAACACCCGTCAGTCCGGCCTCGCGCATAAGTCGAGCGACCCGCTTCTTGGAGCACTTGACACCCCGGCCGATGGTCAACTCCGCGTGGACCCTGGGGGCTCCATAGGTGCCCTTGCTCTTTTGGTGTATCTCCAGGATCAGCTTCATCAGTTCAGCATCCCTCATGGCATGGACTGACAAATCCCTGGTGCGCCACGCATAGTAGCCGTTGGTGGAGACGCCCAGTACTCGGCACATCGCGGCCACGCGGTGAGCGGCCTTCTGGTGCTCGACAAACCGGAACGCCTCTACCGGGTCCGGTCGGTCTCCTTGGCAAAGAAGGCCGCGGCTTTTTTTAGGATGTCGCGCTCCTCGCGCAGAATCCGGTTCTCACGCCGCAACCGCTGCAGTTCCTCTCGCTCGGAGGTCGTTAGTCCCTCGCGTTTCCCAGAATCGATCTCATCCTGTTGGACCCACCTACGAAGCGTATCGTCGCATATCCCCAGGTCTTGAGCAATCTGTGCCACTGACTTGCCGCTACTACGGACCAGTTGAACGGCCTCGGCCCTGAACTCCGGCGGATGCGGTTTCCCCGGCATGTGGACACCTCCCCTTTGAGTCTACATCCCGAATCTCTAGGTGTCCATGAAACCGGGGTAAGCTCACACCCCCACACGCGTGGGGATCAGAGCGTAAGGCCGTCGAAATCGACCAACTCACGCCTGCAACCGCCCCAGATGCGCATGGCGAATCCTTGTTCCGTGTTACTGCTGTGAACCATGATGCAACCGCCGTCGTCAGCCTTCCGACAGGCCTTGATCCAAAGCTTGTCCCGGACCAATGCCGACATGGAACCAACAAAGACTCCTGGTTTGAGTTCCAGCATCCACCGGGTAAGTTCGCCCCGCAGGCTAGGTGGAACCTTCTCCAGGATCATCACCACCATGTACACTCTCCTCCGCCGCTCCGACATCCGCGCAGTTTACGCCCCCGCAAAGCCGCCCTACTACCGGGTCCCAGATCCCCCCAGGGGCAGTGAGATCATCGACGAACTCCTCCAATGGCTCGGGCGTAGTCAGGCCGTCCACGTTCAGTATTCTTTCGAGGTCGACCGCCGCCCGTTCAAGCAGTAGCGATTCCCGGGACCACGCCGTGTGACACGCTAGACGATTTGTTGAATCGACTGGGGGAGACAGAAGGACGGGAAGACAGCCCAGATCATGCTCCTATCTCCGGCAGACATCCAGGCGGTAGCCGAAGTGATGCTTGAAGCGGCGGTCGCAGCGGAGACAGCGGATTCCTTCGCCAAGGTCACCTCCAAGGAACTGGAAGAAAGGGCGGGGTTGCGCGGCTGGCGTCCGATTACTCCCGACATCGCTCTCTTCGGCCGCATGATTACCTCCGGCGCTTTCCGGGACGTCGAGGCATCCGTCCAAGTCGCCCACGCTATCTCGACCCGACCGCGAGGATAAGGCCATCGCGGTCCATGACGCCGCGGGCAAGGTTCCGGTGCCTTGTGCCTCTCTCACCCTGCTCATGTTGGGACCTGGATCACGCCCTTTCCGTTTCTTCCCGGACGACTCCGAGGTCCGGGTCGTCACGCACCGAAAATGTCTTGCCCTGCCGCTCCCTTCCCCGCCAGAATCCACCGTGTAACCGCAGGACGGTAACGCCCGGCAGCCACGCAGGAGCTTCTTTGGGCGGTTCAAAACCACAGTCGGCCTCCACGTCACGCAACCACCACTTAGGGACATTCACTGTCTCAAAGAAGATCCGTTTAAGCGTGTCGCGGCCGGGGGGGCGGCTGGCCGTCAATTCCGTTCTGAAGGCCTCCCCTTCGAGCAACAGCAACTGGCGGGTTTCATCGCCCACCCTGGTTTTGGCGGTAAAGTAGCTTGAGGCTTCGCCGTCTTCGTCGTCGAAGGGCCCCCCGGGCATGCGGGCCAGCTTGAAGGCTGCCTCGTAAGGAGGTGGGATAAGGTATTTCTTCGCTTCGTCTTTCTCCCTCTCGACCTGTGTCCTCAGATCCTCCCAAGCCGCGGCGAGATCCTCTGACGCGATCGTATCTTCACCTTTGACCGTAGGAGAATCATCATAGACAGCCTCAACCAATGGGCGGATATCTTCGGGAAGATTCAACTCTTCAACACCGGCCAACGCCAAGAGAGTTTTGAGCAAAACGAAGCGGTGGTACACACGTTCGGTAGCCCCGAAGACGGGCCGGCCCGGCCCGGGCAGAAGGAGGTGCAAACGAGCTTCCGGGCCGGTCGGCCGGCTCGGCCGGAGGTGGCGGTGAAGCCGTCCCACTCTTTGCAGGAGGAGGTCGACCGGGGCAAACTCGGTGAACATCTCATCAAAGTCAAGGTCCAGGCTCTGCTCGACCACCTGAGTGGCTATGAGAACAGCCCGACCTGGCCTCTCCGTCCGCTCCGCGTCACCCGGGTCGAGCAGGCTCCGCTTGTCAAAGAGTCTGAGCGCTTCCTCCTCGATTTCCTGGCGCCGCCCGGCACGAAACCTGGCATGGAAGAGAAGAAGTCGGGGTGGCTGTGGAAAGTCTGCGAAGATCGCCTGCAGTTCCCGGTAGATCGCCTGCGCTGAATCGACCGTGTTGGCGATCACGCAGAGGCAACCGCCGTCCCTCGCCTGGTCGGCCACCAATCGGGCTAAACCGGTCGGGTCGCCCAGCAAGCCCGGATGCTTTACCAGGCGCACGTTCTGGGTTTTGGCAGACCCGGTGACCGCCTTTTCTCGCACTTCCCCGCCCCAACCGACGTAGGTGAGCAAGGGATATGGCGCGGTCTCCCCGTCGCGGGCGGGGTTGAGCGCCGCGCCGGGGGCATATGCTTCGATCAGGGCCTTTCGGCGAGACTGAGGCAGGGTGGCGGAGAGCAATACCACAGGTATCTGCAGATCGCGACACCATCGCAGGAGAAGGGTTAGGATCTCGGACATGTAGGCGTCGTAGGCGTGTACTTCGTCGATGACCAGGACCTTCCCGGCCAAGCCGAAGAGCCGCAGGAAGCCATGCTTGACGTGGAGTACGCTCATCAAGGCTTGATCGATCGTGCCAACGCCGTTGGACGCCAGAAGGCTGCGCTTCTTGGGTCGGAACCATTCCAGTGCCGAAGTCTGCTCCTGCCCGCTCCCAGACGAAAGTTCGGGCGGGCATTGGGGAGAGGCCTCGTCCAGCAGCCAGGCCATCCCGTGAACCAGCCTCACCCCGTGAGCCGCGGGCGGATCATGCGCTGCGAGAAACGCTTTGAACCGCCCATACATTTGATTGCTGGTAGCGGCGGTGGGCAGTGCCACGTAGATGCCACCAGCTGCCGCCGGCCTCATCCATTGAGTGGCCAGGTAGATGGCCGCCTCGGTCTTCCCTTCCCCCATCGGGGCCTCAACGATGGCCAAGCCCGGCTTGAGGTTCTCCCCGCAAAGTTCTTCACAGGCGCTCTGGACCGGCCGGGGGTTCCGGATTTCCGGCCAGACTGCACCGAAGCGCATGGGAGCCGACCACGGCACATCCTTGGTTAAACCGAGGCTGGCCACCGCGTTTTCAGCCCTCTGGCCGGAAAGGGCAACGTAGGAGGCAAAACCTATATCCCCGTCCTTGAAAGGAAAGAGTTCCGGGTTGGAGGCAATCCAGTCGCTGAAGACAATCAGGCCGGAGAGCAGGATACCCGCCGCGCTGTGGTCCCTGAAGCGGGCCTCCCAGGAGGAAGGTGCGAAGACTTGTCGAAGAACGGCCTCCAATTCAGAACGAAGAGGCTCCCACTGGGCTTTGAGCGAAGCTACCTCGTTCGTTGGATCGTCCACTCGAAAATCGCCATGATGGCCTCGGAGAGCCGCGGCCACTGTGTGTGCCGAAGGCCTGTCCCAGCCAACCGCATCGATCAGATGGTTCATTGCCCACTGGCCGCTCATAGCCTCGTGGCGATACTTCGGGTCTTCCACAATGCAACAGAGCCCGTCGCTCTCAAGAGGCGCAACCAAGTCAGGCGGACCCTTTCCTTGAAAGTCAGATCGGCATTTGCCCAGGTCATGGCAGGCCACCAAGTATGCCAGCCAGCATCGAGCCTGATCCGGTGAGCATCCCGCCGCCTCGCAGAACTTTGGCACTATGCTGCGAAAAGCTGATGTCTGGAGCAAGACCATCGCCACGGAGCCGGCGTCGATCAAGTGGCAAACCAAGGGATGGAAAGGGTCGGTCTTGGCCCAAAGCTTGAAAACCGTCGTCTCAAGTCGCCGGGACAACATCGTCACCTCGTTCTCGGTCAACAGATGTCGGCCCTTCAGCTTCGGTTAAGTGAAGAGAAGATCAAGGATGTAACCTGGAGCCTCTGCATGCGTGGTGTCCTGCCCTTCGCCAGTCAGGCGGAGTGCACCTCTTGCGAAAGGTTACGGAAGTCACCCTGGTCATCGACGAGCAACCGGGGATTCCGCTCCAGTTCAGCGTAGCAGGCGTCGTGCGTCCCCCAGATTCCGTTCACATACAGGGCGTCCTCCGCCTTCTCGTATCTCCAGGCGACCCGAAGCTGGATGCTGTTCCGCTCCGGCCCTTGCCACAGACCATAGCACAGCTTTAGTCCATCGAACATGGCGAAACCCTTGTCCCTCTCGTGGTGAAGTTCGGGGTCCTGTGGATTCACCTGGACTTTCTTGACGAGGGTCCGCAACTGCTTCAACAGCCACTTCCGCTCCGACCAGTAATGCCGGAGGCTCTTCCTGGCTTGGTCCGAGAGGAGGAACCACGTGCCGAAGAGCGATGCGTAGCGCTCCTGGCTGAGCAGGAAGTGCCCGAAGGCGTTGAGTTCCAAGACCTCTCCCGCCCGCTCGAAGAAGTATGGGTGCGCCTCCACCGCCGCCTGCTCGTCCTCGCTCAAGCTTCCCCACCCGACCACTCCTTCCAACTTCAAGCGGCGCAGGAGCGGAGCGTACGCCTCCAGGAAGGCCTGGTCAATCTGGAGGGGAACCGCTGGTATCTCCTGCAGCACCTGGTTCAGCCCGTGGAGGTAGAGCGACGGGAAGCCGTAGAAGGAGCCGGCGATGTAGCCGAAGGAAGTCATCACCTTGTAACCGCCCAGCGGGACGAAGGCCGTCGGCAGGCCGGCGAGGCGCAACTCATGCAGCTTAGCCCCAAGGTCGCGCAGGAAGTCGGCCAGAGCAGCCTTCAGCTTTTGGCGGTCGGTGACGTCGAAGCCCCGGACCGGCACGCCGTTCACCGCCGCGTTGAACTCCTCAGCCAGCACTTTCTCTAAAACGCGGAAGGACTGCCGGCCCACCGGCGTATCGGTGTAGAAGAGTGTGAGCACCGGCCTCGCCGCCAGTCGACCTTCCTTCCGCAGCGCCCAAAGCACGGAGTATTCGGCACTCACCTTCTCCGGCTCCGAGGCGGCGGCAACGGCGGAGGGCGGCGGCGCGTCCTTCCTCCCGAAGACGTTGCCCTGGTCCAAAACGGAGATTCCAGTAGTGAAGACGATCTGTTGAAACGGTGTCCGGTGACTCACGGTGCTCACTCCCTACTTCGGCCACAAGAACTGGATCTTGATCTCGCCTCCAGAACTCGGGCTGATACTGTGCACCTTCAACGTGACTTTCTCGCCGGGCTTGCGGTCGGCAGGCACCTCCCGGGTGTTGGCGATCGGCCCGGCAATCTCCCGTCCGTCGAAGGTGATCTTGGCCTTCCACCCACCCTTGTTCGTCCGCTCTTCGAGCAGGGTCGCCCGAACCTCCTGCCCCGAGACGAGCCCGACCGGGCTCGGGGATAAGACCGGCGCGTCCGTCCGCCGGGGTGGGCGCCAGTCCGGGCCCTTGATCCGCCCGTAACCGGCGCTTGTCTTTCCACCGATGCCCCAGTTCTCCAGCGCTTCGTGCAGAAGCCTCAAGCCGAGACCAGCCCATTTCTCCCCCTCGGGCCCTTCGACGTCGCATCCCACCGCGAGCAGGAAGCGCCCTTGGATGGAAAGGAAAGGCACTGGCACTGGTTCGTCACCGTCACCGGGCGGCTTGCCCTCAATGCCGGCGTAGTAGTCTTTGTGATGAACGGTGATGACGTCCAGCGCCAAAGCGCCCGTCGGACGGCCGTTCGCCGGGTCGGGCACAAGGGAGTCAGGAGTCACCCAGGCATCGTAGAAGAGCAGGTGGCCGCTGTCCTCCGTGGTGCCGAACATGGTCTGGAAGCACTCTCCCGGCGGGCTTTGTTTGTCCCCGAGGTGGCGGCTGAAGCGAGGGTCCCCCTTTCCCCAGACCTGGTCGGAGTAATGAGCGGCCAACCCCTTCAGGGCGGTCCCGGGAAAGTAGGGCGTGCCGTAGGGGTGCTGCAAGATAAGACCTGCTTCAAGGGGCGACTCGGAACCTAAGCCGAAGACCGCCCGCCCGTCAATCTCCACCTCCTGGGTTGGAACCCCAGATCCCAAGCTGCTTTTCCACCGCTCGTAGGCCCGGGCGTACAGCGGGTAGGTTGCCTGGCAGGCTCCGATAGCTTCCTCCAGCAGTTGCTGCTTCGGCGCCGCGCTCTTTTCGTCGTGTCTGGACAGATACTTCCGGAGCAGGAGGTCTGCGTTGGCTGTCCGGCGGCCGGCTGGGCGGGCCGTAGGGTCCGGGAGGCAGGCGCGGCGCGCTCTTACGTCGCTCATGGTTCTTCGCCCTCCTGGTTCTGTTCGTCATCCTTCAGCAGCGCCTCGGCGTACCGTTTGAGCCAAGAGGAGGCAGCCAGCACTTCCCGGCTCAGTCTAAGGTAGGAAGCGGCGCTCGCGGTTCGACTCAACTCCAAGAGCTCTTCCGCCGACAGACTCAGGCCCAGCGTGTACGCCAGATCCTCGGCGTATCCTCGGCGCTTCTTCGCCAGCGCGAACGCCAGCGCCTGGCAGAGCCCGCTGTTGTGGACGAGGGCCGGGAAGCCCTTCGCAAACCGCAGGTATTCGGCTTCGCTCGTCTTCTCGTCCCGGCGGTGCGCCGCCTGAACCCTCTGGACAGCTTGCGCCGCCCGGCAAGACCATGACTGCTGCCTGGTCATGTCAGACCTCCTTCCCGCTGAACAGGCACCGGACCCGTCCCCGCCCGGTCGTCGCCTTGCCGCCGACCTGGCAAATCAGGGGGCGGCCGCATGCTTTGTCCAGAACCTCCTGCGCGCTGAACCCCTCGGCCCATACCCGGTCGCACCAAACCAGGCCGGCCAGCACCGTCTCCGGCGGGAGGCTCTCCTCGTACCACAGGGCCCCGCCCGCCACGGTCTTCGTCTTATCGTCGATGCGTATCCTGGCCTGAACTTCGGTGCCTGTCTCGGAAAGGAAGTCGAACGTCGAGTCGGACAGGATCGCGAATCGGGGGAGAAGCATCTTCTGGTCCTGCGGGCGGTCGGGGAAGATCTGCCCCGCCAGGAACCTGGCCCACGCTGAGGCGGACGGGTCCTCTGCGGTCGCGAAGTCTAGGTCTTCGAGAAACATCCGCCCGTCCTCGCTGATCGCTTCGGCCTCCGCCACCAGGGCCCGCTCCCCCGCCGGCGCGTCCGGCACAGAAGGAACCCCAGGCACCTCGGCTTGTTCGAGGTCCCTGGCCAAGCGCTGCAAGGCCAGCGACGATGTGGCGTAGACGAAGGTGCCGAAGTAGCTCCGGACTGGCAGCAGGACCAGGCGGGCGTCGGTCAACACCAAGGCACCCGCCTGGTCGTCTTCCGTATTCTCGGCAGCGCGCCCGAATGCGGCGTCGACGAACTGCTTGTTGCCCTCGTCCCGCTCGAACATATCGCGCAGGACGCCTTTCATGGCTGTCCCCGGAACCAGCGGCCAGCCGGTCACCTTCTCGCGCATCACCGGCAAGTCCACGAATGCCGCTCCCCGCCCTGCACCTACGTGCAAGGGGGTGAGGGCATGGACCCAGTAGACCCGCGTGTTGTCGCTCATCTTCAGTTCCTCCCCTCTCCCGAACGCCTTTCCCACACGCCGTAAGTCGCCAGCCCGAAGCCGTCCCGCCGGTCCTGTTCCTCGTCTGAGACCGGATGCAGCCACCAATCCGCCAGAGCCGAGCCGCTCCCGGCCCCGTCGCACAGTTCGAAGAAGTAGACCGCCCCGGCCGGGACAAGCCGCCTGATGGGTTTGGGCCCGCGCCGGCCCTTTTCCAGATTCCAGCCGGAGAGTGGGCGCCACCGGTCCACACACGCCCCTTTAAGCCGCACCCGGACCCCCGAGCCGGGCAAAGTGCCTTCTAGCGAGTCTCGGTCGAGCCAGCCGGGTCGCCAGCCCCCGGCAAAGATCGCCGGGGTGGCCAACCCAAGCCGCACTCCGCCGGCCCGCGCCAGGGCTTTCCGAATTTCCTCGGGGCAGCTCCAAGCGCTTTCGTCTGGGCTACCTTCCAGCTTCGCCAGCCGCCGCTCGCCGCCGAACGGGTGAAGCTCCGCCAGCCCCGCCAGCAGCGAGGCTGCCTCCGAGTCACCCGCCGCCTCCGCGCGAGCCACCGCGTTCACGACGCGAGTCCGACCATCTGGTCGCTCCAGGGGGATATCGTTGAAAACGAGCGTCTGGGTGGTGTACAGCTTGCCGTCCTCCGCCCGCCCCGTCTGCGGATCGATTTGGACGTGGACCCGCTCCTCTTTGGGCAGCAAGCCATGGCCGTCCGCCGGAGCGAACCCCTCCGGGTCGTCCGTCGCCAGCCAGCGGGCGTAGTCCTGCACCCGCCAAAACGACGGACTCGGCGCCGGCTTGGCGTTCGTGGTGAATTCCATCGGCCAAAGCCCGGGCGGAAGGTCGACTCCCTCGCCGTCGAGCAGCGGTCGCGGCCGCAGCGCCAAGTGAAGCTGCCGCTCGCCCTCCCGGTAGGCGAAAAAGTCCCGGGGCGCGGGGAGGTACAGCACCTCGGCCACCTCGAGCAGCGGACCGGCCACTGCGATCCGCTTGACCCGCGCGACCAACTGAGGGTCGTCGAACGGGCGCTTCGCCTCGCCCGCCAGTGCTTTACCGAGGACCGTCCGCACCGCGCCGGCCACCACCGACGGATAGATCCAGTCGAGCGACCGCGCCCGGTTGCCGCCTTCACCCGCCCCGAAGGGCCGGCCGTCCCGGGCGACCACCGGGTCGTGTGGCTTGATCCTGACTAAGCTCACGCTGGCTCACCCCTTACCTCCAAGGCCGAGGACCCGCGTGACCGTTCCTCGACCCTTGGCAACTCCACCGCCAGACGGCGAGCGACCATTACTTCGTCTGCCAGGCGCGTGAGGTCGGCCGGAACCTTGACCGTTTCGAGCAGCGCCTTCAGCGTCTCCTTGGCCCCCGAGTCTTTCGCCTGTTTCCTGCGGAGCAGCCGCAGGGCGTCCGCCTGCAATAGCTCTCTGAGCTGCGACTCAGGCCAGTCAGTTATCTCCCACCTCTCGTACTCCCGGGCCAAGGCCCTGAGGTCGTAGGCCGCCTTGTCGGGCAGCGCCCCGACCCGGAACAGGTCTATCCACTGCTGCAAGCGGGCATCGAGCGCGTCCGCCAGGTTCTTCCCCCATTGGGCGCGGGCCTTGATCACCGAGCCGCCGCGGGTCCAGAAGCTGACCGCCAAGCCGTCCCGCTCATCGGCCGCTCCGGCCCCTTCCTTCGCGTTCCGTTCAGCCTCCTTGGCCCTCGTCAAGAGGTCCTCCAGCGGCTCCAAGCAGTGGCCTACGGACACGCCCGCCGAGAGGGTCACCTCGGGCGCCACCTCCCCCACGAGCCGTCCGAACTCGTCGTGGAGCCTGCGGGCGGCTAGAAGGCAGGTGTCGAGCGGGAGGAAGGCTAGGACATCATCTCCCCCCGAATAGACCAGTGAGCCGTGGCACTCGGCGACAATAGCCCGCGCCGCCGCGGCGAACCTGGCCAACTGGCGAGACAGGCGCCGGTGTTCCTCGGGCGAACGCAAGTTTGAGATGGCACTTCCCATCCGGTCGCCGTCGGCTTTCAGAATGGCCAGGTAAGGTGAGGGCTGACCAACCTTCTCTTTCTGAGAGCGCAGCAACGCGTCGATCTCGCCTAAGGCCGGCAGGTGGTCGGCCAAGTCGGCCTCCTTCATCATCACCCGCCGGCGGGACTCGAAGAGGACTTCGCACTCCCGGGGAAAGTCCCGGAAGACCGGGTCGTCGATCGGGTCAGCGAAGTCGGGGTGGCACTTTTGCTCTACCTTCCGCAGGAGCTCCCGGCCGCCCTGTGTCCCCCACAGCCGTCTGATCCAGACGTCCGCCGCCACCCGGCTGACCGAGACGAAGCGGACCCCGCCCTCCCGGGCGCCGCCCACCGCCCTTCTCTTGATGAGCCCGATCGCGTCGAGTTGCTCGCCCTGTTTCAGGCGCAGCTCGCGGCGCAGGCGCGCCCCCTGCGCCGTCTTGTCCTGCACCGCTTCGTTCAGCACCGTCTCCCGGGCGCCGTCCAGCGACGACTTGGGCACCTTGGCGCGTCCCTTTACCGGGAGAAAATCCCGGAGCGCCTTGCGGCCGGCGAGCAATCGTTCCACTCTGGTTCGGGCTGCTATGTAGTCGTTCCCCATAGGCACCCAGGCGGCGTAGAACTCGAGGACGTCTTTAAGCTGCTCCTCCCAAACGTCCAACCGGATGGCGAGCGTAGCCGTAGAGCCGATGTTGCGCAGCGCGTCGGCCGCAAACCCCTTCCAACGCTCCTTCGCCGCCTCTTGGGCCGACCTCGCCAGTTCCTCTGGCGCCAACCCTTCGGGCACCTGGGCGAGAAGCTTGTTCGCGACGTTGAGCTGTGAGCCTGGGGACAGCTCCTCTTCTGGCCTCTCCGGCGCGGGGAAGATCAACGTGGCGCCGCTCCGGTGAAGGCTGAGGGCAGCCGCCTTGCTGATCTCAGACAACAGGTGCGACCCGAACCAGAGGTCGTGGGTCCGCCGGGCGGCGGCGATGAAGTCTTGTACCGGCCCGAGGGCGACGGACAAGAGATAGCCGCTCATCGGAACCCTCCTTCCTGCCGCGCGAAGTTCAAGAAAGCCTCCACCGCCGAACCCTTGGGCGAGAAGCGCAAGGGCGACTCGGACCCTTTCAGGTCAGGTCTGAGGATGGTGTCGCGGCGGAACGGGTCTTTCGGAAGTGCTGCCATGACCTGCGGATTCTTGGACTCCAACCGCACGGCCTTCACCGGTTCAACCTTTAGCGGGACGATCACTTGGGCGGCCCCGCCCCCTCCTACGGCCAGCGCTTTCAGAATGAGCGGGCTGGCCATCCGCTGTCCATCCGCTGGGTATAGTGTCAGGTCTTGAGGTTCAGGCCACCGGCCGCTTACTTCCTTGAAGTGAAAGACGATGGGCAGGCCAAACTCGGCTCGCGGAAAGCCCAATTTCAGCTCGGTGACTGAGCGCCGCAAGGCGCGGTTATTGAGATAGCGCAGACTATTCGCTTCAGGCCAACGCGAGCGGCCCGGGAAATCGCCGCTTCGCTTGGCAGGATCTCGGCCGACTCCCGGTCCTTGCCTGAACTTTTGGAGTAGCTCTACCACATGCTGCCAAGCCCTAAGAGGGTCCTGGGTTTCAACATCCTTCTCCTTCACCAGCAGCCGTTGAGGCAGGGTTGGCCAAGAACGTGGTTCGTCCGGGAGCCTGAGCCCGTACCTTTTGAGGCAAGACGCATACCAGTCATGTACCTTGGCGCCTTGCGGCGGAGAGAACTGCTCGCAGAAGAGCGATCCACACCCCCGTCGTGTCCGGGCGCCCAACCCGCCGAAGTTGACCCATGCCCACAGTGCCGGTTCGATCTCGTTCTCGAGCTTCGCCTGGTCTAGGCAGGTCACCGTGAGGTCGAACGCCGCGGACCAGGTTGCGATCGCCGGTTCGCGAGGCCCGTCCGGGCTTCTCCTGGAATCACCCCTGAAGGGAAAAAGCGCGTAAGCGGGTTGCTGCCACTGCGCTTGGCTTCCGACCTCCACCACCCGCACACGTACCTGCGTCGGGCTGGCCTCCCCCGCCGAGCCGAAGATGCCTGTCTCCCTATCGCGCAACTCCGCCACATCCTCGCACGCCGCCCCGCGCGACGCCCGCCACCAGAACCTGAGCTGCCCGCGGATGCTGCTTCCCCTGATCAGGGTCACCGGATCGTTCTTCCCAGGTACCGTGCCCCCGCCGAAGAGCGGTGTCACCACCCGGATACGGTAGGTCCGGCTGAACCCTCCGCCCCGGCCGATCCGGGACGGCGGATCTGGGCAGGAGATGATCGTGCGTCTTTCCTCCACCCACAGCACCTCCCTTTCTGGCTTGTCCTTTTGGATTTTACACCTTGAATCGGACAGCCCAAGTCACGACTCCGCACTTGCCGGCAGAACCGGCTTACACCTCATGTGCCGGGGCAATTCCCAAGACACGATACTAGCGGCTCCAGTTGTTCGGCCAAATGACGGCTTTGGCGGAAGATGTCTTCGGCGTGCCGGGCGTTCTCTCGCATGCCTGCGTGCGCCAGGTCGTTGCGGAGTTCCCTGAGGCGCCCCCAAAGATGGACGATGTCTCGCTGTTGAGGCACTTCCTCCAGTCCAAGGTTCGCGTCGCGGGACAAAGCGTCATTCAGGAGATTCTCGACTCTCCTACGCTCCTCCCAGTCAAGCAGATGGTACCCGAGTCGATAACAAACCAGCGACACAACCCATTCACGAGCGAGGGTGACCGCCTGAATCAGCTGATCACCGTTCAGGTAACGACGTAGCAGCTCAAACTGGACAAGAAGGGTTCGAGGCACATCGGCCAGTGGCTTGTCCATCGCTAGAGCGGCGTGCATTTCCGTTATGCGACCGAGCAGCAACGAAAAGGGTTGCGCCCACTTGTTGACCTCGTCTGCCGCTCGCTCCACACGGCTAACGGCGCGGGCCGCCCACTCCATGACCTCGTGCGAGCGGGCCAGGGCCATAGCCTGCGATACCTTGCGAATCGCGCGCGCCGCCCCCTTAAGATTCCGCGGCAAGTCTCCACCCCTGCGCCGGAGGTGTTGCTCATCCTGGGCTTCTTCAAGCCGTTTGGCCAGCTCTCTCGCATCACCGGTCTCCAGAAACCTGTCCGCAGCCACCGTCCAGTCGATCAAGGTGACGAACGGCGTCAAGTCGAAAACTGGTGCCTCGGCCAGCTCGCCGTCGCCGGTCTTGGCGTCGTAAGCCCCGTAGACCAGCCTCCGCAGGTGAACCCGCTTCGCGACCTGCAGAAACACCGCGGCCAGGACCGCCAGAACTGGAAGCGAGCGAAACCCGTGAGTGATGTCCAGGACGATTTCGTCTCCCTCTGCAGTCGCATGAGTCAAAGCGTTGAAGATGAGCCACATCTCGTCTTCCGCTCGCCCGTGCGGAAGCAAGACCTCGGTCAGAGGCAGCCTTCCGGCAAGCTCGTTCTTGAGCCGGACAGCATGTCTGTCGTACGCTGCTTGGGTGAGAAACAAGACGAGCTCAACTGGTTCAAAGAAGTGACAGGCGGCAATAGGGAAGTACCTGGTCTTGCAGCGCTGTCCGTCTAGTACGTAGGTGATCTCTTCATACTCGCTATTGCCAAGGAAGCTCAACAGCTTCATCTTCCGGCCCCCTGCCTTCGAGAGTATTGCCTCATTTTGCCATGCTTGCCGTAATTTCCTTCCTCCTCCCTCAAAATCACTGAATTATCCCACATCTTTCGTCGGAAGCCGACCTTCGCGGGTCCCGGCCGCCGACTCCGGTGCGAGCTGTGAATTCCGGCAGAATCGAACACCCATTCCGGCCATTTCGGATACCTTCAAGTTGAGCTTGTGTGCGTTATGCACCAGCCGGTCCAGGATCGCATCCGCCACAGAGGGGTCCGCGATGGTGGCATGCCAGTCTCCTCTGGGCAGTTGGTTGCCACCGCCATCGAGCGGTTCTGGTAGCGGTCGTCCATCACTTCAAGGAGATCGCGGACTTCCCCCGCTCCGAGGGGACAGAGTCCCCAATCGTCCAGGAGCAGGAGATCCGTCTTGGCGAGCTTAGTCATGAGCCCGGGATAAGAGCCGTCGGCCTTACCAGGCCCAGGTCCCCGATCAGCCGGGGGAGACGATAGTAGCGGGCGGTGAACCCCTGGCGGATGGCGGCGCTCGCTAAAGCACAGATGTCGTCGGGTCGGTAGCTGCAACAAGGGAAACCCCTTCGCATGACTCTTACGTCGAAGAGCTTTCAGTCCCCATTCCTCATAGGTAGGCTACAAACTAGTGGCGAGAGCGGATATACAAGCAGGGGATTGTGGGTTTCCATTCCTCATAGGTAGGCTATAAACAC
>DYFA01000055.1 GCA_020725425.1 Aneurinibacillus sp.
CAGACGTGGCAGGACATGTCCACCTCCGCCGAGGGTTCGGTGAACGGGAAGTAGCTGGGACGGAACCGCACCTGCCGTTCCCGGCCGAAGACTTGACGGGCGAACTCCGCCAGGGTCCCCTTGAGGTCACCGAAGGTGACGCCGCGATCCACCACCAGCCCCTCGATCTGATGGAAGACTGGGGAGTGGCTCGCGTCCAGCGCGTCCCGGCGGTAGACCCGGCCCGGGGCGATCACCCGGATGGGTTGGGGCGCCAGCCGCTCCATTGTGCGGACCTGGACCGGCGAGGTGTGGGTGCGCAGCAGGATGTCGGAAGTGACGTACAGCGTGTCCCACATCTCCCGGGCCGGGTGCTCGGGGGGCAGGTTCAAGGCGGTGAAGTTGTAGTAGTCCAGCTCCACCTCGGGCCCCTCGACCACGCTGTACCCCAGGGAGATGAAGACGTCGCAGATCTCATCGGTGATGCGGGTCAGCGGGTGCCGGACGCCGAGAAGCGGCTTCCGCCCCGGGAGGGTCACATCCACCCGTTCGGCCTCCAACCGGGCCTCGACCGCCGCCCGGCGCAACTCCGCCTCGCGCGCCGCCAGCCTTGCCTCAAGTTCCTCCTTCAGGGCGTTCGCCAGCCGCCCGAGCCGCGGTCGGTCCTCCGGCGCCACTGCACCCAACCCGCGCAACGCCTCGGTCACGGAGCCTTTCTTGCCCAGGAGGGAGAGCCGGACAGCTTCCAGCTCATCCGGCGTCTGCGCTCTGGCGATCCGTTCGGCGCCCTCGACCCTCAGGCGCTCCAGCTGCTCCTCCATCGGTTCGCCTCCCGTTTCCGGCTGTTCCTGCCGGCAGATATGAAAGAGCCTGCCCTCCGTCTAGGGACGAAAGGCAGGCTTCCGCGGTACCACCCTAATAGGACACCCGAGGTGGTGTCCACTCTGTACGCCCCCCTCAGGGCGTTTCCCTGTTAACGGTGGGATTCCGGCACAGCCTACTGGGGCTGGTCGCCCTTTCAGCCGCCAGCTCAGGAGCGAACTTCAACCGGCCCAGAATCAGAGCCGCTTCCAGTCTGCGACGGCTCCTCCCTTGGATTCCGCCTGCTCCGGCTTACTTTTCTCCCTCTTCGCCTCAATCCGTCTCGACTCCCGGCTCGGCGCCGGGTAGGCATCCGGCTAGCTGTAACGCTCTTCCGGCGACTCCGACATCACGCGGTAAAGCAAATAGGCCACAATTGAACCGGTCCCCTCGAAAAGCTTCCAGAACACGTCTGGGTTCCAAACCAACGGAACACACCCCTTCGAGCGAGTTTGCTGCCGGCCCTATTCAATTGTCGGGGTTATTATAACACGGCGCTCAGACGCCTGGCAAGGCAGTGGCTGGGTTTGGCGCCGATTGACTTCGTACAACAGAAGGGCGGCCGCCACCGCCGCGTTCAACGATTCGACGCCGGAGGCCATGGGGATGCGCAGCCGCTGGGTGACGACCGCTTCAACCGCGGGGCTGAGCCCGTTGGCCTCTCCGCCCACCACCACCACCACAGGCGGGGCCACCGGCGCTCCGAACAACGGCGTCTCGCCTGCCGGGTCGCCGGCGATCACCGCCACCCCGCGGCGGGCCAGCGAGAGGAGCACCGGCGGGAGGTCCACCTCCGCCGCCAGGGGCAGGAGAAAAGTGGCACCCATGGCGGCCCGCACGGTCTTGGGGTTGCCCGCGTCCACCGTGCCCCGTCCCAGCAGCGCTCCGGTCGCCCCCGCTGCGGCAGCAGTCCGGAGCATCGTGCCGAGATTTCCCGGGTCCTGCACCCCATCGACCGCCAGGAGGAAGAGGCGCTCCGGGGAGACGACCTGTTCGAGTGGGACCCCCGGCGAAGGTATGACCGCCAGGATGCCCTGGGGAGTCTCCGTGGCCGACGCCCCGGCCATCACCTCCTCGCTGACCGCGTGAATCCGGGAGCCAGACCTCTGAAGGGCTTCGAGCAGATGGTTTCCCCGCTCGGAGCGGAGGATCCGGGGGGTGTAGAGGGCCACCTCCGGCCGGGCCCCGGCCTCCAACGCCGCCTCCACGAGGCGCACCCCTTCGATGATGGTCCGCCCTTGCCGCTCCCGCCCCCGCTTCGTGCGCAGGGCGCGGATGGCCCGCAGGCGTCCTTTGCTTAACTCCTCCCCGCGGTACACCGCTCCGACCGGCCCCCTCCACAAAAAGAAATGCGGCCCGGGTTCTCCGGGCCGTCCCTCGCTCAGTTGCCGAGCCCTTCCTTGGCCACCGCCACCAGGTGGCCGAAGGCGCTGTGATCGTGAACCGCCATCTCGGCCAGCATCTTGCGGTTGACCTCCACTCCGGCCTTCTTCAGTCCGTTGATCAGGCGACTGTAGGACATCCCCTGCGTCCGCGCCGCCGCGTTGATGCGGGCGATCCACAGTCTGCGGAAATCCCGCTTCTTCTTGCGCCGGTCGATGTATGCATAAGCCAGCGACTTCAGGACTTGCTCGTTGGCGACCCGGAACAGGCGATGCTTCGACCCGAAGTAACCCCGAGCCAGCTTCAAGACTTTCTTATGGCGGCGCCGGCTCGTCACCCCGCCTTTAACCCTCGGCACGACTGCTCATCCTTTCCACACTGAGTTTCCAGCGACTCCTACTTGTACAGGACCAGCCTCCGGAGGCGCTTCTGGTCCGCGTCGGCCGCGACCTCGGGGAATCTCAGGTGACGCTTGCGCTTGGCACTCTTCGATTCCAGGATGTGGCTCTTGAACGCCCGGTTCTTGATCACCTTGCCCGTGCCGGTGACGTTGAACCGTTTCGCCGCGCCCCGGTGGGTCTTGATCTTCGGCATCGCTTTTCCTCCGTTCCTAGCTTTGCTTGGGGCTGAGGATCATAATCATGTTGCGCCCTTCTACCTTGGGCTCCCGCTCTATACCGCCAACCTCGTTCAATTGCTTGGCCATCTGCAGCATCAGCTTCTGCGCCAAGTCGGCGTGGACGATTTCCCGGCCCCGGAATCGGATGACCACCTTTACCTTGTCGCCCTCCCGGAGGAACTTCTCGGTCGCCCTCGTCTTGACCGCGAAGTCGTGATCCTCGATCTTGGGCGTCATCCGGACTTCCTTCAACTCGGTCACGTGCTGCTTCTTGCGGGCTTCCCGTTCCCTCTTGGCCTGCTCGTAGCGGAATCGGCCGTAATCCATCAGCTTGCAGACCGGCGGCTTGGCGTTGGGCGCCACCTCCACCAGGTCTACCTCCTTCTCATCGGCCAGCCGCAGAGCTTCCCGGACGGGTAAGACTCCGAGCTTCGTTCCGTCTTCGTCGATCACCAGGACTTCCCGGACCCGGATCTGGTCGTTGACGCGCAACTCCTTATCGGTGCTGATGCTGCTTCACCTCCACGCAGTACCTGTTATTCCGGGCGAACTACAAAAAGAGCGGGTTCGTCACCCGCTCGTCCGCACAACACAACCGCAAGGTCGGAAGCAGCGCTACCACGGCAGGCTCCCCGGCCGCCGGGTGAGAAGCGGATGGCTTCTACTTGGACGCATCGCCCTAACGGGGATAAGTGTACCACAGACTACCACCCCCGTCAATCTCGCCCCGCCCGACCGCAGGCCGTGCTCTCCAGCGAGCGGCTCCTCGCTTCTTCGGCTGCCTGGCGGGTGAACTCCTCAAGCGGCCTTACCCCCTGGTCGCCGCCGTTTCGGGTCCTTACTGCCACCGTCCCCGAGGCGGCCTCCTTCTCCCCCACGACCAGCATGTAGGGGACCTTCTCCAACTGGGCCTCCCGGATGCGGTAGCCGATCTTCTCGTTACGTCCGTCGACCTCCGCCCGCAGGCCGGCCTCCTCCAAAGCTGTCGCCACCTGCTCGCCGTAGTCGGCGGCGGCCGGCGTCACGGGCAGGACCTTCACCTGCACCGGTGCAAGCCAGAGCGGGAAGGCCCCCGCGAAGTGTTCCGTCAGGATCCCGATGAACCGCTCGATTGAACCGAAGACCACCCGGTGCACCATGACCGGGCGGTGCTTCTGCCCGTCCTCTCCCACGTAGGTCAGGTCGAACCGCTCCGGCATCTGGAAGTCGAGCTGAATAGTCCCGCACTGCCACGTCCGCCCGAGGCAGTCCCGCAGGTGGAAGTCGATCTTCGGCCCGTAGAAGGCGCCGTCACCTGGGTTGATCTTGTACAGGAGCCCCTTGGCCTGGAGCGCCTGCGCCAGGGCTGCCTCCGCCTGTTCCCACAGCTTCGGGTCGCCCATGGCGTTCTCCGGCCTGGTGGAGAGCTCCACGTGGTACTCAAAACCGAAGAGTCGGTAGACGTAATCGGTGAGGTCGATCACCCCCTCGATCTCCCGCTGGATCTGCCCGGGCGTCATGAAGAGGTGGGCGTCGTCCTGAGTGAAGCACCGGACCCGCAGGAGGCCGTGAAGGACCCCGGAGAGCTCGTGCCGGTGGACCAGCCCCAACTCCGCCAGTCTGAGCGGCAGGTCGCGGTAGGAGTGAATCCTCCGCCGGTAGAGCAGCATGGCCCCCGGGCAGTTCATCGGCTTCACGGCGTAATTCTGCCCGTCGATGACCGTGAAGTACATGTTCTCGCGGTAATGGTCCCAGTGTCCCGACCGGTGCCAGAGCCCCTCGTTCAGAATGATCGGAGTCTTGATTTCCTGGTAGCCCCGTTTCCGGTGGAGCTCCCGCCAGAAGTCCTCCAGGACGTTCCGGACGATCATCCCCTTAGGATGGAAAAAGGGGAAGCCCGGTCCCTCGTCCTGGACTGAGAAGAGGTCCAGCTCCCGGCCGAGCTTGCGGTGGTCCCGCTTCGCGGCCTCCTCGAGCATCTTCAGGTGAGTCTCCAGCTCGGACTGCTTGGCGAAGGCCACCCCGTAGATTCTCTGGAGCATGGGGCGGCGGGAGTCGCCGCGCCAGTAGGCCCCGGCGACCGAGGTCAGCTTGAACGCTCTGATCCACCCTGTATCCGGCACGTGGGGGCCGCGACAAAGGTCGACGAAGTCTCCCTGACGGTAAAGGCTCACCCGGCCGGCGCCCTGCTTCGCCAGGTCTTCAATTAGCTCTACCTTATAGGGTTGTCCAGCCTGGCGGAAGAGCTCGACCGCCTCGGCCGTGGAGAGCTCTTCCCGGTTGAACGGCTGTCTCTCCCCCGCCAGCCTCCGCATCTCCGCCTCGATGGCGGGCAGGTCCTCCAGGGTCAGGGAAACCGGCAGGTCGAAGTCGTAATAGAAGCCATGCTCGATGGCGGGACCGATGCCCAGTTTGGCGCCGGGATGGAGGTGCATCACCGCCTCAGCCAGAAGGTGAGCGGTGGAATGCCGCAGCACCTCCAGCCCCTCAGCCTCCTCCAGCGTCACGAAGCGGACTGACGCCCCGTCCGGCGGGTGAAACGCCAGGTCAACCGGTTCACCGTCGACCACGGCCGCTACCGCCTCTCGGCCCAGGCGGGGAGAGATCTTCTGCGCCACCTCGCCCAGGCTGGTTCCCGCAGGGAAACTGCGCACTGCCCCGTCCGTCAGGGACACCTTGATCTCTTTCTCGGCGACTTCCGCCATCCTCCGACACTCCTCTCCGCTCCCGCGGGAATAACCAATGAGCCTCGTCCCGATAGGGACGAGGCTCGCTCGCGGTTCCACCCTGATTGGCCCAGGAGGGCCCTCTCTTCGGCGCATAACGGACGCCTCCGGCGCCGCCTACTCGAGTTCGGGGCGCAGCTCAGAGGAGGTTTTCACCGCTGTCGCCTGCGGGGGCTTTCAGCCAAGGCTCCCCTTCTCTCCCAGGCTGCGGCGGCTACTCGTCCTCGTCATCGCCGTTGCCAGCGTTTTCTTTATTGTAGCCGTGGGGGTCAACAGTGTCAACCCCCTTCTCTGCGAGGCGTTCAGCGGCGCAGCGCCGGCATCCCGGACACATCTCAGCCCGTTCCCCGAATACGCTCCGGATGGTCTCGGCGACCCGCGAGGAAGAATCCAGGTGCAGCACGATGCGGCGCGGCGCCAGCGTGATCAGGGCCGAGAGCAGCAGGTCATCCTGGTTGATCTCCTCCTGGACCATCTTGACCACCGGCCCCTCCAGATAATCATTCTCCACCACCCGGTCTTCCCGGTCCAGCAGGCGGTAGAGCCCTTCCGGCCGGACGATCACGTGCACCTCCTCCTGCCGCGGCTCTTGAAGTTCGACGAAGTAGCGCAGCAGCCGGACGAATTCCCGGTACTCCCGATCGGCCATGAACGCCTCGACCGCCCGGTCGATGATCTCCACCAGTTCCCGGAAGTACTCCTTCAGCCGGAAGCGAAGGAAGCCCTCCACCACCAGTTCGTCGTGGAGGTCGAGGAACTCGAGCAGCCGGAAGAGGATTTGGTTGCGCCGGTTGATCTGGCGGACCAGGCCCCGCCCGTCCGGGTCCGTCGACGCTTCGAGCAGGCTTCGCGCCCGGGCCAGTATGTCGTCCTGGTCCTCTTCCCCAAACTGGGAGTAGTTGCGGTGGAGAATCTTGGGGAGGGTCTGTTGCGTCACCTCGTTGACAATCAGGTCGGCCAAGGCGCGGGCCACGTAGTAGCGGAACACTTCCAGGGGGTTGCCACCCCCCCGGTTCCCCGCGCTCTCCAGATTGCAGCCGAGAAAGGTGAGTTTCCCCCGCCCCCGCTCCGCGATGGTGATGCGGAAACCCTCTTCCTCCTGCAACAGGCGGAGTTCAGAGGTCAGGCGCGAGCGCACCGAGTCCGGGTTGTCGACCGTGCCGATGGTGATGGATTCCACGCCCTCACCCCCTTGCTCGGCCCTATTATATGAACGGCCCCACCCCCCTATACGCAACCTAGCTGGCGTTTCGTCGCCCGCCTCTCCCCTTCCGAAAGTGACCGATCCCGCGACCGACTGGCGGAAGAAGCCAAACAAAAAAGTCCCCGGCCTCCAAGACTGGACCAAGGACCCTCTCAACTATGGTGGGGCTGACTGGGATCGAACCAGTGGCCTCCACGATGTCAACGTGGCACTCTAACCAACTGAGCTACAGCCCCGAAACGCAGACCCATTATACGCCGACCGGTCAGGCCCTGTCAAGGTTCAGCCTCTCCCAGCCCGCCTCCGTCTTGGTCCAGGCGGCGTCCGGCCGCAGTCCCGCGCCCTCCAGAGCCTGCAAGGCGGTGGATATCTCCTCCTCCGGCATGCTCCAGGCCATCCCGCACTCGGTCGAGACGTCATGAGGCACCGGAACGAGACCGCCTGCCACGCCCTTCCTCTGCAGCACCTTCTCCGCCCGCAGCACGTAGTGGATGGAGGGAAAGAGCAGGAGGGCCGTCACGTCAGAGCCCCCTCCCTCGGCCCGTGTTCCACCAGATACTCGGCGAACCGCCTGGCCGCTGGCGCCATGTAGCGCACGGTGTTCTCGGCCAGGAAGAGCTCACGGACGAGATGTCCCCCCGCCACCGGCCGGGCCACGAGGCTCCGCTCCAGTTCGGCGACGGCCCAGCGTGAGACGACAGACACTCCCACCCCCGCCTCGACGGCCGAGAGGACAGCGCGGGTGGTATCCAACTCCATCACCGCGTTCAACCGGTCCGGCGACAACCCCGCCTCCAGCAGGGCGTGTTCGAAGATCTGGCGGGTTCCCGAGCCCGCCCCCCGCAGGACGAAGGGTTCCTTGACCAGCTCCTCCAGGGCAATTTCAGGTTGAGCCGCCAAAGGATGGCCGGCTGGCATCACCACGACCAGCTCGTCCGAGAAGATGCGGGTGAAGCGCAATTGCGGGTTATCCACGGTCACGCCGACCACCCCGAGATCGACGGTCCGGTCCAGCAACCACTCCGCCACCTTGGTGCTCTCCCCGATGCGCAGGGCTATCTTTACCCTGGGATAGAGAGCTTTGAATTCTCCGGCGAGCCGCGGGAGGACGTATTCCCCGGGGATGGTCGAGGCGCCGACCACCACTCTACCGGCCTGCAGGGAGTTGAGCGAGGCCAGAGCTTCGTGCATTCGTTCCTGAGCGGCCAGAATGTTCTTAGCCTCGGCATACACCACTTCGCCGGCCGGAGTGAGTCGCACCTGCCGGCCCAAGCGCTCCAGGAGCTGCACGCCGAGGTGTTCCTCGAGGCTGTGAATCAGGAAACTCACCGCCGGCTGGCTGATGGCGAGAGTCTTGGCGGCCCGGGTGAAATTCCGCTGTTCCACCACGGCCACAAAAGCTTCCAGCTGACGCAAGTTGACCATCGCTTTCACCGCAGCCCGCCGCCGCCCCGGCTCACCACTGGATGAGCCGGCCGGCGGCAGTCAGGCGTTCCAGGATCGTGTACATGTTGCCTACCCTGCCTGCCTTAAGCTCGTCTTCCCGCCCGTAGAAGTCGAGGCAGGTGCCGCAGGAGAGGATCTCCGTCCCCCGGGACGCCAGCTCCTGGAGCAGGTCCAGGACCGGGGAGCCGGCAGTCGAGAGAAACACCCCCCGGTTGAGGCAGATGAGGGTAGCCGGAGTCTCCACCTCAATCAGGCTGCTCAGAAAACTCTTCATCAGGAGCGTGCCGAGGACCTCGTCGCCCTGCCCCAGCCGGTCGCTGGACAGCACCACAACCAGGGGGCCCGCCGGCTGGGCGCACCCGCCCGGGACCGCTCTGTCCGGGGTCTCCTGGTCACCCGTGCGCCGGCCCGGCGCCGGACGGACAGCCGCTGGACGGATGGTCACCCGGAAACCGGTCCCCTCCTCCTCCCACTCGACCGTCCGACCCAGTCCCTCCGCCATGACCAGCAAGTTGTCCCGGCTGGTGAGGCTGTCCACTAGAGCCACCACCGTCTCCTCCGGGTTGACCTCGATCACCCGCCGGGTGTTGATCACCGGCTGGGGACAGGCCAGGCCCCGATTGTCGACCACCAGCATGCTGAACACCCTCCATCGCCGCTTGTCGCGTTGGCTCGGCAGCGCCTTCGTCGTAGCCTCTATGGTGTGTGCGTTCGGCTCCGCTCTGGCTTTTCCTTCCCTCCGGCCGGGTAAATCGTCTGCAGGGAGGAGAAAAGCCGGTGCGCCTCGGCTTCTGACAGCCGGCCGACCACCGTCAAGGCCAGCCCCGAGCGGACCGTCTTGAAAGCGCGGACCCCCCCCTGCCGGTCGGACACGGCGGCGCCGGCAACCGCTTCAGCCGAGGCGGTGCTCACCGAATTGCCGGCCGGGTATTCAAAAAGAGTGAACCCGGCCTGCCCCCGGGCAAAGCGGAAGGCGATGAGCCGCGTGCCTGCCGCCTCCAAAGGCTCGACCCAAGCCAGCCGATACCCGCTGGGCAGCCACTTCGGCAACAGGAACGGAAAGGGTGCCTCCTTGCGGAAGACAAAAGCGACCAGTTCTGTGCGCCACCGCTGCGGATCGGACAGGTACGTCGCGCCTTGTGGAACCCGGACCGCCAGCTCCGCCGCCAGGCCGGGAGGGTGAGTGACCAGATCACGGTTTACCGTCACGTCGAAGAGTTCTCCCGTCCGGCTGTACCGCTCCTGCCGCAGGACGAACCCGGTCAGCGGATCGATCCACAGCTTCATCTGCACCCGCCCGCCAGCGCTGATAGTTACGGTGCGTGCGGGGGCGCCGTCCGGCAGGGCACCCTGCGCAATTGCCATCCGGGGAGGTCGCCAACTGAGGGGCCACCTTCCCAGTCTCCCGCTCCACAGGGCTCGCGGAAACGGCGACTCGAGGGCGTATGGGAAGTCAGGGGCGAAGGCTACCACTCTCCGGCCGTCGCGAGCGATGGTGAGTCCGGACAACGCCGCCGGGACAGTCTGGACGATCTTCCGCTGTATCCCCGACTGCCAGACACGGAACTCCTCCCGCTGCCACCGGTCACTGAGGCGCCGCTCGATCACCTGGGTGTAGCTCGCCGGCGTGGTGTGCGTCGTACGGAACGCCTCGTAGGCTGCCCGCCAGCCCGGCGAATTTACCGCCACTGCGAAGGCGGTCGCCGCTGCCACTGCAGCCAGCCCCGCTACACCGGCCAACGCCAGCAGCGCCCGGCGCACCCTCTGCCGCATGGTTCCCACCCTTTCACTGGCCCAGCACGGCGACCTGAACGTTGAAGCCCAGGTCGGCCGCGGCCCCCAGCGCGACCTCATACCTTCGGTGCTCATGCAGGAGCGCCAGGGCGAAGGCGTCGGGCGCCACAGGCCGGCGGCCAGGCGAGTTCAGCCGGTACCAGGTCAACGCCCCGGTACCCAGCGCCAGCACCAACGACGCGGCCACCAGCGACCGGCGCCACGCTGCGAAAGTGAGGCGGCGCTTCACTTCAGCTTTCCGCCTCACCGATTCCACCAATTGCGCCACTTCAAGCTCGTCCAGCACCGGCACGGATCGCTGCCGGAGCAGCGCCACCAGTTGTCGGATGCGGCGCACCTGGGTGGCGCAGGCCGGACACTCCTCCAGGTGACGGGTGACGCCCGCCGCCCGGTCAGCCGGGAGTTCACCGTCCACTAACGCCTCCAGTTGAACCGGATCAGGGCACCTCATTCCGCTCACCCCTCCAGATATGGGCTGAGTTGTTGCTTGAGGAGAGTGCGGGCCCGGTGGAGCCGGGATTGCACCGTCCCCAACGGCCAGCCCAGCACGGCGGCGATCTGCCGGTACTCCAGGCCTTCCAGATCGCGCAGGACCACCACCGTCCGCAGCTCCACAGGGAGCGTCGTCAAACACCGGCGGATTTCCCGCGTGAGGTCCAGCGCCTCTGTCCCCGCCTCCGGCGAAGCGCCGGGCTGCGCTGCTTCCAGGACGCAGTCCTGCGCATATTCGTCCAGCGAAAGAAACCTGGTCTGGGTTCTCCGGCGGCGCCGGAGATGATCGAGGCAACGGTTGGTGGCGATGCGGTACAACCAGGTGGTAAGCTTGGCTTCGCCGCGGAACCTGGGCAGGCTGCGATAGACCTGGAGAAAAACCTCCTGCACCAGGTCGTCCGCTTCGCTCCCGACCATCCGGTAGACCAGGGTATGAACCCTTGTCCCGTAGGTGCGCACGATCTCCTCGAAGCGGGCGTTGCGGTCCTGCGCCGCCGCCCCGCCCGGCCAGGTCACCTCGACCGCGGCCATTGTTTCGCCTGCCTCTGTACCTCTACTTGCCGGCAGCCCTGGCAACCAGGAGCTCGTAGGTCTTCCGATTGAGGGCCGCCGCCTTGCGGAGCGCCTCCTGAGCTTTCGCCCGGAACTGCTCGATCTGGGCGGGCGTCGGTGGGGTACCCCCCTGGCTCAGTTGCCCAAAACCGCCGCCACCTATGGTGTAAGGAGCCGGATCGAAGTCCATGTTGTCAATGAATTCGACCTGCTTGGCGCTGAGTATCTTGTCAACTGCATCCAGCGCCGACCTGATCCGTGCTTCCCGTTCCTGGCGGCGTTTCCGGAACTCCTGGAGCTGCCCCGGCGTGGCGTTTTGCGGGCGGTCATCGGGTCCCTGACGCTGGCCGTCACGGCGCTGTGGAGGATCGAGCAACAGGATTCCTTCGTCCACCAGCGGTTTCAGAACCGCCAGAATCTGGCCTGCCTGCTTCTTCGTCACCTTCAGCCCGGGCTCCTTGTCGAGTCTGGCGAGCCCGGCCATGAGCCATAGAAGGTCGTTCATTGCCCCGGTGCCACCGGAGGTCGCACTTGGCGCAGGTCCGGGCGCGGGCCCTGCAGCCTGCGCGCCGGTGCCCGCCAGCGCCAAGACCACGAAGCTCGCGGCGATAAGTCCGATGCGGCGCATCCTGTTCACTGTCCCTGCCCTCCTCTCAATTCACTCGTAACGCAAGGCGGCGATCGGATCGAGCCGCGCCGCTTTGGCCGCCGGGTAGATCCCGAAGAAGAGGCCCACCGCCACCGAGAAGCCGAAAGACAGCACGACCGAGTAAGTCGGCACGGAGGTCTGCCACCCTCCCAATTTGGAGATGAGGGCGGAAGCCCCTATCCCGAACAGGATCCCGACGACCCCTCCCAGCACGGACAGGACCATGGACTCAACCAAGAACTGCTGCAGGATGTCCCGCCGTTTGGCTCCGACCGCCTTGCGGATGCCGATCTCGCGCGTCCGTTCGGTCACCGAGACCAGCA
>DYFA01000056.1 GCA_020725425.1 Aneurinibacillus sp.
GGTGCCCTGGATGGTGCTGGAGGTGTAGATGGTGTAGGAGGCGCTGTTCTGGGTATGGCCCCAGAGGGGGACGGCGGGGTTGGCGTTGTGGGGGACGTGGCAGAAACGGCAGATGCGGGTCTCCGAGGTGGCCTTGATGGTCCCCGGCCCGCTCACCGAGAGATTGTGCTTGGTGGCATCGATACCGGCGCTCGCCGGGCCCGCCAGCAAGGCGACTGCGCTGAAGGTCGCTGCATACCAAAAGACCCGTTTCCCCCGGTTCAGGAACAGGCCGATTCCACTCGGCGACGAACCTTCACTTCGTGCTCCAGCCAACATGGCCGTCGCGGCCCCCTCAAGGCGCACGCATGTGGCTCGGCGTCAGCGCCGCGTTGCGACGGATACTTTAAGGATGCTTTAGTTTGCACAGTATTTCCAGGAGGATTGTACCGGACCTGGTGCCTCCTGTCAAGCTTTGGCAGCTCTGGTGCTCTCCGCTTGGCGCCGACTCTGCCCCGACGAGAACGGACCAAGGACAAAGTCACTGGATGTTTTCCACCGCCAGGGCGGTACTCCCTTGTTTCGCGCCCCCCTTGCCCCGCGACCGCCGCCGGCGGCGCCGACTCCGGGGCTTCTTGGGCGCCTCGCCCTCCTCGGCGGCCGCGGCTGGCTCCTCCGGCCTGTCCGGCTCCTCCGGTGCCTCCCCCGGGGGACAGGCCTCCGGCTGGACTGGCGGCGCCGGCCCGGCTGGCGAGTCGAGGGCGTAGACCGGAGGCAGCACCTCCACTTGCGGCTCCTCCCAGCGCTCGGCGCTCTCCGCTTTCACCAGGCGGGCTTTGGCGTAGGTCCGGAAGACGCGGGTCACCTCGATCCGGACGTGCCGCCCGACGAGGTGCCCCGCTTCCTCGATGTCCACCACGTAGCCCTCGACCCGGGCGATCCCGTCCCTGGGGTTTGTCACGTGAGGCTCCTCCACCACGACCTCCAACCGCTGCCCCAGCCGGACCGGGAGGGCCCGCTGCTCGACCTCGTCCTTCTTTCCGGAGAGAATGGTCGTCTCGGTGAGGTGCAGCGCCTGGGAGCCCCGGATGTAGACCGTCTTGCTCAACTCTTCTTCGAGCCGACGGAGGTTGGCCCCCCCAGCCCCGATGAGCAGGGCCGCCACCGACGGGTGCGCCGTGACCAGGAAGGCCTCCGTTCCGGGCTCGGCGGCCCGCAACCGAAGCTGCCGCTCGACGCCGAGGGCCGTGGTCTCCTCGGAGAGGACCTTGCCCACCCCGTCGCAGTAGGGACACCGCTTCAGCAGCACCTGGTCCAGGTCCCGCTTCGTCTTCTTGCGGGTGATCTCCATCAGCCCCAGACTTGTCCAGCCGACGATGTTCGTCTTGACCCGGTCCTTCTTGACCTCTTCCTCCAGGACCTGCTGGACCTGGCGCCGGTGCTCCGCCGTGTCCATGTCGATAAAGTCGGCGATGATGATCCCGCCCATGTTCCGGAGCCGCAGCTGGCGGGCGATCTCCCGGGCGGCGTCCAGGTTGGTCCGGAGGACGGTGTCGGCCAGGTTCGTCGAGCCGATGAACTTCCCCGTGTTGACGTCGATGGAGACCAGCGCCTCCGTCTCGTCGATCACGAGGTACCCCCCGCAGTCCAGCCAGACCTTGCGCTTCAGAGCCCGGTCGATCTGGGGCTCAATGCCGTAGCGGTCGAAAATCGGCGCCTTCTCCCCATAGAGGACGACCCGCCTGCGAAGCTTCGGGCCGATCGTGGCGAGCAACTCCTGCGCCCGGTCGAAGTCGGCCTTGGAATCGACCACGAACCGGTCGACCTCTTCGGTCAGGGCGTCCCGGACCAGCCGGTAAAGGAGGTCGTAATCCTTGTAGAGCACGGCCGGGGCCTTGATCCGGGCCGCCTTCTGCTGGAGGCGCTCCCAGACCTTGAGCAGGAACTTCATGTCCTGTTGGAGGTCGCGCTCGTTCCGCCCCTCCGCCACAGTGCGCACAATCACTCCCATGTTGGGCGGCTTGATCCTGCTTGCGATCTGACGCAGGCGGTCACGCTCGGCGGCATCCTCGATCCGGCGGGAGACGCCGGCGTAGCTGACCGTCGGCATGAGGACGAGATACCGCCCGGGGATGGTGAGGTTGGTGACCACCCGGGCGCCCTTGGTGCCGATCGGCTCCTTGGTGACCTGGACCACGATGTCCTGCCCCACGGTCAAAAGGTCCGAGATGGTGAGCCGCCGGCGGTCCACCTTCTCCCGCTCCCCCTCGGCTTCGTCCTCCACCGTCACGTCCTCGTCCACGTCGGGGAAGTCGAGGCTGGCCACGGCGTCGTCCACGTACAGGAAGGCGTTGCGCTCGAGGCCGATGTTGACGAAGGCGGCCTGCATCCCAGGGAGAACGTTCTCCACCCTCCCTTTGTAGATGTTGCCCGCCACCCGCTCGTTGGCGGTCCGCTCGATGTAGAGCTCGACCAAGCGCCCGTCCTCGAGGACCGCCGCCCGTTTCTCCGCGCTCAGGACATTCATAATGATCTCGCGTTTCACTCGCTCACCCCCTTCCCCGCGGCAATGGCGCGGTCAGTTGTCCGTTCCGCAAAAGCCACACCTCAGTTCGCTCGACCTCCACCCGGGCGAACCGACCCAGGGCCGGGAGGTACTCCTCCGGCCGGGCGCCGCCGGCCGAGCCGGTGCGCACTCGCATGGCCAGCCGGTGGCCGTCGCCATCCGGCCCGAGGTATTTCAGCCCGAGCAGGTGAGGCCGGATGTCCACCTGGCGCTCGCCGCCGCCCTTGACGGGCCGGGTGACCACCCACGCTTCCCCGGCCAGAAGGTCCGCCACCGCCCTGGGGCCGTCCCACTCCGGCTCGCCGCCGGCGGGGACCACGCGGACCACGTAGTCGGCAGCGGCACACTCCGCCATGAGCGCCCTGGCGTCGGGCTCCGGGACTCCGGCCGCCAGCACCCGGATTCCCGGGGGGAGAGCTGCCCCGACCCGGGCCGCCACCTCTTGCGGCGGCACCGGCTGGCGCAGCTCCAGGTCCAGGTACTCTGCCTGGCTGGTCGCCCCCAGGGCCAGCGGCGGCCCGAGAGCCAGCTTCGGCAGGGGATGAAACCCCTCCGAGAGCGCCACCGGGAGCCCGGCCCGGCGCACCGCCCGCTCCAGCGCCCGGGCGAGGTCGAGGTGAGAGATGAACCGCGCCTCCTGCTCCTTGGCGAGGCGCAGCCTGACCCGGTGGCGACTCACGGCCCGGCCTCCGCTTGCCCCGGCCCGACTTGCGCCGCCTCTTCCCGGGCAAGCTGCGGGTGCACCTTGAGCTGGACGCAGACGCCGCAGGCATGGCAGGGGGCGTCCCGGCAGTCGGGGGTCTGCTCGCCCCGCCGGGCCCGCTCCCACTCGCGCCATAGATACGAGCGCGACAGGCCGGCGCCCACCACCTCCCAGGGGAACCGCTCGTCCCTGGCCCGGGGGCGGTTGGCGTACCAGGACGGGTCGATCCCTGCCGCGGCGAAGGCTTCTTCCCATCGCTCCAGGGAGAAGTGCTCGGACCAGCTGTCCAGCTTCGCCCCGCGGCGGAACGCTTCTTCCAGCGCCCACCCTACCCGCCGGTCGCCCCGGGCGAGGACCGCCTCCAGAAACGACAGGTCCACGTCGTGCCACTGGAACTCGATCGCCCGGTCCCGCAGCCGGTCGATCAAATACTTCTGCCGGCGCCGGAGCTCCTCCCGCTCCACCTGGGGCGCCCACTGAAAGGGCGTGTGGGCCTTGGGGACGAACGAGGAGGCGCTGACCGTGACCCTGGCCCTCCCCGGCCGCCGCTTACGGCCGGCGCCGAGGACTTTGTACGCCAGGTCGACGATCCCCTGGAGGTCTTCGTCGGTCTCGGTGGGGAGGCCGATCATGAAGTACAGCTTGACTCTGCTCCATCCGGCCTCGAAGGCCGCGGTGACGGCACCCAGGAGATCCTCCTCGGTCACGTTCTTGTTGATGACCTCGCGCAGGCGCTGGGTCCCCGCCTCTGGAGCGAAGGTCAGGCCGGTCTTCCGCACCGCCTGGATCTGCCCGGCCAGCCTGACCGAGAAGGAGTCCACCCGCAGCGAGGGCAGTGAGACCGCCACCCCCTCCGGGCCGTGGAGGCGGATCAGGTGCTGGATGAGCGGTTCGAGACAGGAGTAGTCCCCTGTCGAAAGGGAGGTGAGGGAGACCTCTTCCCAGCCGGTGCGAGCCAGGACCTCGTCGACCAACCGCTCCACCGTCCGCCGGCCGCGCTCCCGCACGGGCCGGTACACCGCCCCCGCCTGGCAGAACCGGCAGCCCCGTGTACACCCCCGGAAGACTTCCACCATCGCCCGGTCGTGAACCACCTCGGTGTAGGGTACGATGAAGGCGGTGGGGTAAGGCGTCTTGTCCAGATCGGCCACCACCCTCTTCTGAACCGGCAGGGTCACGCCGGGCGCTGGGCGGAAGCCCGCCACGGTCCCGTCGGCGTGGTGCTCCACCTCGACCAGCGAGGGCACGTAGACCCCGGGAACGCCGGCCAGCCTCGCAAGCAGCGCCGGTTTGTCACAGCCGTCCGCTTTGGCTGTCTTGACCAAGTCCAAAATCTCGCCGACGACCTCTTCGCCTTCGCCGATCACGAAGGCGTCGATGAACGGAGCGAGCGGCTCGGGGTTGTAGGCGCAGGGGCCACCGGCGATCACCAGCGGCCAGGGCCCGGCCCGCTCGACGCTGCGCAGGGGCAGCCCGGCAAGATCCAGGAGGTTCAGGACGGCGGGATAGGATAGCTCGTACTGGAGGGTGAAGCCAAACACGTCGAAAGAGGCGGCGGGGCTGGTCGTCTCCAGGCTGAAGAGCGGAAGCCGGCGCTTCCGGAGCTCTTCCTCCAGGTCGGTGTCGGGAGCGTAGACCCGCTCGGCGACGGCGTCCGTCCGGCGGTTGATGAGGTCGTAAAGGATCTTGAGGCCGAGGTGGGACATCCCCACCTCGTAGAGATCGGGAAAGGCCAGAAGTACGCGCACCGAAAGGCCTGCGGAAGCGGGCTTGTGCACGGCGTTAAGCTCGTTGCCGGTGTAGCGGGCCGGTTTCTTGACCCGAGGCAAGACCTCGCTCAAGACCACCTCGCGCAGGTTATCCACGGAACCCATCCGTTCGCCGTAAAGATCGACAAAAATCGCAAACCTAGTCTTCCCACCGGAAGCTGTCCGGTAACACCGTTCGACGCCCGCCAGCCGATCCCCTGCTGCCGGGGTCAGAGGTGTCGCCGGGCCAGGTCTCGGAGAGGGACGTCGCTGCCCTGGGCCAGAAGGGCGGCGATCACCTCCGCCTCCGTGACCAGCGCCGAGACGTCACCGCTCTCACCGACCAGATAGATCAGGTGGTACCGCTGGGGTACGAAACGGCGCACCACCTCCCTCACCGGGAGGTGCTCCCCCGCCACCAGCGTCTCGACCGGCAGCACCTGCCGCTCCCGGAGCTCCCGCTGCTTGCGCGCCAGGTACCGGGTGAGGAGCCAGGCGGCGTTCTCCCGCTCTTTGCTTGCCGCGGCGTACACGAAGAAGGCGAGAATCAGCAGCGACAGGTTGAGGTAGCGCAGGTACAGCCCGACGACACCGACGGCGGCAAAGAGCACGGCGATTGCCCGGCCGAGGTCGGCCGCCACCTCGGTCGCCCGGCGGAACCCCCAACGGCGCACCAGGCAACTCCGGAGGATCCGCCCGCCGTCGAGGGGCAGGGCGGGGACGCAGTTGAAAGCCGCCAGGACCAGGTTGGTCTGGAGGAAGAAGGTGACGTGCTCAGGGGAGCCCAGCCGGTAGGCGCGCAGGGCGGCCGCCAGCGCCGCCAGGAAGAGGTTGGTGACGGGTCCGGCCAGGGCCACCGAGCGCTCGGCCTCCGGATCCAACTCCAGAAAATCGGCGAGCCTGGCCACTCCGCCGAACGGCAGAAGCTCGACGGACTCCACTGTGAGACCCATCCCTCGAGCGACCACGACGTGAGCCAGTTCGTGCGCCAGGACCGCGGCGAAGAGGAGCAGCGCCTGGGGCAGGAGGCCGATCGTTCCGAACCCGGCCAGGGTGAGGAGGAAGAAGTTGTTGAGGACGATCCGGACGCCGAAGAGACGCCCCAACCGCACGCCCCTCTTCCTCCTTTCCCCCGCCGTGGAGCAGCCTCAGCGCGGCAGAAGAGGAAGCGGATCCACCGGCTGGCCGTTGCGGCGCACTTCGAAGTGGAGGTGGGGACCGGTTGACACCCCGGTGTTGCCCACCAGACCGATCACGGTTCCCGCCTTGACCGTCTCGCCGGTCCGCACTTTGATCGCCGAGAGATGGGCGTAACGGGTGGTGAATCCGCCGTGGTCCAGGTCGACCGTAAGCCCGGAACTCAGGCCGCGGAAGGTCGCCGTCACCCGCCCGGCGGCCGCGGCCACCACCGGCGTGCCTTCCGGTGCTCCCACATCGATCCCCTCGTGCACGCCCATCAGGCGATAGACAGGGTGGTTCCGCCGGCCGAAGCCAGCCGACAGCCTTCCCCGCACCGGCCACTGCAGTTGCGGCAGGCGCTCGCCTCCTCCCGGCGCGGATGCCTCACCGGCTGACGGGGAAGGCGGGGTGAGCGGGGCATCCCGGTCAGGAGCCGGGCCGGCCGGCCGGTCGGCGGGAGGAGCGGCCTCGGGTTCCGGGAGGGGCTTGCCGAAGCGCCCGGTGTAGCTCGCCAGGGTGCGGATACCGCTCCGGGCCTGTTCGAGAGGTCCATGGTAGTCCCACTCGGTGGTGAAGGCAAAGGCGAGGTAATCCCGGACGATCTCTGTCCCGGGCAGGCGGATCACCTGGAGGACGTTCACCAAAAGAAAAAGGATCACCGAAAAAGCGCAGTTCTTGGCGAATCTCTCCCAGCGCATCCCGAGACGTCCCTCCCCTGGCTACCCTCAGTCTATTTCCACTGCCAGGCAGCTAGACCAGCGCAAGGGACAAACCGGTTCCTAGAAGAGGATTTTCTGACGGCGCATGTAGACGTTGGCCAGGAGCCCGATCCCCATGAGGTTGGCAATCAGGGCGCTCCCGCCGTAGCTCAAGAAAGGCAGAGGAATGCCGGTCACCGGCATCACCCCGAGGTTCATGCCCACGTTGATCAGAACGTGAGAGAAGAGCATCGCCACCACGCCGGCCGCCAAGAGCGATCCGAAGCGATCCTTGGCCTCGGCCACGGCGACCAGCCCCCGGCGGAAGACGTAGTAGTAGAGGAAGAGCACGAGTGCCCCTCCCAGGAAGCCGAACTCCTCGCCGATCACGGAGAAGATGAAGTCGGTGTGGTGTTCGGGGACGAAGTTGAGCTGGGTCTGGGTTCCGCCGAACAGCCCCTTCCCGAAGAGCCGGCCGGAGCCGACGGCGATCATCGACTGGATTACGTTGTAGCCGTTCCCAGTGGGGTCGGCGTAGGGGTTGACCAGCATCATGATCCGAGCCTTTTGGTAAGGCTCGAGCACCCAGAAGTACACGGGAACCGTCAGGACTGCCCCGATCAAAAGGATGGTGAGCAAGTGGCGCGGCTGGGCCCCGCCCACGTACAGCATGGCGAAGAGGATGCCGACGAAGACCAGGGCCGTGCCCAGGTCAGGCTGCTTCAGGATAAGGGCGATCGGGAGGCCGACGTGCAGGAAGGCCGAGCCCACGCCGGACCAGCGGTGGATGTCCTCCCTTTTTTCCAGGTGCTTGGCGAGGGAGAGGATGATCGCCACCTTGGAGAGCTCCGCCGGTTCGAAGGAGAAGCCGCCGAAGCGGATCCAGCTCTGGGCGCCGCCGGCGGTATGACCCACCGCCAGCACAAGCCCGAGCAGCCCCAGGTTAGCGAAGTAAAGGGGGCGCGCCAGCTTCTCCAGGTACCGGTAGTCGAAATTCAGCATCAGAAACCCGGCGAACAACCCCAGGCCGGCCGCCAGCGACTGGCGCAGCAGGAAGGTGTAGGGGTTGCCATTGACTTCGGCCTGTTTGGCATGGGTGGCGCTGAACACCGCCACGAGGCCAAGGAGCAAGAGGCCCATCACGGACAACAGGAGTCCGTGATCCAGGTTCTTGGCCAGGCGCCGGTCGAGCAAGGGCCCTCCTCCTCAGTCAAGTGACCCGGCCCGCTCACTCCGCGACGCTCACCGGCCGCCGGACCCGCTTGATGGGGATGTTGGCGACCAGGGCCACCTGCTCCTCAGAGCGGTCGAGGGTCACTTCCAAACCCTCTTCGTCAATCTCCAGGTACTTTGAGATTACCGTAATCAGGTCTTCCTTGAGAAGGACCAACATCTGGGGGGAGAGGTTGGCCCGGTCGTGCACCAGCACCAGTTGCAGCCGCTGCTTTGCCACCTTTGCCGAAGGCTCGGTGGCGCCGAAGAGGCGGGTCAGGAACTCCATCACGTTCACCATGCGCGTCCACCGCCTCCCTAGTTGCCGCCGAGACCCACCAGGCGTTTCAGGCGGGTCCACAGGCCGTTGTCCGACACGTTGAGGAAGGGTACCTCTTCGCCCTGAATCCGCCGGGCGATGTTGCGGAAGGCTTGGGCCGAGCGGGAGTTCTGCTCGAACGCCACCGGCTCCCCCCGGTTGGTCGAGATGATGATCTCCTCGTCCTCGGGAATGAGCCCCAAAAGCGGGATCCCCAGGATATCCAGCACGTCGTTGACGTCCATCATATCCCCCCGGCGGATCATGTCCGGGCGGATGCGGTTGAGAACCAGCTTCGGCTCGTACAGCTCGTACCCGGAGAGGAGGCCGATGATGCGGTCGGCGTCCCGGACCGCGGAGACCTCGGGGGTGGTTACGATGATCGCCTCGTCGGCCCCGACCACAGCGTTCTTGAATCCCTGTTCGATCCCGGCGGGCGAGTCAATCAGAACGTAGTCGAACTCCGACCGCAGCTCCTCGCAGAGTTCCTCCATCTGCTCGGGGCGGATAGCGTCCTTGTCGTGGGTCTGGGAGGTCGGCAGGAGGTACAGGTTCTCGCAGTTCTTCGCCTTGATGAGGACCTGGCGCAGTTTGCATGCCTTCTCCACCAGATAATCCACGACGTCGTACACGATACGCTTCTCAAGCCCAAGAACCCCATCCAGGTTGCGCAGGCCGGTGTCGGCGTCGACCAAGACCACCTTATGGCCGAGCAGCGCCAGAGCCGCGCCAATATTGGCGGTGCTGGTCGTCTTGCCGACGCCGCCCTTTCCTGAGGTGATCACGATGACCCGTGCCTCCATGTGACTCTCTCCCTTCCCCTAGAAGGCGAATTCCTCGACCACGACTGCCTCCCCTTTGATCCGGGCGGTCTCCGGGCCTTTGGGCGCTGCCGCCTTCCCGTCGGGAGCGCGGGTGATGAGGTGAGCGATCCGCAGCTGGGTCGGCATCAGGCGCAGCGCGGTCACGGTAGCGTCCGTCCGGCCGCGGGCTCCGGCGTGGGCCGTTCCCCGCAAGGCGCCCAGGACGATGATGTCTCCGCTGGCCACCACTTCGCCGCCGGGGTTCAGGTCGCCCATCACTACCACATTGCCATCGAAGGTGATCCGCTGCCCCGACCGGATCGTCCGCCGAACCAGCAGGGTCTGTTCCCCACCCGACAGTTTCTCCCCGGCGGGAGCGCGCTTGGCGGCCGGCGGAGGCGCCGGGGCGAAGGCGGGAGGCGAGGCGACCGCCGACGGCCTTGTCACCGGATTGACAATCCCGGCCAACTGCAGGCCGTGTTCGACGCACAGCACCTCCACCAGCGCGGAGGCTTCGGTGGGGGAGAGCGGACGGTCGATAGTCACCGTAACCGCCGCTCCGGCAAAGAAATCGCCGGCCTTGGCCAGCTTTTTCCGGAGTTCCGCCAGCGCCGCCTCGAACTCCGCCTGAGCATTCAAGACCAGCGTCACACCGTGTCGGGTACCCTTGAAGGTTACGGCTTCCTGCCGGTTCACGATGATCCTCCTATTGTCCGGGAGCCGCCGCGGGAATCCCCGGGCCTGGGGAAGAACGTTCGCCGGACCCCGACCGTTCTCCTGCGTCCAGGCCGAAGAAGGCCTCCAGCACCTTGCGGGCCACCGGCGCCGCCGACGTGCCGCCATGGCCCCCGCGCTCCATCATCACCACCACCACGATCTGCGGGCGGTCCGCCGGAGCGAAGGCAGCGAACCAGGCATGGGCGTCCCTGGAGTTGGCCGACACCTCGGCCGTCCCCGTCTTCGCGGCGACCGGAAGCGGGAAACCGGCGAAGGCGTAGGCCGCCGTCCCCCCGGCGACCACGTCGGCCAGGCCCTTCTTGACTGAGGTCAGTATCCCCGGGTCGAAGTCCAGCCGGCGCCGGACCTGCGGCTCGTAGGTCCGGATGGTCTGGCCTTCCGGAGAGAGAACCGACTGGACCACGTACGGGCGGTAGAGCGTCCCGCCGTTGGCGATCATGGCATAGAGCGAGGCCAACTGGAGGGGGGTGACCTGCAGCGCACCCTGCCCGATCGCCACGTCCAGCGTCTCGATGGGGTACCAGATCTTGGCATCGGGCCGGCGGAAGGCGCGCCGCTTCCACTCCCGGTCCGGGACATTCCCGGCGTACTCCCCCGGGTAGAGCTCGAGGCCGGTCTTGGTCCCGAGCCCGAGCCGGCGCGCCCAGTCAGCCAGGCGATCGATCCCCAGCCGCCGCCCCAGTTCGTAGAAGACGATATTGCAGGACACCTTGAGCCCGTCCTCGATGTTGACCTCGCCGTGCGCCCGCCGCTCCCGGTTCCACAGCCAGCAGGCCTTCTGGGGGTAAACCGGGTCCCGCCCCCGGTCGACGAAGATCTCCTCCCGGGTGGTGACGCCCTCCGCGAGCGCGGCGATGGCCGTTACCGTCTTGAAGGTCGAGCCGGGGGCCAGCGCTGCTTCGGTCGCCCGGTTTTGAAAGGCGTTGGCCGGGTCGGAAACGATCTCCTTCCAATAGGCGAGGGAGACGCCGCCCACGAACTTGCCCGGGTCGAAGGCCGGCCGGCTGGTCATGGCCAGGATCGCTCCGGTGTTGGGGTCCAGCGCCACCACCGCCCCACCCCGGGCGTTGACGTACGGGGTGTTCCGCCGCACCCACTCGAGCTGGGCGTCGATGGCGTCCTCTGCCGCCTTCTGCACCTTCTGGTCGATCGTCAGCACCAGCGAGTTCCCCGGGACCGGCTCGACGGTGCCGAGGACGCGCACCGGCCGGTTGACCCGGTTGACCTCCACCTGCTGGCCGCCGTCCTTGCCGCGCAGCAGGGTCTCGTACTGTTTCTCCAGCCCGGTCTTCCCTACCACGTCGCTGGGGGAGTACCCCTTGTCCTTGAGCGTCCGCCACTCCTCCGCCGACACCTTGCCCAGGTAGCCGAAGAGGTGGCTGGCGTACTTCCCGTAGATGTAGTTCCGTACCGGGATTTCCTCGACGATCACGCCCGGAAGGTCGAGGCGGGCCTCCTCCACCCGGGTTACGGTGGCCGGGTCGACGTCCCGGGCCAGGCGCACCGGGAAGTAGGGCTGGGCCTCCCCCTTTTTGACCTCGGCGGCGATCTCTCCGGGGGTGAGGCCGATGAGGGGAGCCAGCTTCCGGTAGGTCGACTCAGGGTCCGGCCCCAGTTCCCGGGGGATGATCGAGACCGAGAAGGCCAGGCGGCTGGAGACCAGCGGCCGGTGGCGCCGGTCGTAGAAGACGCCGCGAGGAGCCGGGATGGTGATCAGGCGGATGGCGTTGGAGCGGGATTTCTGCTCCAGCTCCTCGCCGCGCACAAGCTGCAGGTACCACAGCCGCCCGCCGAGGAACAGGAACACCGCGGAGAGCAGCGCGGTGGCCGTCTTGATCCGGCGCTCCATTTCCTTGGGTGTGACCCCTGTCATGTCAGGCGTTTTCCTTTCCAGCGACCGTGGCGACGCCGCGGGATCGCAGGAGGTTGGCTACGATGCGGAACATCAGCGGTCCCAACACCGCGTTGTAGAGAGCTTCAGGCAGGATGACCCGGCCCAGCGCCGGCCAGACCGGGAAGCGCGCGCCGGTGAAACTGCTCAAAAGGAGAAAGGCCCCCTGGAAGAGGAGCGTTCCGGTCAAACCGGCCAGCGCCGGAACGAGCAGGTTGTCCTTGAACAGCCGCGGTTCGAGCAACCCCAGGAGATACCCCGTGATGCCCCCCGCCAGGGCGAACAGCCCCAGGGCTTGGCCGCGCCAGAGATCAAGCAACGCTCCTCCGGCCAATCCCAGAAGCGCTCCGGCCAGCGGGCCCCGGAAGAGGGCCACCGCCACGATCTCGAGCAGGATCAGGTTCGGCCCGATCCCCAGGATCCGCGCGAAGGGAATGACGGTCGTCTCCAACAAAGTCAGGAGAAGCAGGAGAAGCCCCAGTCTAAGATGCACTCGGCGTCGCCCCCTCCTGGTCCGCTGGCGCGGAGGCCGGCGCAGGCACTCCGCCGACCAGCACCGCCACCTCTTCCAGGCGGGCGAAGTTGACCGCCGGGCGGAGGATGCCGTAGGGAGCCAGTCCGTACCGGCCCTTCACCACTTCCTCGATGCGCCCGATCACCAGCCCTTTCGGAAAGATCTGGCCCAGGCCGGAGGTGATGATGGTGGCGCCGGTCTGGAGTCGGATTTCCGGGGCCAGCGGCTTAACCACGGCAGTCCCCAGGCGGGCGGTGGACCCTTCGACCAGGACGTAGTCGCGGCTCTCCGCCACCTGCCCGCCGATGGCGCTGCGGGAGTCGAGCAACAGGAGGACGCTGGCGGTGTACGGGGTGACCTGGCGGACCATCCCGACCACGCCCTCCTCGGTGACGACGGGCAGGTTGGGCCGGAGCCTGTGGCGGCTTCCTTTGTTGATGACCACGTACCCGAACCAGTTGGTGGGGTCGCGCCCGATCACCTGGGCCGGCACCATGTCGATGGCCGCGCTCTGGGTGAAGCCCAAAAGGCGCCGCCAGCGCTCGTTCTCCCGGCGGGCCTCCTGCAGTGAGGCGTTCTCGGCGCGGAGGCGCGCGATGACCTGTTTCAGCCGGCGATTCTCCTCCTGGGCTCTCCGGATCGCCCCGACCGTGCGCAAAGCCTCCCGCAGGCGATAGAGCGACTGGCTGACGGCGTATTGCACCGGCGCCAGGCCGTCCCGGACCGCCTGCTCCACCAGGGAGACTTCCGGGCGCTGGCGGGCGGTGGAGTAGGCGAGGCCGAGGAGCACAAAAACCACGGCCCCGATCACCAGCAGGCGCCTGCGCTGCCTCATTCCGCGTGCCGTCTCCCTCCACCCCCCGGAGCCCGCTCAGTCCTCCAGGCCCGAACAGCCGGCTAACTCGACCGACGGGACGGGACCAACACCCGCCGCAGGACGTCGAAGTGGTCCAGCGCCTCGCCCGTGCCCCGTACCACGCAGGTCAAAGGATCATCGGCGACGTGCACCGGCATCCCCGTCTCCTCCTGGATGCGCAAATCCAGGCCGCGCAGGAGGGCTCCCCCACCCGACAACACGATCCCCTTGTCCATGATGTCGGCCGCAAGCTCCGGCGGCGTGCGCTCCAGCGTCTGCTTGACCGCATCCACGATCTGGTTGATCGGATCGGCCAAGGCCTCGCGGACCTCCCGCTGGCCGATCTGGATTGTCTTCGGCAACCCCGTCACCAGGTCCCGGCCTCTGACCTCCAGCGTCCGGTCGTCGTCCGGGCTCGGGTAGGCAGAGCCGATCTCCTTCTTGACCTCCTCGGCGGTCCGGTCCCCGATCATCAAGTTGAAGCTGCGCCGCACGTATTGAGCGATCGCCTCATCCATCTCGTCGCCTGCCACCCGGATGGAGCGGTGCGAGACGATGCCGCCGAGGGAGATCACCGCCACCTCAGTGGTCCCGCCGCCCATGTCCACGATCATGCTTCCCGTCGGCTCCTGGACCGGCAGGCCGGCGCCGATCGCCGCGGCCATCGGCTCCTCAATCAGGTAGGCCTCCCGCGCCCCCGCCTGGAGAGTGGCGTCGACCACCGCCCGCTTCTCCACCTCGGTGACGCCCGTCGGCACGCCGACGATCACCCGCGGGCGGAAGAGGCCGCGCCCCCGCTGCGCCCTGCTGATGAAGTAGCGGAGCATCTTCTCCGTCGTGTCGAAGTCGGCGATGACCCCGTCCTTCATGGGCCGGATGGCCTGGATGTTGCCGGGAGTCCGCCCCACCATCCGCTTCGCCTCGTTGCCGACCTTCAGGACTTCGCCGGAGTCGCGGTCAATCGCCACAACGGACGGCTCTTGCAGGACGATTCCCTTGCCCTTGACGTAAACCAGCGTGTTGGCGGTTCCCAGATCGATCCCGAGATCCCGCGCCAGACGCCCAAACAGCATCCTTTCGTAATCCCCTTTCCGCTACTCCACGGCGAACAGTACATAGTTCGGCGCGCGGAGGGGGCTTCCTCCCGCTTATCGGCTGGTTAGTTACAGCAATGCCCGCTCTTTCAGGCTCACGTACCTATTGTCGCCAATGATCAGGTGGTCTAGTACCCCATACCTGGAATAAACATCCCCCTCTCCCACTTCAACTCTGGTCCTGATTCCACCCCCTGCTCGATAGTCCTGCCCAGATATGAGCGAGCGCCGCCGACGTGTTGTCGGCGGCGCCTCCTTCAGACCGATCGAACGCTTGCCCCTGTTTCCTCAGCGTCACCCAACCGATTCAAAATAATTTCCGCATTCGATGCTAATCGCCATTTTTCGACACGTCGTTCTGCTACGATGGTGCCGGGAGGGTAGATCCATGGAAGACGAGGACCCCCGGCGCGAGATAGAGGAAGCCGCCATGGAGAGGATCCGGCGCCAGCTGGAAGAGCTTGTCCTGCGCAAACTCCGGGCAGGGCAAACCCGGGTGTTCGCCGATCCCAAGGTGCTGGCCCTCGCGCAAAAGCTGGACGAGCTGGTGCTGAGAAGGATGGAATCCATGGCGGCTGCGCCTTACCGGCCATCGGACGACGTCCCAGACGCCTGAAGCTGCCGTCTGGCTGCGTTGGCTGCGGAGACGAGCCCAACGAATGGCACCAAGTCGAGCAGTGCGAAGGGAGCAAAGACCGTGTACAATAGGGTAATCCCCCCGGACTGCTTCAAGAACCGTGACATCCGGAACGCATAGTACATGGCGAGAATCTTGACCAGCAGAACCAGGACGGACATCACCAGTTGCCTGCGGTAATCGGTAAACATCAGGCAGATGTCGCTCGCCACGTTCAGCCAGAAGACTGTAACAAAGGAGCCTTTCTCCTTTAGCAGATCCGCCTCCGTCACAAGCTCCACCTCCCCCGCTTTCTACCACGGACCACAATCACGGCTTACAAACCTTGCAGGGCACATACCCAGCCTTCAGCGCTTCCTCCCGGCTCTTGAACACGATCAGGTTCGCTGGGCTGATCTTCTTGGCCCACTGGCAGTACGGGTAGTGAAACTTGTTCGACTTGGCGCTTGCCCAGTACTCCTGTTTGGCTTCGGCCTTTGCCGATGACGTGGTAGACGGAGCCGCGAGTATCGGAGCGACCGCTGCTACGAAGAGGGCCAAGGCCAGGAGAAAGACCAGGGTTCGCTTCCACCTGTGCGACACGTGAGTTCCCCCCTCGTTATGGTTGATGCGCGGCAGCAATTCGCCCCCTGCCAGACTTCCTCCTTCTTCCAGAGACTGCGGCTCCGGTGTTCACTTTCTCCCCCATAGCCTCTCGAACTCCGCCTGGTAGGTCGCGGCAATCCCCGGGTCGACGATAATCAGCGCGTTCTCCCGGTTCCGCTCCTCCGCCGAGGCCGTCCAGTTGTAGGAGCCGGTCACCACCACCCGCCCGTCGATCACGGCGAACTTGTGGTGCATGATCCCTTCGCCGTGGTAGTACCGAACAGCCAGGCCGCGGCCCTCGAAGAAACGGCTCTTGCTGTACTTCCCGGCGGCCTGTTCGGCGTCGAGGTAGATTCGGACCCTCACGCTTCGCTCGTGGGCCCGCACAAGCGCCCAGGCGAGGTCGGAGTCGGTGAAGGAGTACATGGCGACGTCGATGGAGCGGGTGGCCTGGTCGAGCAGCGGCAGGATGTGCTGGCGGACGCCCGGCGAGAAGTGGACGGTGACAGAGGCGGAGGCCGCCGGGGAGACGGCGAGGAGAAGGGCGAGGATGAGGGCAAGGAGACGGCGCATGGGGACACCTCCGGCGAATGGTTCGGCGGTGGTCACGCGGAGTCCTGGGGCCGGTGGCCGAAGTGAGTTGAAGGGTCGTTGGTCAAAGGCATGAAGAAGCCGCCGGGTGGCAGGTGGCTGGACTGCGCGGCACGCCGGACCTGGCAGCCACCACGGTGGCGAACTGGTGGCTGAGAGAAAAATGCAAGATCAACTGTGGGATCCCGCTAGCGGCAACGGTATCTGGTCTGGCCAACTCGGGCGACAAATGACCAGTTGGGGGAAAGCCGATGCTAGATTAAGAACTCGGCCATCGAGCGTATGAAAGAAGCTCGCGCCGCCGTGCAGGGCGCAAGCCAGATGAGCAGCATCTGGTCCGCGGAGTCCTTGGTGGTTCCGTACCAAGTCTCGTGCAGTTAGGGCAACGGGACGCGATAGGGCCACCCAGAGAAAACAGTTACGCCGCAGGTAGAGTTCAAGTACGTCGTCTTTCTCCCTGTTGCCGGTTGACCACTCTGCGATGAGCAAAGGACTGATGACAATCACAATGCGGCCGGCCTCGGCGTGAGCCAACAACTGTTCGCAGAGATCACCAACGCCAGCTTGGTTCCTGTACCACTCGGACCACA
>DYFA01000057.1 GCA_020725425.1 Aneurinibacillus sp.
GGCGGGTCCGGGGGTGAACGGGCCGGTGGCCGTGCTCGCGGGGCTTGTGGTCTGCGTGGTGCTGGGGTTGACGATGCGGGAGACGGTGCCGCTGGAGGCGAAGGCCGGCCGGGCGCCGGGCGCCTGAACCGGGCGGGGAGGAGAGAGGAGTATGGCCGAGGAAGTCAGGCAGACGGTGGACGCCCGCGGGCTCTCCTGTCCGCAGCCGGTGCTCCTGACTCAGCGGGCGCTGGCCCGGGCCGGCTCCGGCGCCGTGGAAGTCCTGGTCGATACGGCGACGGCGCGGGAGAACGTGACGCTCGCGGCCGAGCAGGCCGGGTGGCGAGCGGCGGTGGAGGAGCTGGCTGGCGGCGAGTACCGCCTGGTGTTGCGGCGCTGAGGGTTGGAACGCCCTGCCAGGGGAGCCAGATAAGCGGCTTTGACGGGGGAGGGGGCGGTTCTCTATAATCTCCCTGGAGTGGTGTCCGCTGAGGCCACTCAGGGAGGTACGACGAGTTGGCAGAAGGCGCCCGGTTCCGGCCGCCGGGGTCCGAGGCGTGGCGCAGAGGGCAGCGGCCCCTGTTGGGCCGGCGAGAGAAGCCGGCCGGCCAGCCCAACCCGGCCGGCAAGATCAGGATCGTCTGGCACGGCCACCAGATCGCCCGAATGGTTTTCCCCTCCGGAAAGACCGTCGAGTTCCCCTCGTAACCGATGAATTCTCCCCGCCCAGGGGAGAATTTTTCTGTCCGGCGCCCTCCCGCCGAGACAGGGAGTTGACCGGATACCGTCGAAGTATTAGTATTAGAGGTAAATCATAGGATCTGGTATTAAAGCGCCGGCCCGGGAAGCGGCTCCGGTGCAGAGAAGGGGCGGCCATTAGAGCATGATGAACTACTTCCTTACGGACGAACAGCAGATGATCAGGGATGTGGCCCGGGAGATCGCCGAGAAGGTGATCGCCCCGGTCTCCGCCGAGCACGAGGAGACGGAGGAGTTCGCCTGGGAAGTCATGGAGGCCTGCGCTCAGGCCGACCTTTTCCGGGTCTCCATCCCGGAGGCGTACGGTGGAATGGTGCCTCCGGGGCAGGTGGGGATCTTCAACCAGTGCCTGGTGGTGGAGGAGTTGTCCCGCGTGGATGCCGCGATCGCCGTCTCGTACGCCGCTTCGGCTCTCGGCTTCTTCCCGATCGTCCTCTTCGGCTCGGAGGAGCAGAAGCGGAAGTACCTCCCGGCCCTGGCCGACGGGAAGGTTCTGGCGGCTTTCGCCCTCACCGAGGCCAACGCCGGCTCCGACGCCGGCGGCATCCGGACCCGGGCGGTCCGGGACGGCAACCACTACGTGCTCAACGGGACGAAACAGTGGATCACCAACGGCGGCGAGGCGGAGGTGTACACCGTCATCGCCCTGACCGACCCGGCCCGGGGTAGCCGGGGGGCCAGCGCCTTCATCGTGGAGAAGGGGACGCCCGGCTTCTCCTTCGGCAAGAAGGAGAAGAAGATGGGCATTCGGGCCTCGGCCACCCGGGAACTGATTTTCGACAACTGCCGGGTGCCGGTCGGGAACCTTCTGGGCCGGGAGGGACTAGGCTTCGTCGTGGCGATGAAGACGCTCGACCGGACCCGCCCGGGGATCGGGGCTCAGGCAGTAGGCATCGCCCAAGGCGCCCTCGACGACGCGGTGAACTACGCCCGGAAGCGCGTCCAGTTCGGCAAGCCGATCATAACCCAGCAGGCCGTCCAGCATATCCTGGCCGACATGGCCATCCAGACCGAGGCGGCCCGGGCCTTCGTCTACGCCGTGGCCCGGTCGATCGACGCGGGAGTCGAGGACTTCTCCAAGGAGTCGGCGATGGTCAAGACCTTCGCCTCCGACGTGGCGATGCGGGTGACCACCGACGCCGTGCAGATCTTCGGCGGGTACGGCTACATGCGGGAGTACCCGGTGGAAAAGCGGATGCGCGACGCCAAGATCACGCAGATCTACGAAGGCACGAACCAGATCCAGCGCAACATCATCGGCCTGGCGCTGGCGAAGGAATACGCCGCGAAGAAGTAGGCGGGGCCGGGAAACGAGGTCAGCATGAACGTCATCGTCTGCGTGAAGCAGGTTCCCGACACGACGGAAGTCAAGATCAACCCCGAGACCAACACCCTGATGCGGGAGGGCGTCCAGTCGATCGTCAACCCGTTCGACCTGTACGCCATCGAGGAGGGAGTCCGCCTCAAGGAGAAGCACGGGGGCACGGTGAAGGCGCTCTCCATGGGCCCGCCCCAGGCCAAGGAGGCGCTCGTCGAGGCAGTGAGCCTGGGAGTGGACGACGCCTTCCTCCTCTCCGACCGGGCCTTCGCCGGAGCCGACACCCTGGCCACCTCCTACACCCTGGCCCAGGGGATCCGGAGGCTCGCCCCCTTCGACCTGATCCTCTGCGGCCGGCAGGCGATCGACGGTGACACAGGCCAGGTCGGGCCGGGCATCGCCGAGCAGCTCGGTCTCGCTCACGTCAGCCTGGTGCGGAAGATCCGGGAGGTCCACCCGGACCGCCTGGTCGTGGAGCGGATGACCGACGACGGCTTCGAGGTCCTCGAATGCCGGCTGCCGGCGGTCCTCACCGTGGTGAAGGAGATCAACGAGCCGCGGGTACCCTCGATCCGGGGCAAGCTGCGGGCCAAGTCATACCAGGTCACGGTGTGGACGGCGGCGGACCTCGTCGCCGAGTCGGAACGGCTGGGCCTGAAAGGGTCGCCGACCCAGGTGGTCCGGATCTTCACGCCCAAACGGCGGGGCCGGGGGGAGCTGCTCGAGGGGAAGCCCGAAGAGCAGGCGGCTGCTCTGTTCGACAGACTGCGCGAGGCGGGGGTTGTCTGAGGCATGCCGGTCGACATCGACAAGGAAAAGTGCATCGGGTGCGGGGCGTGCGTGTACTCCTGCCCTTTCGGCGCCTTGGAACTGTTGAGCGAAAAGGCGGAGGTGAAGGAGGCCTGCAACCTCTGCGGCGCCTGCACCTCGTCCTGCCCGGTCGAGGCGATCACGGTCCCTCGGGAGGAAAGAGCGCCGGAAAGCGCCGAGCCTGGGCAAGCAGCGGCCGCGGCGGCTTCGGGAGCGCGGGACCTGTGGGTCTTCGCCGAGCAGCGGGACGGCCGGGTGGCCGAGGTCGTCTTCGAGCTCCTGGGCGAGGGGCGGAAGCTCGCCGACAAGCTGGGGCAGAAGCTCGTGGCCGTGCTTCTGGGGAGCGGAACGGGCGACGCCGTGGCTGAGCTCTCGGCCCGGGGGGCTGACCGCATCCACGTCTTCGACGATCCCCGCCTCGCCCGCTTCGCCGACGACCTCTACACCAGCGCCCTGGTGGACCTGATCAAGCGGGAACGCCCCGCGGCCGTCCTTTACGGGGCGACGGCCATCGGCCGCACCCTGGCGCCCCGGGTGGCGGCGCGTCTCCGGACGGGCCTGACCGCCGACTGCACCGGCCTCGACATCGACCCCGAGACGAAGAACCTGCTCCAGACGAGACCGGCTTTCGGCGGGAACATCATGGCGACCATCATCTGCCCCGACCACCGGCCCCAGATGGCCACCGTCCGGCCGAACATCCTGGAAAAGGCGACACCGGTTCCAGGGCGCCAGGCCGAGGTGATCCGCCATCAGGTGCCGGAGGGCGTGGACTTGCTCAGCCGCATCCTCGAGGTGGTCGAAACCCCCGGCGAAGAGATCAACATCGCCGAGGCCGACGTGGTGGTCTCCGGCGGACGGGGGATGGGCGACCCGAAGCACTTCGCCATGCTGGAGGAACTGGCCCACCTGCTCGGCGGGGCAGTCGGGGCCTCCCGGGCGGCGGTGGACGCCGGCTGGTACCCCTACTCCCATCAGGTCGGGCAGACCGGCAAGACGGTGGCGCCCAAGGTCTACCTCGCCTGCGGCATCTCCGGGGCGGTGCAGCATCTCATCGGTGTCCAGGCCGAAATCGTGGTGGCCATCAACCGGGACGCGAACGCCCCCATCTTCGAGGTGGCGACCTACGGCATCGTCGGCAACGTGCACGACGTGGTCCCGGCCCTGATCGCCGAGATCAAGCGGCGGCGGGGGTAAGCCAAGAGGAGCTGCCCCGGGGGTTCCCCGGGGCAGCTCGCTATGCCGAGCTCGTCCTCATACACCATGGTATGGGCCAACTCCCCCGTGAGTTCCAGGCTGGGCAGCGGCCGGTAGCTGACCTCTACCGCCCCCCTAAGGCTCCGGAATAGTACGTGTACTCATACCCGTTCTTGGCTTGCAGTACCTGATACCCCAGCCGCGCTCCCACAGACCACTTCTCAGATAGCCGGCGCGTCAGGCCGGCCTCGGCCCCCCAGGTATCGCTGGACCAGGAGGGAGCGTAGATTTCCTGCGCTACTGCCCGGTCGGCGAAGGACACTTTCCGGTCGCCGCTCACGGACGATGCGGCCGGGCCCAGCGCACCGATTCCCCGTCCGTGCGGACTGTGCGCGGCAATTGTTGGTACCGCGCGGACCGGTCGAGCATCCTGGTTTGGGGAGCGCGGGCGGGCGGCGAGAACTCGGGGGGTTGCCCGCGACGGCCCTGGCTCATTGGGTCACACATTATGTAAACCAACACCGGTCGCGCACAGATCTCACGAGGGTGGACGAGGACCTTCACTCGGGCCCGGACGGTCGGCTACCTGGGAAGCTGGTTCTGGTAGTCGTAGGCGATGCGGGTCAGCCGGGCGATCTCCTTGAACCCGGCGAGGGGGTCGGCCTGCCCGTCCGAGAGGACCGTGAAGATGAAGGGGCGTTTGGCGAAGACCACGCCGACGTCATCCGAGACGCCGGTTACGTCGCCTTCTTTATGGGCCACCCGGACGGACGGCGGCAGTTCGCCCGGCAGGCCCACGTGGTAGATCGAGTGGGCCAGATCGTCCAGCAGCCGTTCGCCCAGGGCCGGGTTCTTCTTGGCGAAATCCAGGACCGCTTCGACGTAGATCGCCATGTCCCGGGCCGTAGAGAGGTTCTCTCCTCCCGGGTAGACGGTCGTTCCCCCCAGGCGGCGCATGAAGGCGGCGACGTTCTCCCGGCCCAGGTACTCCAGGAGCATGCGGGTGGCGACGTTGTCGCTGATGGTGATGGCCAGGTTGGCGAGGACCCGGAGGCTGTAGGTGTCGCCGTCGGCCGCCACCATGTGCAGGATTCCCGCCCCGGTCTGGTAGTGGTCGGCGGCGCGATAGGTGAGGCGGGTATCCCAGGACGCCTTTCCCTCGGCGACCAGCGTGTTGAGATAGAGAACGATCGGGACCTTGACGGTGCTGGCGGCGTGGACCGGCCGGTATTCGTCGATGCCGAAGGAGGCGCCTGAGGTCAGGTCTTTGAAGTAGACGCTGTAGCGGGCCGGACGGGTGGCCAGATAAGCCCGGAGCCGTTCCCGGAGGGGGCCGTAGTCGGGTGACGGCGCGGCTGGCGCAGGCCGGGGTGGCTGCGGGCGAGCCGGAGCCAGGCGGCTGGGTCGGGGAGCGGGGCGTGGAGCGGGACGGCGTTCGATCAAGCCCTCTATCCAGATCAAGCCGGCAACCAGTACCACCGCTACAGCTAACCACCAGCGGAAACGCGACATCCCGCCACCCTCCGTCCCAGGTCGCTCTTACCGCTGCTTACTCAGGGTGTCCGGGATTAGCATTGACCGCCTGTTGCCTGCTCATGCTAGCGGTGGGGGCGAGCGGTGGGGACCGGCGCGCCTAGGCGAGCAGCCCTCGGCGCAGGGCTTCGGCGACCGCCTGGGCCTTGTCAGCCACGTTCATCTTGGAGTACAGGACGGTGGCGTAGCGGCGCACCGTCTTTTCGCTCACGTAGAGCTTCTTGGCGATTTCGCCGTAGCTCAGGCCGTCCGCCATGAGTTGGAGGAGCCGGAGCTCGGTAGGGGTCAGGGTGTTGGCGAGGTGGCTCCCGACTCCCTCGGCGAGCCGGTGGGCGATGGCCGGATGGAGGTAAGTCTGACCGCGCCTGACCATCCGCAGGCCGCCGATCAGCTCCTCGTAGGTGGAGTTCTTGAGCGCGTACCCGGCGACGTGGAGCGCCATCGCCCGTTCTATCAGGGCCAGGTCGTCATACGAGGTGAGGATCAGGACGCGGATGCCAGGGTAGCGCTGGGTGAGAGCCTCGGCGGCGTCGAGCCCGCTCCCGTCGGGGAGCCGGATGTCCATCAGAACCACGTCGAACTCCCGCGCCCGGTCAGCGGCGAGTTTAAGCGCTTCGGCGACCGTACCGGCCTCGCCCACCACCTGGACGCCGTTCTCCGACTCCAGGAGGCGCCGGAGCGCCTCTCGTAACAGAGTCTGGTCCTCTACGATCAGGACGCGGATAGGCGATTCGCTTCCGGATTCCACGGGATGATCACCTCGACTGTCGTGCCCCGCCCAGGGGTGGTGGTCAGGCGGAAGGTTCCGCCAAGGAGTTCAGCCCGTTCCTGCATCCCGGAGAGGCCGAAGTGCCCCACCCGGCTCGGGATGGGAGGCTCAGCGGCCGAGTCGAAGCCGACCCCGTCGTCGCTCACCATCAGGGTGGCCCGGTCGGGGAGGAGCTTCAGGGTCACCTCCACCCGCTGGGCTGAGGCGTGTTTCTCCACGTTGCTCAGCGCCTCCTGCAGGATACGGAAGAGGGCGATGCTGATGTGCCGGGGCGGTTCGGCGGCGCTCTCCGGGACGCTGACCCGGTACTCCAGTCCGGCACTCCGGGCGAAGTCCATCACCAGCTCCTTTACCGCGGCCACCAGGCCCATCTCGTTGAGGAGGTGAGGATGAAGGTTGCGCATGATCTCCCGGAGCTCGGTGTTGGCGCTGTCCAGCGTGGCGGCGAGGTGGGGAAGCTCCTTCGCCACCAGAGTCGGGTCCTTGGCCAGCATCTTCTGGAGGAGCTGCACGTGGTAGTAGGAACTGGTGATGCGTTGGGCGGTCCAGTCGTGGATGTCCTGAGCGATCCGGCGGCGCTCGTTCTCCTGGGCTTCGACCACGGCCACGGCCAGGCGCTCGATCCGCCGGGCCTCCTCCCCGGCGATCAGCGTGGCCTGGCGGACTGCCAACAGGCTCGCGATCAGCATCGCCAGGGGGGTCAGGACGAAGAACGCCCACCGGGCCAGGCGGATCGGATTGAAGGCGATGTCAGTCGCCTCCTGGATCACCACCGGCCAGCCGGTCCAGGGGGTCCGCATCACGGTGACGAGGGAGTCCCCCACCACCGCCGAGACGGTCACCCCCACCGGCGTCTGGGCGGCCCGGTCCCGCACCTTGTCGGGGAGGCGGACCCAGCCCGGCGGCGCCTTGGGTCCGAGGAACCGCCCGTCTTCCTGGGCGAGGTACACGCCGATGCGCCGGTCCGCGGTGAGGCCGGTCAAGGTGTCAGCCAGGGCGTCGGCGGAGAGTTCGGCCACCAGCATGCCTGCTGGCTTGCCTCCATCGAACTGCGGCACAGCGATCAGGGCCACCGTTTCCAATCCGCCCGCGGCCCTGGCGGGGGCGATGTAGAAGCGGCCTCCGCTCCGGAAGTACCGGGAGGCGGTCGCCACAGCGGCGACCGGTTCCGCCGGCGGCTGACGGTGGTCCCGGGCGAAGAAGGCGGTGACGGCGCCCTCGGAGTTGACCGCGTAGGCCTCCCGGATCTCCGGGTGGGCGTTGAAAAGGGAAGCCAGGAAGGCCGGCTCCTGGGCAGCGGAGTGGAGCATGTTGACCGCGTTGAGCAGCGAGGTTTCCAGCGTCCGGGACACCTGATGGGCGAGGAGGGCCTGCTCGTTCTCGACGCCCTGGCGGATGGCGCGGATAAGGGAGACATGCAACAGCGAGCCCACCACCGCCACGGTGATCAGGGCGATGAGGACCATGTTCCAGAAGAGCAGCCTTCTCAGGGTCGACGGCTGGCGTTCCACGGTGATGAAGTTTCGCGTCACCCGTGAGATTCCTGCCATAGCGGGCTGTCCTCCGGCTATCCAAGAAAAACGGCCGCCCAAGCGGCCGTCTTCAACACGTGTCGCTGCCATGGCAAGGGAGGGGGGAGGGGGTTAGACCCTCTTATACCACCAGTTGATGTGGCGAGGGTAACCTCCTACCAAGGCCAAGAGCGGCAGCGCCACGTACGAGAAAAGCAGCCAGGCCAGAGTGAATTCGACGGCAAAACGGTTCCAGAACATGAAGGAGCACTTCCTTTCCTCAAATATTGCTGTCCATCGCTTGTTTGCACCCTCATCCTAGCAACCGGGCGGGGGCGACGCCTATTCACAAGGCGGCCATTACGCGGTGAGCCGTTGGACACGTTAGTGTCCTGTTCCGGACAGCAGGCGACGGCATGATCACAGCAGGATTCCCCTGCCGGGGCGTGGAAGGATAAGCCGTGGTATTTCGAGCTCGTGAAAGGGGGACCATCATTGTCGCAACCTGATGTGGACGCGCTCCGGGTCAAATGCCGTGAGGTGCGGGAGGACATCCTCCGCATGTTGACCGAGGCCGGGTCCGGCCATCCGGGCGGCTCGCTCTCGGCCGTGGAGCTGCTCGTGGGACTCTACTACACCAAGCTCCGCCACCGCCCCGCTGAGCCGGACTGGCCGGACCGGGACCGGTTCATCCTCTCGAAGGGCCACATCGCCCCGGCTCTGTACACCGTAATGGCCCACCGGGGCTACTTCCCCCGAGAAGAGCTTTTGACGCTGCGGAAGCTCGGGAGCCGCCTGCAGGGGCATCCGGCCAATCTCAAGCTCCCGGGGATCGAGGTGTCCACCGGTTCGCTCGGGCAAGGCCTGTCCGTAGGGGTCGGCCTGGCGCTCGGCGGCAAGCTGGACCGGGCGTCCTGGCGCGTCTACGTGATGCTGGGCGACGGCGAGACGCAGGAGGGACAGGTCTGGGAGGCGGCGATGAGCGCCGGCCACTAC
>DYFA01000058.1 GCA_020725425.1 Aneurinibacillus sp.
CTTCGCCTTTCCGGAAGCCATGACGAGACACGGCACCAAAAGGTTCACTCTCCCGAAAACCAGCTTCCCGCCCAGGGGCGTAGCGACGGCAGGGGGCTGCAAGTGTCTGGCGAAACACTCCTCGGGCAACAACCGTCTCTTGAGGGGGCGGCCCCCGGCCTCTATGGGGTGGTCAGATGCGACTTCTTCTTCCGGAACGATACGGCCCGGGCGTGCCACGTCCTCATCGGGTTCCCGGCCGAACTGGCGCTCGACCCCTCCTCCGAACGGGGTGACCCCAGCATCCACGAGTTTCGCGCCTATGTAGACGGCGAGGCGTTGACGGTCGCCCAGGAGCCAGCCTCCCCGCGCTCCCGGGAAGCGCATTCCCAGGTGTCTTCGTGGTACACCTTCACCGTGTCCTTTGCGCCGGGACAGGAGCGCAGGGTGACGAACACCTATCGGGTCACGAATACCCAAAACTCGGTGGGTGAAGTCTTCGTACGTTATATCCTGACCACCGGGAGCTACTGGAAAGGAGAAATCGGGCAGGCTACGGTCACCCTGCACCTGGGGAAGGTGGGGCCGGACCAGCTGACCAGACTGTACCCGAACAACTGGCGCTTTGCGCGCGACGGGCGGACCCTGGTGTGGGAGCGCCGCAACTTCGAACCCGCCCATGACCTTCTCGTAGCCTTCAGCCTGCGCGCGGCCGATGACGCCTTCCTGGCCACTCTGGAACCCTCGGAACGGGACCGCATCCTGTCACGGCGATCCCAATTCCATCGCCTGGTGCAGGACGCTCCCGGACCCGAGGAGTCCCTCTACGACGAGGCCGTGGCGGCCGGCGACCCCATCCTGGCCGCCTATCTGCGCTCTCTCCTCCCAGACGCGGCCATCCCGCGACGAGCCCCTGCCATCACCGGCCTCAAGGTCCAACCCGGTAGCGACGGTAGCACCGTCCAGGTCGAGGTCGACTGGGCCGATCCCGACGCCGACCTGGTGGCCTGGCGGGTTCGACTTAGTCCGGCCGGCACAGCGAAGCCCGACGCCGCCGAGCAGGCCAGTGAAGAGCAAGGGTTATGGGACCCGCGCTTCTCAGGACGGCTCCTTGCCCTGTTGCCCGTGCAGACGGACCGCCTCTACGCCATCCGGGTTAACCTGGAGGACGCCCAGGGCCACAGTTCATCGCGCACCATCTGGTACGACTCCAACACGGGGCAGGCCACCGACACCGACCCCCGCGCGCGGTACGCCAGGTGGCTCCCCGTGGGTGCGGCAGTCGTCGTCCTCGGTCTGCTCGCCGTGTCCAGAGCCCGACGCCGACGCCATCAGAACCGGTGATCGAAGCCGATGCACAGGTGGGCGTCCATGTACCGGTCCCGGATCGGGGCGAACCGGGCCCTGATGTCTTCCCACCTGTCGGGGCTGCACGTCCCGTAGAGGAACTGCACCTGCACCCCGGCGGCCGCCAGCACCTCCTTCC
>DYFA01000059.1 GCA_020725425.1 Aneurinibacillus sp.
CACCGATCGCAGAACTGGGTGCCGTCCTCGAACTCGGTACCGCACTCAGGGCACTTGACCATGTCGCCTCCCTCCCCATCCTGAACCGGGCACCACCCCGGCCTACTCTTCGTCCTCCTCCGGCATGAACCTGGTCTGGCGGGCCCGGTCCGCCATCGCCAGCTGGGTGCGCCGGTCAATCTGCCCCGCCGCATCCAGCTCGTGCAGGGCGGCCTGAATGAGCCTGGTTTTCTTCCGATCCCCCGTCCGATCCGCCACCTGGGCCGCGGCCGACAGTAACCTGGTGGCTCTTTCCTTTTCCCCTCGGGCCGCCAACATGGTACCCTGCCGCACCATGGAATCCACGTGTTCCATGTCCACGTAGCGCAGGACCTCGCCGTTCTGCCACAACTGAGCCGGGTCGGTGGTGTAGGTGACCACCACCGGAAGGGGTTCCGTGCGGGCCCGTTCACCCGGCCGGCCCGGCCGGTCATAAGACACCAGCAACTCGGCAATGCGGTACTGCCCGGGCTGCCGGCTCGCCAAGCTCAAATGGAACAGCACGAAGGCGGGCACGTCCCTCTCCATGGACCCTACGTTGACCACCACTTCCCGCTCGCTCACCTGACTGGTAACCAGGTCGGCAATCTCCGGTTCCACCAGCCGGACCTTCTTCACCGTGACCCCGCGTTTGAGGACAGCAGTCAGCTTCACGTCGTTGAGGAAGGTCTTCTGCAGGCTGGCCAGCTCCTGCTGGAAGATCCCGGGTATGGCCGCCGGTGCGTCTATGTAATACCACCGACCCCGCCCCAGGTCGGCGATCTTGCTCAGCAGTGGCTGGTTCCAGTCGTCCCCCACTCCAAAAGTGGAAAAGACTATCCCGTCCCGCGTCTCCCGCTCGGCAATGCTCTCGCACTCTTCCGGATCTGCGGTATTCCCATCGGTGAGGACCAGCACCCTGTTGACCCGCTCCCGGGAGAGTTGGCGCCTCACCTCCCGGCAGGCTTCCCTCATCCCCGTAGCCATCCGGGTGCCACCTGCCTCCCAGGATGGCAGCGACCGGATGGCCCCCTTGATGGCGTTCTTGTCCCGCACCGGCGTGCTGCTCACGAAGGTCCGCGCCACGTCGTGGAAGCCCACCACGGAGACGATATCCCGGGGCCCCATCATGTCCACCACGTGGCATGCCGCCTCGATGGCGTGGGCGATGCGGCGGTCGCTCCCGTACATGGACCCGCTGTTGTCAATGACCAGCGCTAGGTTGAGCGGCAGCGAAGGGGTTCCTTCGCCTGCGGCCGGGAACAGCTTGACCAGCAGGTAGTTGGCCATGCTCTCGCCCGTCGCGGGAAGGTTCTCCCGGGAGCATTGGGCTTCAATCCTGATCACCTTACCCTCCTCCCGTCGCGCGGCATTCCTTCGGCACCAATTCGCC
>DYFA01000008.1 GCA_020725425.1 Aneurinibacillus sp.
CTCGGCGGCGAAGTTCACCACCGCGTCCACCCCCTCGAGCAGCCTGTCGACCAGTTCCCGGTCAGCGATGTCGCCCCGGACGAACCGGTAGCGGGGGTGGTCCGCCACGTCTGCCAGGTTCTCCAGGTTCCCGGCGTAGGTCAACAGGTCGAGGTTGATCACCTCGCTGTCGTGGCGCTCCAGCCAGTAGTGGATGAAGTTCGACCCGATGAACCCCGCCCCGCCGGTGACGAGGATCCGCCGTAAAGTCCGCATCTCTACCCGTCCTTGCGGGCCCAGTCGTACGGGATACCGCCTTTGTGCGGGTCGATCCGGTACTCGTCGGGCTCCTGGTAGTTGTACACTTCCGTCGGGATGTTGATGACCAACGCCTCGGTCTCACTGATGCACTTGAAGCCGTGGTAGACCATCTTCGGGATTTTGAGCAGGAGGTGGTTGTGGTCCCCCAGGAAAAACTCGTTGATCTCCCCCCGGGTCGGTGAACCTTCCCGGTCGTCGTAGAGGACCACCTTCATCATCCCCTTGACCACCACCATGTGGTCGGCCTGCTTCCGGTGGTAGTGCCAGGCCTTGACCACTCCCGGATAGGCGGTGGTCAGATACACCTGCCCGAACTGCTCGAACAGCTCGTCGTCGGCCCGCAGGATCTCCATCAGCCGTCCCCGCTCGTCGGGGATCACCCGCAGCGGTTTCATTTTCACACCCTCGATCAACCGCTTGTTGCCCATAGTCCTTCTCCTCTCCCTGATGAGCAGCCGGCCGGCGAGGCCCCTGCGGAGAGGGCCCCTAGATAACGCCCACCTGCGAGTTATCCCCTACCATCAGCCGGTACGCCCGGGGCTTTGCCTCTGTCCGTTGGATCTCCACGTTCTTCCCGACCAGCGAATCCACCAGCCGCCCCCCCAGGTTCCGGATAGTGCTCCCGGCGAGGATGATCGAGTGTTCCACCTCGCTGTTCTCGATCGTCACCCCGTCGGCGACGGAGGTGAAGGGCCCAATGAAGGAGTTCACGATCCGGGCGCCCGCTCCGATCACCGCCGGCCCCCGCACCAGCGAGTCAACGACCTCCGCCCCTTCCTCGACCACGACCCGCCCCTCGACCCGCGAGCAACCGCGCACGGCGCCCCGCACCTCGTGGCACACGTCCTCCAAGATCAGCCGGTTGGCCTCGAGGAGATCGGCCAGCTTCCCGGTGTCCTTCCACCAGCCCTCGACCAGGTGGGGCTCGACCGTGAAGCCGCTTTTCACAAGCCACTGGATGGCGTCGGTGATCTCGAGCTCATTCCGCCAGGACGGCGTGATGTGGGAGATCGCCTCGAAGATATGGTGATCGAAGAGATAGACTCCCACCAGCGCCAGGTCGCTCTTCGGCTCCTTCGGTTTCTCCACCAGGTTGACAACCCTTCCTTCGACGAGCTCCGCCACTCCGAACTCCTGAGGGTTGGGGACGTGAGTGAGGAGGATCAGGGCGTTCGGCCTGCTCGTCCGGAAGCGCTCGACGAAGGAGACGATCCCCCCCTTGATCAGGTTGTCGCCGAGGAACATGACGAAGGGGTCGGGATAGAGGAAGTCCCGGGCCGTCTGAACGGCGTGAGCGAGGCCCAGCGGCGCCTCCTGGGGGATGTAGGTGATCCGCACGCCCCAGCGGGATCCGTCCCCGACCGCCGCTTTGACCTCCGGCCCCGTGTCGCCGATGATCATGCCGATCTCGTCGATTCCCGCTTCCTTCAGCGTCTCGATGGCGTAGAACAGGATGGGCTTGTTGGCCACCGGAACGAGCTGTTTGGCGCTGGTATGGGTGATCGGCCGCAGCCGGGTGCCCTTCCCGCCGGCCAGGATCAGTCCTTTCACTCGACAAACCCTCCCGCGAGGCTATTCTAGGCTGAGGCGGAGTTTTCCTGCGGTGGAGGAGTCAGTCGCGGCGGGGGAGGGACTGCCTGTCCGCGGGGCGGCGGAGCAGTCTGCGGCTGGCAGCGCTCTTCCAGAGGACGAGGAGGAGAGTGCCGAGGGTGGTTCCCCAGAAAGCATTGACCAGCCAGGCAGGGATGGCCCAGACGATGAGAGCCAACGAAAGGGCGGCGCCGAGGATGATGTCCACCAGGGCAGGGAAAAAGGCGCCGACAAAGAATCCGGCACAGGTGAAAAAGACGATCTTCTGCAGGTCCATCCGGGTGAGCGCCGGGGCGGCGTCCAAGTCCGACCAGAGCCAGAGAAGGCCGATGACCGCCCCGGCCAGCCCCACGCCCAAGCTCCAGTGGAGCCACACCCCTCCCTGCCAGGCCCCGACCAGCAGGTCGCCCAGGAACCCCGTCCCGAACCCGACCACGGGCCCCCTCAACAAAGCGCTCAGCACCAGGACCGCGGCCGCCGGCCGGAAGAGCGCCAGCTGGGGCAGGAGCAGGTTGGCCGCCGCCCCCACCGCGCCGTAGGCCACCGCCCCCACCAGCGCCCAGCCGAGGTCGGCCAACGGGGGAGTGGCGATTCTGGCGCGCTTTTGGACGTGTGTCAGGGTCATCCGGCAACCACCTCCGCCGTCCCGGAAGACTGGCTGCTAATTCCTATGCGGCGGTCAAGGTCCCGATCACCGGAGACGACACCGGCAGGCCGCCGGCGGTTCCGCCGGAATCAGGTCGAACATCCGGAAGAGAAGCCCCCTCAGCTTGGCGTTGTTCTCGGCGAAGACTTTGAGGACCGCCTCGTGGGTGACCGGCTCCACGTCGGGGTGCCCCTCCAGGCCGACGTCGTAGTCGGTGATGAGGGCGATGTTCGCGTAGCAGATCCCCAGCTCCCGGGCGAGTATGACCTCCGGGTACTGTGTCATGTTGATGACTTCCCACCCGTTCCGGGCGAACTCCTTGCTCTCCGCTCTGGTGGAGAAGCGCGGCCCCTGGACCACCACGACCGTCCCCCGCTCGTGAACCGGGATCCCCTCCGCCCGGGCGGCCTCGATGGCGATCCGCCGCAGCTCGGGGCAGTACGGGTCGGCGCCGCCGACGTGGTAGGTGAGCGGGCCGTCGTAGAAGGTGTCCTTTCGCCCCCAGGTCCGGTTCACGAACTGGTCCGTCACCACGAACTCCCCCGGCTTGACGTGCGGCTGCAGCGAGCCTGCAGCGCAGGGCCCGATGAGGCGCTTGACCCCGAGAGCGTGCATGGCCCAGACGTTGGCCCGGTAGTTGATCATGTGGGGTGGGAACCGGTGATCCTTCCCGTGGCGCGGGAGGAAGGCCACCCGCTTCTCCCCTGCTCGCGCAACGGCGATCTTGTCGCTGGGCGCTCCGTAGGGGGTCTCCACCCAGACCTCCTCGACCTCTTCGAGCAGCCCGTAAAACCCCGACCCGCCGAACACGCCGATGTCCGCCCGCAATTCCTGTTCGCTCATCCCCGCTATCCTCCCGTTCGCCCTGCTGATAGCCTACTCCTTGTACGCCGCCGCCTCGCGGGCGCCGTCATGGGAATGAAGGTGAACGTGCTCGTGGTGCGCCCCCTCCGCATGGGGATGGTCATGCAGGTGGCCGTGGCGCAGGTACTCGTCGGCCCCTTTCTTCAACTCCTCGACCTTGTCCGTCTTCTCCCACGGCAGGTCGAGGTCGGTCCGACCGAAGTGGCCGTAGGCCGCCAGTTGCTTGTAGATCGGCCGCCGCAGCTTGAAGTGGTGGATGATCGCCGCCGGCCGCAAGTCGAAGGTCCGCCGCACGAGTTGCGCGAGGGCGTCGTCCGGGATCCGCCCCGTTCCGAAGGTATCCACCATAATGGAGACCGGGTGAGCCACTCCGATGGCGTAGGCCGCCTGCACCTCGCACTTGTCGGCCAGCCCCGCGGCCACGATGTTCTTCGCCACATACCGCAGAGCATACGCCGCCGACCGGTCGACTTTCGTCGGGTCTTTCCCTGAGAAGGCGCCACCGCCGTGCCGGGCGTAGCCGCCGTAGGTGTCGACGATGATCTTGCGGCCGGTCAGGCCGGTGTCGCCCTGCGGGCCCCCGATCACGAACCGCCCCGAAGGGTTGATGAGGAACCGGGTCCGCTCGTCCAGATACTTCTCGGGCACCACCGGCCGGATCACCTTGTCGATGATGTCCTTCTCCAGGGTCGCTCGGGAGACGTCGGGGTGGTGCTGCGTCGAGACCACGATGGTGTCCACCCGGACTGGCCGGTCCTCCTGGTACTCCACCGTGACCTGGGTCTTCCCGTCGGGGCGCAGGTAGGTGAGGATCCGCTCTTTGCGGACCTGCGCCAGCCGGCGGGCCAGCTTGTGGGCGAGCGAAATCGGCAGCGGCATCAGCTCGGGGGTCTCGTCGCAGGCGAAGCCGAACATCAGCCCCTGGTCGCCGGCGCCGATGACATCGAACTCGTCCCCTTTCTGCCCGGACCGCACCTCCAGAGCCTGGTCCACCCCCCCGGCGATGTCCGGCGACTGCTCGTCGATCGCGGTGATCACGGCGCAGGTATCCCCGTCGAACCCGAACTTGGCCCGGGTGTAGCCGATATCGCGGACCGTCTTCCGCACCAGGGCCGGGATGTCGACATAGCAGTTGCAGGTGATCTCGCCCGCCACCAGAACCAGGCCGGTGGTCACCGCCGTCTCACACGCCACCCGGGCATAGGGGTCCTTCTCATAAATGGCGTCCAGGATGGCGTCGGAAATCTGGTCGCAGATCTTGTCCGGGTGACCCTCGGTCACCGACTCCGAGGTGAAGAGAAAGTTCCGGTGGAGACGATCTTCCTGGCACATGCGCAAACCTCCTGCCGACGATAGCATTCACCGAACCGCCGCCTTTAAAAGAACGGGGCGCGGTCCTCCAAGACGCCTTCACACAACTAACGCCCCTTCCAACTCAGGAAGAGGCGTGAAGCACAGTCTCATCTTCCAGAATTGGCATTCTGCCGGACTTGGCACCTGGGCCTCTCAGCCTGGTTGCCGGGCTTCATCGGGCCGTTCCCTCCGCCGCTCGTGATGAGTCCGCGTCTATTCACTTGGACACCCCGATGGTACCACACCGCCCGGTGGGTGTCAATGAGTCGGCAACATCTCGAAACCCATCTGCTGGAAGTGGGAGTCAAAGGTAAACGCCTTGTGGCACCCGAGCCGCGACATGATGACGAAGCTCAGACAGTCGACAAAGCTGAAATCCTTGTCCTGGTACTTCTGTGCGAGCTGCCAGGCGGCTTCTTCGTCGGCCGGGTCCGCGTGGATGTACCGCAAGACCTTGCTCTCTCGAATGTGCCTGCCCACTGTCACGGCGTCGGCATGGTTCCGGCAGAAATAGGAGTAGACCTCCGAGAAAACGAAGTTCGTGGTCACCAACTGAACCTTGAGTTCCCGTATGCGGTCGGGAGTGAAGAAGCCCTTCGCCGTCTCATGATACCTGTCGCCCGCATCATGCAGTGCGATGAAGGCAGAGGTATCGATGAACAGCCACTCGGACGAGCGCATTACCGCGCGGACTCTCCCTTCTCGGGAGGGGCGCCCCGGCGGCTGGACCGAACGGGCCTCGACGGGTAGAGATAGCGGTCATGGTTGAGGGATCCGTCTTCGAGACCGGTCGTGACGGCGGTCGTGGCCAGGCTGAACAGCGGGTCGTTCTCGTCGACCACCTCCGCCCCTCCCATCTCCTTGTCGATGAGAGCCCGGACCACCCCGGCGATGCTGGTGTTGTACTTCGCCGCGCTCTCCTTGAGAAAGAGGTACTGCGCCTCGTCCAGGTAGAGCTGCGTCCTGTACTTGTCGTTCCTCATCCCGTCCACCCAATTACATCGTACTGTATTACAGCATCCCGCGCAAGAGGGGTTTCGTCGATCATCTGCCCAGCCTCCTGCGCCGCAGGAGGATTGTGGCCCCGGAAAACTAATCCTAGCCGTGAGGGGAGACTGACGATGGCCAAGATCGCCTACATCCTGCCTTACCTCGAAACGGGCGGCACTGAACAGCACGTCCTGAACCTGGCGAGGGCCCTGAAGGACCGCCACTCCATCACCCTGGCCGCCCCGCCCGGGCCGCTGGGCGAACGGTTCGCCGCCGAGGGCATCCCCCTCATCCCCTTTCCCCGCTTCGACCGGGACCTGCGGGGTGGCTGGCGTTCCTTCCGCCAGGCGATTGCGGAACTCCGCCGGCAAGGTACCGACATTTACCACGTTCATGCCGCCATCGAGCTGGTTCTCCTGACCCGCCTCCTCGGCGGCAAGCCGCTCGTCTACACCGTCCACGGCTTCTTCGGCCCCTCCGCCCCGACCGACTACCGCCTCGCCGCCCTGGTCGCCAACCGCGCCGCCGAGCGGGTGATCTGCGTCTCCCGGATCGAGCGGGAGAGACTCGTGGCCTCCGGCCTGAAGCCCGAGAAAGCGGCGGTCGTCTGGAACGGGGTGCCTCAACCCCGGACCCCCGCTCCGGCCGAGGTTGCGGCCTTTCGTGAACGGTTTCACCTCTCCCCCGAGCGGACGCTGATCGGGGCGATCGGCCGCCTGGAAAAGCAGAAGGGCCTGGAATACCTGATCGAGGCCTGTGCCCGGCTGAAGGCCCGGGGGCTCGATCCCCAACTGGTCCTCGCCGGGGACGGCCGGGAACGCCCCGCCCTGGAACAACAAGCCGCCTCCCTCGGTGTTGACTCAGTGTTCACGGGTTTTCTGGGCGAACACGAGCGCGATGCCGCCTTGGCCAGCCTCGACATCTACGCCATGCCGTCCATCGGTGAAGCCCTTCCCCTGGCCCTGATCGAAGCCATGGGCGCCGGCAAGGCCATCGTCGCCACCACTGTCGGAGGGATACCGGAAATCGTTGCGGACGGCGAAAGCGGGTTCCTGGTACCGCCTCGGGACGTAGACTCCCTGGCCGACCGCTTGGACCAACTCTCACGCAGTGTGGACTTGCGTCAGTCTCTGGGTGAGGTGGCACGGCGCTTCCACGCGGCTGAACTGACGCATGAAGCGATGGCGCGCAAGACGGAAATGCTGTACCGGAACCTCCTCAACGGGCGAGCGCCGTGCTCCCGGGACCGAGCTCCCGGTGATACAAGGCGATGACCAACCCGACCATCGTCCAGAAAGCGCCGCCGATCTCCAGCCCCCAGATCGGGATGTCCACCTGCTGGTGGATGAGCACCCCCACCAGGGCCGCAAAGATCCCCTGGTAGAACACGTTCCCCGTCCGGGCCAACTGCCAGGACATCCACATTACCCGTCCCAGAATGGCCACGAAGACCACAAATCCTACAAGGCCGAACTCGGCCAAGACCTGCAGGAACAGGTTATGAGCAAAAGCTGCTACCGGTTCGGGCGCCCCCGGCAAAACGTAGCGGGGGTACACGTGCATGAAGGCGCCGGCCCCCACACCGAAGAGCGGATAGTCTTTGATCATCATCAAAGTCGAGCGCCAGATGTAGAGACGGGAGAGGTTGGCCGAGGGCTGGAAGCTTGTCAGGAATCGCTCTGCCACTGTAGGCACCCCAGCAAGCACCAGCAGGACCGCCAGTAGCCCTGCCACTGCCCACCGCCTGGAGCACCGGTTGATGAGCGCGAAGGTGGCTATCATTCCGAGGAACCCTAGCCAAGCTCCCCGTGAAAAAGTGAGCAGCAGCGCCGAAAAGGCCACGGCCAGATACGGAAGGGTCAGACGGCGCCATCCTCCGCGCAGATTCAACAAATACCCCAGGGAAACGCCAGTGTAAAGCACAATGAGGGTTCCCAGCCCGTTGAAGCCGGTCAAGAGACCAAGCGTTCTCTCCGGCCGATGAATAAGGTAATAACCTATCGCGTATAAGTTGGACCCCGCGCTCCCCAGAACCACGGCCAAAACCAACCGGTCCCTGAGAGATGTGTACGCTGTTGCCAGCCACTGAGCGCCAAAAACAAAGCCAAAGACTAGTAGCGCATATCCTAAAGTCAGCAGACCCGCTACCCTCCGAACCGGTGACAGAATCGCACTAACCACCATGGTGGCTAGTAGGGCGCCGAAAAACCAGTGCGCCTCATCCTGTATTTCAGGATGCCACTCGCCTCGCCTCCAACTCAAGAGCACTCCGAGCAGAACAACAAGTAGACCTAGTGACGTGTTCCCGAATGGCGACAGTATCAGAGTGAGAAACCACCCTGCCTTAAGGACTGGATTATGATTACTCATGAACCGGCTTCCTCCCCGCGACCCATGCCCAACGTCTTGACCCACCCTGCCCGTAAGGCCTCCATTACCAGCCTAATCTCCGGGGAATGCAGGAGATGCGCGCTGGCAAGATCACGAGATTGTACGGGAGTCCTACCAGAGCAGGCATAGTGAAATGGCCCATCGCTTGTAGAATCCCTGTAGCTACCCCGCTCAACCCGTAGAAGAGAACCGCCGGGAGCATAACTCGCGTGAGGCCTACGGCCATAGTGAATGTTGAGCCGTGAAACCCCGGAGACACGAACCCGTACAATCTGTGAAGAAAACAGTTCACCCAGGATGGTCAGGACGAGGCATAGCATCAGGATGATGTTGAGCAGATTGTTGCCGAGCCGTAACGCAGCCGGTCGTCCTCGATTTGCAGGGTATTCGCTCAACACTGGAATGAACGTGGTCGAGAGTGATGCACCAAGAACGCTAAACAGCATAACCGGGATAAGCGATGCCACCAGGTATGTGTCTGTGAACATAGTGGCGCCGAATTTGGCGGCCAGCGCCATCTCCGGGATGAATCCCAGGAGCTTACTGGCAATCGTGCCGCCTGCAACGATTGCCGCCGCCTGGAACAACTGCCGTTTCACCTCGGATTTGTTGCGGATCCCAACAGACTGTTCCAAATCATTGTTCTCCTTAATCTGTTTCAAGGTCCTTAGACCCCGATCACGGCGGCAACTCGCTCGATGTTCTCTCGTCCCATATGAATCAGTTCATTACGTCTTAGGTTCAGCTTTTCCGAGGGTACCTGAAGTGCCGTCGTTACTCCATCTGAGAGCGTGTCGTACGATACGCATTCCGCTAGTTCCGGCACGCTCCATGTGGACAGAAAGGCTTTCAATTTGGCAATACCATGAGTCAGGCCAATGTGCGGAATTCCGTATGACATGGCCGTGATACATCCATGTAGGCTAGTTCCTGCAAATGCTTTGGCGCCAGCAATTGCCGACATGACATCAATAACGTTCGCCGACGATTGTAGTGCCACTGGTGTTTTCCTGGGCATTAGTCGTTGGATACGTCTCAGTGCCACATGGTCCTCATGTTCGGGAGCGCGCCCGAGAGGTAGCAGGACCACCCCTAAGTCAAGCCTCCGCGAGAGCTTCGCCAGCTGGTCGGCTATCATCGGTTCATAACCCAAGACGTGGTTACGGCCACTTTGAAAACATATGTACCCATTAGGGAAAGCGTTTAAGAGCTCCCAACTATGCTCTTTCATTTGAAGTCTGAGTTTTTCGAGGGGGAACACCTCCGACACGAGTATCGCCGAGTCCGGGACCACGTCTGCCTTGACCCCCAGCAATCCCAACACTCGTTCGGTTTCTCGATCTCGCACTGACAAGTAGGAGGCATGCCGCAGTTGTTCGGCTACAAATTGTCGGTCTTCGGCAGAAAAGACACGCAGGCCGACTCCTCCAACAGCATTGTAAATGACATGCTGGATCGAGGGGAAGTCATTAGCAGATATGACCCATGGAAAGCGACGGCATGATCCCAACAGTGATCGACTCAACCAGTCGGTTGCCTTCGGCACTCCTATCCTGCGAGCTACTGCTAAACCCAAGTGGTACAGTGGTCTGACCACCGGATTACTCACCAGATTCAACAACATGTCGGTCCAAGTTGCATCCAAGACTTCCCCCCCAGCCACCAAGAGAATGAGGTTGCTTTCACGTTCAGGATCATGTGCCAGCCCTTGAAGCGACTTGGTCGGCTTTCCGCCGTGCCGACTGAGATCGCTATTGACTAGTCCATAATACTCCAAACTAACCTCCGGTAGGGACGCTCGGAGCAACCTCTCCAACACCAAAGGAAAGAGCATATCACCGTAGTTATGCCGATCACAAGCACTGATAATCGCTACTCTCTTCTTCATTGGCTAGCTGCCCCTTTGAGCACTGTCAGTAGTTCCGCGGCCGCTCTATCCCAAGAAAACCGACGGCTTTGCTCCAGCCCCTTCTCTATCATTGAGGCACGCAACTGATCGACCTGCAAGACCGTTTTCATGGCCGCAGCCAAATCGTCCACCCTTGTCGGGTCGACCAACAAGCCAGCCTCTCCGACTACCTCCGGTAGTGAAGACGTATTAGACACGATAACCGGGGCACCGCACGCCATGGCTTCTAATGGCGGAAGGCCAAACCCCTCGTAGAGCGACGGAAACACAAACAGCGAGGCCTGAGAGTAGAATCCAGGTAATTCTTCGTAGGGAACGTAATCCAGAAACTGGATACGTTCACTTATCCCGTTGGTCTTGGCCTCCTCCGCAAGAGTTGGATAATACCTGGGGTCTCTGTTGCCTATGACTACTAGTTTATGTGGAACGACAGAGGAAATCAGCGCAAAGGCCTTAATCAGGTTTGAGACGTTCTTATGAGGAGACAAGTTTCCTACGTACAGGATGAACTGGTTAACCCCATATTTCTCTCGTAGGTAGGCTGCATTGCCAGATGGTCGAAAATGATCAGCGTCGAAGCCGTTGTATATCGTGACTAACTTGGAGTCGCGAACTCCATAAGTACTGCGTACGTCATGGGCTGTATTGTTTGAGATCGCTATCACCTTAATGGCTCGCCTAAGCTCCCAAGGAACCAGGTAACGAAAGTAGTTGACTTGGCGCGAGTGATACTGGGGGAATTTCAAGGGGATTATGTCATGGACCGTCATAACTGCAGGCGTTGGGCCAAGAAGCGGGATTTCTGGAACGGGCGAATATAAGATGTCAACTCCATCTCTTATGAGCTGCCATGGTAGTACGGTTTGAGTCCAACTGAAACGGCGTAGATGCCCCCCAAACCCCCGATTTGGCCTTGTTGCATCCGGAACTAGTCGCAACTTGTCCGCAGGAAACTCAAGTAGTTCAGGCTGAGAAGCGTATACGACTATGTCGTCGTGGCGCCGAGCAAGAGCCCGTGCCATGGACATAGCGTACACCCCTAAGCCCGTCGGCGATGAATCCACAATTGCCGCGTTGATCCCTACGCGCACGATCATTCACCTCGCAACTGACGGTACAGATCTTGGTGACGTGCGGCGACCTCGCCCCATGAAGGCCACGTTTTGGGATTCGGCTCTACATGATGTCCACAGTGGGATTTTAGACAAGCTACCATCCCGTTAACATCGCCAGGCGCTACATAGCAGACATTCTCTCTTGGATCGTAGCCTCTGCGTTCCTTGCTGGTCGTTACAGTGAATGTCCCCTGGGCAACGGCGGCCAGAAAGCTGCCGTTCTTCGGCGAAACCCCGTCCACGAAAGGGAAAACACAGGCATCAGCAACTCTAAGGTACTTCGCCACATCCTGTGGTTTCTGAAAACCCAAGACTATGACCGAGTCAGTTAAGCCTAATCGTTCAATGAGCCCAATGATGCGTTTATGATACTGGTCGTTTTCATCGAGCTGTCCGATAACTATGAGCCGAGCGCCAATTAGTTTTGTTACCTCCAGTACAAGTTCAAACCCTTTAGGCGGGTTGATGAAGCCGAAATATGCCAGCAGCGGGCCATCTCCTTTACCCAGTTCAACACGGCTTTCCTCTAATGTCTGAGTGTCATTACAATAAGTGGGGATGTTCGAGGCAATCGGAATGGCCACCTCGGTAGTCATCCGGGAAAGTAGCCTGTGTGGAAGTGGCAAAGTTCCGGCATATGCCTCGTCAACATAGACCAAGGCGTCAGCCACAGCCAAATTCGGAAGGTGCCGCACTTTGCCCTTCCATGTAAGGGACGCAACGGGTTCGTGGTGCGTTTCCACAATAGGCAAACGCGGCTCCACGAGTTTCAGCAACCCGGGAAGCAGGTTGGTACCCAAGAAGTGCTTATACTCAGACGTTGGATACTGAAAATGAATGATGTCGGGCCTCAACGAACGGATGTAGCGGACTACAGGACGTATTCTGGTGGCCTTCCAGGATCCAACCACCGGGTGTACGTACGGTGAACAAGTCGTTGCTGGGATACGTGCATATGCGGAGGTGACAACATGGACTTCTTCTCCACGTTCCGTTAGACTGTGGGCTAGCCGCTCCACATAGTCCCCCACGCCACACTTCATCGGAGGGAAAGAGCCAGAAACCAGACATATTCTCACGATACGCCAACCCCTTGCCCCATCTTTCCCTGGAAGAAGTGTATCATTCCCTGGAGCATGGCCCGAGCCTGCTGTCGCCGCCCACGTAGGAGAGACGGAAGGATGAATCGGACAAAATTGTAAGGAACCGCTATCCAGAGGCTGCACGGGCTGTGCTTTGCTAGAAAATAAAGTCGGTTGCGAACACAATAGTAGGCGACAAAGTTTGATGTGGACTTGGAACTAGACGAAACCTTATGCCAAATGACGGACTTCGTTGCCTGCACCAATTCCCAGCCGGCCCGCCGCGCTCTTATGCTCCAGTCTACGTCCTCATAATACAGAAAAAGCTTTTCATCGAGAAGGCCTATTTCTTCAATAGCCTTGGACCGGGCAAGAAGACTACACCCAGTTACATACTCCGTTGAGAATATCTCGCAGTTAGTCTGACGCAGGGTCCGTTGGCCAAGGCCTATGTGTTCCGTAACTCCGGTCCACCAGTTGATTCTTGCGCCCCCATACCATATTACTTCACTGTTATAAAACCGAATAGTTGACCCGATAAATGCCGCCTGAGGGTGTGTCTCGGCTGCTTCCACCAATTTGGTGAGGGCCATGGGGTCAACGACAGTGTCATTGTTTAACAACCAGATGTATTGGGCCCCCTTGGTCAAGGCGTAGGCGATGCCTCGATTGTTTCCCTCGGCATATCCCAAGTTACTAGAGTTCTTCAAGATTGTAACTTGAGGAAACCTGCTCTGGATTAGGTCAATTGAACCATCAGTCGATCCGTTATCAACTACCACTATGGAGCAATTCCTATACTCACTTCTCACGAGCGATGACAGGCACTCCAGGGTGTCAACCGCGGCATTCCAGTTCAAGACTATGATGGCCACCGTTGGTTGGCCAAGATCGAGTCTCCTCACTTGCAGCACCTCAGGCCCTCAGGTTGACATATGCTTGTGTAAAACCAAGCAATGACATGAAGCTCAACATAAGAGGAGGATCGAACAGACTATACCCGAACATGGATTGCGTTACCAGTGCTACCCATGTTCCCGCCAGCCCAGGAACCCAAACCCCCAATTCGAAGTCGCCGGTATTTTCACTCTTACATAATAGTGCGCAGACGGATCCCAGTATCGCCAATAGAGCTACCAAACCGATAGCCCCAGAAGTTGCCAAGGTTTGCAGGAACAAGTTGTGGGCATCCATCATTGTTGGTTCTTCGCCTCTCACAACGTACGGGAAAACCTGCGCGTAGCGGGGTGTTCGCAGTTGAACGGAAAAATTCGCATAGCCAACTCCCAGCACAGGGTGATCCTTCAGCATTTGAATGGCGACACGAGCCAGTGCTATGCGATTATGGTTGCTACTATTCGTTGCCTTCCTCACTTCTTGAGCATGTGTCTTCGAAATGGCCCTCCACTCCTGGTCGGACAATTGGTCGAGTTTGAGCCGCCGATTGCTACGGTCGATATGCCCAAGTATTGGTTCGTTTCCAAGCCCGGGCAACACTCGCAATTTCAATGTCAAGTCAACAAAGAGATTTGCACTAAGTAAAACACAGAGAACCACAAGTGGCAAGGCAGTCCACCATACATGATGGCGAAACCCCTGAGGATTTGAGTACTTTCCGGCAATCATATGAAGCGCAGTGAGAACTCCGGAACCCATGAACAATGCTATGATAACTGAGCGAGAGTAGTTCCAAAGCATGACCTGAACCTGAATCATCGTGATGATCAACCAGAGTACCGCATTCCTCCAAGGTTTCCTTGAGGCTTCACCCATCTGTCGAACAGAAACGAAGTAACTTGACATGGCTGTTAAGGCTGTTAACGTCAGGACTATTGGACCGTAGTTTAGGGTAGAGTTGACTCGCAGTACCGCCCCAATGTAGGTATGAAGTGCAGGCGGAACGGTCACCTCAGCGTCTGGATTTATGACATTCGGTCGAAACAAAGCAAAAAACCAGTCGAACTGCGGGGTGCCATATTTCTCCAAGAAGCCGAGCGCAGCAACTGTCAAACCGACGAGAGCGTATGCCTGCAAGAACGCCTGCAGTCTTTTCTCGGACGTAATAGACAGTACTAGTCCAAGATAATACATTAAACCAGCGACCAACCATACCCAACGTCTTAGGTTGAGTTCGAGCTGCATTCCACTGGCGACGGCCGAGACCAGCTGAACAAGGACGAACGCAGAAGCGACTCTACCCAGCAATCCAGTTCGCCAGAGGTCCTGCGGTTCGCGAAACACGTGAAGAAAAAGGATCACTGAAAGTAGGGGAAGAAGGAGCTTATAGGGGGAGATGAAGCGAAGACCTAGAGTCTCAATTCCAGTTGGAATGTTAAACTGGAAGCCGATGGAGACTAGATTGAGCAGCGCTAACAAATAAAGAAGCTTGGTTGAAGCCTTTGACGATCCCAGCCGTGCGCCCAGCTTGCGCATGCCTCTAGTACGCCCCTTTCTTGGCTAATACCGCTGGAATCGTCTTGATAATCGTCATGATGTCTAACCATAGTGACCAGTTATTGATGTAGAACACATCAAGCTTAATCCGCTCGTCGTAGTTCGTATTACTGCGGCCACTAACCTGCCAGAGGCCCGTGACCCCGGGAGGCACGCGTAACAGGAGGCGTCCATACGGTCCGTACTTCTCGATTTCTCTTGGTACGATAGGCCGCGGCCCAACCAGGCTGAGTTCACCTTTCAACACATTGATGAACTGCGGAAACTCATCGAGGCTTGTCTTGCGCAGGAACTTCCCGAGCCGCGTGACCCGGGGATCGTCCTTCAACTTGAAGTCGCGCTCATACTCTTCGCGGAGTTCAGGCCGCTTACGGAAGAGTTCCTGAAGCGCTTCTTCAGCGTTGACCACCATGGTGCGGAATTTATAGATCTCGATGATCTTGCCCCCTGCCCCCAAGCGCTTATGTTTGAACAACACCGGCCCTGGTGAGTCCAGTTTCACCAGGAGGGCGATGAGCAAAAGCAAGGGTGAGAGGATCACCAGACCCAGCCCTGCCCCGATAACATCCATCGCCCGCTTCAAGCGAAAGGCGGGTCCGGAGATGACGCTTTCTTTGAGGCGAATCAGGGGTATGGTATTAATCCGCCCGATATCGACCGGACTGCTCAAGATGTCAAGGATATCCGGGATCAGATAGGTCTCCAGATAGTTGCTTTCGCAGTAATTCAAGAGAGGAGCGATGCGCTCTTGTTCACCGAATTCCAGCAGGATGGTTGAGATGTCGGCCTGCCTGACCATCTGATCCAGCTCGTCGACGGTGCAAAGGTCGGACAGCTTTTTCTTGACCCGGAATCCGAGGGCCGGGTTCTGTTCCAAGTACTCCACCGTGGCTGCGATCTCATTGCCGGAGCCGATGGCCAGGAGGTTGGCAACCCCCAAGCCTCTCCGGTAGAAGCCCTGAACGATTCGGCTCGCCAGGAAACGGCCGGCGACCAGGAAGACGAACGAGGCCACCCAGTAGTAGAGAAAGGTCAGGCGGGAGTAGGAGACCGGCCGGGCAAAGAAGTTGAGGGTGAAGAAGACAAGCATGCTGAAGGAGACCGCCTGGAAAATCTGCGGGATTTGCCGGGTGAGAAACCGGTAACGCGATTCATACAACCCGAGGAAGTAAAGCAAAACAAGGTTGGCGGCCGTGGTTACGAGAAAAGCCGTGAGGTACCATTCCCGGCTGATATGGCTCCAATCCAACCCGAAGTGCCCGTACATCGCCCCCAGAGCAGCCAGGGTCAGGGCCAGCACGTCCACCGCGAAGTACAGCGTTCGAAATGCCTGAGGACTAGCTACAACCATGCCCGCTCCCTGCCCCTATCTGATTCCCCAGTGCTCAGTGTACAGGCGATTCACCAGAACAGCCATCTTCTCTTTGAACGCAGAGCGGTCAAAGGCTTCGGCGTGATTGCGTATCCGCTCCGGTGAAAACCGCGACTCCACTTGCAGGAACTCCCTCACCGCCGCAGCCAGACTCTCCGGCGTCTGCTCCGAAAACAAGATCCCCGTCTCGCCGGGGAGGACTGTATCCAGTACCCCGCCCCGCCCGTAGGCGATTACCGGTCGCCCCGCCGCCTGAGCTTCTACCGGCGTGAGGCCGAAGTCCTCTTCCCCGGGGAAGATGAAGGCCCGACAGCGAGAGAAGTAGTCCCGCACTACCTCATCCGGCTGGCGTCCCAAGAACGTAATGTTGGGGCCGGCCGACTTTTTGAGCGTCCCGCTCTGTGAACCTTCGCCGATGATCACCAGCGGGAGATCGAGTTGGCGAAACGCTTCAACCGCCAGGTCGATTCGCTTATAGCCGACGAGGCGCGAGACCACCAGGAAAAAGTCCTCACGGGGGCCGCAGGCGAATTGGGCGGTGTCAACCGGGGGGTGGATCACTGTCGCCTCCCGCCGGTAGTGCTTCCGGATTCGCGCCGCAACCGCCCGGGAGTTAGCGACAAAGTGGTCGACCCGCTGCGCCGAAGCGTAATCCCACAGGCGGAGGTTAGTCATGACCGGCGCAATCAGAGCACGGCCCAGCCGGCCCACCTGTTCCTGTTCGAGATATTGGTGATAGAATTCCCAGGCGTACCGCATGGGCGTATGGCAATAGCAGATATGGAGGGCCTCGGGCCGGGTAATGACACCCTTGGCGCAGGCGTGGCTGCTGCTGATGACCACGTCGTATCCGGCCAAATCGAACTGCTCGATCGCCACCGGCATCAACGGAAGCAGCCACTGGTACTTGCTCTTCGCCCCGGGAATCTTTTGCAGAAACGAGGTTCGCACGTCCAATTCACGGAACTTCTCCGGCAGCCGGGCAGGGTTATGAACCAGCGTGAAGACGGGAGCCTCCGGGTAGAGTTCGTGCAGGGCCCAGACGACCCGTTCCGCCCCGCCCATGTTAGCCAGCCAGTCATGAACGATCGCGACTTTCATGACTCCGCCTCCGCTACAGCGAAGGCCAGCAGCCCTCGGACCTGCTCCCGGGAAGGCGCCTCAGCGTAAGTGCGCAGAAGTGGTTCCGTGCCCGACGGGCGGAACAGAAGCCAACTGCCGTCGGCCATCACGAACTTCAACCCGTCCCTGTCCCGCCGTTCGACTACCGGTTGTCCGGCCAGCTCCCGCGGTGGGCACGCCATGAGACGCTCCAAGACGGCCTCTTTCTGGCCAGGCCTGAGGTGTAGATCGACCCGCCCGTATTCGTGCTGACCGACCCGGCGTAGCAGGTCATCCACCAGCGCGGCGAGGGACAGGCCGGAAACGGCCAGGCTTTCCGCGAGCAGAAGGCTGCATAGAAGCCCATCCCGCTCGGGGAGGTGGTTCTTGATTCCGATCCCGCCGCTTTCCTCCCCGCCGATGAGGATGTCGTCGGCCAGCATATACTCGCAGACATACTTGAACCCGATAGGGGTCTCGTATAACGTCAACCCGTAGGCGGCGGCAAGCTTGTCGATCATCTGAGTCGTTGAGAAGGTCTTCACGACCGCCCCGGTCCAGCGCCGCCGAGAGACCAGGTGCTCCAAGAGGAGGGCGAAGATGCGGTGGGAGTCCACGAAGTTCCCGCGTTCATCCATCGCGCCGACTCGGTCGGCGTCGCCATCGGTCGCCACCCCGAGATCGCCCCGCGATTCCCTGACCGCCTGCGCCAACACATCCAGGTTGCAGGCGATCGGCTCAGGGTTGACTCCCCCAAAGGACGGGTTAAACTCCCCCCGGATTTCGGTGACCGAGATCCTTTCCTCTGCCAAGAGCTCTTTCAGGTACCCCCGGCCGGCGCCGTGCATGGGATCGACGACCAACCTCAGGCCGGCTGAGCGAATCGCCTCGAAGTCGACCAGCTTCCTGAGCTGGGCGAAGTAGGGCGGGCGCGGGTCGAAGGACCGGATACAGCCAGAAACCCTGTTGGCGGTGACGCGAGGCGCTTCCCCTCCGGCTGCCGTTTCGAGGCGTGACTCGATCTCCGCCACCATGCCCGGCAGAGCCGAGCCGCCGTAGGACCCCTTGAACTTGATTCCGTTGTATTCCGGCGGGTTGTGGCTGGCGGTCACCATCACTCCCCCGGCGGCGCCCAGGTGTTTGATAGCGTAGGACACGGCCGGAGTGGGCGCAGCCTGGTCGGTCAGGTAAACGGGAACGCCGTTGGCGGCCAGAACCTCTGCCACCGACGCGGCGAAGCGGTCGGAGAGAAAGCGCGTGTCGTAGCCGACGACCAGGCCGCGACTGCCCTCGCCGGTGGACACCACATAGTCGGCCAACGCCTGAGCGACCCGCCGAACGTTGGCAAAGGTGAAATCCTGGGCGATGACGGCCCGCCAGCCGTCGGTGCCGAACTTGAGGGGCGATGATAGCCTGGCTGACAACCCCCGTCCTCCCTCTACAGATACTGCTTGAGACCGCGTTCCCGCAGTTTGCTCAAAACCTGCCGCACGTCCTGGACCCGGTCCTTGGCGCAGATCAGCACCGCGTCCTCGGATTCCACGATTATCACGTCCTTCACTCCCACGGCGGCAATGAGGCGGTCGTGGCCGGAGATCAAGCTGTCTTTGGTGTCGATCGCGATCACGTTGCCCTCGATGACGTTTCCGTCCTGGTCACAGGATGACAAGCGGGAGACAGCCGTCCAGTGCCCGACATCGTCCCAGCCGATGTCCGCCGGGATGACCACGATCCTGGGGGTTTTCTCCAAGAGGCCGTAGTCTACAGAGACGCTGGGAAAACGGGAGAACTCGGCAGCCATGACCTTCGCCGCAGAGGGAGTCCCCCAGGCCTCTTTGATCCTCTCCAACCCCCGGTCAACCTCGGGCAGGAACTCGGCTATCAGCCGCCTGATGGTCCTGACGTGCCAGATGAACATGCCCGAATTCCAGTAGAAGTTCCCCGTCGCGAGGTATTCACGGGCCTTCTCAAGACTGGGTTTCTCCACGAAGCGCTCGACCCAGCGCGCCTGGCTCTGGGGAGAGAGCGGTTCGCCAGCCTGAATGTAGCCGTAACCGGTTTCGGGGTAGGTAGGGTTAATCCCCAGCGTAACCGGTGCAGCATGTTCACGGGCGAGAGCGGACGCCACTCGCAGCAGGCCCTGAAACCCATCCTGGTCTGTAATCTGATGGTCGGCAGGAAGAACGGCGATGACCGCCTCGGGGTCCCGCGACTCGATCACCACGGCGGCCAGACCGGCGCAGGGAGCCGTGTTACGCCCTACCGGTTCGACCAGAATGTTCTCCCGCGGAAGTTCGGTGAGCTGCTCCGCAACCAGGCCGGCCAGGTCGGATCCGGTTACAACAATGATGCGTTCCGGCGGGATCAGCCCACGCAGGCGGTCATAGGTCATCTGGATCATCGTTCGACGACCCGTCAGCGGCAGGAACTGCTTGGGGAACTGCTTGCGGCTGCGGGGCCAGAAGCGCTCCCCCCGCCCCCCCGCCATTATGACCGCATACATCCGTCTCGCACCCTCCCCGCCGCTCGCGGCGGTCACCATCCTGTAATTCGCTCCCAAGTCAGGCGTTCCTCCCCCAGTTCCCGCAACAGGGTGAACACAAGGCCCCGAAGTCGACGGCCGCAACACTATCGCAAGGCTAGGCGGACCGAGAACCTCTGTTCGACCGGCTCAAGCCGGAGGCTCAACTCAAAGCAATGGAGTTGACGCACCAGGTCAAGGGTCAACGTTGAATAGTGCGGCGCCTCTCCCAGTTCGTAACGGAGATCGGCGCCGACCCGCCACAGGCCGGCGGTCAAGGTGGCGGTTCCTTTCAGGGCAGCCGGGTTGGCAAAGGAGTTGAATCCACCCCTCTCTACCCTGGCCAAGTCATAGACGACCGACGCGGACAGTTCGTCCGCCCCTCTCCGCCAGCTCAGTCCGATCTCCCCCTCGCGGTAGCGGTCCGGCTCGTCGAACAGAAACGGCGTGGCTCCAACGTGCTGGGCGTAGTTGTACTTGGTCTCCAGGGAAAGGTCGGCGGTCAGCGGGTGCGCCAGCAAGACTGAAAGCGTTCCGGCGTTCAGGACTTCGCCGCTTCCGTACCAGGCCTGGGTGGCGTCTCCGGAAAGGTCAAGCGTGAAACGGCCCGGCAACCGCGGAGAGGCGGACCAGGCGAGGCGGACCACTCCCCGGGAAGCCTCCCGAGCGCTCGCCCCCTCCCGGATGTTCGCCCATTCAAGAGTAGGGGTCAACGTCATGCTCCCCAGGTCGAGCGGGGACGGGGCCAGCTCGACCCGGGGAAGAAAAGTCAAGTCCTTTCCGCGATGGTCTTCGTCATCCCGTTCCTCCGCCGTCACCGTGAGTTGCCCTATGGCGCTGAGAGCGGAGAACTCAAACATCCCGTCCAGATCGGGCCCGGCAGTCGCCGCGGATCCCTCGGGGGTGCGCTGCCGGAAACGGGCGTTCAGGCGGTACGTGGTCGAGGGGGAAGGGGCATGAAGCGCCGTTAGAGTAACCCTCCCGCCTTCCTTGGTCCCGTACCCGGCACCCACCAGGGCAATCGACTGGTCGGAGAGGTGGGTCGGAACCTCTTCGTGAACGAAATACCCCCGGTCCGAATCGTACCCTACCGTCGGGATGGGCAACCGTTCCCGGCTCATCCGCCCGACCGGCGTGTCCTTGAGCGAGAAGCGCAGGTTGGGCAGAGGCAGGAGACGGTGGCCGAACAGGGCGAGCGTCACCCCCCGGGCGGTCGCCACCTGCTTCCCGGGATCCACCTCGACCTCCCGGGCCTGGAAAGCGTACTCGGGCGTCGGGAGAAGGCACTTGGTGAAGAGGCTGCCCCGCAGGACCAGCTTGTCCGGCGATACGTCGGCCTCGCGGCCGGAGAGGCGGATACCCTGATTCACCGTCTCCACCTGCTCCAGCGACCCCTGTTGCTGATCCCAGGCGTACTGCAGGTTCTCGCCCGTCAGCGTCCCGGCCGAGGTGGTGAGCGACACCGGACCCGGCATCCGGACCAGATGGCGCTCGAGGTCGGCCTCAAGACTCTCCCCCTGGGCTTCAAGCCCCTCGAGGCGGAGGGTGACCCGGCCGGACGCGGTGAGGACGTTGGTGTCGCTGGCGTGTTCGATGCTTTCTGCCGACAGTTCGAGCTCCTCCGCCACCCCCGTTCCCAAAAAGAGGCTGAGGAAGAGGGCGGCCGCCAAGGTGAGCACCCCCGGCAGCCGACTGCGCCGAAGCCCTCTGTTTCTTCCGGACAACGCCTCACCTCCTCCCGCCGGCCAGCCTTTCTCGGCGACGGGCGACCTGAGTCAACCTTTGTTTACTACGGTTCGGACGGCCTGCCCTCCTGCCAGGAACGGCAGGCGGTCCTGCCAGGGAGCTGCAGGAGAAGAAGCCCTTCCCTGGCGGGAAGGGCGGCAGTAGACGAACCCTCCGATTCCGGGGGAGCCGGGCTGGCCCAAGACTATTTCAGTCCTTTGAGGGACAGGCCAGTCGCGGGGGCGGAGGTGGTCAGGGAAACGAAGAACTCTGTGCCGATGGGAATGATGACATCCTTGCCCCGCACGAAGTAGCCGCCGACCAGACCCACCGGGCCGAGGAGCAGCACCCCGGCCATGGACGCCCCGGCGGCGACCTGGAGGGACTTGTTCATCTCGGTGGCCTTCTCGTCCACCGCCACGGGGAAGGCCTGGCCGTCGAGAGCGACGAGGGAGCCGAAATCCACCTGGACCCGGCCGTCCCGGCCCAGGTTGCCGGCGGAGACGACCTCGGTCACCCGCCCCTCGCCCAGCGTTCCAGCCGGGAAGATCAGCTTCCCTTCCACCTTGACGTCCTGGGCCACCTGGAACTTCACCTTGTCCCCGATTTTGCTCGTCTGGGAGTTGAGCTCCGTTCCCAGCTTGATCTTGACGAGCGTCCCCTGTTCGAGCTGGACGGGCTCGCCCCCAGCCTTGCCATCCGGCCAGGTCAGGCTGGCCAGCTGGTCGAGCCGGGGACCCAGGGGTCCAGCCCCTGCCTGGCCGGACATCACCCGCTCGACCTGGGCGAGGCGGACCGCCAGAGGCTCCCGGGAGACGGTGCGGGTGAGATACCACTCCAGGGCGCTCAGCCGGAACAGCAACGACTCGCCCGGGCCGCGCAGGGCCGTGTTGAGCTTCTCCAGGCGCCCGACGATGGGGCCCTCCTGTTTCAGCCCGAGGATATCGCTCTCAAGCTGCTCCAGCCGCTGGAGGACCGATCCGCTCCCTTCCTGGCCGTATACCGCCTTTTCCAGGCTGGCCAGGCCGGCCAGGGGGCCGGAGGCGATCTCCCACGCGCTGGCGGGGACTGCCCCGCCGAAGACGAGGATCAGGCAGGTCAGGATCGCCGCCAGCTTGTCCAGGTGACGGTTCCGGATAGTGGTCACGCGGTGCACCTCCTAAGGATGACCTGGCTTCAGAAACTGAGCGAAACCCCCGCCGTCAGGTTCTGCTGGCGGATTTGGTCGGCCGTGGCGGACGGACTGAAGTCGATCAGCCGGTAGCCGACGAGCAGCGTGGCGTTGGCCGCGAAGTTGTAGCCCACCCCGAGCGTGGCGGCGCTTTGCGGCCGGACGCTTGTCTGGACGCTTGTTTCCTTGGCCGGACGGTAGAACTCGTACCCGGCAGTCAGGAAGGCGTTCCACGGAAGCCGTAGCTCGACCCCGGCGGTGGCCCGTTGGCCCTCGGCAGAACCGGCCGGAAGGCCGGGTTCGAGGCCCTCCAGAGTCATTCCGGCGGACACGGTGGCTGACCGGCCGAGATTGACGTTGACCCCCAAAGACGCGTCGGTCCGGGGCTTGGTCGTGGCGATGGCATCCAGGTCTACGAGCTGGTATCCGGCCCGAACGACCGCCGCCTCGCCAATAGCGTAACCGACCTCCAGGGAATGGTGCTGTTCGACGGTATGGGAAGCGCCCTGCTTCACCTGAGCGAAGCCGGTGGTCACTGCGACCTGGCCGAGCTTGAGGCTGAGACCGTACCCTTGAGCCTCGGGCACGAGACCCACTTTGAGGGCTTGAGCCAGGGCTGGATTGATGCTCGGGTCGGCCGGCTGGACGCTCTTGACGTTAGCCCCGACCTCGACTCCGGCCACGTTGACCCTGGCCTCCACCTGCACCGCACCGGGAGCCGGACGGGCCTGCTCGGCTGGGGCCACGGACCCCGTGACCTGGACAGTGGGAGTGACGCTCAGGCTGAGCTTTGGTACCGGCAGCCGCGTCTCACCGGGCTGCACCGCGGCATTGACCGCCAGCACCGGTTTGGGCGAGGGGACGGAGCCGTAAACGGGTTGCCTTTCGGCTGCCACCTGTCCGGGAAAAGGTCCCTCGCTGCCTTGGCGGCTTAGCGCCGCTTCGGGCAGGACCGCCGGGGGCAGTGCCACCTCAGGGGTCACCGCGCCGGCCTTGCCCGGGATGACTGCCGCCAACGGCGGGACGAAACCCGGCGAAGGAACTGCTGCGGCCACCGCGGCCGGGGACGGCGGAGGAAGAGCGGCCGCACTCACCGCCGAATCCGCACTCCCCCCCTCGGCCAGCGCAGCCAGGGTCTCAAGGTCCACGAAGGGCCCCGAGGCCGACGAGGGCAGGGAAAGCGGTTCGGCGGCCCCCAGAGGACCGATCACTACCCCCAGAAGCTCCAGTTCAGGGGCGAACTCCGCCACCAGGCGACGCACCGCCTGAGTTTCAGAGGCGGCCAGCGGGCGCTCCCGTCCGCTCGAACCGGCGACGCGGTAGGCAGCGAGCAAGCGGTCGAGCTGGGAGGAGAGCGGGGGATTGGCTCCTTCCAGAGTCCTGACCGCCTGGGCGACGAGGAGCGCCACCTCGAACCGCATCACCCCCGGCCGGCTGCGGTAGGTGGACAGCGCCGGTTCGCTCACCAAGCCGGCAGGGACCAGGAGCGCCAGGGAATCGAAACTCCAGTGACGAAGGGGGACTTCAGCGAAGGGATCGGCCAGGGCGGGGAAGGCCAGCCCCAGGCTGAGGGCGATACAGAGCACCGCCGTCAGCGCCGCAGTCCGCCGGACTTCTCCCGCCTTCCGTCTCACCTGGCCCACCTGCCGTTTCCTGCATAGGTAGATATTCGTGTTCCTACATTATGATACCTCCCGCAAGATGAAAGGAAAAGCCCCGCCAGACTGGCGGGGCTGCTACGGCTGGCCTTCCGCTATTTGCGGGGACTGATCCCGACCGCCTTGAGACGGGCAAGAGCCCGGTCCATGGCTGCCTGGGCCCGGCGGTAGTCCACACCTTCCCGGCGGGAGAGCAGCCGGGCGAGCGCCCGCCGGTAAGCGGACATGGCCCGGGAGACGTCGATCTCGTCGGCGAACTCGGCGGCCTCGGCCAGGACCACCGCCCGGTTCATCCGGACGTCCATGAACCCCCCGCTCACCGCCATCCTGGTCTCCTCCCCCTCCTGCCGGAAACGAAGCACGCCCGAAGTCAGAACGGTCAGGATGGGCGTGTGGTTGTGGGCCACCCCCATGTACCCCTGATAAGTGGGGGCGATCACCATCTCGACGCTGTCGTCGAAGACGGTGCGCTCAGGGGTGACGATCTCCAGCCGAAAGGTCCGGCCCAGTGTCAACGTCACTCACCTGCCTCGATCTGCTTCGCCTTCTCCACCGCGTCCTCGATGGTGCCCACCATGTAGAACGCCTGCTCCGGCAGGTGGTCGTAGCGCCCCTCGAGGATCGCCTTGAAGGACCGGACCGTCTCCTTGAGCGGCACGTACCGCCCGGGGTAGCCCGTGAACGCCTCGGCCACGAAGAACGGCTGGGAGAGGAAGCGCTGGATGCGCCGGGCCCGGCCCACGATCACCTTGTCCTCATCGCTGAGTTCGTCCATGCCGAGGATGGCGATGATGTCCTGCAGGTCCTTGTACCGCTGCAGGATCTCCTGCACGCCCCGGGCCACGTTGTAGTGCTCTTCGCCGACCACCCGCGGGTCGAGGATCCGGCTGGTGGAGGCCAACGGGTCCACGGCCGGGTAGATGCCGAGTTCGGAGAGCCACCGTTCCAGGTTGGTGGTGGCGTCCAGGTGGGCGAAGGTCGTCGCCGGCGCCGGGTCGGTGTAGTCGTCGGCCGGGACGTAGATCGCCTGGATCGAAGTGATGGACCCCTTCTTGGTCGAGGTGATCCGCTCCTGGAGCTGGCCGACGTCGGTCGCCAGAACCGGCTGGTAACCCACAGCCGAGGGCATCCGGCCGAGCAAGGCCGACACCTCGGACCCGGCCTGGATGAAGCGGAAGATGTTGTCGATGAAGAGGAGCACGTCCTGCCCCGCCTCGTCCCGGAAGTACTCGGCGACGGCGAGGCCAGCCAGGGCCACCCGCATCCGGGCCCCCGGCGGCTCGTTCATCTGGCCGTAGACCATCGCCGTCTTGGCGATGACGCCCGACTCTTTCATCTCGAGCCAGAGGTCGTTCCCCTCACGGGTCCGCTCGCCCACGCCGGCGAAGACGGAGTAGCCGCCGTGCTCCGTGGCGATGTTGCGGATCAGCTCCTGGATGAGAACCGTCTTGCCCACCCCGGCGCCGCCGAAAAGTCCGACCTTGCCGCCCTTGGGGTAGGGAGCCAGAAGGTCGATGACCTTGATGCCCGTCTCGAGGATCTCGATCTCGGTCGACTGATCCTGCAGCCTGGGGGGATCGCGGTGAATGGGATACCGGGTCCCTGACTCGATCGGCCCCAGTTTGTCGATGGACTCGCCCAGGACATTCATGAGCCGCCCCAGGCACTCCCGGCCGACCGGCACCGTAATCGGCGCCCCGGTGTCGACCGCCGGCATCCCCCGGACCAGGCCGTCGGTGGAGGACATGGCCACCGCCCGGACCGTGTAGTCACCCAGGTGGTGCATGACCTCGGCCGTGACGCCCGTGGGCATCGTCCCGTCGCTGCGCAGACCGTCGGGTCCAAGCTCATCCTTGGTGATGATGAGCGCCGAGTAGATCGCCGGCAGCTGCCCCGGCTCAAAGGCCACGTCCACCACCGGGCCGATAATTTGCGTCACCCGACCAACATTCATCTTTCACCTAACCTCCCCGAATCCCGATTAGCCTTTGAGAGCCTCGGCGCCGCCGATGATCTCGCTGATCTCCTGCGTGATGCCAGCTTGGCGCGCCCGGTTGTATGACAGGGTCAGGCGGTCGATCATCTCCTCGGCGTTCTTGGTGGCGTTATCCATCGCCGTCATGCGAGCCCCGAACTCGCCGGCCTTCCCCTCCAGCAAGGCTTGTAAGATGAAGACTTCGATGTACCGCGGGATCAGCTTGGCGAAGATCACCTCGGGCGAAGGCTCCATAGCGTAGTCCGGGACCCAGTGCTTCGGCCCGGCCTCCTCCTCGCCGCCCTCCCGGCGGGCCTTCTGCGCCACCTTGGGGGCATGATCCGCCGTCTTCTCCTGGGCGCCCTCAGCCGGTTCACCGGCCGCGGCGGCCTTCTTCCCCTCTTCGCCCTCGGCGCCTTCCTCTTCCTCATTTTCGGCCTTGGGCATCGAGAGCGGCAAGAGTTTCCGCACGGTCGGCTTCTGGTTCATGACCGAGACAAACTCCGAGTAGACAAGGTAGACCTGGTCCACCTCGCCCCGGACGAAGGCTTGAGTAACGTATTCGGCGATCCGCTGGGTCAGCTCGAGGGTCGGAAGATCCATTCCGGTGTGGAAGTCCCGCATGATGAAGAACCGGCGGAAGGAGAGGTAGTCACGGCCTTTCCTCCCCACCGTGACGAAGCTGAACTCCAGGCCGGGCCCCTCGGGGTGCTCCTTCTTCCATTCCTGCTCCAACTGGTCGGCGTGGGCCATGGCCTTGCGGATGATGTTGGCGTTGTAGGCCCCGCACAGCCCCCGGTCGGCCGCGATCACCACGTAACAGACGCGGTTCCCCCCGGCATGAACCTGGAAGAGCGGATCATCCAGGTTCTGTTTGTGCCGGGCCACATGGCGGAAGACCTCTTCCATCTTCTCGGCGTAGGGCCGGGCGGCCATAACCCGTTCCTGCGCCCGCCGCAGCCGCGCCGCCGCCACCATCTTCATCGCCCGGGTGATCTGCCGGGTGTTCTTGACGCTCCGGATGCGCCGCTTGATCTGCCGGATTCCCTGCACCTTACCTCACCTCCGCGGCGTCCGGAAACTACAGCTCGGCATCCTTCATGTTGGCCAGGAAAGACTCCTTGAACTGAAGGATCAGGTCCTTCAGTCTGGCCTCCGTGGCCTCGGAGATCACCTTCTGGTCCCGGATGGCGGCCAGCACATCGGGATGGGAAGCCCGCACGTACTCCTGCAGCTCATTTTCGAACTGTTTGACCGCCTTGAGCGGGAGGTCGTCGAGATAGCCGTTGACGGCGGTGTAGATCGAGACGATCTGGTTCTCCACCGGCATCGGGGCGTACTGCGCCTGCTTCAGGATCTCCATCGTCCGCTCGCCCCGGGTCAGCCGGGCCTGGGTGGCCCGGTCGAGCTCCGAGCCGAACTGAGCGAAGGCCGCCAACTCCCGGTACTGGGCCAGGTCGAGCTTGAGGCGCCCGGCCACTTGTCGCATCGCCTTGATCTGGGCCTTGCCGCCCACGCGGGAGACCGAGATGCCGACGTTCAGGGCCGGACGCATGCCGGCGAAGAAGAGGTCGGGCTCCAGATAGATCTGCCCGTCGGTGATCGAGATCACGTTGGTGGGGATGTAGGCCGAGACGTCGCCGGCCTGCGTCTCGATGATCGGGAGGGCGGTCAGCGACCCTCCGCCGAGGTCGTCCGAGAGCTTGGCCGCCCGCTCCAGGAGACGGGAATGGAGATAGAAGACGTCGCCCGGGTAGGCCTCGCGCCCCGGCGGCCGCCGGAGGAGGAGCGACATCGCCCGGTAGGCTACCGCATGCTTGGACAGGTCGTCGTAGATGACGAGAGCGTGCTTGCCCTGGTACATGAAATACTCGCCCATGGCGCACCCGGCGTACGGGGCGATGTAGTTCAGCGGGGCCGGGTCGGCCGCCGTCGCCGCCACGACGACCGTGTAGTCCATTGCGCCCGCCTCGGTCAGCGACTTCACGATCTGGGCGACGGTCGAGGCTTTTTGGCCGATGGCGACGTAGATGCAGTAGACGTCGCCGCCTTTCTGGTTGATGATGGTGTCGATGGCGATGGCCGTCTTGCCGGTCTGGCGGTCGCCGATGATCAGCTCCCGCTGGCCCCGGCCGATCGGGATCATCGAGTCGACCGCCTTCAGCCCGGTCTGGAGCGGCTGGTTCACCGGCAGCCGGTCGACCACGCCGGGGGCTGGCGACTCGATGGCCCGGTACTCGCTTGCCATGATCGGCCCTTTATCGTCCAGCGGCTGGCCCAGGGGGTTGACCACCCGCCCCAGCAGTCCTTCGCCCACCGGAACCTCAGTGATGCGGCCGGTGCGCTTGACCATGTCGCCTTCCTTGATGCCTTCATAATCCCCGAGAATAACCACGCCGACGTTATCTTCCTCGAGGTTGAGGGCCATCCCCATAACTCCGTTGGGAAACTCGACGAGTTCGCCGGCCATGACCTCATCCAGCCCGTAAACCCGGGCGATGCCGTCGCCGACCATGATGACCGTCCCCACCTCGACGGCTTCGACCCGCGCCTCATACTCCTCGATCTGCTGGCGGATGACCGAACTGACCTCTTCAGGCCTGATGCTCATTTCCCTTCCTCACCCCTGCTGTTGATGTTGCCCGCACACCCGCTTGCCACCCGGGCCGGCGCCTCCCCCGCGGGACCGTCCCGGCGATGATGTCCTCGCGCAACTCCGAAAGCTGCCGCTGCAAGGTGTAGTCGATGATCCGGTTGCCCACCCGCAGACAGATCCCGCCGACGACCGCCGGGTCGACTTTCACCTCCAGCCGCACGGCGCGCCCGGTCAACGCCTTGACCTTGGCCTGGACCGCAGCTTCCCCCTCGGGCGTGAGCGGCCGGGAGACCCGGACTTTCGCCACCGTCACCCCGCGCACCTCGTCGGCGTGCTCCCGATACCTCTGCGCGATGAGGGGCAGGAGAGAGTGGCGCTTCTTGTCGATCAACAGGTAAAAGAACCGGCGCGTCGTCGGGGACAGGCGCTCTCCGAACACCTTCTCCACCAGCTGCTTCTTGGCGGCCGGCCTCTCGCGGGGGCTATCCAAGAAGCGGCCAAGGGTTTCCTCGGCCGCCAACGACCGGGTCAGCAGGTCAAGGTCCTGTTCCACCCGGTCCAATTCGCCATAAGCCACTGCCGTCCGGAGGAGGGCCGCCGCATAGCGACCCGCCACCACCCGGTTTTGCATCTATGGCACCACCAAGCCCTGGAAAAAATGAGGCGACAAAGCCAAATACACCGGTGCTAATTCTGGGCCGAAGCCGCGTTTCCTTCTTATTGGTTCCCGGAACTTTTGCGAAGATAGCGCTCGGCCAGAATCACGGCCACGTAGTCGTCCACCGGGCGGTCCGGCGTACGCAGCGACGCAGGGAGCCACCGACTGAGGCCGCGCCCCGGGTGGGTGGACAGGTACCGGCGGCGGGCTTCCTGGGTCGAGAGGTGTTCGTCGACCGATACGAGGGAACAGGCCGGCCCCGGGAGGCCGGCGGCCTGAAGCGCCGCCCGGAAGGCCCTGGCACCGGTCCGGTCGCCGAGGACGATGGCCGACAGGCCGTACTCTCTCTGCCACTGGCTCAGGCGCTCGACCACCTCTGTCGGGGGAACGATGAGTTGCGCCACCACCCGGCCGTCCGTCTGAACCAGGGCTATCCCGGCTTTGTCGCGTCCCGGGTCGACCGCAGCGATGTATCTGAGGGCACCTTCGTCCATGGGACGTTCCTTCTCCATCCAACGCGCTTATCCTTTGCGACGACAACCGACCTGCCCAGGGGCGGGACCCTAGAACCGCAGGGACAGCTCCGCTGAGGCTTGGTGGCGCCCTTCCGCCGGAGAGGGGCGGGCACCGAAGTTGATCAGCGTGTAGCTGGCTCGCAGGGCGGCGTCTTCACTCAGGCGATAGTCGAGGCGCAGGGAGAGCCCGGCGTCGGTCCGCGTGCTGGCGAGCGAGCCACCCTGACGCTTCACTTCGTACCCGGCCTTGAGCAGGGTCCCGCCGTTCAGAGCGATCTGCCCCCCGACGCCCATGGTCTGCGGGGTCGAACTGACGGCGGCCCCGGCCAGGCGGTCCACGTCGACCAGCCGATAGTGGGCCAAGACGTCGACCCGCTCTGGAACCAGAGGGACCGTCGCCACCAGGTCCACCGCGGGTTTCGGATCTGCTGCCGCTTCCTCCGGGCGGGGCAGGGTCTCCCCGGGTGGGACCAACCTCCCCGCCAGGCGGATCCCTCCCACCTCCGCCAGGTACGCCGAGTCGGTTTGGTCCTCCTGAGCCGGAAGGCGCACCTCCGGGATGGAGAGGCGCGGCCAGAAAGCTTTTCCGGCTGGCTGGCCGACGATCACCTCACCCTCTGGCTGTCTCCGGATGGGGCTCACCCGGTAACGCTCGGCCAGCTCCGCCACACGCGAGTAAAGGCTGGCGGCGGGCCGGACCAGCGTCAGCGTGTCGGAGAGGCGCAGGCGGGAAGAGGCAGGCCGCAAACCCGAAAGACCTGAAACAGCGGTCAACGCCACCGCCGATAGACCCCGGGTGGCTTCGGCTTCCGGGACAAGCGCGGTGCCTGGGCCGGCGTTCTGGAGCGCCAGGCGACCCAGGCTCTGCCGATCGCCGACCACGACTGGCCGGTCGACCAGCGCAGGAGCTGCCCGGAGGACCCCGGTGAAAGAAGCGTCGCCGGTGCGGGGGGAAAGAAGCGGGAGCGCAGCCGCCGCCGGCGCCGGCCGGACGGCCAGTGCCAGGAAGCTGGCAAGGATCATCGCCACGGCCTTGCCCCGCATGCCCTTCTCCCCTTTCCCGATAAAATGGAGGCGGGAAGTCGCTTGAGTTCCCTGGTTCCCTCAAACGCCCTTCCCGCCGGCAATGCCACTGGCCGCAGTGTAGGTGCTGGTGCGATCCCCGGTGCGAGTGTGCTGCGACTGAGCTGCGTCCCCTGGTGTCTGGCGTAGTGCGTCTGTGCGGTGTGTGCCAGTGACCGGTGCTTGCTGTTATGTTAACTTCACCGCCGATCCCGGATCTCCTGCCCGGGTCGGCCGGTAATGGCTGGCTGCTCAGGGACGGCTTTCCGGGCGGAGCTCCAGCCGGACCTGGAGCGGGCCCGCCGCCGACCAGGTGTCGTTCTGAGCCACCGCCTGGACGGTCACGGTACCGGCATAGGTGCGGATCTTGTTGATCGTATCGGGAATCTCCGTCCAGTTGGTGGTTCGCCCCACCGTCCCCTCGGCGGTCGTCACCATCCCCTGCTGGATGGCCCGCTCGTTGACGTCGGAAAGCAAGGCCAGGATCTCGAGGAGCATCTGATCCGGTGAGAGAGCGGTGTCGATCCGGCGCGAGGCGATCACCTCGTCCTTCCGGAAGATGCGCTGGTTCCGGAAGAGCTGGAAGTAGACCGGGACGGGGTTGCCGACCAGGGTGTTGGTGTAGGAGATGGCCCGTACCACGACCCGCTCGTCGGTTCCGGCGATCAGCTCCGCCGCCTGGTTGAAGTGCTCCGGCACCACCTGGAGCGCGGTCTGCTTCCCCTCGATCTTCGCTCCCCGCTTGCGGGCCGCCTCGTCGGCCGGCCCGTTCAGGAAGGCCAGGAGGTCCTTCTTGACCGCCTCGATCGGCCGCCCGCCCTGAATGACCGTGGAGAGCACGATCTCGTCCGCCCGGTAGGCCACGTTGCCGAAGAAGAGGTCGGTCCGGAGGTTGGAGATCTCCGCCTCGAGCTTGCCCTTCTCCCGAGTCAGGCTCTCCACCTGCTTGGTAAGGTCATCCACCGCTTTGGCCAGCGGCGCCGCCAATTCCTTCAGCCGGTCGACCCGGGCCTTCTCGAAGCCGTAGTCGCTGATCACCCGGGTGTACTCGCCCTGGATCTGCTCGAGCTGGTTTTTGACCTTCTTCAACGCTTCGTCCACCGCGCTGCGCTGATTCAACACCGCTTGGAACTGCTGGTTCAGAGTGTCGTACTCGGAGGTCCGGGTGGCGATCTCCATCTCCAGCTCGCGGGCGCGTCTCTGCTTCTCGGCGATCTCGGCGTCCTTCAGGCGGAGTTCCACCTGGTTGCGGGCGAGCGTCTCCTGGAGCTGCTTCATGGAGAAGAGGGCCGTCCGGACGTCGGCCGAGACGACGGCCATGACGGCCAGCGTGCTGCCGGCGATCAGGATGCCGGTGATCACCGTGATCACAACCGAGGTGTGCCGGGGGCGCAAACCGAAGAGGGTGAGCCGTTTCCGCCCCACCTTCCGCCCGATCATGTCCCCCAGCCAGGCGATCAGCCCTCCGGTGACCACCAGCACCAGGATCAGGAATATCCCGTACAACCCCCTACCTCCTTCGCTTGGGCGAATCTCACTTCCGGGCCCGGATCACGAGGACCAGCCCCACCGCGGCCAGGAGCGCGTCGGGCCCGAAGGCCGCGATCGCCGGCGGGAGCGTCCCCCCCTGCCCCAGGGCGGTGAAGAGCGTCATCACCACGTAGTAAGCAAAGATGATGATCACCGCCAGCCCGAAGCCCACGGAGGTCGCCCGGCGGTGGTGCTGGATACCCAGCGGCACCCCTACCCAGGCGAAGATCAGGCTTACCAGGGGGGTGGCGAAGCGCAGGTAGTACTGGACCGAGAACTCCTTGAAGCGGTCATGGGCCGGCCCGAGCAGCGTCATCTGCTGGCGGAGCTCGGCCATGGTCATCGTCTCGGGGCTCTTCTGAGCCCTCGGGATATCCTCCGGCCGCTCCTTGAGGGCCACCCGCTGCTTTCCACCCCGGAAGGCCACCTCCGTCACCTGCCCCTTTCCCTGAGGCCCCGAAAACAGATACGTCTTCCCGTTTCGGAAGTACCACCCGTCGGTCTCCCAGACGAGGGCGTCGGCCGTGGTCTGGCGGAACGGTTCCCCGTCCCGCCACTCGAGCATGGCCACGTTGTGCATGGTAGCCGTCGCCCGGTCGAAGTCAGTGGCGTAGATGAACCGGATCAGCCGATCCCCCTCGAAGTCCCGCAGCATCACGTTCTTGGTGACCCGGGGCAGCTCCCCTCCGTTGATCTCCTCAATCATCACCCGCTGCATCTCACTGTTGGCCCATGGTACCAGCCGCTCGTTCATCCCCAGAGTCACCGCGACCACCAGCGCCCCGATGACCAGGACCGGCGCCATCAGCCGGTAGAAGCTCACCCCACTGGCCCGCATCGCCACCAGCTCACAGGTCGAGGAGAGCCGGGAGAGCCCGAGGAGTGTCCCCAAGAGCACCGCCATCGGGAAGGTCCAGACCATGATCTGGGGCAGCTTCAGAAGGAGCAGACGCACGGCGGAGTCCACCGGTGCGCCTCCCGTCACCAGGCTGGCGAGGTTCACCAGTTCCCCGCCGACAAAAAGGGTGGTGAAGGCGGCCACGCCGTACAACAGCGGCCCCATCACCTGAAGGAAGATGTACCAGTCGAGCGTCCGCAGCGGCCTCCGAAGCCCTCGCGGCTGCCGCTCCGCGCTGCGCGGCTGCGCCGTCGTCATAGTGAGAATTTCTCTCCCAGGTAGACCTGGCGGGCCCGGGGGTCGTTGGCGATCGCCTGGGCGTCCCCGTCCGCCAGGATCTGTCCCTGATGCAGGATGTAGGCCCGGTCGGTGATAGCCAGCGTCTCCCGGACGTTGTGGTCGGTGATCAGGACTCCCAGCCCCTTGGCCCGGAGGTAGGCGATGATCGCCTGGATGTCCGCCACGGCGATGGGGTCCACTCCGGTGAAGGGCTCGTCGAGCAGCAGGAAGGAAGGGGCGGTGGCCAGGGCCCGGGCGATCTCAGTGCGGCGCCGCTCGCCGCCGGAGAGCACCCCGCCCCTCACGCCCCGGACCTTCTCCAGGTTGAACTCAGCGAGGAGCTCCTCGAGGCGTCCCTTCCGCTCCGCGCCGGTCAGGGGCGTCACCTCGAGCACGGCGCGGAGGTTTTCCTCGACCGTGAGCTTGCGGAAAATCGACGGTTCCTGGGCCAGGTAGCCGATCCCCAGCCGGGCTCTCCGGTACATCGGCAGGTGGGTGATGTCTCGGCCGTCGAGGGAGATATGGCCGCCCTCGGTCGGCTCGAGGCCGACGATCATGTAGAAGGTGGTGGTCTTCCCGGCGCCGTTCGGCCCGAGCAGGCCGACCACCTCGCCTGGCCCCACCGAGAGCGAGACCCGGTCCACCACCCGCCGCCGGCGGTACGTCTTCACCAGGTTTTCGGCCACCAGGGCCACGCTCTACTCCCCCTTCTCCCCGGCCTGCTCCACCGGGACGGTCACCCGGGAGCCTCCCTGAGCCTTGATCTTCGATCCGGCCAGGAAGAAGACGATCTCCTTGCCCCGCAACACGTTGCCGTCCGAGCGCACCTCAGGGTCCCCGCTCAGCACCACCTGCCGCTCCTTGCTGTCAAAGAACGCCGCGGCGGCGGTGGCGACGGCCTTGCCGGAGACGAGCCGCACCTCGCCCTGGGCCCGGGCCGTCCGGGCCTTCAGGTCGCAGGTCAACGTCCGGGCGGTCAGGACGAACCGGTCAGGCTCGGACTGCTCCAACCGGACTCCACCCTCCACCTTGACCTGCCCTGTCGCCTCGGCGTACTCCAACCGCTCACCGCTCAAGGTCAACCTGCCGCTGACCAGGGTAGCCGGCGCTCCGGACCCGCCGGTCACCACGCTGACCCGGCGGTTCACGTCGTATTCGACGGTCTCGCCGGAGAGTTCAACGGTCTCTCCGGCCGCCGCCCCCGGGCCGGCGGCCGCCGCCAGGGCCAGGAGGAGCACCCCGAGCGGCGTCAACCAACGCCACTTCCTCATCCCTGCATCCCTCGCTGCCTCCTTCATCCCTGTCCCCCGGAGAAACGCACCCCGCCCGTGGCCCGGACCCGCTTCAAGGCCAAGTCGCCCTGGATCTCCGGTGCCTGGAGCGTGGTCAAGCCGCGAGTGAAAGTCACCTGGCGGCCGGCGGCGCCCGTCGCCCGAAACTCCTCCCGCCCTGCCTCCCAGCGCAGCGTCTCCGCCTTGAGGGAACCCCCGTTGCTGGCGGAGAGGGTCACCCCTCCATTGAAGACCAGCGCCTGGCTGCCGGACTCGAGCAGACCCTTCTCCGCTGTGAGGCGGGTGACCGTCCCGTCGGAGTTGTAATATGCCGCCTCAACACCGGTCAACCAAACCTCGCCGGTCCCGGTGGCCGATTCCGCCTGGGCCAGACTCAGTTCCCAGGCCACCCGGCCGGTAGAGGGGTCGATCACTCTCAGGCGCGTGGCCTGGAATTCGAAACCCGGCACTTTCGCTGTGGAGGAGCGGGAGGCGGGCCGGCGGTGGACTGGCCGCTGCTCCCGCCTCAGACCGGTCCGGACCAGGTTTCCCAGGACAGCCAGAACCAGCGCCACGCCGAGAGCCACAAGCCAGGAGAGCGCCCGCCGCCCGGAAGGACCCACAACCTCACCCACTCGCCAGGATAGACGTTCGGCACCATTATAACACACGCCTTCCGCCGCAGACCTAGCAAACTCTTCATCGCCTACAGGGGAAAACCTAAAGGAGGGCGAATGCAGAAGCCATGAGCACCAAGCCCGTGCTGGAGGCCAGCGTCGTCATCCCCACCTACAACCGGCGCGAGTTTCTCCGGAAGTGCCTGCTTTCCCTCTTTGAGCAGACAGCCCCCGGGGACTCTTATGAGATCGTGGTGGTGGACGACGGTTCGACTGACGGGACCGGCGACCTGGTGGCCGAGTTGTCCTCGCAGGCGCCTTGTCGCGTCTTTTGCCAGCACCAGCCGAACTCAGGCCGGGCCCGGGCGCGCAACGCCGGTATTCGGGCCGCCCGCGGGCGGATCATCATTTTCCTCGACAGCGACATGGTGGTGGACGAGGGATTCATCGCCGCCCACCTGCGCTGCCAAAAGGAGCCGGGACGCATCGTCCACGGCCAGGTGATCAACACCCCGGACTTCTCCGACCCCCGCCTGGCCAAGCCGAAGTTGACCGACTACTCCCGGGCCTTCTTCGCCACGGGCAACGTCTCCGTCGAACGGGAGAAGCTCCTTGAAGCAGGACTCTTTTCTGAAGCGTTTACCGAGTACGGCTGGGAGGACCTGGAGCTGGGAACCCGCCTGCGCCACCTGGGACTCGTGGCCGTCCGCTGCCCGGAGGCCCGGAGCTGGCACTACTTGCCCCGCTTGACCTTTGCCCAGGTATCGTCGATTGTCCGGCGGGAGCGGGAGCGGGGCCACATGGCCGTCCTCTATTACCGGATGCACCCGGAGTGGCGGGTTAAGCTGGCCACCCTGCTCACCCCGGCGTTCTTCGCCTTGGACCGGTTGCTTTCCCTGGGACACTGGCCGGAGCGCCCCGCCACTCTGCGGCTCCTCGCCCGCCTCGACCGGCCGGCGACCCATCTTCTCTTTCGGGCGCTGACCGCACTAGTGCGCAACCACGCTTACGCCGAGGGGTTGCGAGAAGGACTCGCCAGATACTAAGCCCCGGGCCGTCACCCCTCGACGAGTCTAAAGGCGTATCGCCTCAGCCAGCGCGATCAGGGGCGCGGTAGCCAGGGGCGTCATCGCTACCTTCCCCTTCCTGAGAAGCTTCGGGCCCTCTCCGGCAGCGCACTCCTCGACTTGCAGCGAGACCACCCTGGTCCGGTCCGGGCGGGGGCTGATCTCCAGGCTGATCCCGACGGAGCCGGCCTCCAGCGGCGTCCTGTGCTCCGCCCGGTCCGTCGGGTCCGGTCGGTCCGCCAGATCCAGACGGGCGAGCAGCCATGACCTGACTGTGACCCCTAAGCCGTCTGAGTCGGGCAGGACCATCCGAAGGAAGTCCAACAGGGCAGCCAGCCTCCGCTGCCCGTCCGCCTCATTCAGGACAACGTTGAACTGGACCCGGCTGACCATAGGTTTGGGGCCAGCGAGGCAGACGTCCGCGGCCAGCTCGTGGCAGTATCCGGTCACACTGAACCAACCTTTCCCCACCCGGTCTTCGACCGGCTTCTTGAAAGCGAAGCCGCGCTCGCGGAGGGCCGCCTGGAGCGCCTCGCCCGTGACCCCCAGGCTGTTGGCCTTCCCGGCGTCCCGCGGAGGCTGAACGTCCGGGTGATACCACTCCGCCGGCAAGGCCGCAAACGTGTGGCCTGGGAAGACCATGGCGAGTTCCTGGGTCGCTCGCCGCGTCTTCGGCGTCCGCGACCGAACGTAGAGGGTGACGTGCCTCTCCTCGATCCTCAGGTGTTCCAGGTTGTGGGGGTCGAAGCGGCTGAAGACGCGGGCTACTTCGTCCGGGAACTGGCCATAACCATTTCTCATCGATAAACCCTCCGCCATCAAAAGATTGTGACTTTTTTCACAGACTGATTTGAAAAAAAAGCTCCGTTTATCTAACACTGTGCGCGCCGCCTGCCCGGTGGGTACCTGTGCGTTCCAGGCCACTTTTCCCGTGCAGTCATATTCTAGCACACTTTGTGAATGTTGTCACCATCCTGCTACACTAGCTGCTCCCAGGTCGGGCCCCTCAAACGCTGCGGTGACGCACCTCCTCCCAAGCGGTAACGATGCCCTCCGCTATCCGGTCGGTGGCGCCCGGACCGCCCATCCGTTCCCGTCCCGCCGCGGCCCGGCAGGCGTATTCCGCGGGGTCGTTCAGGATGCGCCAGGCCGTTCCCGCCACTCGGCTGAAGTCGCGTTCTACGAGTGCCACCGCCTCGCCTAACAGCTTCTTCTGGGCGGCAGCAAAGCGGGGAGTGAACTGTGCCCCCCGCCCGGGGAACGCCACCACCGGGCGGCCCAGCCCCGCCGCCTGCTCGTTGGCGGTTCCAGCGAGGCCCACCACCAAGTCGCTCGCCAGGACCACGTCACCGAACCGCCCGAGGACTAGGGTCAGGACGGGGCGAGGGCTGGAGGGCTGCGGCGCGTGGCCGTCCCGGCCGGGAAGGGGAGCCAGGTGGCTGGCCGCATTGAGGAGGACTGCTTCGCCGCCGGCAGTACAGATGGCCTCAGCAGCCCGGTGGGGGTCCAGCGCCGGCGCCAGCGCCACGGGGAAGGCCATCGGCTGGGAGACCAACCCCACCAGGCGGGCGGCCACGGCGGTCAGGTCCTCCAGGTTGAGATAAGCTTCCTGGCGGCTGCCGGGGAGCAAGGCCACTACAAAAGCGGCCGGGCCCAGCAGGGGGCGGAGGTTGGCCCCGGAGACGTCCAGGCAGTCCATCATGGCGTTGCCGACGTATTCGGCGGGCACCCCCTCGGAGCTTAGGTGGGTAGCGGTCAGGGCGTCACGGGGAAAGACCTTCAGGCACTCCCGCATCAGCGCCACTTCCACTGCGAAGTGCGGAGCGATGTAGTCGGACTTGGCGGTCGGCAGGAAGACGGTGGGGCGGCGCGCCTGCCGGCGGGCCAGGTAGAGCACGAGTATGTCCCCCACCGCCACCACCAGGTCCACTTCGCGGCCCAGGCGGCGCACCTCGGCTGCCTGACCCAGAAGGAGCGGAAGCAGCCCCGCCCGCAGGTCGGCGAGCAGGTTTGCCAGGGAGTTGCGGGTGAAGCCGCCGCTTGGCATCGCCCGGCGGGGACCGACCAGCGGGATGCCCGCCTTGGAGTACGGCTTCCCCTCGCCCACCACAGCCAGCGCTTTTACCTCAACCTCCGGCGCCGCCCGGCGGAGTTTGGCAGCCAGCGTGGCGCCAATCAAATCCTCGCCGTGGCCGTTGCTCAGAAAGAGAATCACCGGACCCGCTCCCCCAAGGGCTCTCCTCTCATACCCGGGCGACCACTTCCCCGGGGCGCAGGATGGACCCGGCGGCCACCTCCGCCGCGGCCTCGACGACGCAGGTGTCCGAGAGGACGCTCCCCTCGCCCACCGCCGCGCCGGGTTCGATCCGGCAGCCTTGGCCGAGCACGCACTGGGACACCCGGCTCCCCGCTTCCAGCACCGCCCCGGCCCACACGACACTCGTCTCCACCACGGCACCTTCCCCCACTACCACGCCCGGGCCGAGCACCACGTCGCCGAGGAGCTTCGCCCGGGGAGCGACCCGGGCGCCGTCACCCACCACCACCCGACCCTGCACCAGCGCCTGAGGGGAGACCTCCGCCCCGCGCCCGAGCACCAGCGGCCGGTCCTCCCCGGGCAGGACAACCCCCGGCGTGTAGAGGCGGACCGCCCCCTGCAGGATATCCTGGTGGGCCAAGCGGTACTGTTGCAGGGTGCCCACGTCGCACCAGTAGCCGTGCATGCGGTAGCCGTAGAACGGCCGCCCTTCCGCCACGAGGCGTGGGAAGAGCTGCTTGCCGAAGTCGTAGAACTCCCCGGCCGGGATCAGGTCGAGAACCCCGCGCTCGAAGAGGTAGATGCCGGTGTTGGCCAGGAGCGACAGGGCCTCATGGGGCTCCGGCTTCTCCTGGAACCCGGTGATGCGGCCGTCCGGAGCAGTCACCACCACGCCGAAGTGGCGCGGATCGGACACCGAGCGGAGGGCGATCGTCGCCAGCGCCCCCCGTTGCCGGTGGAAGGCCAGCATGGCGCTAAGATCGATGTCGGTCAGGGCGTCGCCGGCGATGACGAGAAAGGTGTCGCTGAGGAAATCGGCTACTTTCTTGACCCCGCCGGCCGTTCCCAGGAGCTCCTTCTCCCGGGAGTAGACCAGGTTCATCCCGAACCGGCGGCCGTCTCCGAAGTGCTCCACGATGCTCTCCGGCCGGTACCAGAGATTGGCCACCACCTCGCGCACGCCGTGGTACCCCAGCAGGGCCAGAATGTGCTCCATCGCCGGGCGGTTCACGATCGGCACCATCGGCTTGGGCAGGTTGGCGGTCAGGGGATCGAGGCGGGAGCCGACGCCAGCCGCCAGGATCATCGCCCTGAGCCCCCGCAACCCCCCCGGTCCGTGCGGTGTAAGGCGCCTTTCGGTTGCCACACGCAGTCCCCCCTCCATCTGTTCCCGCGGCTAACGGGCCGCGGGTTCGCCAGTGTCGAAGTGGCGGGCGATCTCCTTCGCCACCAGGGCGGCCAGGCGGCGGGCGGCGCCCGGTTCGCCCATCGTGCGGCGGAGGGTCTCCGCCATCACCATCCGCCGGCGGGAGTCAGCCAGCAACCCCGCCGCTTCTTCAGCCATGGCCCCGGGACTGACTTCGCCCCGCAGCTCCGGCACGACGTAGGCTTGGGCCAGCCGGTTGGGCCAGGCGGCGTAGGGCATGCGGGCCACCACCCGGGGGAGGATCCGGCGCTTCAGCGCCTTGCCGAGGCGCGGCAAGTTGCCGAGGAGGCCGGCCAGCCCTTCCAGCGGAATGCGTTCGGGATGGGTGAGCGGCAGGGCGACGACCATCGGTACCCCGAGGTAGCCCAGTTCCGCGGTGTTCGTCCCCGGAATGGTGAGCGCCAGATCCGCCGCGGCCATGAGGTCGAAGCGAGCTCCCCGCCGGACGGGGATCTGCGCTCCACGCTCAGTGGCGATGAGCCCGGCCTTCGTCCCGTCCCCTCCGGCTTCGGGGAGGAACCGGGCAGAGACTCCGACTTCCGCCGCCAGCGGCCCCCGCAGCGCTCGCTCGATCTGCCCCTCCTCAGTGAAGGGGGAGAGGCTCAGGGCGAAGGCCGTCTCCGGCCGGCGCTCGCGGAGCAGCTCGGCCGTCCGGGCGAACAACGGGGTCATAAACTCGACCTCCGCCGGGCGGCTGCCGGGAAGGAGCAGGACGAGGTCGCGGCCGGCCACTCCCAGTTCCTCCCGCACCGCGGCTGGCTTCCGCTGCGGCCGGACCGCGTCCAGCATGAGGTTCCCGACGACGACCACTTTCTCCTCCGGGACCCCTTTGGCGAGGAGCTTCTCCCGGATGACCCCGTAAGGCACCGCAAACCGAGCGAAAGCGTCGGTCCAGTTCACGAAGCCTTCGGTGTAGGCGAGGGCTGGATAGCCTAACCGCTTCCGCAGGAGTACGGCGTTCGTCAGCTCTCCGCCCAGGAAGAGCACGGCGCCCCGGCGCCCGGGGTTGAAGCCCGGAGGCCGGAGGCCGAGCACGGCATAGCGCAGGAACTCCGTTGGGCCGAAGGCGGCGTCCACCCCCGGCAGGGCGGCCACCACCTGGCGTTCGCACCCGCTGGCAAAGGTGCACGGTGGCACGAAGACCGTGACCCGGGCGCCGGGCAGGGCCTCCTTCAACGCCGGGGCCGCCGGGGCGACCCACCCGGCCACCTCGCCGGGACTGTTGGCGGTTAGAACCAGGTCACACGTCTCCGCCACGATTCTTCCCCCGGCCTTCCTCTGCCGCCTCCAGAACGACTGCCGCCGCCCGCCCGGCCGCCCCCGGTTCCCCCAGCTTCGCCACCACTGCCTGAAGACGCTGCCGGGTCCTCTCCCGGCGGTCCGGGTCGCGCAAATAACCTTCGACCTCCTCGGCCAAACGCTCGGCCGTCAGGTCTTCCTGCACCAGCTCCGGCACGACCTCCTCGCCGGCCAGGATGTTGGGGAGGGCGTAGTGGCGCACCTTCACCAGGCGGCGGGCGAGCCAGGCGGTGAAGGCGCCGACGCGATAGACCATCACCATGGGAGTGCCGAAGAGCGCCGCTTCCAGAGTCGCCGTCCCCGAGGCCACCATCAACACGTCAGCCGCCTGCATGACGTCGTGCGCCGCCGGGGAGATGTGCACTGGCAGGCCGGAAGCGGCGGCCAGTCCGGCCACCCGTTCCCGGTCGATCGTCGGCGCGAGGCCCAAGGCCCATCGCAACCCGTCCAGCCGCCCGGCCAGTCTCTCTCCGGCGGCCAGCATCACCGGCAGGAGCTGCTCCACCTCCTGCCGCCGGCTCCCCGGGAGGAGGCCGACCAGGTACTCCCCCGGCCTCACCCCGAAGGCGGAGCGGGTCTTCTCCCGGTTGACCGGGGGGCGGATGAGATCCAGAAGGGGGTGGCCGACGAAGGTCACCCGCGCCCCGGCTTTCCGGTACACCTCCGCCTCAAAGGGGAAGACGGAGGCCACCCTGGTGCAACTCTTCGCCACCTTCGCGGCGCGCCCCTCTCCCCAGGCCCAGGCGGCCGGAGGGATGTAGTACACTGCAGGGATCCCGAGGCGGGCGGCGTACGCCGCCACCCCGAGATTGAACCCGCCGAAGTCGATCAACACCACCGCGTCGGGGCGCTCCCGGCGCAGGGCCCGCTTCACCTCGCCCTGCCACCGCCGGAAGAGCGGAAGGCGCCGGAGGGCCTCCCCAAAACCGATGAGGGACACCCGCGTGGGGTCGAAGAGCAGCCGCACCCCCGCCTCGGCCATCCGCTGGCCTCCGATGCCGAAGAGTTCCAGGCCGGGCCGGCGGCGGCGGAGCTCCCGGGCCAGCGTCGATCCGTGAAGATCGCCCGAGGCCTCTCCGGCCAGGAGCATGATCTTCATATCCCCACCACCGAAAGCCCGTGCTCCTCCGCCAGGCGCCCCACTGCCGGCCGGTCCACCAGAAAGGTGGCGCCTGCCTCAACCGCAAGACAGGAGATCCCCGCCGACGCCATGGTCACCAGGGTCTCCGGCCCGACCGTAGGCACGTCGAACCGCGGATCCTGCCGGGGCTTGGCCACTTTCACCGCCACGGAACCCCCCCGCCCCAGCTCTCCCCCCCGGCGCAGGCAGGCGTCGGTCCCCTCGATCGCCTCCACCGCCAGGACAGCCAGGTTCTTGACCACCACCGTCTGGCCGAGATCCAGCCCGGCGATCTCCTTGGCCCGGGCGAAGCCGTACCGGATGTCGGCCCATTCCCGCTCGTCCGGCGCCCGGCGGGAGAGGAGCCCCGCCGGCGCCAGGAGGTGTCCCAGGTACTCGTCCTGGCGCTGGACCGTGACCCCGGCGGCCGCCAGCTCCTCGACCACCGCCAGCAGGAGCGTGTCGTCGTCCCGGTCGGCCACCCGCGAGAGCAGCGCCGCCATCCGTTCGTCCGGGACAAAGTCCCGGAAGAGCAGTTCCTTGGTGACCTTCCCGGCCAGGAGGGCCCGGACCACTCCCTCCGCCCGCAGGAGGGAAAGCAGCCGCTCAAGCTCGCCCAGGGGCACGCGGTGGAAGCTTCCCCCTTCTGCGGAAAGACCGGGGTCGGTCCCCCCGACCAGGGCCACCACCACCGGCGCTTCGCCCCGGCGGCGCGCCTCCCGGGCCGCCTCGACCGGCAGCGCCCCCCGGCCCGCCAGAATCGCCATCCTCCCGGCGCTCCCCACTGCCATCCCCCTCAAACGCAACGGGCACCAGGCCAGCGATCAGACAGGATGGCGTGGTGCCCGCTGTGACCCCTCCGTTATTCTGCACGGAAGGAAGTTTTTCCTCTCGGTTACCGGCAGATGCCCCGCTCGGCGCTCCGGATGAACCGGATGAAGTGGTCGATCTCAGGATATCCCTCGAGCTGGTTCTCCATCTGCTCGATGGCCTGGGTCACGTTGAGGTCGGACCGGTACAGGATCTTGTAGGCCCGCTTGATCTCCTCCCGGACGTCCTGGGGCACGCCCTTGCGCCTGAGGCCCACCACGTTGATCCCGACCACCCGCGCCGGGTGGCCGTCCACCGTGACGAAGGGCGGGACGTCCTTGACGACCTTGGTGCAGGCGCCGATCATCGCCATCCGCCCGATCTTGGTGAACTGGTGAATCCCGGAGAGGCCGCCCACCGTGACGTGGTCCTCGATCACCACGTGGCCGCCGAGCGCCGCCCCGTTCACGATCACGCAGTGGCTGCCGATCTGGCAGTCGTGGTCGATGTGGGCGTAGGTCATGACCAGGTTGTCGTTGCCGAGGCGCGTCTCGCCGCCGCCCCCCTCGGTCCCCCGGGTGATGGTGGCGTACTCGCGGATCAGGTTGTGGTCGCCGATGACGAGGTAGCTCTTCTCACCCTTGAACTTCAAATCCTGGGGTTCGATCCCGAGCTGGGCGCCGGCGTAGATCTTGTTGTTCTTGCCGATGGTCGTCCACCCGGTGATCACGACGTGGGGGCCGATGATCGTCCCCTCACCGATCTGGACGTTCTCTCCGATGACGGAGTAGGGGCCGATCTCGACGTCCACGCCGATGACCGCTCCCGGGTGAACGATCGCCGTCGGATGGATCTTCCGGCTGATCGGGACCACCTTTGCTTCGGGTTTCAACTAGAATTCCTCCCCCGCCCACGTTTCATGCCTTTTTCGTTCTTCGACCCTTATACTGTAATCCGGCCTCTGGTCACAAACCCGACCAGCCCCTCCCGGCCAAGAGTGCCACCGGGGGGCCACCACCGCCCCTGGGTCGAAATCAACAGCCAAAGTTGTCTACTTTTCTGCTTTTCTCGCCTCGCCAGCCATGCTGGCAAAGATGAGCTCCGCCTCGGCTACCATCGCTCCGTCCACCGTCGCCCGACCGGAGGCTTTGGCGACGCCGGCCTTGGCCCGTCCCAGCTCGACTTCGATGATGAGCTGGTCGCCCGGGACCGCCGGCCGCCGGAACCGGGCGCGGTCGATCCCGGCGAGGACCGGTATTCGGCCCTCGAGCCCCGCGAGGGAGAGGTAGACCGCCCCCGCCACTTGAGCCATGGCCTCCAGGATCAATACCCCCGGCATCAACGGGCGCCCGGGATAGTGGCCCAGGAACTGGGGCTCGTTCACCGTCACGTTCTTTACACCCTTGCCCCGCACTCCCGGCTCCAGCTCGAGCAGCCGGTCCACCATCAGGAACGGGTAGCGGTGCGGCAAGATGGCCATGAGTTCACCGATGTCCACCACAAGACACCTCCCTGTCCAAGATCGCCGCCTGGAGGACGGCCTCCGCCAGGGCGGCGTTGAGGGCGTGTCCCGAGCGCAAGCCGAGCACGTGAGCCCGTACGGGCGGGATCAGAGCCAGGTCGCCGAAGAGGTCCAAAAGCTTGTGCCGGGCCACCTCGTTCGGAAAACGGAGGGGGGCGGCATAACCCTCATCGCCGATGACCACCGCGCACTCCAGGCTCCCCCCGAGTGCCAGCCCCTCCGCCCACATTCGCTCGATGTCCGCCAGAAACCCGATGGTCCGAGCCGGCGCCAGCTCCGTCCGGAAGTCGTCCCGGCCCGGCACGAACTCGGCCAGTTGCACCCCGACTGCCGGGTGGGGGTGCGTGAAGACGTAGGTGAAACGGGGCGCCTCAGCCGGGATCGCCACGAGCGACGCCTCCCCCCGGGTGACTGCCACCGGGCGGTCCAGCGTCAGCACGGAGACTTCCCCCTCCTGCCGCACGATCCCCGCCTCAGCCAAAAGGCCGGCGAAGACGGCGGCGCTCCCGTCCCCCACCGGTACTTCCGGACCGTCCAGGCGCAGCAGGGCGTTGGTGACACCGACGCCGCGCACGGCGGCCAGCAGGTGTTCCACCGTCGCCACCTCCACCCCGGCGCTGTTCCGCAGGGTAGTGCAGAACGACGAGCGGCAGACCGCCCCGGCGTTGACCGGGATCTCCGGCTCGCCCGGCAGGTCGGTCCGGATGAACCGCAGGCCGGAGTCGGGCGGCGCCGGCTCGACCGTGAGCAGAACCGGTTTGCCGCTGTGCAGGCCGATTCCGGACAGCGCGGCCGGACGGGCCAGAGTGGCCTGGGAAAGGAGTGCTTCAGGCACGGACCGGTCGACCTCCCCCTGACTTCTGCGCCATCGGCGGCCGTGGCGCCGGGCGCGGCACGGTTCCTGCATTCGCTCCGGCCGCCCGAATTCCTTTCCCTTTTCTTCCTCCGCCCTCTGCGGGCAAGCCCGGCAGACTCTCGAGGAGCCTCCGGTACCGCTCGCCCAAGAGCGACGTGGGAGCAGTGAAAACTTTCGCCGGAGACCCGTCCTCGACGATCTGCCCGCTGTCCATGAGGATGACCCGGTCGGCCGCCCGCAAGGCGAACGACAGCTCGTGCGTCACCACAACCATCGTCCGCTCGCCGTCCCGGACCAGTTCCTCCATCACGTCGAGCACCTCCCTTACCAGGAGGGGGTCGAGGGCCGCCGTCGGCTCGTCCCAGAGCATGAGGGCCGGGGAGAGGGCCAGCGCGCGGGCGATCCCCACCCGCTGCTGTTCGCCCCCGGAAAGCTGGGACGGCCGGCGGTCCGCCTTGGCCGCCAAGCCCACCCGGTCCAACGCTGTTTCGGCCGCCTCCAGCGCCTCCTCCACCGGTCGCCCGGCGGCGATCAGCCCCAGAGCGATGTTCTGCCGGGCCGAAAGCCGCGCCACGAGGTTGGAGTGCTGAAAGACGAACCCGATGCGCCGGCGGGCCGCGGCCAGCTCGGGCGGGGTGAGGCTCAGAAGGTTGCGCCCCTCGAACCAGATCTCCCCCGCGTCCGGCTCAAGCAAGCGGTTGAGGCAGCGGACGAGGGTGGACTTCCCGCAGCCGCTGGGCCCCATGACCACCAGCGTCTGGCCGGCCGGTACGACCAGATCCACCCCGTCGAGCGCCACGATCTCGCCGTAGCGCTTGCGCAGCCCCCGCACATCAAGGACGGGCTCCCTCTTCACCGTGTCACCTCTTCGCCCCCGCCTGCCCCCACGCAGGCTGCGGGAAAATCATCTCTCGCCGGTTCAGGAGGAAGAGCAGCCCAGGGCGTCCCTCGGGGATCACGATCTCCCGCAGCATCCGGGCGTAGCTCAGCCCCATCGCCTGGCCCGCCTCGAGTTCCCCCACATCGATCGGGGCCAGCCGCCCGGCGAGCGCCGCGGTGAGGAGGCCCAGGGCTGCCCCGAGCGCTGCCACCGCCGGCCAGCCGATAAAGGGCAGCCCGGCGCCGGAGAGGGCGAAGACCGCCGAGAGTAGGGTGGCTCCGATCCCGGCACCGTAAACCGCGGCTGCGCCGGCCGTCCACCAACGCGGCAGGCGGCGCGACTTCCATCCCGTGCGCAGGGCCGAGATGATCAGGGCGTGGTCCAGCATCAGGACGGCCGCCACCAGGGCCACCGCCATCAAGCCCGCCACGGTGGTGCGGACCTTCCCCAGCACCTGGAAGAGCAGGCCCCGCAGGTCGGGCTTGAGGGACCCGGCGGGCGAGACGGCGGTCGAAACCTTCTCCCCGGCGGCCGCCCGCACTTCAGCCGACACCTGTTTCGCCGGGAAGCCCGCCGGCACGAGGATCTGCAAGCGTTCGCCCGGGATGACCTCTCCGCCGATGTAGCGGTCGATCAGCCGTACCGACCGGCCGAGTTCCTCATCCTTCAGGTCAGGCAGCGAGTCGCGCACATAGCGCATCTGCCGGCCGACGGAGTCCACGTCGATCTGGGCGATCCCCTCCAGGCGGCGGGAGATCTCCTCCAGGTCGGCTTTGAGTTTCGGCACGTCGATCGCCTGCATCGCCGTCAGGGTGCTGCCGGTAGCCTTGCTCAAGTCGCCGAGGAAGTCTTTCACACCCCCGGCGTTCTGCGCCAGAAGGCCGAAGTTGCCCACCTGCAACGCCAGCGACTGAGCCTGGGCCCGCCATTTGAGCAGGAGTGCCGTCACCGGGTTGATCTTCCCGATTATCTGGGACAACAAGTCCGTCTGCGGCAGCCCCGGCCCGGCGGCCTCGGCGGCCAGGTCCATGGCGGCCTTCGCCTCCGCCACCCCGCTCATCTTCCCGAGGAGGTCGTCGATCCCGGCCACCGTCCGGTTCAGTACGAGTACGATCTCGTCCGTCCGGACCTTGCCCAGGCCGTCCAGCGGGCCCGAAAGACCCCGGTGCGCCGCCTCCAGGGTGGACTGCGCCTTGGCGAGCCGGTCCAGGGTCTCTTGGTAGGAGTCGAGGGTGAGCTGCACCCGGGCCGCCGTCCTATCCGCGTGCTTGGCCAGAAGCTGGAGTTGGTTCAGGAGCCTCAGGCTTTCGTCCACCGTCGCCATCAGGGCGTAGCGCTGGTTGTGGATGGTCGCTGTCCCCACCGGCGCCCCCACCTTGTCGCCGGGCTTGACCCGGAAGGCCCGCCCGGCCGGGAACACCCCCTCCGCCGAAGACTGCCCAGGTGGCGCCGTGTCGCCCTGTACCGCCACGCCATGGGCCAGGCGCCCTTCCACGCCGGTGATCATCACCCGGAGGCTCCCCGGCCCAAGCTTGCTGCCGGGCGGCGGTATCCGCTGGCCCACCACCACTTCGTCGCCGCGCTGCAGGTTGACCCCGGGATCCATTTTCACCACGATGTCCGAGGCGTAACTCAACAGGAACCGCCGCATCTCGGTCAGCGACGCCAGGAAGGACTGGGAATCATCCGCCCGGCTGCTGCGGGTCACGTCCTGCGCCTTATTCCCGGCTTCTCCGCCGAACTTGCGGTTCAGCGCCTCCGCCACCTGTTCCCCCGCCTGGCGCAGGTCCGGCACCCTGTAACCCATGGGGAAGCGCACCTCGACCAGCCGGTACTGCCCGAGCAGCGCCTTCACACTCCGCTCGACCTCCTCCGGCTTGTGGTTCCGCTCCACCGCCACCACCAGATCCCGGCCGTCGGCGAAGGCGACGGCCACCCCGGGCAGCCGCTCGAACCGCTCGAGGAAGAACCGGACCGCTCCGGATGCCACGCCGTGGATGACGATACTCGGCTCGACCAGCGTGGTATGGCCCGAGTAACCCGGGATGCTGCTGAAGGCGGAGTCGATGTTCTCCATTACGCTCCGGGTGCGCAGGTCCGGTGGCAGGGCCAGGAAAAAGTTGGTCTGGCCGGCGACGGTCAGCCCCGGCTTGAGCCGGGCCCCCGGAAAAGCCTTCGGCAGGTAAGCCGCGAGCTGCCGCTCCGCCCGCGCCTTGGCGTCGGCCCGCACGTGCAGCATGAAGTCGTACTCGCCGACCCCACCGATCAGGCCGGAGACCGTCCGGCCGAAATAGGCGTTCACCGCCCAGGCGGCGGCCGCCGACAAGAAGGAGAGCAGGGCCACTGTGACCAGGAGCAGCCGCCCGAGGTCCCGCAGAAACCCGTCCTGCAACGGCGCCAAGCCTTCAGTCAGCCAGGTGCGCAAGGTCGTCCTCCTCCATTGCCTGCGCACCATTATAGCATTTGCCGGGCCTCGTCCGGTCCGGCAAATGGCGTGGAGAAAGCCAAACCCTTCCTGTTTCCGGCTACAGGCGGAAGTTCGCCTCCACGGGACCCTCCACCTCCACCACGTTCTTGTCCAGGTCGATGCGGATCGTCTCGCCCCGGATGGTCTTGTCGTCCTCCTCCTGGATCACGACCTCGCCGGTCAGGATCAAGAGGGACTCGCGGTCGCGGTACTCCACGGTTCTGGCCGTGGCCGTCCGCTGCTTCTCCCTGAGGCTGACGTTCCCGGTGGCGATGAGCGACCGGTTCTTGGCCTCGTATTCCAGCCGGTCGGCTGTGAGGACCAGCTTGTCGCCTTTCTCCGGATCCTTGTCCTTCTTGACCAGCGTGACGTCGGTGTCCAGGAGGTATTTCTCCTCGTCGAACCAGGCGGAGAACCTGTCGCCCCACAGAGTGAGATCCTCCTGGGCCAGCCGGGCCCCTCCGTTCAGGACGGCGAACTTCTTCTTGGTGTCATAGACGATCTCGCCCGCCCACAACCTGACCTCACCCTGGACCAGCTCGATTGTCCCCTTGATGGTCACCAGGTCTTTCTCCAGCTTGAAGGCGCGGTTCTCCTTGACGGAGATGCGCAACTCCGCCGCCAGCCCTACTCCCGTCAGGGCCAGGGCGATGGCCAGAGCCAGCACCGCCCTCTGCGTTCTCACTCCCGCTCCCTCCCCTCTGCCGGCCTCTCTCCCCCGCCGCCGAGCCCCGGCGCCACGAACGGCTCGCTTCGGCCGGTGCGGATGCTCAACTCCGCTGTCCCCCGGATCTCCCAGCTCCCGTCAGCCAGCGAGTAAATGATCGCCTCGCCGGTCAGGCGTTCCCCGTTCTCCCCCACCAGCACCACTCCACCAGAGGCGGTCAACGACTCCGCCTCCACCTCCACTGCCAGCCGGTCCGCCCGGAACCAGGCCCCTTCGATCTTGGCCTCCACCGGCTGGGCGCTCGTCACCTGCCCGGTCAAAGTGTCCCACTGCAGTTCCCGGGCGCGCAGCAGGTCTCCGTTCTCCCGGGAGACGACGATGTTCCCATATAGGGAAAAACTGCCCCGTTCCGGGTAATACACGCCCCTGTCGGCCACGACGTAGAGGTACGGCCGGCCCTCCCGGTACACCGCCCCCCGCCGCACGAGGTAGAAGTCCACCTGTCGGCTGTCCCGGGAGGTCCTGACCGTCGCCACCTGGAGTTCCCACTCCTTCCGCCCTTGATTCCGCCCGACCAGGCGGATATCGCGGAAGTGGAAGCCTGGTTGCTCGTGCCCGGCGCCGGCCGGGCGGCTCTCGCCCACCGGAGCCTCCGGCGTCCGGCCGAGCAGCACCAGCGCCGCCACCGCCAGGAAGACCGCGGCCCCCCCGAGCCAGGGGGAGGACAAGGCCTTCCGGAGCCGTCCGGCGCCGGCCGCTCTCTCCATCCCCGCAACCATCAGCGAGGCACCCCCGGCGTAGCGCTCTCCGGGCTCAAGAGGCCGCCCAGGGACTGCGTGTCGAACAGGAGCCTCTCCCCCGCGCCCAGCCGGAAGAGCTGGGACGGCAGGGCCTTGATCCGCCACTCCAACCATACTTCTCTCCGCGGCTCGTCGTAGCTCAGGCGCAACTCACGGCAGTGGAGGTCCCGCACCAACGCCACCTCGCCGCGGAGCAACCGGTTGGACCAGCCGTCGTAACTCAGGGTCACCTCGGCCCGCCACAAGTCACCCAGGGGTGTCGCCGCCTGGGCGTCAAGGCGTTCCACGCGGGAGGTGCCCAGGTTCACGGCCGCCCCCAGCTTGACGAATTTGGTCTCGCTCGCCTGATAGGAATAGATGCCGGAGAGGCGCCGCCAAGTGCCGGTATTCGGGTCGTAGCTCACCATACCGCTCGCCGACAGGCGGGGCCGGCTGATCGCCAGGCGTCCGACCAGGTCCTGGTATTGGCCGGTCAGGAGGTTGTAGCCCGTGCCGAAGTCGGCGGTAAGTCCCGCCGCCACGTAGTTCACGTTGCCGGTGACGCTCTGCGCCGGACTGATACCGGTAGAGGCGAAGGGGTTGACCCCCAGGCGGTCCTGCCAGTTGTAGCGGAGGGTGGTCGAGAGCCGGGGCAGGGGCCGGTAAGTCAGCCCCGCCCCGGTGGTCGCACCCAGGGTGTAGTCCCCGTTCTGGTAGTAGGTGGCGGTGCTGGAGCCGTTGAGAGTGGCCGTGAGCCGGGAGGCCAGAGGGTAGGACAAGCCGGTCAGCCGGCCGGTGAGGCTTCCCATCGAGAGAGCGCGGCCGTCGGGGTAATAGATTGAGGACTCCTCGTAGCGCGAGAGAGTGGCCGTGAAAAACAGCGGCAGCGGCTTGCCCCGGTGGGTGAGCGTCCGGGTCTCGAGCGCCAGTTCCGGAAAGCGGGTGTAGCGGTTCCAGGGCGGCGGCGTCTCCCCTTCCACCACCGGCGGGGGGGTGAACTGCTGCTGGGCGGAGAGGCGGACAGTGAAGTCCGGAAAGGCGCGGGCAATCTGGGTCTGATAGCCAAGGTTGTCGTAGGGCGTCTTGTCGATCTGGTGGAACCGGGTGGCGCTGGCGGCGAACCGCCAGTCCCAGTCATTGGGCAGCCGTTGGGCCGTGTTGAAGCTCAGGCGGATGTTCCGCAGGTCGAGCTGGGAGGTGCCCGCCCCGCCGTCCGGGGGGAGAGTCTCAGTCACCGTCAGCCGGTAACTGGCGCTCAGGTCGGTCAGACCGGCGGGGGACTGCTGGGTCAGTTGCAGGTACGTGCCGGCTGCCTCTTGCTTCTGGAGACTTGAGAGGTACTTCTCCTCGTGGCTTCCGCGCAGAGTCCCCTTCCAGGCCGGGCCGAACTGCTGCCGGTGGTCCACCCCCCAGAATACCTCCTCGTCGTTCCGGTCCCGGTACCCCTTGAGGTAGAGATACCACCACCCCGCTGCGTCCCAGGGCCTGTCTCCGGCGAGGTAGTTGTGCTTGAGCCCGAGGCCGAGGCCCTTCTTCTGGTACCAGTCCAGGAAGTACGCCCCGTAGGCCGCCGGGTTGCGGTAGTAGTTGTAGGTGGTCTTGACGAACCAGCCGTCGGTCTGCGAGTAACCGAGGCGCGGCAGCTCGAACTGGTTCTCCTTCTTGAGCGGGACGATCAGGTAGGGCAGGGTAAAGAGCCGGGTCCGCCCCTCGAAATAGGAGACCTGGCGGGCCTCCAGGCGGTCGTCCAGGTACACGGTGATCTCCCTGGCCTCCAGATGGTAGTGGGGTTGCGCCAGGTTGCAGGTGGTGAGGTTGGAATCGACCAGCCGCAGCATGGACTTGCTGCTCTCCATGAAACTCCCCACGACCAGCAGGTCATCCTTGAGGTCCTTCCCCTGGTAGGTGGTGGTGACGTCGAGAAAGGTCCCCGCCTCCTGCTTCAGGTCGTAGACGACCGACCTGGCCTCCAGCCGGTCGCTGCCCTTGCGGTAGCGCACATGTCCCTCCGCCCGGACCACGTCGTATTCCAGATCCACCCGCAGGGTGTCCGCCTCCAGGGTGAGGTCACGGTAGGTCAGCCGGACATTCCCCTCAGCCACGAGGAGCTGGGCGTCGGCTTCGAAGCGCAACCCCTTCTCCGCCACCAGGTGAACGGCGTCCGGATCGGGCGCGGCCCGGGCGGTGAGGCGGCTGCCGAGCACGAGGGCGGTCACCAGCACGAGATAACCGAGGGTGGTGCGGTGCCTGCCTCCCATCCCGCTCGACCTGCTCCGGGTCACTGCAGCCATCGTCACGTTCCGTTCCTGTCCGGTCGCCGGCGCCCCTCAGACCTGCTCCAGCCGGGTGACGAAGAAGAGCCCGAGGAGGGCGAAGGTCAGGCTGGGCAGCCAGGCGGCAGCGACTGGTGTCAGAAGGCCGTTAACCCCCAGAGACCGGCAGAGCGGTGTCAGGACGTAGTAGGTAAGCACCAGGGCCAGGGTCCCGCCGACTCCCGCGACATGTGCCGCGCGCGGCCGCCGCAACACCCAGAGCGCCAGCGGCAGGCCGAGCAAGGCGAAGAAGAGGCTGGCGAAGGGCAGGGCGAGCTTCAGGTGGTAGTCCACCAGGAACGGCCGGACATTCACGCCGCTCCGACCGAAGAGTGTGATGTTGGCCCGAAGTTCAGCCCGGCTCATCTCCTGCGTGGTCTTCTGCTCACCGAAGAACCGCTCCACCCCCTCATCCACCCGCAGGTCGAGGCTGGAGAAGCGGGCCTCCCTGGTCACGAAGCCGTCCCGGTCCAGCTCCCGGCTGATCCCGTTCTCCAGGTGCCAGACACCTTCGGCGTGCCGGGCAAACCGGGCGGTGATCAGTTCCGGGTAAGGATTGACTCCTCTCTTGAACACCATCACGTCTTCCATGACCAGGTTGGCCCGATCGAAGCGGCGGATGTAGAAGACGGTGTCGTCCTGGCCGCGGAAGAAGACGTTCTCGCGGATTTCCGGGGAGGAATCCTGGAAGACGAGGCGCCGGATGATGTTCTCGGCCGCGTGGTTGGTCCGGGGGACCACTGTCTCATTCACGAAGTAGCTGCCCGCCGAGAGGAAAAGCGTCACCGCCAGGAGCGGAGCCATGACCCGTCCCAGGCTGAGGCCGCTTCCGACCATGATTACCAGTTCCGAGTCGCGGGAGAGCCGGTGGAGGGCGAGCAGAGCGCCCGCCAGGACGGCCACCGGGACCACCTGCACCACCAGGCCGGGCAGCCGGTAACCGAGCAGGCGCAGGACTGTGCCGGCGGCGACTCGCTTCACGATCAGCCAGTCCGCGAGGGTGAAAAGCAGGTCGGAAAGGGCCAGAACGGTGACGGCTAGCAGGGCAAGGGCGAAGGAACTGAGAAACTCACGCAGGAGATATCGATCCAGCAGGAGGACCGAGAGCGTCTTAGGCGCGGCGGACTTCTCCCGCTTCACCACTGAACAGTCACGCCCAAGGCGCCGCCCGTCCGGGCGCCTGCACCGTTCGCGGTCAGATCGACCCGGTACTGTCCGAGCTCAGCGGTGACCCCGGCCGACCAGCCGGTCTCAGCGGCCGCCGTGACCGCGGCGTGATAGGACAGCCTCCCCCGGGTCAGGGTCGCCTCCGCCACCCAGCTCGACCCTTCCAGGGTGGCAGCGGCCACATCGCGCCCCTCCAGGGTCAGGCGGAGAGCGGGACTCACCTGGCGGCCGAGGGTGAGCTGGACGGTGGCTGGGATGACCGTAGATGAGCCTCCGTCGGACTTGAGGGTGGTATCGAAGGCGTCGCACACCGCTACCCCCGCCCAGGTCCGCTCCTCCGGCTGGTAGACCACCCCGAAGTCCAGGCCCAGGCCGCGCTCGGCCGGAGTCGGTCCCACCCCGTCCACCGTCAGTTGGTACTGCACCAGCCGGACCGTGGCACCGGCAGCCAGCCCCGGCCGCCACCTGCGGCCCCAGGTGTAGCCGAACGACTTCGTCTCTTCCACCCCGCCGCTGAACAAAAGCCGCGAGTCGGCCACCACGACGGCCGCCGCGCCCGCCCCGTTGTCCGGAACGGCGTAACCGGCCACATAATTGAGTTCCAGGGGGTTCGGATCAAGAAAGGTGACGGACAGGTCGACTCGCCCGCCGAGTCCGGGGTCGAGGAAGGCCACCATCGCCGGGTTGAGTCTGCGGGCCGCCGTCCATTCCGGGCCGCTCGCCGCAGCCGGAAGGGGAGCACTTCCCGCCCCCCAGACCAGCAGCACACCGCCCAGGAAAGCGACCGCCAGCCACCGCCCGCGCATGATACTACCCCCTGCAACGACGTTGTCCACCGCGTTGCTTTTCGGCAGGGAGCGGGCTATTTCCTCCCTTGGGGGTTTTTCCCGGCCTGGAGCTGCCGGACGAGCTCCTCGAGCTGTGCGAGGCGCCGGCGCAACTCCCGCACTTCCTTCAGGGTCTCGGGCAGACGGCGGGCAGCCGCCCGGGTGCGCAGCTCCTCGCTGTGCGGGCGGGCCGGGACCCCGGAGACGACCGAACCCGGCGGGACGTCCGCCGCCACGACCGAGCAAGCCATGACCACGCTGCCGGCGCCAACGGTGAAGTGGCCGCCGATCCCCGACTTGCCCGCCATCGTGCACCGGTCCTCCAACCGCGAGGAGCCGGCCAGCGCCACCTGGGCCACGAGGAGGCAGTCCTCGCCGATTTGGGCGTTGTGTCCGACCTGCACCAGATTGTCGATCTTGGTCCCCCGGCCGATGCGGGTCTCGCCGCACGTCGCCCGGTCGACGGTGACGTTGGCCCCGATCTCGACGTCGTCCTCGACCACCACCGTGCCGATATGGGGCACCTTGCGGTGGCGGCCGCCGGTCGTCACGAAGCCGAAGCCGTCGCTGCCCAGCACCGCCCCGGGGTGGATCAGCACGTTCCGGCCGATCCGCACCCGCTCCCGCACCACGACGTTGGCATGGAGCACCGAGCCCTCTCCGATGACGCTGTCGGGGCCGACGTACACTCCCGGGTACAGGACCACCCGGTCGCCCAGGCGCACTCCCGCCTCGACCACCGCCCCCGCCCCGATCGAGACCTCGCGGCCCAGCGCCGCGCTGGGGTGAACCACGGCCTGCGGGTGGACACCGGGCGCCGGACGGTAGTCCGGGGCGAAGACTTCAAGGAGCGTCGCAAAGGCGAGACGGGGGTTGTCGACGAAAATGACCGCCCGGCCGGGTCCTCCTGCTTCCGACACCTGGTCCCGCACGGCGGCCGCGAGGATGAGCACCCCGGCCGGGCTGGCCACCGCCTCCGCTGAACGCCCCGGGTCGGCGAACGTCACGTCCGCCGGCCCCGCCTCATCCAGCCCGGCGATGCCCGTCACCGCCCTCACCGGGTCTCCCTGGAGTTCGCCGCCGACCAGGCACGCCAGTTCCTGGGCGGTCCACACCTTCTCTTCGGCCACTGCCCTCACCTCATCAGGACGTCCACCACCGCCGCCGTCAGGTCAAGGCCGTCGGCGGGCCGCTCGCCCGCGGTCGCCACCAGCTCCGGCGCCCCGAGTCCGTGGCGTTGCGCCACCAGGGTGGCGACGCGCCGGACGTCAGCGATGATCCTGGCCTGCAGCGCGTTGCGCCGGAGCTCGAGCGGCGTCGGGGAGTCCGGTCCACGAGAGCCTGGGTCAGTCTGGGCGCCTGTTCGGCGCGCTGCGGCCGCTCCAGACCCTTGAACCGCTCCGGTCGAACTCCGGCCGGCAAGGTCCTGCAGGCGGCGGACCAACTCTTCGTTAAGAGCTTGCCGGACCGCCTCGACCTGCCGGGCGACTTCGTCCGCCATCTCGGCAGCGTACGCCCGGAGCTCGCGGCCGGCGCTCTCCTCCACTTCCCTGGCGTAGGCAGCCAATTGATCCTCCATGTCCTTCTGGGCCGCCTTAATGTCCTGCTCGATAGCGGCCTGCACCTGGCGGAGCTCCTCCTGCAGCGCCTCCTCCCGGGCGGCCGCCGCCGGGTCCTTGTCCTGCAGGCCCAACCGGAGCTGGAGGCTGAGCAGGCGGGCTTCCCGTTCCCGGCGGATTTGCTCGGTCCGCGCGGCCAGGGCCGCCTTCAGTTCGCCCCGTTTGACCCCGATCTGTTCATCCACCCGGGCGGCCAGGACCGCCCGGCGGGCCGCCACCTTCCGCTCGGCTTCCTCCTCCAGCCGCCGGCGCTCGGCCTCCCAGCGGCGGGCATAAACCGACTGAAGGGTGCGGAGAGCCTCTTCCCGCCCGTCCTTTTGGGCCTGACCGATGGCCGCCATCACCTGGCGGACCCTTTCGCCGGTCTGGAGCGAGGCTCCGGCCTGCTGGGTGATCGAAGCCACCGCCGACCGCTCCGCCGCCAGGTTCCGTCGCTCACGCTCGATTTCCGCCGTAAGCTCGGTCAACTCCTGCCAGGCGGGATGGGCCGGCATGGCGGCCGCCAGGAGGACGAAGCTTGTCCCCCGGGCGGGCGGCAGGGGGCGTTCGCCGCCGGCAGCCGCCGCCAGCGAAAGGTCCGCGCCCCGCCGGGCCGCGCTCCACCACCCTCGGCCGGCACCGCTGGTCATCGCCAGGAGACCGGCGAGGAAAGCACCGCCGAGGAGAAGAACGGCCAGAACTGTCGGGATGCGCTTGGTGGCCACTCTACTTCCGCCCCTGTCCTCCACCGGCACGGATCACGGCGTCGGTGATGTCCGCGCCGCCATACAGAACGCTCTGCTTCTCCAGCACCACGGTGAGACCCTGCTTCTTGGCCACGTCGCCGGTCACCTGCACGACCTTGGCGAGAGCAGCCGAGACCAGGGCTTCCTTCTTCTTGTCGAGCTTCGCCTGGTACTCTTGGAAGAGCTTGACCTTGTCCTCCTGGGACAGCGAAGCCGAGTTCCGATCATATTCCTGCTGCATGGCGGCGGTTTCCTTCTCCAGTTGTTGCCGCATCGCCTTCATGTCGGGAAACTCGTTCGCCACCCGGGCGGTGTCGACGTAGCCGATCGTCGAAACCCGGTCGGCCCGCGCCAGCGACCAGCCGGTCAACCCCGCCGCGGCGGCGACCCCGACCAACACGAGAGCCAGGATCGCCGGGAACCTGAACGGAATCCGCAGGTGCAATTGGTGTTCCTCCTCGTCGGGATGGGTTTTGGAAAGCTGAGGGAATCAAGCTCATTGTACCGGACCGCTCAGCGGGAGGCAATGTCAAGAAATCCTCCAGCTAGCGGATTCCGTCCAGCGTTCACAGGTTCCCCACCAGAGCGAGCCAGACCTTGCCCCCGCCAGCGACTAGATCCACGGTGAGGTACTCGTTGGCCGCCACCCCGTACGACAACCGCCAGGACTCCCCCGGGTACTCCCGCTCGAATCCCCAGCGTTGAAAGGCGGAAATCCTCTTCTGGAACCGCAGCATCTGGCCGCCCTCCAGGTTCCAGAGATAGGACAGCTGTCCCTCCCAGCCGACCGGAACCCCCACCCCCAGGTGGAGAAAGGTCTTCAAGCCGGTCAGCAGCAACCGGCTCCCCACGAGCAGTTCGCCAGGCCCGGCTGACCACCCGCCCAGCATCCGCAGTTCGGGGCCGGGAGCCTCGGCTCCCGCGCTGACCACTCCTTCCAGCCGCAGCCGCCAGGCGGTCGACTCCACCCCGACCTCAAGCGTGGTCTGAACGCCCGGGACCAGGCGGGTCTTGGCCTGAAGCCCCCACTGGGCAATCGACGGCGTCTCCCGCACCCTCCGCTCGATCTCCTGCTGGATGGGCACCCGGTAGGCGTTCAGGAAAGCCACCGGCAAACCAACCATCAGGGCGCCCCGGGAGTCGAGTTCGGCGCTCAATTGGCGCAGGGCCACCGCCGGAACAGTCTCCGACCGCAACTGGACGTTCACCCGGTGCACCAGCGGCCCCTGGGGAACCAACCTGGCGGTGATGGTGGTCACCTCGCCCGCCTCCAGCTTCGCCTCGACCCGGAAGCCGGGCGAGTGACGCTCAAGTTCCTGCTCGAGAAGGGGCTCCAAGGTGAAGCGCGCCCAGGTAAAAGCCGCAACCGGTAAGCCGCCCAGGATTTCCCCGGCCGCGGCGTCCAGGGTGGTTACCGCTTCCCGAAGCAGGGGTTGAAGGGCCGGATCGACCCCCTCGACTTCGAGCCTGGTATAGACCTCCCGGATCACCGGCGCCACCGGGACCACGTGGAGCTTGACTTCAGTCGTCTCCCCGGCGATGACGGTCACCGCGGTCGTCTTATATCCCGCCAGCACCCGATCGAATACCTCCGCCACCACCTTCTCCACCGCCGGCCGCGAGCGCTCGACCGTCGCCACCTCCTGGCCTTGGAGAGCCTTGGTCGCCACGGCCGCCAGCGCCTCCCGGATGCGCTCCGCCACCACTTCCGGCAACTGGCTCGCCAACTCCACCTTGACCTCCCGAACCACGGCGGGAGGAGAACCCTCAGCGGCCACGCCAAAGGCGGCCCCGAGGACCGAGGCCGCACTCACGAGGGCTGTCAGGATGATTGCCGGCCAACGCCGGGGTCGCCCGTGACTCACGCTCCACCTCCGGCGCCCATACCCCCGGGCCCTCCTAGAAGGTCTGGCCCAGGCTGAAGTAGGTCTTGCCGCCGTCGCGACCGATACCGTAGTCGATGCGCATTATCCCCACCGGGGTGTCGACCCGTAACCCCACGCCGTAGCCCGTCTTGAACTTGGCGAGTTCCACCGGCTCGTTGGTGTCCCAGGCGTCGCCGGCGTCGGCAAAGAGCACTCCCGTCAAGTTCTGAGCGAGCTGAAACCGGTATTCGGCGTTGAACACCAGGTACTTGTCGCCGGAGAAGGCCATGGTCTCATAGCCCCGGATGGTGTCGGCGCCGCCCACCAGGAACCGTTCGAGCACCGGCTCCACACCGCGATAGTCGAGGAACCCTCCCGCCAGACGGACCGCCACCACCTGTCCCGACTTGCCGGCTTTCCAGTAGTGGGCGAGGTCGGTGTTATACTTGGCGAAGGTGTAGTCCGAACCCAGCAACTGGCCGGCCCACTCCACTGAGAGCTCCCTCCGCCCGCCCTGGGAGGGCTTGAGGAAGAAGTCGCGGGTGTCGTTCACGATGCTGGTCGTGATGGAGCGGCTCTTCCCGGTGCCGCCCTCAACCGGCGTCCCATCCGTGTAGGTCCGGGCCACGTCCTCCATCTTGAGCTTGGTGTAGATCCGCGTATCCTCGGAGAGCGGCCGGCCCACCGTCACCTCTCCGCCTCGCTGATGGTCGTTATAGGTCACCGGCGAACCGCCCTCGATCTGATCCAGCGTCCGCTGCGTGTCGTATACCCGGAAGCCGAGCGAGGTCCGGTGGCGGTCGAGGTACGGCTCGAAGAAGCCCACGTCGTAGGTGGTGCGCCGCTGGCCGAACTCCCACTTCACGTTGACCCGCTGCCCCCGGCCGAAGAAGTTGTCCTCGGCCACCTCGACGTAGCCGAACAGGCCGTCGCTCGAGGAGTAGCCGGCGCCGAAGGCGGCCGAACCGGTCTTTCGCTCCTTCACCTCGATGGTGAGGTCGGCGACGTCGGGATCCTGGGTTTCCGTGAACTTCCGCCCCACTTCATCGAAGAACCCGAGGTTCAGCACGCGCCGCAGCGACTTCTCGAGTTCCTTCAGGTTCAGCACGTCGCCGGACTTCACCGTGAGCTCGCGCCGGATGACGTGGTCCTTTGTCTTCTGGTTCCCGCTGATCTCGATCTTCCCGAGACGGGTCTCGGTCAGCTTGATCCTCACGGTCCCCGTCTCATCCACCGCCACGTCGGTGATGCGCAGGGGGATTCCGTAGTCCTTCACGGAACGCTCCAACAGGGCGCGCAGCCCCTCCTGGAGCTTCTTTCCGTTGATGATCTCGCCCGGTTTGAGGCCGATCGCCTCTTTCAGCGGCTCCTTCGGCACGTCCGGGGCGCCGGTCAGCGAGACCTCCTTCAACTTGGGATTCTCGATCACCTCGAAGATGACCGTCACGCCGCCCTCCGCCGGGGCGAACCGCGCCGAAGCGTTGAAGAAGTATCCCAGGTCCATGATGGCCTGGAGGTCCTTGCGGACAGCCTCCTCCGTCGCCGGCTCACCCACCTTGGTAGACTGGATCGCGGCGAGAATCATGTCGCTTGCGACTTCACGGTTGCCTTCCACCTTGATCGCCTTAACCACCGGGTTGGCCGCCAGAACCGCCCCGGTGGCCAAGCTCCCCGCCAGGACCAGCACGAGGACGACGGCGGCAACCGCCGCGGACCCGGGAATCGACAGAGGTTTCTTCACTGTTCTGCCTCCTTAGAGTGCATTCAGAGTGCGTCGAGTGTCAGGGACGCCCGGTCAGCGAGCGTTCGGCGATCTGCACCAGTTCGACCAGGTCCAAGGGGAGAGGGGTATCCCCTCCCTCCTCGACGGTGGCCGGCTCGGGCTGCTTCGCCACGGGAACCGGTTCAGCCGGCGCGGCAGGAACGGGCGTTGGATTTGCGGGTACCGGCACCGCCGGCGCCTGGGAGGGGTGGTCCTCCTCTGCCGGCGCAGGCTCCTCAACCGGCGAAGGTTGAACTGAAGGCTGAACTGACGGTTGAACCGGTGAAGGTTGGGCGGCCGGCGACTGGTCCGGCCCGGGCGGGGCGGCCTGCGGGATCAGGTCGACTACCTGGCCGACCTCCCGGCCAGCGACTCCGGGCAACGTTCCCGGGCGGGCCACCTGCAGCGGAACTGGCGGGGCTGGCCGGGCCAGCTGCCACAGGGCAAAGCCACTGAACGCCAGCACGAGAAGCGCCACCCCGACGCCTATACCTGCCCAGGCCGGCCGGCGGGTCCGCCTTCCGGCCGATGGGAAGCGGATGAGGCTCACCGCGCGCCGGCTCTCCGCCCACGCCTTCCTGACCTCCGCCTCCACCAGGCTGAGGCTCAGTTCTCCCTGGACCGACTCCTGCCGCTCGAATTCGTTCTCGGCCTTGGCCAGCCAGTGGCGGGCGAAGCGGAGATGGTTCAAGACCGACTGCACGCCGGACATCTCCATTCCTCCTCAAACCGAGGCCCGGAACTCTCGGACGACGCGGGCCAACATCCCCCGGAGCCGCCGGATGGCCCGCTTCTCCAGCCGATGAAGATAGGAGACGCTGATCGCCAGCTCCTCCGCCACCCGGCCCGGCTCCTGATCCTGCAGGTAAACGGCGGAGAGCACCCTTTGTTCCTTTTGGGGAAGGCGGGCGACAGCCACTTGGAGGAAATGGCGGACGTCGCCGGCTTCCGCTCGGGCCACCGGGTCGGATTCGGCGCCCGCCGCGACCATGGCGGCAATGGCCAGCTCACCGGAGCCCATCTGTTCCAGCGAGACGTCCCCGGCTCCGGCCTTCTGCCGGCCGAAGTAGTCCAGCATCCGGCCGCGGATGCGGTGTTGGGCAAAAGAGGGGAAGGGCACCCCGCGGTCGGGGTCGTATGCTTCCACCGCCTCGATGAGGCCGACGGTCCCTTCCTGGATGAGGTCCATGGCGTTTTCCGGCCCGGCGCCCAGCGCCAGGGCGATTCGGACCACCAGGATCTGGTACCCTTCGATCAACCGGTAACGGCTCTCGGGGTCCCCGCTCCCCTTGAACGAGCGCCACAACACCGCTTCCTCCTCCGGCGAGGGCGGTTTCCGACTATTCAGGTGGCGGAGATACTCGTCCAACATGGTCCGGACTCTCTTTCCGCAAAGTCCTGGGGTGAGTTCGACCCCCGGAATAGTAAATCCTTCCCCGGCGGGGCGTCAATTGGTGGGGGCCCTGGCAGGATGCGGGGTTCGGCCCAGGCTCACCCCACTAGAAGCGGTGGCGCGCCTCGATCCCCCACTTCAACTCGCCCCGGTTGTCGTATGAGGTCGTGAAGGTCAGCCCGTACCGGATGCGATACTCGAGGCCGATGGTCTCCCAAGGCTCGAGGTCCATTGTCCGGGTATAGGTCAAGTAGACGTTGTCCACCAGGTACTTGCCCACATGAAGCTGAACATTCTTCTCCCGGAAACGGGGAGCCAGCGAGAGTTGGTCAAGCTGCAGGGCGTCGGCCACGGCGACTTCCAGGCCGGAGAAGACCCTGTGGGAGAGCTCCTGCTCCGCCATGCGGAAGAGTTCGGCCTCCCGTCCGCCGGATCCTTGGCCGGCCACAATCCGGGTGATGTCCCCCGGCAACGAGAGGGCCGCCACGATCTCCGCCTGGCTGAGCGGGGGCTCCGACGACAGGTTGAGCGCCAGTTTCTCCGCCGGACCGGTCACACTGAGCTTGACCTTCAGCGTCGTCCTCGTTCCTCCTCCGCCGGTCGCGTCGGCCGGAAGGACCGCGGGAGCCTCGGTCAGCGGCACCACCGCCTCCGCCGTCACGTCCAGCGTCGGGAGAATACCCCGGTAGGCGGCGAACACCGCCTGTCCCCGCGTCACCCGGAAGGGGGTATTCAGGTAGACGATGGTTCCCCGGCTGGCCTCAGCTTCGCCCGTGAAGGTGGGTTTGCTCAGACGGCCGCGCAGGGCCAGGGTCCCATAGGCGCGAGCGTCGACGCTGCGGTCGGCGGTGACGATCCGCATGTCCTCCCGGCTGGTGACTGTCAGGTCGAGGGCGGGATCCCAGGTCACCCGGCGGGGGCCGCTCTTGGCGCCCAGAGTGAGCGTGGAGCGCCGCAGCACCGCCTGGCCGGCGATGACCGCCTCCTCCAGCGGCCCGCGCACGGTGGTGTCCACATCCAGCCAGGCTTCGAAGACCGGGCTCTGGTAGTGGATGTCCCGTCCGGTCAGAGCCAGGTCCAGGTCCCTCACTCTCAGACCCGCCAGGCCAACCCGCCCGCTGAGTCGCGCCTCCCCCCCTTTGTAAAAGCCGATCAGCTCCTGGGTCCGAACCCCGTCCAGCCCCAGTTGCACCCGGCCTCGCAGGCCGGTGATCTCCCCGCCGAGCGCCGGATGGTTCACCGTCACTCCGGCGGCCACGATCTCTCCGTCAACCTGCGGCGCGTCCGCCGGCCCGGTCAGGCGGAGCCACAGCGATCCCGGGCCGGAGAGGCGGAGAGCGGGTACGACCAGCGAGAGCAGCCCCATGTCCCCTTGGTCCATCGCCAGGCGCAGGTTCCAGGCCTGTTCCTCCGCCTCCAAGCCCAACCGGGAGAGGAGGGTCGATGGGAGCGGCCAGGCGCCGGTGGCGGTCAGGCGGCGGTCGCCGCTCGCCATCACCACTTCCTCCAAGTTGATGGCGCCGCTGGAGTAGACTGCCCGGCCCCGGACAGTGCTGAGCGGCATCCCGTTGACCCGGGCGCCCGTCACGGTCACGTCCAGGCTGGCCCAGGGGTCCGCGGCCCTGCCCTTCACCACCAGGTCGGCGTCAGCTTGCCCGGCCACCTCCGCCTGCGCGCCGAAGAACGCCGCCAAGGGCCGGATGTCCATCCGCCGGAGGCGGGCCTCCACTTCCACGGACGTCCGGCCGAGCCGCCCCACCGCCACCAGGAGCCCTTCGCCTTCCACCTCCCCCATCCGCAGGCGGTTGATCGTCACTTCGCCGTCGCGGAGCGCCAGATCCACGTCGCCGGACAGCTTCCACCCTCCCAGGCGCAGCTCGCCGGTCTCGGCGATCAACCGGGCGGAAGGGTTGGGGAAGCGGCCCCAGACGTGCAGGATACCCGTGACCTTCCCGGCTATCCGGTAGGAGGAGCGTAGAGAAGCCAATTGGAGCAGATTCTCCACTTCCCCCTGGTCGAGGCGGAGCCGCAAGTCGAGTTGGGCTGTCCGGGGCTCGATTTCGCCGCTGACGAAGTAGCGTCCGCCCCCCTGCTCCACTTCCACCCCCTTGAGGAAGAACCTCCCGTCCTGGTACCGCAGGGTGCCTTTCAAGGTTTCCGCGGCGTAAGCCCGGTAAGCGACGCCGGCGCCCGCGACCTCGCCTTCCAGCACGGGCTGGCGCAGGTTGCCCCGCACTGTGCCTTGGAAGGAGCCGGTTCCCCGCCACGCCCCCTCCTCTGCCCCGGGCAGGGGCAGGCGGGCCAGATCGAGGCGCTCCGCCGCCACCCGCAGGTCCAGCTCCTGGCCGACCAGACGGCCCTCTCCCGTCACAGCCGCGCCCTCCGCCTCGACCTCAAGCCGGTCGATCTCCAGTGCACCATCGGCGTAGCGGAAGCGGGCGGCGGCCCGGGTGTAGGGAAAGCCGGCCACCCTTCCGGCGGCCAGAGCCACCTGGCCCGTCACGACTGCGGTGCGCGCCGGGCCGCGCAGCACAAACGCGCCGTCGGTCGTGCCGCTGAGCGCGGCCTGGACGCCGGCCAGCGCCAGAACCGTATCGGCTGGCAGCGCGCCCACGGTCAGGGTGAGGTCAAGGGGGTACTCCGGCCCCAGGCTCACCGTCCCGCTTGCCTGGAGAGACCCCTCGGCCCGGTGGACCTCCATTCCCTCCAGGACAAGCTCCCGGCGTGTCAGGCGGAAGCGTCCCCGCCCATCCGTGAACGCCTGTCGCCGGAAGGATGGGGAGAACAGGGTAAACTCGCCGGAAAGCTGCGGGTCATCCTCGGTTCCGCCCAGTTCCGCCAGTATGTCAGCCGAGCCGTCCAGCGTCATCCCCGGAATGTACTGGGCCAGGGCTGAAAGCTGCACCCCCTGCCCGCTCAGCGTTCCGGAAAGCCGCCCGTCGGCGGTGCGGCGTCCGTAGCCGGATAACCGTCCGTCCGGAGAGGAGGCGGTGAAATAGTCCACGGCCACTTCCCCCCGGCTGACGGTGAACCCGGCCCGGGCGGTGGTCAGGCGCTCCTCCCCGATCCGGACTCCGCTGAGGGATACCGTTCCGGTGGCGGCGAGCTGGTCCCACTCCAGGCCTTCACCGCCGCCGGTGAAGAGGGCGCTGATCCGACCCCCCACCGCCACCGGCAGGGACAATCCGGCGGCTTGCGCCAGGGAGGCCAGGTCGGCCTCGTTCAACCGGCCGGAGAAGGCGTAACGCGGCTTCCCCCTCAGCAGCTCAGACGCAGTGGCGGTCGCTTCCAGCCGTCCTCCGGCGGCCACCACGGCCACCCGTTCCAGGTTGAGCCGCCCTTGAGCATAGGCCCCCTCAACCTCGGCGGTCTCGACCGGCAGGCCGGCCCACTGGGCTCCCAGCAACGCCATCCGGCCCCGGACGGCCGGGTCAGCCAGCGCCCCTTGGAGTTCTAAGGTCCCGCTCAGCCGCCCTCCAGTCAGAGGCCGCAGTCGGGCGGCGACCTCCGCCGGCGCTATCCGCCGGAGCTCTTCGGAGGGGACGCCCTCCAGGTGGAGCCTGACCGAACCGTGCGGCCGACGCCAGTCCCGGACCTCGCCGCTGGCACTGACCCGGCCCCCGCCTATCCGGGCGGTGAGGTGCCGCGTCCGCAGGCCGTCGCCGGCGAACTCGACCGTCCCGCTCAAGTCGGACACGGCTGAGACCCCGCCTGGCGCGGTGAACGATACCTCGTTGAGCCGCAGGAAACCGGAGAGAAGCGGGCTCCGCCACTCCCCTCGGGCAGTCAGTTCGAGAGTGGCCCGCCCGTTGAGCGCAGTCCCTTTGAGCGACGCGGGCAGCGCCTGGGCCAACGCTGGCAACGAGGCGTTTTCACCGGTCAGCTTTACGTCCAGGGAGGGGTCATCCAGGTCGTTCACTCTTCCCTGCGCTGTCCACCGGGTCTCCAGGAAATCGAAGCCGAGCTGGGAGATGACCACGCTGTCTCCCTGGAGGGTGAACTGGCCCACCACGGCGGAGAAGGGAGTGGTGAGGGAAGGATGTTGCCAGACGGCGTCACGCACTGTCACCTCGGCGGAAATGAGGCGTGGCAGCGCGCCGTCGATGATCAGCGCCCCTTGGAGGTCGCCCCTCCCCGCCAGAAACTGGCCGAACTGGGCGCTCCGGGGGAGAAACGACTGGAGTCTCGCCAGCTCGACACCGTTCAGTGCCAGGTCGAGCCGGGCGGGGGCCGCCCCCCCGAATCCAGCGGTGGCAGCGATTCTGGCCCCCGGCAGGAGTTCCGTCCGGCCAGTCAGTCTTACCTGGGTTCGCCCCTGCGGAGTGGCGCTCACGCGGCCGTTGACCTCCGTCAAACGGAAGCCAGCCGTCGACGCCTCCGCCGGGGTGGCGGCTGAACCGGCCAGAAGGGAGGGGTGCCACCCCTGCACCGTCACTTCCCCCTCCCGGATAACCAGCTCGCCCTGCCAGCCCTCGCCGGGCTCGCCGGGGCGGAAGTATCGGGAGAGATTCCAGGCGCCGTCCGCTCCCCGGCTCACCTTTAGCCGCGGGCGCACCAGCTCCACCTGGCTGACCAGGGCCGATAACCGGCCGCGCCGCTTCAACCAGGACCATGGGCTGAGGCGGATCGCTACCTGCTCCGCGGCGAGAACCTCTTTTCCTGAGTCCTCCCAGGCGGTCAAGCCGTCTATCACCAGCAACCCGAAGGGCGCCGGCCGCAATTCGCCCAGCGAAATCCGGAGCCCCGTCTGGCGGGCCAGCGTCCGCTCGACCGTCCGCCGGACCGGGTTGACCACGGGGCCTTTGCCCAGGAAGAGAAGGTAGGAAGAGGCGGCCGCCGCCGACAGCCCGGCCACGGCCAACAGGCAGAGGGCGATCAGATTGCGCCGGGACAGGACCCTGACTGCCACGCGCCATCCTCCCAAGGCAGGAGACTTCAGTTATCCTTCGACGGGGAAGAAGACCGTTCCTCCCCTATAAGCCATGGGGCTTGGGCGCAAATGGTGTCAGGGCAGGGAATTATGGACAAGGTGCTACTAAGGGTCGCGCCGCGGCCTCTCCCACCGCGGGGCGGGAGGGGGTTTGAGCGGCGGCTCCGTCGTCCCTCCCGGCCCGATCTCGATCTGCACTTCCGCTCCACCCAGGACGACGTAGGGCAGCGCCAGCCGTGCTTTAGGGTTGGACCGTTCCTGGTGGTTTGACTGGACAGCCGGGGCTTTCCCGGTGCGCCGGGCCGGGGGGTGTCCGGGAGGCTTGGCCGGTTCGGAGACCGGCTCTCCTTGAGCGTCCTCCCCGTTTTCCCCCGCCCGGACCAGTTCCGCCACCAGTTCGTGATTGCGGTCCCGCCGGACGAACTGGTCAATCAGGGCCTCGAAGCTCTCGGCGTTGGTTTTGGGTTCCTGGATCTTGTCGGGACCCTTCGCCGGTTTCTCGGGGTTGGGCGGATGGCCCCCGTCGGCAGGAAGCGACTCCTCCTCCTCTTCGCCGGCGGCGGCGGTTCCCCCGCCGCGCACCGCCACGACGAACCGGCCGGCCGGAAAGTCCGCCGGCACCGGCAGGAGGATGCGTTCCCGGCGCACTTCGCCCCGGTAGGGGCGGATCAACACTTCCAGCTCAGCCGACTCCCCCGGCTTCACCGGGCGATCCGGTATCAGCCGGACCTTTTCGATCACCCCGGTTCGCCGCTCCTCGCCCACCCGGGCCGAGAGCTCCACCTGGCGCAGGCTCACCGGCCGGAAGGGGTTCCTGGTCACCAGGGCCACCCCGCTGACCAGATCCCGCAAGGCGGTCGCGGCGATATCGGCCGGGCTGTAGAACGTGTTCTCCCGGGTGACCGCGCCGCCTGGCAAGCCGTCGCCCCGCATGGTCAGACGCACCTCGGCCGTCCCCCGCCCGATGCGGGTCAGTCCCCGGTCCATCGCCTGCAGAGCGGCCAGCGCCACCAGGTTGGTCGCCAGCACCTCGTCCGGCGCCACCATGGCCGTGAAGGTCGTCTTTTCGCGCCGGTCCAGGTCCTCCACGTTAACCTTGACCTCGATCCCCGGCGCACGGACGGCCAGTTTCCCCGCCACCCCCGCCGGCCGGTCTTCGAGCAACATCCCCGCGAACTGCCGGGGGGCTCCCAGCTTGAACGGGGCTTCCTGGCTCCTGACCGTCTGGTAGATCTCGGCCAGGCTCACCGGCAGCTCGACCCGCCCCTTGTTCAGGAAGGGGTGGCCGAAACCAACGAAGTAGTCGTCCTCCGTATAGGTCACCGTGCCGATGGCAGTGACCGAGAGGTCTCCGGTAACCAGGGCGGCGCCGAAGGCGCTCCCTGGAACGAGCTGGCCCGGCGCGGCATCGGTGGACTCCGCTCCTTTTGGTCCTGCACTGGTCGGCAGGCGGCCGCCCAGCTCCACCCGGTAACCCAGCGGCTCCACCAGGTTTTGCAGCCGCCGGAAGACCCGCTCGCTCGCTCCCGAGACCAGAAGCGGGGTGGCCAGGGGGGTGGCTGGCGGTAGCGCCAGCGAACCGTCCGGCCTGGCTGTTATGACCTCAGGCAGGGTTTCTTCAGCGCTCTCTCCCGGCTTGGTGGCGCTTTCGCCCCGGGCGCGGGCCAGAGCCAACACGTCCAGCATCCGCTCGATCGGGGTGAGGAAGCCGACGCGATGGTCGCTGAAGGAGAAACCATAACTGACGGCGCCGATCAGCCGGCCGCCCACGTATACCGGGCTGCCGCTCATGCCGGCGGCGATGCCTCCGGTCTCCTCGATCAGGGGCCCGCCGACTCTCACCAGGATGAGGTCGCCCACCGGCCCGGCATTCGGCACCACGCCGAGGATCTCGACGTCGAAGGGTTCGACCCTTGTTCCCCGGATGACGGTCAGCCCGGTGCCTTTCATCCCGGCCCGGACCTCCGCCAGCGGCATGATGCTGCGCTGCTCCGGGGCCTGCGCCTCGGCCCGGTTTCCGGGCGCTCCGGAGAGCCCGACCAGCAAACCGAGGACGGCGACCAGGAGCAAGCCGGCAACGCGCCTTTTCGACCACGGGCGAGACGCGTCCGAGGGCAGACGATTCGTAAGCCATTCCTCCCTGCGCGCGGCGTGGGACAATCAGGACATGGCGCAATACTTTGCCGCTCCGGCCGTCAATTCCTGCCCTGCGACGCGGGGGCCCCGCCTGGAAGCCTCTGGGGACCGGCGGACGGACGGCCCGCTTACTGGTCGAGGTGGCTCAGGACGAGGGTGGCCAGGCCGATTCCGCCCGCCTCCGCCATCTTGGTCGCGTAAGCCTGGGTGAGGAAGTCCCGGTAGATGTCGCCCGCCAAGCCCCCGGGGAGGAATGACCCCGGCCCCTGGCTGATTGTGCGCCACATCTGCTGCCAGAGCAGGTTCAGAAACACCCCTTCGAGGTCGCGAGCGGCCTGTCGGGCTGCCGCCTCGTCCAGGGTGGAGGTCTGGTTCCCGGTCTCAGCCCGAGCCAGAGCCGCGGCAAAGCCGGGAGACGGGCTGAGGCTGCGCCACGCCGTTCCCGCCAAAGGCGCGAGGGGCCGGAACTGCAAGCTGGAGAGCGAAGTCAACGGCGCCAGGTCACGGGCCACCCAAGCCACCCCCTAGATGATCTCCAGTTCGCCATGGAGCGCCCCGGCGGCCTTGACCGCCTGCAGGATCGCCACCACGTCCCGCGGCGTCGCCCCGAGGGCGTTCAGCGCCTTCACCAGGTCAGCCACGCTGGTCCCCCCGCCGAGGGTGGTGAAGCGGGCCTGCTCTTCTCCGGCGATGATTCCGGTTTCCGGTGTCACGACCGTCCGGCCCTCGGACAGGGGTTCCGGCTGGGAGACCTTCGCCCCCGCGGTGATCCGGATGGACAGGCTCCCGTGGGCCACCGCCACCGGAGAGATGGTGACGTTCTGCCCCATGACGATCGTCCCGGTCCGCTCGTTCACCACGACCCTGGCCACCACGCCCGGTTTCACCGGCAGTTCGCTCAAGGCAGCGATGAACTCGACCGGCCGGGCCTCGTAGGCCACCGGCACCGTCACCGTGACCGTCCCCTTGTCGACCGCCCGGGCCGATTCGGGGGCGAAGGCCTGGTTGATCGCCTGCGCCACCCGGGCAGCCGTCGTGAAGTCGGGCTGGTGAAGCACCAGCGTCAGGAAGTCGTTCGCCACGGCGTTGGGTACCTCCCGCTCGACCAGCGCCCCGCCCGGCACGATCCCGACTGTCGGGTGGTTCTTCTGGATTTTGCTTCCGCCCGACCCAGCGTTGAATCCTCCGATCGAGACGGGGCCCTGGGCCATAGCGTAGATCTCCCCGTCCACCCCTCGCAGCGGGGTGAGGAGGAGGACGCCTCCTTGCAAGCTCTTGGCGTCGCCGAAGGAGGAGACAGTCACATCGAGCTGGTCGCCGGTGCGGGCGAAGGCCGGCAGGTCCGCCGTGACCATCACCGCCGCCACGTTCTTCACCCGTAGCTGGGCGGCGGGCACGCTCACCCCGTACCGGGCCAGAGCATTCGCCACCATCTGCACGTTGGCCATCGTCCCGGCCGAGTCGCCCGTCCCCTCGAGGCCCACCACCAATCCCAGGCCGCTCAGTTGGTTCGGGCGGTCGTTGGCAATCCGGGCCAGGTCCTTCAGCCGGGTCACAGGGACTTCCGCCGCGCTTGCCCCGGCCGCGGCCAGCAGCACGGCCGCCATCACCGCCGCGACCGCCGTTCGTCTCCGACTACCAACCCTGCCCTCTCTTCCCAGGTTCATTGCCTTGTCCCTCCTAGAACAGCCAACTGAAGATGCGGCTCAGGATGCCCGGCTTCTGCTTGTCCCCGACCACCCCGTCACCCAGATAGATGATCTCGGCGTTAGCCACGAAGGTGGAAAGGACTGTGTTGTCCCGGCTGATGTCCTCCGGCCTCACCTGCCCCCGGAGCTTGATCGTCTGGTGTTCCTTGTTGACCGTGATGGCCTGAACCCCCTCCACCACCAGATTCCCGTTGGGGAGCACCTCGCTGACCACCACGGTCATTTTGGCGGAGAGGGACCCGCCCCGGGTAGTGGTGCCGGACGCAGTCAGGTTGTCGCCGCCCTTGGCTTTGATCTCCGGAAAGAAGCTAAGGAAGCCCAGCCCCGGCCCGGCGGACACGCCGGCCTCCTTCTTGTTGCTGCTCGAGGCCTTCTGGTTGGCCTCCGCCTTCTCCACGATGATGATCGTCAGCAGGTCCCCCGGCGCCTTGGCCCGGTGGTCGCTCAGCAGGTCGTTGCCGGGAGCCGCCTTGCTCCAGAGCGAGCCGTTGGCCGCCCCGGCCGCCTGGACCGTCCGTACCGCCGGCGCCCACCCGGCCAGCAGCGCGGCGACCACCACGACTATCCACCGCACCGGCCGACCCCTCCGAAACGCGCTCATTTTGACCCCTCCCGACCTCACAGCCCGGCCGCCGGCCCGCCGTCGAGGGCGATCAGGACCTCGCCCGGTCCCCGCACGACGCCGGACACCGTCCGGTTGGACTGCAGATTCTGCACTCTTATCACTTCACCAGCGCCGCCGGCCTCCAGAGCCATCCCCGGCACAGCAAGGACCAGCCCGCCGGCCTCCACGGTCACGGTGACCCGGTCACCCCGCCGGACGACCACCGGCACCATCACGTCACTCCGCCGTAATGGGGCGCCGGCCGGAATCGACCGGACTGTCTGCCGCCCCACCGCCTGCTCCTCCGTCCGCAGCGCCCCGTCCGGCAGCCGGGTCAGCTCGATCTCCACCACGCCCACCTGGCCGGGCTGAATCACGCTGCCCCGGGCGAGACCTTCCCGGGCGACCACCGCCGGGACCTTGACTGCCACCAGCGCCCGTGGACGCAGAGTGGCGTGGGGCTCGCCGTCGACCACGAGGTCCACTGGGCCGATGAGCGTGCCGGTGGCCGCCGCCCGGGCGATCTGTCCTACCTCCCCCAGCACACACAGTCGGAGGTCGCCCTCGGGCACCACCGGGTCGACCCAGTTGACCAGCGTCAGCGCCACCCGGCCGGCCTCCACGCCGAGCAGCCGGGCGATCTCCTCCCGGTAGAGCCGCTCGGCCTCCTCCCGGCAGAGCAGCCGCCCGGGCCGTTTCACCGCCACGCCCTCGCTCCCGGTCAACACCACCTTCTCCGGGTCGAAGCCGGCTTGACGCAGCCGGGTGGTGATCTGCTGCCGGGTGAAGACCCGGACCTGTCCCGGCCGGGGAGCCTGACCCAGAACCACGGCGGCAACCTCTTCCGCCACCGCTTCGCCGCGGCTCTGAGCGATGTCGCCGAGCCGAACCTGTACCCCGGCCACCACGGCCTCAGCCGGGAGGTCCACTGTCAGGGCGAAGGCGGGGGCCCAGGCCAGGAGCGCCATCAGCGCCCCGGCAGCCGCCGCCGGTAGCCGCCTCACCCCTCTGCCCAGGTCCGCCCGGCCGTTCATCGCCGCTCACCTCTCAGCGCCGCTCATCGCTTCAGGTTGTTGGCCACCTGGAGCATGTCGTCGGAGGCCTGGATCGCCTTGGAGTTGGTCTCGTAGGCTCGCTGGGCGACGATCATGTTGACCATCTCCTCCACCACCTGGACGTTGGAGGACTCGATGTACCCCTGAGCGATGGTGCCGAACCCCGGCTGGCCGGGCGTCCCGACGATCGCTTCGCCCGAGGCGGCGGTGGGGCGGAAGAGGTTCCGGCCCATGGCCAGAAGCCCCGCCGGATTGGTGAAGCGGGCGATCTGGATCTGCCCCAGTTGCTGCGGGGCCGCGTCCCCCGCCAGGAGGACCGATACCGTCCCGTCGTTGCCGATGGAGATCTCGGTCGCCTCAGACGGGATGACCAGCTCCGGCTCGAGCGGGAAGCCGTCCGAGTTCACCATCCGGCCTGTGCCGTCCCGTTTGAAGGCGCCGTCCCGGGTGTAGGCCACGGTGCCGTCGGGCATCACCACCTGGAAGAAGCCGTCGCCCTCGATCACCATGTCCAGGGGGTTGTCGGTCGGGCGAAACTCGCCGACCGTGAAGATCTTCTGCGTGGCCACCGGGCGGACGCCCTGACCCACCTGGATCCCGACCGGCACGGTGGAACCCTGGACCACCTGTCCGCCGGCGGCCCGCAACGTTTGATAGAGCAGGTCCTGGAAGTCCACCCGGTTTCGCTTGAACCCGTTGGTGTTCACGTTGGCCAGGTTGTTGGCGATGGTGTCGATGTTGAGTTGCTGGGCCATCATGCCCGAGCCTGCGGTGAACAGCGAACGAATCATGACGAGACCCTCCCCGGTTGTTCGTCAGAACCGGCGGAGGGCGAGCGGCTGCGTCCGTCGTTCGGCAGCCGGATGGCCTCGACCCCTCGCAGGGTCGTCCAGCCCGTCTTCTCCCCTCTGTCCGGTTCCTTCTGGAGCTCTGCTAAGACGTCGCTTCTATACGCGGCCCACCTCGTTGACCGCCTTCTGCATCAGCTCGTCCTCCATCTGGATGAGCCGCTGGTTCGCCTCGTAACTCCGCACCGACGCGATGAGACCGATCATCTCCCGGACAGTGTTCACGTTGGAGCGCTCGATGAACCCCTGGTGCACCTCTGTCCCGGCGTCCACCGGCTGCCCGGCCGCTGCCGTGGCGAACAGGTTGTCGCCCTCCTTGACCAGCCGGCTCCCCTGCGGGAAGCGGACCAGCCTCAGGCGGTCCACCACTTGGCCGTCCACCGCGACCGTCCCGTCAGCCGCCACCTGGACCTCGCCGTCGCCCAGCTCGATCGGACCCTGCTCACCCAGGACGGGGAAGCCGCCCTCAGTCACGAGAAGCCCTTCGCCGTTCCGGGTGAAAGCACCGTCCCGGGTGTACCGGAGGCCGTTGGGCGTCTGGACGACAAACAACCCTTCCCCGGCGATCCCCAGATCCAGAGGATTGCCGGTCGCGGTGAGCGGCCCCGGCGCCCAGTCGGTGGCGGTCTCTGTCGCTACCGCCCCGAGGCTCAACGGTCCCACCACGGGCGGGTATCCGGCCGGGCCCATCCCCGGGCTGGCGGCGTCGTTGTAGCGGCGCAGGAGGAGGGCGGGGAAGCTCTCCCCCACCAGCTCGTCCCGCTTGAATCCGTTGGTGGTGACGTTGGCCAGGTTGTTGGCGATCACGTCGGTGCGGCGAAGTTCGACGAGCATCCCGGACGCTCCGATGTAGAGCCCGCGAATCATCGCCTCACCTCCCCGTCAGTCTGCAGTTCAGTGTTCGGCGCGCCCCAGCCTGGGCTTAAGAAGGGATTGAACCCGCGCGCCGCAAACTAGAACACGGGGGGTCGACATGAACGTCACGCTGAACTTCCTGGTTGCCTTCTTCTTCGTTTACGTGCTGTTCAAGGCGTATCTGTTCTACCGCCTCCATCTGGCCCTGCGCAAGCTTGCGAACAAGCAGAAGGCCCTGAAGAACCTCCCCTCCTTCGACGCCACGCGCCAGCGGGACGATTCCTCGGGCCCTCCCCGATCAAGTGAGCTTTAGTCTCTGACTCCCCGGCCGATACGGCCTGACAGGCCAACGGGCCTCAGCCTGTCTTGCTCGCCCAAATGGTGCTGGAGAGGCCGCCCACGCCTTCGAGCACCCGGCCTGTCCCCAGCGCCACGCAGGACTGCGGGTCGTCCGCCACGAAGACCGGAATGCCGCCGGTTTCGTCGCTGAGCAGGCGGTCCAGGCCGCGGAGCAGGGCTCCGCCGCCGGTCAGGATGATCCCCTTCTCGAAGATGTCCGCCGCCAGCTCCGGCGGGGTCTTCTCCAGGACCCCCTTCACGCAGTCCACCACGGCGCTGACCGGCTCCTGCAATGCTTGAAACGCCTCTTCCGAAGAATAGGTGATGATGCGGGGCAGGCCCGTCATCAGATCCCTTCCCTTGACCTCCATCTCGAGGTGCGGGGTGTGCCGGTAAGCCGTCCCCACCTGCAGCTTGATCTCCTCCGCCGTCCGCTCCCCCACCATCAGGTTGTAGACCTTGCGGATGTGGCGGGCGGTCGCCTCGTCGAACTTGTCCCCCGCCACCCGGAGCGACTCGCCGACCACGATCCCGCCGAGGGAGATCACCGCTACGTCCGAGGTCCCACCGCCGATATCCACCACCATGTTGCCCGAGGGCTCGGCGATGGGCAGACCGGCCCCGATGGCCGCCGCCATCGGCTCCTCGATGATGCACACCTGCTTCGCCCCGGCTTCCAGCGCGGCGTCCCGGACCGCCCGCCGCTCGACGCTGGTGACCGAGGCCGGCACAGAGACCGCCACCCGGGGCTTGAAGAACCGGCTGCGGCCGCAGACTTTCCGGATGAAGTGCTGCAGCATCGCCCGGGTGTGGTCGTAGTCGGCGATGACCCCTTCCCGAAGGGGGCGGACAGCCTGGATGTGCCCTGGAGTGCGGCCGATCATCTGCCGCGCCTCTTCGCCTACAGCGAGAATCTGGCCCGAGTCAGTGGAAACCGCCACCACCGACGGCTCCCGGACAACTATCCCCCGCCCGCGGACATAGACGAGGATGGTGGCTGTCCCTAGATCGATTCCGATGTCCAACGCCATGGATTGCCTCCCCCCGTCGGGAAACCCATAAAAAAAGGAACAAGCTGCCGGTACTGTTTTCCACGCCGGCAGACAAATTCCTTTTCCATTTCCATCCGGGCAGTTGGGGGGCTGGCGAGTCACGAGGCCTTCCGGCGGTACTTGCGGCGGGTCGCTTCCCCGCCCCGGATGTGCCGCTCCGCCTTGTTGTTCTCCAGGACGCGCTTGACCCGGCGGGCCAAGTCCCGGTTCACCCGCGGCAGGCGTTCCGTCATGTCCTTGTGGATGGTGCTCTTCGAGACGTCGAAAACCTCGGCGGCTTGCCGTACGGTGGCTTTGGTGTTCAGGATGTAGGTCCCAACCTCCAGGACCCGGCGCCGGATGTAGTCCCGCATGCCACCAGCCCCCTCGCACACGATTTGCTAAATCTATATGCGAGGGGGTGGGCGATATGACGGCTGGCGGCTTCAGCCCTCAGGTAGCACGCCTTCCGGAGCCGGCGGCCGGTGGGCCTGGTCGCCCCGGTAGAGGGCGAAGTGGAGCGCTCCCGGCGCCCCCAACACCCCCAGCGGCTGGCCCCGGGCGACCGTCTGGGACAAGCGCACCCGCACCTCGCCGGCGAAGCGGTACCGGGTCACCCATCCGCCGGGGTGTTGCACCGCCACTTCCCACCCTGCCGGCTCCCGTCCGTAGTCGGACCCGGCCGTCCGCACCTCGACCACTTTCCCGCCGGCCGCCGCCTCGATCGCCTGACCAGGGCGACCGGCCAGATCAATCCCGGGGTGGAAGCGAAAATCCCCGAAGACCGGGTCCCGCCGCCAGCCGAAGCCGGCCGTCACCCGCCCGGCGAGGGGGAGTCGGAAGTCCGAGGCCGCTTGGAGGCTCTCCACCTGGGGCAGCCGGTCCGGCTGAGCCTGGGGGGCCCCGGCCGGCAGGGAGGCAGGTCCGGCCGGGGCGGCGTTCTCCCCCACCCCGACTGGCGCGGGAGTGACCGGCGCCGGCGCTGATGGCCCCGGCGCCCGCAACGGCCCGAGGAAGCCGGCCGCAAAGCCCGCGATGAAACAGACCAGAGCGGCCGCCACCGCCCGGCGGTGCGCCGCGGCCCGGCGGAGCGCCCGCCCGCCTGCCGCCATCAGGTCGTAGCCGTGGCCGAAGAACGCCCGGAGTAGACGCTGCCGGTCGCGCATCGCCATCACCCGGACTTAGTCTCGCCAGAATCTTCCTGCCTATTCTTGGGAACGCTGAAAATCGTCCAGCTTCTGCAACACCGTGCCGGGATAGTAGTAGGAAAGAATCTCCCGGTAGGAGCGCCCCAGTTTGGCCAGCCCGTTGGCCCCGTACTGGCACAGCCCGACCCCGTGGCCGTTACCTATCGTCGTGATTTCGACTCCGCTGCCGCGCTGCCGCCAGGTGAACCGCGTGGAGCGGAGATCCAGCTTTGTCCGGAGTTCGACGCCGGAGAAGCGTTTCCCGCCCACCATGGCCTCCCGGACCCGTCCGGACACCCCGGTCTCCAGGATGACCATCGGCTCCCGCCCGGCCTTCCCCGCCAGCGCCGGGACAGCTTCCAGACTGACACCCAAGCGCTGTTCGAGTTCGGCCCGGGTGAAGAGGCGCGTCTCAGAGTAACGAGGTGACTCCCGATCCCAACTGCATGGCACGGAGCGCAGGTAGGGCACGTAGGTGCCCCAGACGTCCTCGGAGTTCTCTGTGCGGCCCCCGCAGGTCGAGCTGTACACGGCCGCAATCGGCTGACCGTCGTAGGTGAGGATCTCCCCCCGCGTCTCCTCGACCGCCCGGGTGACCCGCCGCCAGAGCCGGAAGTACGGCCAGAAACCCCACTTGCGCCGCAGCTCGGAGGAGCTCGCCCAGGCCTGCCCCCGGCGGGGATCGGTGGAGATGTCCGCCTCCGGGTGCTCGGCGCACCCCATGCCGCCGTACTTGCGCATCACCCGCACCGTGTAGGTGCGGGCCGCCACCGCTTGCGCCTTCAGCGCCTCCGGCTCAAAGAGCGCCGGCACCTCGGCGGCCACCACTCCCACCAGGTAATCCTCGAGCGCCAGGGTGAGCGGCCCCTGGCCTTCCACCCAGACCGTCACTGTATCCTGGGGCTCGGCCGGGCGCCCCGGGCCGACCACTCCCAGCCACAGGACCAAAGCGACCGGCACCCCGATCACCACGGCGAGGCAAAACCAGAGGACCGTCGACAGCGACAGGCGCACCCTTCTCCCTCCGTTCCCGGCTTGTCTCCCGGAGGAAGCCTATGCGCCCGCCCCTGTGAATAGGACTCCTTTCTGACGCCGCCGAAGTCAAGAAGTCCACGGCCTAGCTCACGCGGTGTCGGCCTCCGGCAAGGGGACGTCCTGCCGCCCGACCGCCGCCCCGAGAAGGCGCAGGTTCTCCTCCAGGTTGGCGTAGCCCCGGTCCAGGTGGTGGACGTACCCGATCTCCGTCACTCCTCCTGCGGCCAGCCCCGCCACGACCAGCGCCGCCCCGCCGCGCAGGTCGGTCGCTTTCACCCGGGCCCCGCAGAGTTGCGGCACGCCGGCCACCTCGGCCATCCGCCCCTGCACCCTTACCTTCGCCCCCAGCCGGCGCAGCTCCTCAACGTGCCGGAACCGGTCCTCGAAGACGTTCTCCGTGATGACCGCCCTCCCCGAACTCACTGCCATCAGCGCCATCCACGGCGGCTGCAGGTCGGTCGGGAAACCGGGATAGGGCAGGGTGATAATGTCGGCCGCCCGCGGGCACCCGTCGGAGCACACGCGGAGAGTCTCGTTGCCACCCTCCCCGGTGCCGCTCTCGACCTGGATCTCCAGCCCCGCCTCCCGCGCCTTGGCGACCACTGGTTCCAGATGACGGCAAACCACGTTCTCGATGGTCACTTCCCCGCCAGCGGCCCCGGCGGCCATCAGGTAAGTTCCCGCCTCGATCCGGTCGGGGATGATGCGGTGGCGGCCGCCCTGCAGCTCCGGGACCCCTTCGATGCGGATCGTGTCGGTGCCGGCCCCCCGGACCCGGGCCCCGAGGGCGTTGAGGAAGGTGGCCAGGTCCACGATCTCCGGCTCCCGGGCAGCGTTCTCGATCACGGTGTTTCCTTCGGCCAGGGTGGCAGCCATCATTAGGTTTTCCGTCGCCCCTACGCTGGGAAAATCGAGGTAGATCTCAGCGCCCCGGAGCCGCTCGGCGCGCGCCTCCACGTAACCGTAGCCGGCCACGACCTCGGCCCCCATGGCACTGAACCCTTTCAGGTGGAGGTCGATGGGGCGCGCCCCGATGGCACACCCGCCGGGGAGAGCGATACGCGCCACTCCCTGCCGGGCGAGCAGCGGGCCCATCACCAGAAAGGAGGCGCGCATCCGGCGAACCAGCTCGTAGGGGGCCTCGCTGTTCACCAGTTCGGCGGTGGTCAGAGTCAGGGCTCCACCCGACTCGGTCTCGACCGCCGCCCCCAGGTGAACCAGCACTTCGAGCATGGTAGTCACGTCATCAAGGGTGGGCACCGCTTCGAGCTGCACTTTTCCCCCAGTCAACAGCGCTCCCGCCAGAACCGGGAGGGCGGCATTCTTCGCGCCCCCGATCCGAACTCGGCCGGACAGCTTCCGTCCTCCCTCGATGACGATCATCTCCACCCGGCGTCCGCCCCCTTCCCTGTTTCCTGCCCTAGCCTTGCCAGGATTTCCCGTGGTATGCGTCGCGGGCTCCGGCCGCGGACGATGGATAATTCTGCCGCGCCGGGAGAAAATTGAGGCACGACCCCTTGACAATCGGAAACGAAGGGCTATATTATCAGAATTGGTTTAGCACTCTCCCCCGTCGAGTGCTAAGCACTCTTCAAGGGGAAGTGCTAAGAGTTTCGTGGCAGAAGGAGGTGTGGTCTGCATGATCAAGCCGCTCGCGGACCGGGTTGTGGTGAAGGTCCTCTCCCAGGAGGAGGTCACCAGTGGGGGGATCGTCCTGCCGGATACCGCCAAGGAGAAGCCCCAGGAGGGCGAGGTGGTGGCGGTGGGGCCGGGCAAGTACGAGGACGGCAAGCTCGTGCCCATGACCGTAAAGGTCGGGGAGAAGGTCATCTTCTCCAAGTACGGCGGAACCGAAGTCAAAATCGACGGAGAGGAGTACCTCATCCTGCGGGAGAGCGACATCCTCGCAATCAAGTAGCCAATTCTGATCTTCTGCAAAAAGGGGGTAACAGTGGATGGCTGCCAAGCAACTGGCCTTTGACGCCGAAGCGCGGCGGGCTCTGGAGAAAGGCGTGAGCACCGTGGCGGCGGCAGTCAAGGTCACTCTGGGGCCTAAGGGGCGGAACGTCGTCCTCGACCGCAAGTTCGGTTCGCCGGTCATCACCAAGGACGGCGTCACCGTGGCCAAGGAGATCGAACTCCAGGATCCCTACGAGAACATGGGGGCTCAGCTCTGCCGGGAAGTCGCCTCCAAGACGAACGACGTCGCCGGCGACGGGACGACCACCGCCACGGTGCTCGCCCACGCCATCGTGCTCGAAGGGCTGAAGAACGTGGCCGCCGGGGCGAACCCGATGCTCATCAAGAAGGGTATCGACAAGGCGGTCGCGGCGGCTGTCGAGGAGATCAAGAAGCGGGCCATCCCCGTGGTGGGCAAGGAGGACATCGCCCATGTCGCCGCTATCGCCGGCAATGACCCCGAGATCGGGGACCTGATCGCCGAGGCGATGGAGAAAGTCGGCAAAGACGGTGTCATCACGGTCGAGGAGTCCAAGGGGACCAAGACCGAGGTTGAAGTGGTCGAGGGGATGGAGTTTGACAAGGGCTACATCTCCCCGTACTTCGTGACCAATGCCGAGGCGATGGAGTGCGTCCTGGAGGAGCCGTTCATCCTGCTCTTCGAGAAGAAGATCTCGGCCGTGGCCGACCTTATCCCCGTGTTGGAGAAAGTGGCCCGGAGCGGCAAGCCCCTCCTCGTCATCGCCGAGGACGTCGAGGGCGAGGCCCTGGCGACTCTGGTCGTCAACAAGCTGCGCGGCATCCTGAACTGCGCCGCGGTCAAGGCGCCGGGCTTCGGCGATCGGCGGAAAGCCATGATGGAGGACATCGCCGTCCTCACGGCCGGACGGTTCCTCTCCGAAGACCTGGGAGTGAAGCTCGAGAACGTCACCCTCGACATGCTGGGCCGGGCCAAGAAGGTCCGCATCAACAAGGAGAAGACCACCATCGTCGAGGGCGCCGGGACGCAGGAGGCCATCAAGGGTCGCTGCAACCAGATCCGCAAGCTGCTTGAGGAGACCGACTCCGAGTACGAGAAGGAGAAACTCCAGGAGCGGTTGGCGAAGCTCGCCGGCGGAGTGGCTGTGATCCAGGTCGGCGCCTCCACCGAGACCGAACTGAAGGAGAAGAAGCATCGCATCGAGGACGCCCTGGCAGCGACCCGGGCGGCGGTCGAGGAGGGCATCGTGCCGGGCGGCGGGACCATCTTGGTCAACGTGATCCCGGCCGTGTCGGCCGTCCAAGGCGAAGGGGACTTCAAGGTCGGCGTGAACATCATCAAGCGGGCTCTGGAGGAGCCGCTCCGCCAGATCGCGGCCAACGCCGGCCTCGAAGGCTCGGTGGTCGTCGAACGGGTCAAGAACGCCGAGCCGGGAGTGGGCCTGAACGCCCTCACCGAGGAGTTCGTGGACATGATGAAGGCGGGGATCGTCGACCCGGCGAAGGTGACCCGGACGGCTCTGGAGAATGCCGCTTCCATCGCTTCGATGGTGCTCACCACCGAGGCCCTGGTGGCCGATATCCCCAAACCGGAGAAGAACACCCCGCCGATGCCCGGCGGCGACATGGACTATTAGTCCATAGACCCCAGGACAGACGAGGGTCCCGGGTACGTCCGCAAGCGTAACCCGGGACCTTCTCTCTGACTATTTCGTCCTATTTCGTCTTCGCCTCGAACTCGGCCAGGTTCTTCTCGGACGTGGTCAGCAGGTACTCGCTGCCCCACGGGTTGTGGATGCCCTTCGACTTCTCGGCCTCGGCCAGGTGCAGGGCGGTGTTCACCGGGTCGATGAGGGCCTTCAGAGCGGTGATGTCCACGCCCTTCGCCTTAAGCTCGTCGAGCTTCTTCTGAGCGGCGGCGAGGCGAGGCAGCAAGGTCTCGAGCCGGTGCTCGGTCTTCTCCTGGATCTCCTTGATCTCTTCAGCAGTCATGCCGGCGTGGCAGCTACCGCAGGAGTCAGCCACGACGTCCTTGCCTTTGGACTTGTAGGTGAAGGTCGGGGTGCCGGCCTTGAAGAAGTGCGTGCCGCTCGGCATGTGGCAGTCGATGCACTTCACGACCTTCTTGACTGCCGGGATGTTCAGGCCCGGGATCGGGCTGCCGTCAGAGTTCTTGCCGGTGAGCATCTCGGTCTGAGGATGGTGCGGCGAGGAGCCGAGCTGGATCTTGCTCGAGGAGACGTGGCACTGCGTACAGGTCGTCTGCTCGTCCTTGCGGAGCTGAGCCTTGAAGCCGGTGACCTTGTGCGGGTCGTGGCAGACCACGCAGGTGATGCCCACCCGGTCGTTCTTCAGGTCACCGGTCTTGAACCGCTCGGCGTCCGGTTTCTTGTCCGCCGGCGCCAGGATCCAGGTGGCCGAGTGGCACCGGATGCAGTTGGACTTGGCGTAGCGGTCCCAGTTCTCCTTGTTCGGGTTCTCCTGGGTCCCCAGGGCCTTCAGGAAGATGCCCGGGTGGCCCGTGGTGGCCATCTGACCGACTTGGCGCTCCCCGCCGTGGCAGGGCTCGCAGCCGTTGTTGCTCAGGTCCACCTTGATCTTGGTCTTGTCGCCGGTCGAGGCGTGCTCGGCCCCGGGGCCGTGGCAGCTTTCGCAGCCGACGCCCAGGTCAGCCCAGGACTTGGACTGCTTGTCGTAGCCCACCGTGTGGCACTCGGCGCAGCCTGCGTTCCAGGGAGTCGGTCGCTCGCTGTAGGACCACTTCTTGGCCTCCGAGTTCCAGCCGCCCGGGAGGAAGCTGAAGTCCTTCCGCAGGTAGTACTGGGAGGCGCCGTAGCCGAGGGTGTAGGCGACGTCCTCCGCCTTGAACTTGGTGTTCGCCTCAAAGTTGCCCAGGATGGCGCCGGGTACCCTGGCGTCCTGAATGATCTTGGCGTGTCCGGTGGCCTTCCAGTCGACGTACTGTTGCTGGTGGCACGTGCCGCAGGTCGCAGAGCCGACGTACTTCGCATCAGCAGCCAGAACTGCGCCTGCAACCCCGATCAGCAGCAACGACGTCAGAAGACAGATCAGCGTAAGCTTCTTCATTCTCATACCTCCTTCTCAGGTTGTCGACATTCGCGTTGCGGCTGCTTTTACCCGCTCATCTCCTCCCTTCCGGTAAAAGGGTTCTAGGTCGATACTGGCATTCCTGCCAAAACGTGGCCATACGGGTCAAGTCCCGGAATTGGCGAGCGCGAAGAACCGCTGCAGATCAGGCGCGCTCTCCCTGAAGAGCCTGGTCCATGCGGTTTCGAGCGGGCGCCTCAAGTGTTCCCGGTTCCAGGGACAGACCTCTTGGCAGGCTCGGCAGGTGCCACACCCTCTCCGAGAGGCCCGGAACGGACGTTCTGGAGCCGACCAGACCCCGCAACATCTACGTGCGGCACCTGCCGAGCGGCCGGGAGACCCGGATCACCGAGGAGACGGACAACAGAAATCCTGACTGGACGGGGCTCCCTTGCCCGCTGTGCACCTGACGCCGCCGACCGGCCGCCGGCAGGGCGCGGCCTTCGCTAATCGTGCCGGTAGTCGTGATGGTCGTGGGGCGCCTTTCCGCCGAAGACATCCCGGTACGCCTGCGCCTGATCGGGGTCGATCATCAGCAGGGCCCGGAACTCTTCGGCGACGTGGTGCCGCTCCTCGTTGGCGATATGGTGGAACAGATCCCGGATCTGGGGATACGGGGTCTCCCGGGCGAACATCTCGTACTCGCTGATCGCTGCCAGCTCTCCCCTTAGCGCCGTCCGCAGGTTCTCCGCCGTCCGCCATGCCTCGCTCACGGTTCATTCACCTCCGCCGCTTTGGGCCATCGGCCCCGATGGCACCTGCCCCATCTTATGACGGAGGCACACGCCTCGCCACTCGCCCCGCATATCTCGGTTCAGGCCAGCTCCCTACTTCTTCTTCGCCTGCCAGGCGTGGAGGACGAGCGCCACGGCGATGACTCCGTAGGCCAGGAAGACCCGGAAGTACTCCCCCACCTGCGGGATGCCGAAGATCTTCTGCCCGGCGAGCGGCGACACCACGAACAGGGTGTGGAAGAGGATCACTCCGACCAGGGCGTTCCAGATGCTCGCCCGCCGGGAGGTGGCACCCCCCACCAGGAGGGCGGCGATGGAGAACGTGCCCACCTGCTCGTGGCTGTTGTAGGTGTTCATCGTCCCAATGTTCTGGAGGAAGATGAGCTGCCCCCAGGCCGCCAGGACCGTGGAGATGATGATGGCGATGATCCGGGTCCGGTCGACGTCGATGCCGGCCACCTCGGCTACGTGCATGTCCTGCCCGACCGCTCTCATCTGTTGGCCAAGCCTGGTGCGGATGAGGAAGGAGATCACAAGGCAAAGCAACGCAGTCACGACGAAGGTGAAGAGCGGAACGCGGTAGGGCCCTACCATCAGCGTCCCGAAGAAGGCGTTATCCAGGGCGTTCGAGATCTCGATCAGGTCCACGGTATTCCGGAGGCCAATGCCTGAGGGCAGCATCAGCACGGGGTTCTCCATCGGGATGAGTGTCCCGACGAGCACCAGGAAGACCAGCTGGTACAAGCCGTTGGCGAAGAAGCCCATGATGAGGCTGGTGACCATTTCCCGGCCTTTGGCCCGGTTCAGCACCCGACCGGTCAGCCAGCCGAAGAGGACCGCGAAGGGCACCGCCAGGACCGCCGCCAGCCCCACCCCGGCCAGGCCCGCCACCTCGTAGTGGGTGACGATGACCAGCGCCATCTGGGCTGCCATGGCCCCGATGACAATACCGAAGTTGAGGCCGAGCCCAGCCATGATCGGCACGAGGAGGGACAGGACCAGGAAGGAGTTCCGGGCCAAGCGCGTGATCAACTCGTTGATCAGATAGTTCACGTCCAGCCGGGCCGCCACGACCATCGCCACGCAGAGAACGGTGAAAAAGAGCGGGACGGACCCCCGGGTGAAGATGGTCTGGACCGCCCGGCGCGGGCGGGGGGTCGTAGTGGTCGCAGTGGTTGCCGCAGATTGTGCCGTCATCGTGCTACCTCCTTCCCGCCCTGGTCAAGGCGTAGAGAATCATGCCATTCTGGATGATCCCCCGGGCGATCTCGCTGATGTCCGCCCCCCGAAGGACCGTCTGGGTGACCGGGAGGGCGATGGTAAGCAGGGTGTGAAAGAGAGTGGTCCCGATGATCACGTTCCCGATGGAGGCCTTGCTGAGCGTGGCCCCGCCGATGAGGATGGCCGCCACAGCCGGAAAGGCCATGTACAGCGGGGCGGTGTAGAGCTGGAGGAACCCGTAGCTCTGGGCGTACACGAGGATACCGATGGCGCCCAGGACGGTGGAGAGAATGATGCCCGCCGCCCGCATGGCCCGCACGTTGATGCCGGAGGAGGTGGCGTACGCCGGGTTCGAGCCGGCGGCCAGCATCGCCAGCCCTGTCCGGGAGCGGAAGAAGAGCCAGGCAAGGAGGCAGAAGGCGGCAAAGAAAGCGAGGAGCCCCGTCGGGACAGTTACACCCAGCACCGTGAAGGAGAGCCAGTTATTCAGGACCTTGCCGAAGTTGCTGCCCAGGGTGAGGGTATAGCGGAGCCCCGAGCCTCCGATGGCGAAGATGAGGGCCGGATTCTTGAAGGGGGCCATCAACCAGAAGATGCACATCACGGAGACGATGGCAAACCCCACGTAAGTCCCGACCATCATCTCCTGGCCCCGGACCCGGTCTAGGAGCAAGGCGTACAGGTAACCGGCCAGGACGCCCAGGGGCAGGGCGAAACCGACGGCGGCGAAGAACCCGCCGAACCCGCTGAGGTTCAGGTTCAGGGCGATGACCCCGCCGACCAGGCCGCAGACGATGCCGACCGGCAGCCCGAAGTTGAGCCCGGTGCCACTGACCAGCGTCGGCAGCATGGCGAGGACGAGGAGCCCGTTCATGCCGACGCGGACCAGTGAATCGCTGAGCAGGATCGTCAGGTCCATCTGCATGACGAAAGCCAAAACGAACAGACTCAAGACGAATCCGGTGATGATGAGGCGCGGCAGCCCGAACCCCTCCACCAGGCCGGCGCAGGCTTGAACGATCGCTTTCATCTCAACTGACCTCCTTCCGGGCGCCTGCCTTGCCGGCCATCATCAGGCCGAAGTCGACGTCGGGGGCGTCGGGCGGGAGGATCCCCGCCAGCTTTCCTTCGTAGACGATGGCGATGCGGTCGCAGATCTTCCGCAGTTCGGCCAGTTCGCTCGAGGTCATGATGATGGTCATACCGTGATCCCGGTTGAACTTGACGAGCAGGTCCAAGACAAGCTGCTTCGCCCCCACGTCGATCCCCCGGGTCGGCTCGGAGACCCAGAGAACCTCCGGCTGGAGGGTGAAGGCCCGGGCCAGGCAGACCTTCTGCTGGTTGCCGCCGGAGAGACGACGCACCAGCTGGGCCGGCCCGGTGCAACGGATATCCAGTTCCTCGATCATCTTCAGGGCGTGGGCCCGGATGGCCTTGCGGTTCGCAAGGCGCAGGGGCGCCAGGGGTCCTGGATGGAGGAACTTGTCCTGGGCCTGCATGGCGGTGAGGGCGATGTTCAGCTCGAGGGACTCATCCAACAGCAGACCTACCCCGCGGCGGTCCTCGGAGACGAAGCCCATCCCCGCCCGGAGCGCCTTCCGGGAGTCGCCGAGCGCCACCGGCACCCCGTCCTTCACCACCCGCCCGGTCGCAGGGTAGAGCCCCATGACGCCGTTGGCGATCCCCAGCTTGCCGTGGCCGCCGAGGCCGCCGATCCCCAGGATCTCGCCCCGGCGCACCTTGAGGCTGAGCCCCTTCACCCGCTCCCCGGGCATCTCCACCCGGAGATCCTCGAGTTCCAGGACCACGTCACTCTCTTTGGGCTCCGAACGGCGGGGCGGCAGTTCCGCCCGGACTACCTTCCGCCCCACCATCAACTGGGCGATCCGCTCCACCTGGGCCTCGCTTCGAGGCATGCGGGCGACCACCTCGCCATCTCGCAGGATGGTGATGTTGTGGCTGACGGCCATCACTTCATCCAGGCGGTGGGTGATGAAGAGGATGGCGATGCCTTCGGCGGCCAGCCGCTTCATGGCGTCCAGGAGCAGTTCTGCCTCGCTCTCGGTCAGGACGGCCGTGGGCTCGTCGAAGACCAGCAGGCGGGCGTTCTTCTTATCCAGTTCCCGGGCGATCTCGACGAACTGCATGTACCCCACCGGTAACCCCGCCACGGGGGCCCACTCGTCAATGGTGAGGCCGAGCTTCCCGAGGGCCTCCCGGGCGTGTGCCCGCATGGCCTTTTCGTCCAAAGTCTCAAACGGCGGGCCGAAGAGTCGGCTCACCGGGTTTTGTCGCGTTATCTCCCGATTCAACTTGATGTTCTCGGTGATGGTGAACGCGGGCAACAGCATGAACTCCTGGTGGACCATGCCGATCCCCAGGTCCATGGCTTGCCTGGGCGAGGTGATGGTAACCCTTTCCCCGCCCAAGAGGATCTCGCCCTCGAACCCGCCGGTCTCCTGGATGACCGGCATCCCGAAGAGCACGTTCATCAGGGTGGACTTGCCCGCCCCGTTCTCGCCGACCAGGGCGTGGATCTCACCGGGCTGCACCGACAGATCGACGTTTTTCAGGACGGTGGTTCCGAAGTAGCTTTTGGTGATGCCACGTAATTCCAGGACGTTCACGCCGGACATGCATAACCTCCTCCCGGTGCCGGAGCAACGCCTGTCGCCCGGGCCGTCAGGCGCAAGAGAGTGCGAGGGCCGGGTCTGGCCCGGCACCTCGCACCTCTCAGGTCTTAGTCTTACTTCCCGAAGATGACCGAGCCGACGAGGTACATGTAGAAGTTGCCCTTGTCGCTCAGCTTCTCGAAGTCCATGGTGGAGCCGGCCTCGGCCTCGACGACCTTCTTGACCGCGTTCAGGTCCTTGAGGTTGAGCTTCTTCTCCACGGCGAGCTTCGCCAGCTCGATGCCGGCGGTGGTGTTCAGATAGCCGGTGGCCACCGGCCAAGTGGCGAAGCGGCCGGCGGCGCCGCGCTTTTTGATCTCGGCGCTGATCGCCTTGGTGATCGCCGGGAAGTTGCCCTTCATGTCATCGGTGATCTTCAGGCCCAACGCGCCGGGATACCCGTGGGTCGGGCTCGGGCAGCACTGCTCGGGGAAGATGCACCCCGCGTCGAGGGAGGCCTTGATGAGCGGCTCCTGCATACCGCAGTTGGTCGAGAAGACCGCGATGTCCTTGCCGTGCTTGGCCACTTGCCTTGGCACGTCCTCCAGGATGAACTGCTGGGCCGCCGGAAGGCCGCCCTCGCCCATCGGATCAGGCGCCGTCACGAAAATGAACTCGATCCCGAGCTTCTCGCACTCCTTCTTCATGATGTCGCGCCGCTCAGCGAGCTGCTGGTAGGACATGTGGCGCGGGAAGGAGTAGTGAAGGAACTTCTTGGCGCCCATCTTCTTGGCCAACTGGATGATGGACTTGCCGCGGGCAGGGTTGTTCGGGATGAGCGCGGCGTCGGCGTACCTCTCCACCATCGGCGGGTCCTCGTGCGGTTCGCCCAGGATGAAGATGATGTCCGGGCGGGTCTCTTTGACCTTCCGGATGGCCGCCACCGTCCCCGGCACAGCCTGGTTGATCACGATGGCCTTGACGTCCTTGTCGGCCGCCAGACCGGTGATCTGGGCGATGGTGGTCTCCTGCTCCTGCATGAAGTTGTCGGGATAAGTTACGTGCTTGATAAGGCCCGGGTACTTGCGGATGGCTGCTTCAGCGCCCCGGTACTCGTCCTCGTTCTGGGAGACGGTCCCGGTCACAACGCCGATCTTGTAGGACGGCGCGGCGCTGACCAGGGCAATCGAGCCCAGGACCAGGCCCAAGGCGACCAGCAGGACTACCAACTTCTTCACACTCTCAGCCTCCTCTTTTCTCTTGTTCGCACTGGATGCCTTTGAATAGTGCACCATAAAGATTAAACACCGAAGAACAATTTCCTTTCGTCAGGTGAAAAGGTCGATTTGCTGAAGGCTGGCCCCTATACCAGCCTGTTTCAGCGGGGTCAGCGCATCCGCCCCGTTCGGACCCTTCGTCCAAATCTGGAGTTGATGATAGATGGGGTCGGCCTCGTCGATCCACCGGTTCCCGTCCGCGTCGTACGCCGCCAGCTCCCCCAATCCGTCTCCCGTCGTCGGGCCGAACAGCTCGCGGCCGTCGTTGATCTCCCCGTCGCCGTTGCGGTCCAGGGCCAGGAAACCGCTGCCGGGCTTCACGAAGTGGATGTCCTCCGGCCGGCCGTCGAAATTGAGATCGAACTGGAAGGCCGTATCCGCGAGCTCGGTGGCCAGCCCGTCGAAGTTGATCACCAGGGGGTCGACCTTGAGGGCGTCGCCGGCCCGGAGCTCGAACCGCGTCCGGGACATGAATTCGCGGGAGGCGGTGAGTTCAAGGCGAAACTTGATCTCCTGGCCGTCGCGGGTCCGGACGACGCCTTCGGCAGTGAAGGACAGCTCCTGACGTTCGGCGTACGTCTGTTCCTCGGTGTAGGAGACGCCCCATCCCTGGCGCTCCTCGACCGCCGCCCGCTCCGGCTCCCGGCGACAGTGTTCGGCGCAGTTGCGGGCCTCGACGGGCTGGAAGTCCTTCGCTTTCAGGATGCGGATCCTGCGGCCGGTGAGATACTCGATGATGAGCTTGGCCAGCCGCATCCGGGGGTCGAGTTCGTCTTCAAGTTCGTCCAGGGGCGGCTGGTCTTCAGTCCTGGCTGCCTTGACTTTGCTCTCGGGGGACAACTCCAGGCGGTCGGCGGGAGAAGCTGGGGGACGAGTTGCGGGTTGGTCGACCGGACGGTCGCCCACCCATACCGTCAAGCTGGCACTCTCCGTGTGACGCTCGACGTACTGGTAGCTGGCCGCCAGCGAGATGCTACCCTCCGTGATGAACATCTGCGCTCGCCACCTTTTCCCGGCATTATGCCTTTTAGCAATGGATCGGCCGCCGGGCGGCCGACCTTTAGCGGCTCGGCCTTCACCAGACAGCCACAGCCGTCCCTCCCGGGAAGGTGTGCAGCTCTCTCGGCCGGCGCGCCGCCGGCTGATTCTGCACCAGAGCAGTGAGGGCTTTCCCCTCGGCCAGCAGAAGGAGACGCTCCTCGGGCAGGGCCGGCCGGGCGGCCCGCTCGTCCAGTATCCGGGAGAGCTCCGCCGGGGTCACAGTCTGAACCGGGGGGAGGACATAGTACTCCACAAAGGGGTTATGGGTCTCATTGACCAGGAGCACCCGGTCTCCCGGCCGGGCCAGGTCGTTCACCGTCCGGGCGGCGGCCGGCCAGGGGTTCACGAGGTAGATGTGCCGCTCGAGCTGGGTAAAGACGATCAGATAGGCCAGAAAGGCGCCACCCGCCAGGAGCACGACCGAGGCCAGCGGCCGGCGGAGGAGGCCGGCGGCGGCGGAGGCGATGAGGGCGCACAGAAAGACAGCCAGGAAGGGCAGGAGCACGGGGACCAGCCCCTGCTGCGCCTGAGGGAAGCGGGGCACGGTGCTCAAGACCCCCGCGACCAGAAGGAGCCCGGCCGCCAGGGTGAACCAGGAGATCCGGCGGTACTCGGTCAGGCGCCGTCGGCGGCTTTCTTCCCCGGTCTCATCCCGGCTGAGCAGCAGGTGGAGAAAGCGGCCGGTCAGGAGAGCCAGGGGGGGCAGGGACGGCAGGAGGTAGCGAATCACCCGCCAGCGGATGGTAAGGGGCAGGAAGAACGCCACCAGAAACCAGCTGAGCAGGAAGAGAGCCGCCCACCCTTCCCGCTGCTGTCGCCGGGTCAGCGCCTCCTGCACGCCCAGCTTCAGGGCGGAGACGAGCAGCCCCGCCCAGGGTAGAACGGCCAGGATCAGCAGCGGGACGTACGCCAAAGGTCCGCCGGGAGACGCCGGGGCGATGTCCTTCAGATAGCGGACGTTGCCCGCGCCGAAGAAGTAGTTGAGGAAGGACGGGCCTAACAGCCGGTACTCCAGGTAGTACCAGGGCACCGCCGTCAGGAGAAAGGCGGCGAACCCGGCCAGGAAGGCCGGAAGCGACGGGAGACGAGCTCCCTCCCGGGTCGCACCCGGCAGAAGCAGACGCAGGCCCAGGTAGAGTGCGACCACCCCAACCGGCAACACCACCCCCTGCAAGCCGCGGGTCAGCACCGCGAGCCCGGTGGAAGCGCCGGCGAGGAGCCAGTCGGCGAGACGGCCCTCCGCCACCCACCGGAGAAGCGCCCAGAAGCTGAGCAGGGAGAAGAAGAGCAACGGCACATCCTGCTGGGGGACCTGCCCCATGTACGCCATGAGGAAGGAGGTGGCGAAGACAACCCCGCCCCAGAAGGCTTCCTTAGGGGAGTAGAGGCGCCGCCCGATAGCGTAGGTGAGCAGCACCGAGCCCACAGCCAGAAGGGAGTGCCAGCCCCGCGTGGCCCAGTCATGGAAGCCGAAAAGCCTGTAGGAAAGGGCCATGGGCCAGATGCTCAACGGCGGCTTGTCGACGAAATCGTCTCCCCGGTAGTGCAGGGTCAGCCAGTCGCCAGTGGCGAGGATGTTGCGGGCGATCTTCCCGTAGTAGGCAGTGTCACCGTCGGTCAGCGGCATGCCGACCTTGAAGAAGAACAACACCGCCGCCAGGGCGAGAAGGACCAGGAAGGACCGGCGCTCTCCCGCCGTCATCTGCGTACCCTCCTCGGCTGCGGCCAGCCCGGAGCCAGCCGCGCCATGAGCCGAAGGTAGTCCAGGATGGTCGCCACCACCTTCATCTTGCTGCCGCCGCGCTTCTGGTCGTAGCGCAGAACCAGCGGGACCTCGGCCGCCCGGGCGCCGAGAGTTCCGGTCTTGAGCAGGATTTCAGCCATGGCGGAGAAGGTGGTCGACTCCACCACCCTGTCTCCGTAGTATTCGAAGAGCCTCTTCAACATCCCGGCCCGATAGGCTCGGTAACCGCAGGTGTAGTCCCTTACGCCCGGTATGGGCAGGAGAACCGCGAGCATCCGGTTGACGGCGTAACTCAGAAAGCGCCGGAGGAGGGAGAGCCCGACCTCCCTGGCTCCCGGCTGGTAGCGGGAGGCGATCACCACGTCGAAGCCCCGCTCGACCAGGTCGATCATGGCGGGCGCATAGGACGGCTCGTGGGAGTTGTCCGCATCCATGGTGATTATGATGTCCTCGGACGAGCCGCGGTCGGCGGCGTGCCGGAGGCCGTCCACGATGGTCCGCGGCAGGCCCAGGTTGACCAGGTGGGTGATCACCTCCACCGGCATCCGCTCGGCGTGCCGGCGGAGGATCGCCGACGTCCCGTCCCGGCTGCCGTCGTTCACCGCCACGACGCGGTAAGGCCGGCCGGCAGCGGACATGGCGTCCGCGATCTTATTGAGCAGGACCGGCAGGTTGGCTTCCTCGTTGTAGGCCGGCAGGACGAAGCTGATCACGGGCGCCCCTCCTCCGCCGGTGCGGGGGTAAACGGCTCCGGCAAGCCGGCCGCCAGCCCGAAGTGGTGGGCCAGGAAGCCGGCGATACGCTTCGCCGCCCGTCCGTCGCCGTAGGGGTTGACCGCCCGCGCCATGCGGGCGTAGGCGTCGGAGTCGAGCAAGAGCTCGGCCGCGGCCACGACGATGGCGTGACGGTAGGTCCCGACCAGCTTCAGAGTCCCCGCCTCCACCCCTTCCGGGCGCTCGGTGACGTTCCGGAGAACCAGTACCGGTCGGCCGAAGCCGGGCGCCTCCTCCTGGAGCCCGCCGGAATCGGTCAGGACCAGAGTGCAGCGGGCCAGGAGGTTGGCCAGCTCCCCGTAGGCCAAAGGCTCGGTGAGGACGATCCTCTCCCGCCCGCCCAGGAGCCGCTCCACTGTCTCCCGGACCACCGGGTTCTTATGTACAGGGAAGACGATCACCACGTCCCTGAAGGCGCCGGCCAGGTCCCCCAGCGCCCCGCAGATGGCTTCGAGCGGCTCGCCCCAGTTCTCCCGGCGGTGGGCGGTGACCAGGATCACCCGCTGCCGGGCGAAGTCGAGCCGCCTGAGCTCCGGGGTGGTGAAGCGGTAATCCGGCCGGGCCACGGAGCGGACGGCGTCGATCACCGTGTTGCCGGTGACGAAAACCTGCTGAGCCGGGACACCTTCCCGCAGAAGATTCTGGCGGGCCACCGCGGTCGGGGCGAAGTGCCAGTCAGCCAGTGCGCCGACGAGCCGCCGGTTCATCTCCTCCGGGAACGGCTCGTACTTCTCCCCGGTGCGCAGCCCAGCCTCGACGTGGCCGACAGGAACCTGGTGGTAGAAGGCGGCCAGGGCGGCGACGAAGGCCGTTGTCGTGTCCCCCTGGACCAGCACCGCGTCGGGACGCTCGCGGACGATGACCTCCTCCAGTCCCGGCAGTGCCCGGACCACCACGTCGCTCAGGGATTGGCGGGGGGTCATGATGTCCAGGTCACGGTCGGGAACGATCGAAAAGAGGCCCAGCACCTGGTCAAGCATCTCCCGGTGCTGGGCGGTAACCACCGTGAACGGTTCGAGGCCCTCCGCCTCCGCCAGGGCTTTGACCACCGGCGCCATCTTGATGGCCTCCGGTCGCGTCCCGAATACCGTCAGGACTTTCGGCACAGGAACCCTCCCTCAAGCCGCCGTCCGGCCCTGTCCCCGCGTCGTGACCGGCTTGATCACGCCGATCCGCTCCGCCAGGAGGAAGAGGGCGCCGGCCACCACGATCACGAAGAAGGTGATGGGAATAGGGGACAGGCGGGAGATGAACACGGCGGCCGACCCCAGGGCCAGGCTCAAGACATACAGCACCAGGACCGCCTGTCTCGGCGTGAGGCCGAGGGCGAGCAGGCGGTGGTGGACGTGCTCCCGGTCCGCCTCGTAGATCGGTTGGCCGTTCTGGAAGCGGCGGATAATGGCGCAAGCAGTGTCGAAGACCGGCACCCCGAGGGCCACCACCGGAATGACCAGGGCGATCGCCGCCGCCCCTTTCAGGGCGCCCTGAACGGCAATTCCGGCCAGGGTGAAGCCGAGAAACATGGACCCGGCGTCGCCCATGAAGATCTTGGCGGGGTTGAAGTTGTGCGGTAGGAACCCGGCCGCCGCCCCCGAGAGGGAAAGCGTCGCCAGGGCCACCAGGTGCTGGCCCTTCTCCATGGCCACCACCCACAGCGCGCCGGAGGCGATGGCCGCCACCCCGGCGGCCAGGCCGTCCAGTCCATCCACCAGGTTCATGACGTTGGTCAGGCTCACCAACCAGAGGACGGTGAGCGGGATGCTCCACCATCCCAGGTCAACGTATCCACCGCTGAGAGGGTTGGTCAGACCTTGGATGCGCAACCCTAAGAGCGCCACCAGAAGGGCGATGGCCACCTGGCCTCCGAACTTCGCCTTGGCCGGCAGGTCCCAGAGATCGTCCGCCACGCCCAGAAGCAGGATGAGCGTGCTGCCGCCCAGAAGGACCAGGAGCTGCTCCGGCAGCGGCTGAACGGCCAGGAGCGCGACGATGAAACCCAGGTAGATGGCAATCCCGCCCAGGTAAGGAACGGGTTCCTCGTGCACTTTGCGCTGGTTGGGCCGGTCCACCACCTGATACCGGAGAGCGAGCCGCCGCATGAGCGGCGTGACCAGATATGAGACGAGAAGCGCCAGCCCGAAGGCCGCCACGCTGCGAATCACTGCTTACCTTCCCCCACTTGCCGCACCCCGGTGAACAGCCAAAATCCGTCGCTCACCCAATTCTACTGCTCGGGGTGAGGGTTGTCAAACGGGTTCAAGAGCACCAGTTCGACCCCGGCCTCGTCCAGGAACTCCCGGGCGAGGGGGTCGGGATACTCCCCCGAGAAGACGATCCGGACGATGCCGGCGTTGATCAGGATCTTGGCGCACAGCACGCACGGCTGGTGCGTGACGTACATCGTGCCCCCCTGCAGGGCCGTCCCGTGCAGGGCAGCCTGGACGATGGCGTTCTGCTCGGCGTGGATCGCCCGGCAGAGCTCGTGGCGTTCGCCCGACGGCACCAGCAGCTTCTCCCGCAGGCAGCCCACCTCGGCGCAGTGGCGCAGCCCGGCCGGCGCCCCGTTGTACCCGGTGGCCAGGATGTGCTTGTCCTTCACCACCACCGCCCCCACCTGCCGGCGCAGACAGGTGGAGCGCTTCGCCACGAGGCGGGCGATCTCCATGAAATAGTCGTCCCACGGGGGGCGCATCACTTCGTCCCGAAGAGCCGGTCGCCGGCGTCGCCCAGCCCCGGGACGATGTAGCCGTGGTCGTTCAGGCGCTCGTCCACCGCGGCCGTATAGATGTCCACGTCGGGGTGGCGGGTGGAGACGTAGGTGACGCCCTCAGGCGCCGCGATGAGGCACATGAGCTTTACGCTCTTCGCCCCCTTCTTCTTGACGATGTCGATCGCCGCCGCCGCCGACCCGCCCGTCGCCAGCATGGGGTCGATCACGATGGCGTCCCGCTCGGCGATGTCCTCCGGCAGCTTGCCGTAGTACTCCACCGGCTGGAGGGTCTGGGGGTCCCGGTACACGCCGATGTGGCCGACCCGCGCGGTAGGGATGAGCTTCAGTATCCCGCCGGTCATGCCGAGGCCCGCCCGGAGGATGGGGACGAGGGCGACTTTCTTCCCGGCGATGACCCGCCCGCGGGCCTTGGCCACCGGCGTCTGGACCTCGACCTCCTCGAGCGGCGTGTCCCGGGTGATCTCGTAGGCCATCAGGGTGGCCACCTCGTCCACCAGCTCGCGGAACTCTTTCGGGCTCGTGTTGATGTCCCGGATGAAGGTCAGTTTATGCTGGATCAGCGGGTGGTTTATGACGTGGAGCACGGCGTCTCCTCCCCCTCGGCCGTCTCTCCGGCCGCGTTTTCCTGGGCGGTGATCTTGGCCAAGCGCCGGACGTGCCGGGGATCGCCAGAGTACTTCGCCCCGAGAAAGACGCGGACGATTTCCCGCGCCAGGTCCGGGCCGACGATGCGCCCCCCCATGGTCAGAATGTTGGC
>DYFA01000060.1 GCA_020725425.1 Aneurinibacillus sp.
CCGGGGTCCCTGGCGGTCAAGGACAGAACGATTTACGTCGCGGACATCGACGCCCACCGCGTCTCTGTCTGGAGCCTGGATGGGCAGCATCTCTTCAACTTCGGCGAGAAGGGGACCAAGAACGGCCAGTTCATGTATCCCCAGGGGATTGCCGTCGGTCCGGACGGGTCGGTCTACGTGGTCGACGGACTCAACTTCCGGGTGGAAATCTTCGACCCGGAGGGCGAGTTCTCGGATAAGTTCGGTAAGCAGGGCGACACCGAAGGGACCTTCTCCCGGCCGAAAGGCATCGCCATTGACGCCCAGGAGCAGGTCTTCGTAGCGGACGGCCTGCTGAACCTGGTCCAAGTGCTGGACACCAGCGGCGAGTACCTGGGCAAGATCGGCGGCGACAGCGAAGTCCCCCTCTTCGCCCAACCGTACGGGGTATGGGTGGATAAGCAGGGCCGCGTCTACGTCGCCGACCGGGGGAACGACGAGGTCAAGGTGTTCGCTCCCAAGAAGAAGAAGTAAGAGGCTCTTGGGGAAGGATATGGTTGGACAATGCGAGGAGGAGGGTAAGAGGATGAAGAGGGTCCTATTGTGGCTGACAGTAGTGATGGTGGCGACGCTCCTTGCGGTGCCGGCGCTGGTGGCGGCCGCGGCAACGGCTCCCAAGGCCCAGGAAGGCCCGAAAGGCCACCCGGCGGGCTGCTCGAGCTGCCATGTGGCCCACGACGCGCAGGGCGCCCGGCTCTGGCCCTACGCGCCGAACGTGAAGACCGAGAAGGGGACCCCGCTGTCGATCGGTTCGGCGCTCTGTTACAGCTGCCACGACGGCACGATCACGGCGCTGGGCGCCAGCTTTTTCGACAAGGACGGGTCCACCCATCCGATCGACGTCAAGCCGAGCCCGCGCTGCGAGATTCCGAAGGACTTCCCGCTGGACGACCAGGGCCGGATCACCTGCGCCTCCTGCCACGACCCGCACAACAAGAAGGGCGCCATCAAGAATTACCTGCGGATGCCCGCGGACGATGGCAGCCTGTGCGTGGCCTGTCATGTGAACAACTAGGGGCCGCAGCCCGGTCCTTGGGCGGGCTGGGGATGAATCCGGCGTCCGTTCAGCGGAGCTGCTCCGGAGGCTAGGCTGGAACGTCCTGGGAAGCGAGGGGAGGTAAGGGAATGGCGAGAATCAAGCTCCATTGGTCCATTATCGTTGCTATCGTAGTCCTCCTCGCAGTGGTGAGCTACGCGGGAATCTGGTATTCGGAACAGAATTTCTTCTGCGGCAGTTGCCACGAGATGAAGCCGTACTATAACACCTGGAAGGTGTCGAGCCACGGCCCGGAGAAAGTCAAAGACGAAAAGCATCCCGAAGGCGTCGGCTGCCACGCCTGCCACTCCTGGCCGGGCTTCGGAGGGTTTATCAAGACCAAGTACGTGGGCATGATCGAGCTCTGGAAGCACGTCGTCAAGGACTACGAGACGCCGATCCAGGGGGAGCCCGTGGAGGAGCGGTGTGTCGAGTGCCACGACACGAGCAAGATCAACGAGACCGAGACGCACAAGATTCCGCACAAGAAACACGAAGAAATGGGAAAGAAGTGCATGGACTGTCACGCCGGCCTGGTCCACGGGCATAACGGCGAGGGTGAGGTCAAGCCGACCCATGAAGCCTGCCAGCAGTGTCACGACACCAACGATCAGAACACCTGCACAAGCTGTCATAAGTGGTGAGCAGCCTGCGGAGAGCAAGAGGAGGGCCGTTTGGCGCAGGCCGGACGGCCCGCTCCTTTTTTGACCGGCAACCGGCGGCGGAAGCGGTAATTGCCGGGAAAGGCCGGAGGTCACAAGGAATGTGGGACAGGCGTATGGAAGGATACGTCTCCAGGAAGTCGTGAGAGGTTTCCGGAGGGACGCGGCGGTGCGTTTTCTGGTTGTCGGGCTGAATCACAAGACGGCGCCGGTCGAGGTGCGCGAACGGCTCAGCGTGAGCGGGGAGCGCCGCCTCGAGGCGCTACGGGAGCTGGTCTCCCGCCCCACCGTGGATGAGGCGGCGGTTCTTTCGACCTGCAACCGGACGGAGATCTACGTCCTCGGCCCGGAGGTGGCCGCCGCCGAGCACGAGGTGGTGGCCTTCCTCCAGGCGCAGATCGCCCTCCCCGATTGCCGGCTGGAGCCCTACCTCTACCGGAAGGTCGGGCTGGAAGCCGTGCAACACCTCTTCCGGGTGGTCTCCGGGCTCGATTCGATGATCCTGGGCGAGGCGCAGATCCTCGGGCAGGTCAAGGAGGCCCTCCACGCCGCGCTCAACGCCAACTCCCTTGGCGTGCACCTCGGGAAGGTCTTCCGGCAGGCCGTGGAGGTCGGCAAACGGGTCCGGACCGAGACGGAGATCGGGCAGAACGCGGTCTCGGTCAGTTACGCCGCCGTCGAGCTGGCCCGCCACATCTTCGGGGAACTGACCGGGAAATCGGTCCTGATCATCGGCGCCGGGGAGACCGGGGAGTTGACGGCCCGGACCCTGGCAGCCCACGGGGCCACGGCGATCCTGGTGGCCAACCGGACCTACGAGCGGGCAGTCGAACTGGCGGCCCGCTTCGGCGGGGAGGCCTTCTCCTTCGACGCCCTGCCGGAGTGCCTGGCCCGGACCGATATCGTGATCAGCTCGACTGGGGCGCCCCACGTGGTCCTGGACCTGGAGATGGTGCGCCAGGTCATGCGCCGCCGGCGCCAGCGGCCGCTCTTTTTGATCGACATCGCTGTGCCCCGGGACATCGACCCGCGGGTCAACGACCTGGACAACGTGTACCTGTACGACATCGACGACCTGCAGACGGTGGTCGAGCGGAACCTCGCCCGGCGGGAGCAGGAGATCGAGCGGGTGGAGCGGATCATCGCCGAGGAGACAGCCGCCCTCTCGCAGTGGTGGTCGGCGCGCCAGATGGTCCCGATGATCAAGGCGCTCAAGGCGTACGGCGACGAGATCCGGGAGCGGGAGCTGGAGCGGCTCTTCAACCGGCTCCCCCACTTGTCCCCTCGCGACCGGGAGATGATCCGGGCCTCGACGCGGGCGATCGTCAACCGCCTGCTCCACCAGCCGGTGGTCGGGCTGAAGGAGGCCTCGGAGGAGGAAGCCCGGGGAGCGGTGTATGTGGAAGTCCTGCGCAAGCTGTTCGGTCTCAAGCTGGAGGAGGGAAGCCATCACGGCTCCTCCCCGGCTGAGGGGGTGAGGCGATGCTGACCTGGTCGGAATTGGTCTACCGGGGTGCGATCCTCCTGCTCGGAGTGGCCTTCCTGACCAACTTCGGTACGCTCTTTGCCCGGCGTTCGGCCCATACGCTCCTCGGCACGCTCGGTTCCCACGGCAGCTGGGTTCTCCTGACGGTCAGCCTGGCGCTGCGCGCCCTGGCGCGGCGCCACTTCCCGATCCAGAGCGAGTTTGAGGCGGTCGTCCTCTTCGTCTGGACCAGCCTCACTGGCTTTGTCCTGCTGGAGCGCCGGTTGAAGTGGTCGGCGATGAACGTCGTCTTCCTCTTCCTGGCGGAGGGCGCCCTGCTGTACAGTCTCGGCCTGCCCCGGGACCTCACGCCGCTCCTGCCGGCACTCCGGTCCCGCTGGCTGCCGGTCCACGTGACCCTGAACTTCGCCGCCTACGCCGCCCTGACCCTGGCCTTCGTGATCGGTCTGCTCTACCTGGGACAGGAGTGGCAGTTGAAGCGGAAGCGCTACACCTTCTTCTACAACTTGCTTCCGCCCCTCGACCAACTGGAGCGGATGGTGCACATTCTGCTCCGGTGGGGGTTCCCCCTGCTGACGCTCGGCTTGATTGCCGGATCGCTCTACGCCCGGATGGTGTGGGGGTTCTTCTGGGACTGGCGGAACCCCAAGCTCACTTGGTCGTTCGTGATGTGGCTGATCTACGCCGGTTACTTCGGCCTCCACGAGTTCGCCGGCTGGCGGGGGCGGCGGGCGGTGCTCTGGACGGTGGTCGGGTTCTTGGCGCTCGTGGTGAACTACGGGATCAGCCTCATGGTGAAGAATCCCCACTCGTTCCTGCAGCAGTTCATCGGGTAAGGAAAGGCGGCGGAAGATGGGCCGGTACTACCCCGTCATGCTCGATTTGGCCGGCGTGGACTGCCTCGTGGTGGGCGGCGGCCGGGTGGCGGAGCGGAAGGTTGAAGGGCTGCTCAACGTGGGCGCCCGGGTGACCGTGATCGCCCCGCGGGTCACGCCGCGCCTTTCGGAGCTGGCGCGGGCCGGGAAGGTGCAGCACGAGCGGCGCCCCTTCGCCGCCGGGGACACGGCCAGCCACCGGCTGGTCATCGCGGCCACCGACGACGCCCGGCTCAACGCCGAGGTGGCGGGGGAGGCGCGGCGGCGGGGGCTTTTGGTCAACGTGGTGGACTGCGCCCCGGAGTCGAACTTCATCGTTCCGGCGACCGTGCGCCGGGGGGACTTGGTCATCGCCGTCTCCACCGGCGGGGCGAGCCCGGCCCAGGCCCGCCGCATCCGGGAGCGCCTGGAGGAGGAGTTCGGACCGGAGTGGGGCCCCTATCTAGGGCTGTTGGAGGAGTTGCGCCCGCAGGTGATCGCCGTCTGGCCGCCGGGGGCGGCGCGGGAGGCGGTCCTGCAGAGGCTGGCGGCCAGCCGGGTGAGGGAATTGCTCGCTCGGCAGGACGAGGCGGCAGTCCGGGCCGAGGTCGCGCGGTGTCTCGGCGAGGAAGGGAAGCGCCTCGAGCCGTTCGTGGCCACGGCGGTCTCCCGCGCCCTGGCCACCCTCGCCACAGGCAGGGTGTCGCCGGAAGCGGCGAGAGCCGCCCAGGCGGGCCAAGCGGTGGCTCCGACGATCAGAGTCAAGGTGGGGACACGGGAGAGCCGGCTTGCGCTGTGGCAAACGGAATGGGTGGTGAACCAACTGGCCGGGGCTCACCCGGACCGCGAGTTCGTCTACGTTCACATCAAGACCAAAGGGGACAAGATCCTCGACTCCCCGCTCGCCACCATCGGCGACCGAGGGCTCTTCGTCAAGGAGATCGAGGAGGCCCTGCTCGCCGGGGAGGTCGACCTGGCGGTCCACTCCATGAAGGACGTGCCGACCGAGGTGCGGGCAGGGCTGACGATTGCCGCCATCACCCGCCGGGCCGATCCCCGGGACTGCCTCCTCTCCCGCCGGCATGCCTCCTTCGCTGCTCTGCCCGCGGGAGCGAAGGTCGGCACCAGCAGCCTCCGGCGGGTGGCGCAGTTGAAGGCCGTCCGGCCGGACCTGGAGTTCGTCCCGATTCGGGGTAACCTCGACACCCGGCTGCACAAGCTGGAGACGCTCGGGCTCGACGCCCTCGTCCTGGCCGCGGCCGGCTTGGAGCGGCTGGGGTTGACCGACCTGGTGGTGGAACGGCTCTCCCCGGAGCTCTGCCTGCCCGCTGTCGGACAGGGAGCGCTGGGAGTCGAGACGCGGGCGGAGGATAAGGAAACCATGGCGCTGGTGAAGGCTTTGGCCGACCCGGCGACCACGGCCTGCGTGCTCGCGGAGAGGGCCTTTCTCGCAGCGCTGGAAGGGGGCTGCCAGGTGCCGATCGGCGCCCTGGCGGTGCTGGAAGGCGGCGAGCTCCGGTTGTGCGGTGCCGTGGCCAGCCTCGACGGGTCAAAGCTCGTCCGGGGCGAGCGGCGCGGCCCCCGGGAAGAGGCGGAAGCGGTCGGGCGGGCGCTGGGAGAGGACCTGCTCTCCCGGGGCGGGCGGGAGATCTTGACGGCGATCCGGGTGGAGGGGAAGAGCAAAGCGTGAAGCGGGACGGAACCGCCAAAGGGAAGGTTTACCTGATCGGCGCCGGGCCAGGCGACCCGGGGCTTTTGACGCTGAAGGGGAAGGCGTGTCTGGAGTCGGCGGACGCGGTCGTATACGACCGCCTGGCGAACGACCGGCTCCTCGCCTACGCCAAGCCCGGCGCTGAGTTGATCTACGTCGGCAAGGAGTCCAGCCGCCATGCCATGAAGCAGGAGGAGATCAACGCCCTCCTGGTTAAGCTGGCCCGGGAGGGCAAGGTGGTGGCCCGACTCAAGGGGGGCGACCCCTTCGTCTTCGGGCGGGGCGGGGAAGAGGCGGAGACCCTCCGCCGGGCGGGCCTCGCCTTCGAGGTGGTGCCGGGGGTGACCTCGGCGATCGCTGCGCCGGCCTACGCTGGCATTCCGGTCACCCACCGGGGCGTGGCCTCGTCCTTTGCGGTGATCACCGGGCACGAGGACCCGCAGAAGGCGGTCTCTGCCATCAACTGGGAGAAACTGGCCACGGCCGCCGACACGCTGGTCTTCCTGATGGGCATGGAGAACCTGCCGGGCATCGTGGCCCAGCTCGTGGCCCACGGGCGGCCGGCCCGCACCCCCGTGGCGCTGGTGCGCTGGGGGACGACGACCGACCAGGGGGTGCTCACGGGGACGCTCTCGGACATCGTGGAGCGGGCCGAGGCGGAGCAATTCGGGTCGCCGGCGGTGATCGTGGTCGGCGAAGTGGTGAACCTCCGGCCGGCACTCTCCTGGTTCGAGGAGAAGCCGCTCTTCGGCCGGCGGGTGGTAGTCACCCGGGCCCGGGCGCAGGCGAGCAAACTCAGCGAGCGCTTGGCGGAACTGGGGGCGGAGGCATGGGAGTTCCCGGCTATCCGGGTGGCGCCGCCCGAGGACGAACGGCCGCTGCGCCAGGCGGCGGTCCAGGTGGGGACGTACGACTGGGTCATCTTCACCAGCGCCAACGGGGTGGAGGCCTTTTTCGCCGCTCTCCAGGCGGAGGGCGGGGATGCCCGGAGCTTTGGCGGGACCAGAGTAGCCGCCATCGGGAGCGAGACGGCCGAGGCCCTGGCGCGCCAAGGGATTCGGGCCGACGCAGTGCCGGAGGAGTTCCGGGCCGAAGGCATCCTGGCAGCGCTCCCCGCCGACCTGCAAGGGAAACGCATCCTGGTGGCGCGGGCGGCCGAGGCCCGGCAGGTGCTCCCGGCCGAGCTGCGCCGGCGGGGGGCGGAGGTCGACGAGGTGGCCGCCTACCGGACGATCATCGGCGAAGGCCAGGGGAGGGTCGAGGAGTTGCGCCACCTGCTCGAGGCGGGGGAGGTGGACGCCGTGACCTTCACCTCCTCGTCCACCGTGAAGAACCTCGTCTCCCTGCTGGGCGGGGAAAGCGAGGAGGGGCGGGCCGAGGTGCGGCGGCTCTTCTCCGGGGTGACAGTGGCCTCCATCGGGCCCATCACCACCAAGACCGCCCGGGAGCTGGGGTTGAACGTGCAGGTCGAGGCGGCCGAGTATACCATTGCCGGGCTGGTGGAGGCGCTGGCCGGGCACTTTCAGGGGCGCGCCGCCGTTTAACAAGTTATATCCCTTTTGTCGGCTTGCTGAACGAGGGGGCGGACCCCTCACATTTGAAAGTAAGGGAGAATGGCGATGATCGGGTGCACCAAGCTTCTCTGCGGGACGGCGACCGTTTCCGAGGCGCTAAACTACGGGCGGGACACCCGCCGACTCCCCCCGCACCTCCTCCAGTTCTCAACGGAGAACAGGCCTCTTGTGGTCTGGAACACCACCAACCGCTGCAACCTGAAGTGCAAGCACTGCTACATCGGGGCCGAAGACCGGGCTTACGAAGGCGAGCTGACCACCGCCGAGGCGAAGGCCTTCATCGACGACCTCGGCGAGATGCAGGTTCCGGTCCTGCTCTTCTCCGGCGGGGAGCCGCTCGTCCGGCCCGACCTGTACGAGTTGGGCGCCTACGCCGCAGAGCGCGCCCTACGCCCGGTGATCTCAACCAACGGCACCCTCATCACCCCTGAGGCGGCGCAAAAGATCAAGGAGGCCGGCTTCCAGTACGTCGGCGTCTCGATCGACGGGGCCCCGGAGACTCACGACGGGTTCCGGGGTATCCCGGGTTCCTTCCGCCGGTCCCTCGAGGGGATCCGCAACTCCCTCGCCGCCGGGAACAAGACGGGCATCCGCTTCACCGTCAACCGCTACAACTACGGGGACCTGGAGGCGGTGCTCAACGTGGTGGAGGAGGAGAGGATCCCCCGCTTCTGCATGTACCACTTGGTCTACGCCGGCCGGGGCAAGGAGATGGTCGAGCTCGACACCACGCTCGAGGAGAAGCGGGCCACGATCGAGCTGCTCATCCGGAAGACATTGGACTTCCGGAAGCGGGGGGTCGAGGTCGAGATCCTGACCACCGACAACCACGCCGACGGGGCCTACCTCTACCGCTACGTCCAGGAACACTTTCCGGAGCGGGCGGAGGAGGTTTGGGAGCTCCTCAAGATGCACGGCGGGTGCTCGGCAGGGACGAAGATGTCCAACGTCGACCCGCGGGGCGACGTCCACGCCTGCCAGTTCTGGGGCCACCGGACGCTCGGCAACGTCCGGGAGCGGAAGTTCAGCGAGATCTGGCGGGACAGCCAGAACGAGTTCCAGGTCAGGTTGCGGGAGAAGAGCGCCCATGTCAAGGGGCGGTGCGCCGAGTGCCGCTACAACGAGGTCTGCGGCGGATGCCGTATCCGGGCGGAAGTGGTCCACGGCGACACCTGGGCAGAGGATCCGGCCTGCTACCTCACGGACGAGGAGATCGGCCGGCTGCCCCGGGCGTCCGGACACGCCGGACAGCCGTGACGGCCAGGCGTGACAGAAGGGGGAGGCAGCGATGGGCTTTCCGGTGGTGCGAGGCCGGAGACTGAGACAAACCGCGGGACTCCGGCGCATGGTGGCCGAGACGACGCTGGATCCCGGCGACTTCATCTACCCGCTCTTCATCCGCTCCGGGCAGGGGCGGAAGGAGGAGGTCGCCTCGATGCCGGGAGTCTACCGGCTCAGTCCCGACCTGGCGGTGGAGGAAGCGGCAGAGGCTCACGCCAACGGGGTGCCGGCGGTGATCCTCTTCGGCATTCCTGACTACAAGGACGACGTCGGCTCCTCCGGCTGGCAAGAGGATGGGCCGGTCCAGGTCGCCGTCGCCGCCCTGAAGCGGGCCCTGCCGGAGCTGGTCGTCCTGACCGACGTTTGTCTCTGCGACTATACCGACCACGGGCACTGCGGGGTGGTCGAGCGGAACAGGGTTCTGAACGACCCGACCCTGCCGCTCCTGGCCAACATCGCCCTCTCCCACGCCCGGGCGGGAGCGGACGGCGTTGCGCCTTCCGACATGATGGACGGCCGGGTGGCCGCCATCCGGCAGACGCTGGACAGGGAGGGGTTCACCGACACCCTGATCATGTCATATGCCGCCAAGTACGCCTCGGCGATGTATGGGCCGTTCCGGGAGGCTGCCCAATCGGCTCCGAGCTTCGGCGACCGACGGAGCTACCAGATGGATCCGCCCAACGTCCGGGAGGCGCTCCGGGAAGTGGAGCAGGACTTGGCGGAGGGGGCCGACCTGGTCATGGTCAAGCCGGCCCTGGCTTACCTCGACGTGATCCGTCAGGTCAGGGAGCGGTTCTTCGTGCCGGTCGTGGCGTACAACGTCAGCGGGGAGTACTCCATGGTGAAGGCGGCGGCCCGGTTCGGGTGGCTCGACGAGCGCCGGGTGGTCCTGGAGGTCCTGCTCGCTATGAAGCGGGCCGGAGCCGACCTGATCATCACCTATCACGCGATGGAGGCAGCGAAATGGCTTCGTGAGGGTTGCCCGTCCAAGCTCCGGCTGTAGAGGAGGACAGTGAGAGATGAACATCATTTCTTGGAACACGACCCGGGCGTGCAACCTGAAGTGCAAACACTGCTACCGGGACGCCGGAGCGGCCGACACCGACGAGCTCACCACGGCCGAGGGGATGAAGCTCCTCGAGGAAATCGCCCGGGCGGGGTTCAGGATCATGGTCTTCTCCGGCGGCGAGCCGCTCATCCGTCCGGACATCTTCGACCTGGTGGCCAAGGCGGCCCATCTGGGGACGCGCCCGGTCTTAGGCACCAACGGCACTCTCGTCACGCCGGAGATCGCCCGGGAGCTGAAGAAGGCCGGCGCCGTCCGGCTCGGCATCTCGATCCACTCCCCCGACCCGGAGTTCCACGACTCCTTCCACCAGGTCCCCGGCTCCTGGCAGGGGGCCATCGACGGCGTCCGCTACGCCCGGGAGGCGGGGCTGGAGGTGCAGTTGCACACCACGGTGACCGAGCCCAACTACGACCGGGTGGAGGAGATCACCGACCTGGCGGTGGGGCTCGGCTGCCAGGCCCACCACGTCTTCTTCCTCGTGCCGACCGGCCGGGGCAAAGACCTGGAGAGCGAGATGCTCAACGCCTTCCACTACGAGAAGCTGCTCCACCGCATCCTGGACAAGCAGCGCGAGGTGGAGATCGAGCTGAAGCCGACCTGCGCCCCGCAGTTC